>JAIPFF010000012.1 GCA_021736785.1 Thiohalocapsa sp. | reverse complement strand
CGTTCTTCTTCAGCCCGCGGTAGCGCACCTTGCGATGACCGAACAGGTTCTTGACGACATGAAACGGATGCTCGACCCGCGCGCGGGTCTGCGCCTTCAGGCGTTCGGCCTGGCGGGCCAGTTCCTTCAACTCGCCGTCCTCCATCGCCGCGAGCTTGCCGCGCTTCTCGGCGATCTGCCATTGCAGGTCGCGGTCCTCGAGCTCCGGGCGCTTGTCCGCCCCGATGTAGCCGGCATCGGCGAACACCGTCGTCTCGCGCCCGTGCAGCAGATTGACGGTCTCGGCGATATCGGAGACGTTGGCGGCGGTGCACGAGAGGCTATGCACCGCGCCGCTATGCAGGTCGGCGCCGATGTGCGCTTTCTTGGCCGTTGTACACTGATTGCCCTTGCGGGTCTGGTGCATCTCGGGATCGCGCGCCTTCTCGGCGTTCTTGGTCGAGGACGGCGCATGGATAAGCCCGCGCTCGCGCAGCAGCGCGTTGACCCGCTCGAACAACCGCTCGCCGAGCCCTTTGTTCTCGAGCAGGCGGCGGAACTTCAGCACCGTAGTGGCATCCGGTACCGACTCGCGCGCCAAGTCCAGACCGAGGAAGGCGCGGAACGCCTGGCTGTTGTAGACCGCGTCCTCGAGTCCCTCGTCGGAGAGCGTGAACCACTGCTGCAGGCAGAGCATGCGCAGGATGCGCTCCAAGGCAATCGGCGGGCGTCCGCGACCGCGACCGTATTCCTTGTAGTAGTGCGGGCGCAGCTCGCCGACCAACTCCGCCCACGGCACCACCCGATCCATCTCGGCCAAGAAGCGCTCGCGGCGCGTCTGCTTCTTCTTGGACTGATACTCGGCATCGGCAAAGGACAGCTGCTTGGGCATCTCGGACATGGCTCGGCGGCTCCGTGGGCTGGTCGTCGTGGACGGAACGATTATAGCATTCTGGCCCTATTGGTTTGGGCGGAATAAATCAGGGTTTCCCTAAGTGACAACATCTGCATTTCGTAGGGCGAGTGCTTGGACGCCGATCTGAAGGGCCCCTAATGCTTGTCCGCTGCGGCCGCGCTATAGCGAGAGGAGCAGGTCGATATCGTTGCCCGGACCGGCGTAGCATCGAACAGAACTCGCGCACGTGCTTGATGCCGTAATGAGCCCCCAGAGCCTTCACGCGTTCGCGATTTGCCTCGATCAGATGATGCATCGAGTTGGCATACGGCCGAAAAGATTCACTTCTAGGGTGTCGGCGCCAGTGCAGCACCCGCGGAATTGGGTGCAAAATCTCAACGCAGACGCCGGTATCCAGTACCTTATCGACTAGCACCGCCAAACGTATCTGCCCGCCCGTCAGCTCCTCGCAAACGCCACCATGCAATGCCCTTGATCGGCGCAACGGCCCCACACGCCGATCACCCATCCGCCCCAATGACGCTATCTTGGCCCGCGCGCGCGTCTCGTCACCCGCACGATCCGGCTGCCGCGGGGCCGATGGCCTTCGTCATCGGCGCCGGGGGCGGCGGTCTCGAAGGCGCATAGGTGGATGACGCGCCCGTCTTTGACGAGTGCGCCGCCGGAGAGGCCGGGGCGCGAGATTCGCAGGTCTTGTCCTTCGCCGATGGCCTGAAAACGCTGCAGGTCGGCGGCGCCGACGCTTGCCAGGAAGCGCTGCACGATGCCGGGGCCGTCTTGTTCGGGCGTTTCCGCCGGCTCGTCGCCGAGCGTATCGAGCGCATCGAGCGCGCAGCTCTCGACCAGCTTCGGCAGCAAGACGTCGAGGGTTGCGGGGCTGTCGAACAGGTCGAGGCCGAGGACGCGTCCGTTCAGCACGAACACCGCGCCCCGCTGGGCCGGGACCGCGGAGAACGCGCCGAGATAGTCGTCGAGGCTGCCCCGATGTGTCTCGTAGAGCGCCGCCGCCGCACTGGTGGCGGACTTCGCGCCCATGCGGCCGGCCTTCGACTCGATGTCCGCCCACACGGCGGATTGGTCGCCGCGGGGCGACCCTTGGCTGTGCAGCGAGGCGCTCACCTGCGCCGCCTTGCGGGCGCGGCCGCCCGCGAAATGGGCGCGCCGCGCGCTGGTGAGCTCGGCGGACAGCGCTTGCCAGCGGCCGGCCTCGACACAGGAGACCGGAATCACGGTCCGCTTGCCGGGCGGTGCCAGCACGCTCAGGTTGAGGATGCGGTTTTGCTTGGCGCCGACGAGCTCTTCGCCGTCGAGCAGCAACACGGACCGGTCGCCGTGATTGTCGAACGCCAGCTCCGGCACGCTGCCCGCATCGGAGACCTCGGTGACCCGCGCTTGACCGGCGGCCAACGCGGCATCGAGCAGCAGGTAGTCCGGCTCGGCCGGCCCGTCGCCGAGCAACGGGAACAGGGTCAGGTTGCGGTAAGTGACGGGCTCGCCCGGCGTGACGGCGGATAGGTATTCGGAAACAACGGACATGGCGGCTCCTTGCGTATGCATGGGTCGACCGATGCGGGCGTCTGCCGGCCGCGATCGGCGGGGGTGCGCGCCAATGTTGCACAGCCGCCTTGTCAGACCGTGACAAGGCGGCCGACGTTAAGGATGTACCGCAACCCGATGCCCCATACCCGAGAACCGGATGCCCGGGATTCGGATAGGCGAGACGCGAGACACCGCGCATGCCCCGCCTGTACGCTGCATTGCAGTCGTCGAAGCCCCGTCCTGTCAGGTTCGATCGGCCGCACCGGCCAGGCGACGGCGCATAGGCGACGGCGTGCTGTCCGAAGCGACGCTTGATCGGGATCTGTCGGGGGAGCACGCTGCGCCTGCATCGCCCCACTGGCGAGGCCGGATTCAGATCAATCCGGGCAGCGCAAACTTGCGGCATCTCTTATCGCGAACCGTCATGACCGACCGCTTCTTCACCATTTCGATCACGGCCGGGGTGGGCTTCACCGATCAGCTGATGCAGTTCGCGCTGCTCTACCGGCTCGGTGCCGATGCCGGACTGCAGTTTCGGCTGACGCCGCTGCACAGCGACCGGAGCCCGCCGGGGTTTTGGCCGCGCTACGACTTGGGCCGGGTGTTCGAGCCAGCGGATGCCGCGCTGCTGCGGCTACCGCGGCGCACGGTCGACGTGTCGCCGAAGTTGCTGGGCGCGGCAGGTGTTTCCGGTCGCGCCGGCCTCGAGGCCTACATGCGCTCGGTGCTGTGGGACGACGCGGAAAGCGGCCCGTCGCTCGCGGTGCTGCAACTGCGCGGCGATATTCGCGAGATGTTGGTCGCGCTGCTGGAGACTGCCGATAGCGCCGTCGATCGCGCACTGCAGGCACGCCTGCGGCGTGTCTTCGCGCCCGCGGCAGACCACGGCGAGACGCAGGCTTTGCGTGTCGCCTGTCATGTCCGCTGCGGCGACGCCGCCGACATCGCGGTCTTACCCGGCAGGGCATACTTGGCCTGGCACCGGGCTGTCTCCCCCGCTAGAGAGACGCGGCCGAATGCCTTCATCGGGGCACGTGCAACCATTGAAGCCCTTCGCGCGCAGATCGAGCCGCGCGCAATGCGATGCGCCGTTTTCACCGACGGCTACGGGCGCACGCTGTCTTTGCTGAGCCCCGAACACGCCGATGCGTACGGCATGGGCGCGAGCGAGCTGAGGATGCTGCGCAGCGCCGTCGGTGTGCACGCCGACACCGCGCGTGCGGCGATGACGGGCGGGGGTATTTGCTTTCGGGAGGGCGAAGACTTGGACACGCTGGCCGCCCTGCTGGACGCGGTGCAGCAGGCCGACGTCATCCTGATCACCGGTAATCAGCGCATGATCCCGAAGTTTCTGGCGGCGCTCGGCCAACCTGACCGCCCGCGGGCTCTGCTGGTCATGGAGACCGACGCGGCGCAGGTCGCCTTCGTGCGCGCGGCCCGGCTCACGGAGACACACGCCACGCTGATGATCTGCTCGCCACACGGCAATCCGCTGGCGCCGCTGTTCGCTTATCTGGTGCATGGCCCGAAACCGCGTCCATGGCTACGCGCCGCCGAGCTCGCGCAGGAAAACGACGCCGGCCTGTACTGCATTACGGAGGTCGAGGCACTGGCGGCGAGGATGGAATCCGGCGCTCGACGGGCCGATGCACTCGCGCTCTACCGCTGGCTCGCGGTGCTGACGGACGGGGCGCCAGAGAGCCTCGCCGGCCAGGCGCGTTGTGCGCAAGCCCTCGGAGACGAGCCAGCGGCCGTGCACTGCAGAGCGGCGCAGGACGCGGCCGTGAGTCTGCAGCTGAAGCAGGCGGCGCATCAGGCAAGCTCGCTGGTCTCGCTGGGCCGGCTGCGCGGAGCCGCCACCGTGATTGCCGAGGCCAAATCGCGCTTCGGCGATAGTGCGCTGTTGACGAGCGCCGAGGATTATCTGCGGCACCGGCGGCATTTCGCCGTGGAGCCCGAGCGGGCATTGCGGGTCTGCCCGCCGCCCGGGCCCGGCCCACGGCGCCTGCGCGATCGGCTGGCGACGGCCTATCGCGGCCTGACGGCTTCCATGTTCAGGCTAATCGGAAAGCGCCGGCCGTCGAACTGCAACGGGCGCGACGCCCAGTCGTCGAAGTCATGATGGGCGCAGTTGTCCGGGTCCCATTCGCGGATATCGGAAAATCCCGCCTCGCACAGCTTCGCCCGCAGGTGGGCGGCGTTGAAGACGGCATGGTGGTAGTTGTCCGGGCGGTCTTGCCCGCCCATGAGTGCCCCCTCGATGACGCCGATCGCCCGCCCCCCGGCGAGGTAGAGATCGAGCAGCTTGTCGAAGTCGGGCACTGAGATGCGCAGCAGGCCGCCCGGCTCGAGGATACGCCGCAGCTCCCGCAGTGCGTCGGTCACGCGGCGGCGCTCGACATGCTCGAGGACGTGCGAGAGATAAACGAGCTCGAAGGCCTCGGCGGGAATCATCGGCAAGTGGGACAGGTCCGCGTGGACGATGTGGACATGCGCCAGCGCCCGTGCGTCCAGGTTGATGAAGCCGGGCGCATTCACGTCGCCGCAGCCGATGTGCAGCCGGCGCGCGCCGTCGGCACCGGCGGGCAGATCCGCCAGCCGCCGCTCCCAACGACGCTTCACACGCGCCGCCCGGGCGGCGGCGCGCAGCTGATCCAAGGCGGAGCGCGCATGCGCAAATAGCGAGCGCGCTAACACGTGCGTCCGCCCCCTGTCGCGCCCGAGTGGCGCCGGTGCCCGAAACCGATTGCTGCGACCATCGCCGATTGCTCGTTCAAACGCTATAGGTCTCCAGCCAATCCGCCACGGCTTGGCGTGTGGCGCGGGCGACCGGGACGTTGCAGGCCTGCAGCAGCTCGCCGATCTGCCAGTCGCCGCCGGTGACGCGCACGATGGAGAGTGTCGCGCGCTGGGGCGAGAGCACGCGGTAGATGTAGGTGTTGCCTTCGGCGACGCGCCTGGCGTAGCCGCCGACGCAGTTGGATTGGGCGCGGCCTTCTTCGATCAGGGCCTTCGGGGTCGCCAGGGGCTCGATGGCGTCGGTGCCGGGTACGGGCGGCGGCGGGAAGCTGTAACCGGCCAGGCCTTGGATCTTCAGGCGCAGGTAGTCGCGGGTGAGGTCGTCGTGCAGGGCGGTGATGCGCGCGGGCTCGATGAAGCGCCGCCGGCCCAGATCGACTCCGATGACGCCGGCCATGTGACAGACCGCCTCGAGCTCGCGCGCGGTGAACGGGAAATAGGTCTCGCGCGGGTCGGCGAGCACCGCTTCCAGCAGCTTGGGCGTGAGCCGCTCGCGCAGCGCGCCGTCGTTGATCAGCGCCAGGGTGCCGGCATTGAGCTCCGGCAGATGGGCGAGCAGCTTCAGGGCGGTCTGGTCACGCAGGCTCGCGCGCAGGCCGACGGCGACCTCCCTGCTCATGGAGGCGGAGCGGATCTTGGCCATGATGCGGCTGGCCTGCCGGGTGCCGGGCAGCCCGAGCTGCTGCATGATCTCGGCCTGTTTCCAGCCGGCGACGCGTGCGGCCGCCCGCTCATCGGTTCCGAGCAGGCTGCCGATGTCGTCCGCCACGGCCAGGCAGTAGGCCAGCGCCGGGTTGCTGTCGAACAGGTCGCCGGCGTCGCCGAGCACATGCAGCAGGCGCAGCAGCCGCAGGTGATCGGACCGAAAGGGCTCGACGCGGCGCGCCACCGGCTTGGGACAGGCGAAGCGAAAGCGATCGAACGCGCGCTTGCGCCGCTGGGCCGGCGTCAAGCGGGGCAGCGGCGGCGGCACGGCGCCCTGCTCCGGGATCTCGAGCGCCAGTGTGAGCTGCGGCGAGTCCTTGGCCTTGTCCGGTTTTTTGCGCCGCGACCGATAGGGCCGGATCAGCGGATAGCGCGGCTCGAAGGGCAGCCAGCGCCGGCCGCGCTCCTGTTTGCGCACGGCGGTGAGGTCGGGCCACGCCTTGATCAGCTGCGTCTCGTGGGGCTTGAAGACGTAGAGGGTGTCGTCTTTGAAGCGAGCGTCGGGCTGATCGTTCGGCATCGGTCTCGACGGTTGCGGGGGTCTGGTGTTTGGCGAACGGACACGATTCGGTTACATTGGCGGCATACTCTTACACGGATTTCTAGCAATGCCCCATCGCTACGCACGCCGCTCGGCGCTGGCATCCGCACTCGCGCTGATCATGGCCGGCGACTGCGGCGCCGGGTCTAGCGTCGGGTCTGGAGCCGGCGCCGACGCCGCGCTGCCCGATCACGATGCAGTGGCCGAAAACGAGCCGGCGCCGCCGCCGCTGCAACTGGCGCAAACCTACACGCCAGGCACCGATCCGGCCATCGATCCCGGCGCCTACTGGGTCAGCGAAAAGCTCGACGGCGTCCGCGCCTACTGGGACGGCCGGCGGCTGATCAGCCGTGGCGGGCACCCGATCAACGCACCGGCCTGGTTTACCGCGGACTTCCCTGCCGTGCCCCTCGACGGTGAGCTGTGGATGGGCCGCGGACGCTTCGCCGCCGTCTCCGGAATCGCTCGGCGTCTTGATCCCGACGACGCACCCTGGCGCGAGGTGCGCTACATGCTGTTCGATCTGCCCGCGTCCGATGCAACCTTCGGCGAGCGCCTGGCGGAGCTGCGCCGGCTCGCGGCCGCATCGGCCAACCCGTGGCTGCAGGTGGTCGAGCAGCGCCGCGTGACGGATCACGCGGCTCTGCATGCAATGCTTCGCGCGGTCCGCGCCGACGGCGGCGAGGGCCTGATGCTGCATCGCGACGACGCCCGCCACGGCGTCGGCCGCTCCGATGATCTGCTGAAGCTCAAGCCCTACATGGACGCGGAGGCCCGCGTCGTCGCGCACCTGCCGGGGCAAGGCAAGTACACCGGCATGCTCGGCGCGCTGCTGGTGGAGCTGCCGGACGGGCGGCGATTTCGCATCGGCACCGGCTTCAGCGACGCCGAGCGCGCAAGCCCGCCGGTCATCGGCAGCCTGATCAGCTTCAAGTACCACGGCCACACCAAGACCGGCCTGCCGCGCTTTGCCAGTTTCCTGCGCGTGCGCGACGACCCGCGCTGAGTGCCGGGGCCCGGGACACCCGCAATGCCCGTCATGTCGCGGGTGCAGCTGCGGGTGCGGCTGCGGTTTAAAGCTGCCGGCAGCTCACCAGTTCCACCGGCTCCTTGGTGCGCCCGCTGCGCGAGCCCTGCGCCTCCATGGCCTCGACCACCTCCATGCCCGAGGTCACCTTGCCGAAGACCACATGGCGGCCGTCGAGCCACGGCGTCGGCGCCACGGTGATGAAGAACTGCGAGCCGTTGGTGTTCGGCCCGGCGTTGGCCATGGACAACAAGCCCGCCTCGGTGTGCTTGAGCTCGAAGTTTTCGTCTTCGAACTTCTCGCCGTAGATGGACTTGCCGCCGGTGCCGGTGCCGTTGGTGAAATCGCCGCCCTGGATCATGAACTCCGGGATGATGCGGTGGAACGGGCTGCCCGCGTAGCTCAGATCCTCGGCCTGCTCGCCGGTGCAAAGCACGCGGAAGTTCTCGGCTGTCTTGGGCACGACGTCGGCGAACAGCTCGAATTCGATGGTGCCGGCGGGCTCACCGCCGATGCTGACGTCCATGGCGACTTTTGGATTTTCGGCCAGCGCGGTGCCGGCGGCAGCCATCAGGACAGCAGCGGTTGCAAGTTGGATCGGGCGCATCACGGAGTCTCCTGCAGTGATTCGAAAGCGATATTTATCCTGAGCGCGTCGCGTTCACGCGGCGCACGGGCCGGCGGATTGTACATGCGGCCCCCGTGAATAGTTGGCCGCATTGTCACGGCGGGGGTGACCCGGCGTCGGCGTCGATCGGCTGCTCGGCGCCTTGCAGGTCCGGCGGCGGCGGGAAGCGCTTGATCAGCCCGTCCGGAACCTCGCCGCGGCCGGCCTGATACAGGGCGCCGGATTCCAGCATGATCAACGCCATGACCGCGAGCAGCAGCGGCACCACACCGATGCGCGCCCAAATGGCCGCGCCCATGTCCTGGGAGTCGAGCTTGTGGCGCTCCATCTCCTGTATCGCCGGCGGCAGGTCGGCGATCCGCCGCTCGAGCGCCTGCTGGTCGCCGCCATCGAGAAAGGCCAGGCTCACCACCGCGGCGCTCAAGAAATAGGCGGCCAGCAGCACCCGATAGCGCCCGGCGGACAAGCGCCAGTGCGCCGCTACGAACCAGGACGCCGTCTTGCGCGCACGCGCAGCGCGCAGCCAGGTGAACAGGATGACCGACAGCGACAGCAACAGGGGCAGCAGCACACCGAGCCATTTGTAGCGCGCGATCATGGAATCGGGCTCGGCCATCGAGCCCGCCAGCAGCGCGACGCCGATGAGCAGGTTGAGCAACAGTAAGTTGAGCATCGCCAGCTCGTGCGGGCTCTTGCCGCGGCGCCGCTCGGCCTCGTCGATGGCGAAAAACATGCGGTATGCGCTCCTGGCTGTCGGGCATGACAACCCACGATTGTCCGTGACCCGCGGAAAGCTTGGCAACCGGCATCCGCCCGATAGCAGGCAAACACGGGCTTGCCCGCCCGCAACCGGCACAACATACTTCCGGCCCAATGCAGCACAGGCAGTTTCGGGGGCGACAATGAGCAACGCAATCCTGGTCGGCAAGGGCACGCGGCCGGTGGCGATCAACCCGCGTATGGCGAACCGCCACGGGCTGGTCGCCGGCGCCACCGGTACCGGCAAGACGGTGACCCTGCAGCGACTCGCCGATGAGTTCAGCCGCATGGGCGTGCCGGTCTTTCTGGCCGACGTGAAGGGCGATCTGGCCGGCATCAGCCAGCCCGGCGGCGACAACGACAAGGTCGCCGCGCGGGTTGCGGAGCTCGCGCTCGAGGCCGAGGGCTTCGACTACGCCGCCTGCCCGGTCACCTTCTGGGACCTTTACGGCGAGGCCGGCCACCCGGTGCGCACCACGATCAGCGAGATGGGCCCGCTGCTGCTGTCGCGGCTACTGAATCTCAACGACGTGCAGGAAGGCGTGCTGAATATCTGCTTCCGCGTTGCCGACGAGAACGGCCTGCTGCTGCTCGACCTGAAAGACCTGCGGGCGATGCTGAACTACGTCGCCGAGAACGCCCAGTCGCTGCGCACCACCTTCGGCAATGTCTCGGCCGCCTCCGTGGGCGCCATCCAGCGCCGGCTGTTGACGCTGGAAGAGCAGGGCGCCGATCTGCTGTTCGGCGAGCCGGCGCTCGACATCATGGATCTGATGCAGACCGACGTGCAGGGCCGCGGCGTCGTCAACGTGCTGGCCGCCGACAAGCTGATCCGCAGCCGGCAGCTCTACGCCACGTTCCTGCTCTGGCTGCTGTCGGAGCTGTTCGAGCAGTTGCCCGAGGTCGGCGACCCCGACAAGCCCAAGCTGGTGTTCTTCTTCGACGAGGCGCACCTGCTGTTCGACGACGCGCCGAAGGTGCTGATCGACAAGGTGGAGCAGGTGGTGCGGCTGATCCGCTCCAAGGGCGTCGGCGTCTACTTCGTGACTCAAAGCCCCATGGACGTGCCCGACGACGTGCTCGGGCAGCTCGGCAACCGGGTGCAGCACGCGCTGCGCGCCTTCACGCCGAAGGATCAAAAGGCCGTGCGCGCCGCCGCGCAGACCTTCCGCACCAACCCGGAGCTGGACACCGAATCGGTCATCACCGCGTTGGGTGTCGGCGAGGCGCTGGCCTCGACGCTGGACGACGACGGTATTCCCAGTATCGTCGAGCGCATCAAAGTGGCGCCGCCCGGCAGCAAGCTCGGGCCCATCGCGCCGCAGCAGCGCCGATCGCTGATGGAGACATCGCTGGTTGCCGGCGTCTACGACCGCACCATCGACCGCGAATCCGCCTACGAGACCCTGAAGATGATGGCCGAGCAGGCGGCCATGGCAGCGGAGGCGGCCTCCGTGATGCCCGCACCGCAAAAACAGCCCACCACCTCGCGGCGCGGCGGGCAGACGCCGTTGGAGGCGTTCGCCGTCAGCGCCATGCGCTCCCTCGGCACCCAGATCGGCCGGCAGATCGTACGCGGCACGCTGGGATCATTGTTCGGCGGCAGCCGCCGGCGCTGAGGGCCGCGCGGCGCGCCGGCGCCGGTTGCAGGCGAAGTCCGCGCGTTGTTTGCGCGGGCCGCGCCAATCCGCCGGGACCCGACAAGGGTCGTCCCTGCTCCGGTTGTGCGCCCGGTCATGCCGCCGATTGTTTGCCCCTTGCTCGATCCGGTTGCGGATCTAGCCGATACCGGGCGGCGATCGGGCACGGCGACCCGGTTACGCTTCCTGCTCATGGGATCCACTTGGGCGATCCATGCGGATGATCAGGGCATCTCCGGCAGTCCGAAACCCATACGGGCCAGATAGATCCGGGTCACCGGACGGCCGTCCGCGGCGATATCGGTATGAACGTAACCGCTCATGCCTTCTTCCAGCAACGCGGGGAACTCGTCCATGAAGCGCTCTTGTCCCGCGTTGTCTTCATGGAGGCCCTCGATCGCGCAGAGGCTGGTCCGGCACTCGATCATTGCCAAGGCCGAGACACCGATGTCGGGAGTGGACAGCTGCCGGTAGAGCGACTCCTCGGTCTCTAAGGCCCAACCGGCATCCCGCGGCTCATCGGCAAAGGCGTCGTCCAGGGACATGGCCACGGCCTCCGGTGCCGCGTCCGCTTCCTGCAGATGGCTGTCCGCGTCCGATATCGAGCCCGCGGCGTCCGGCATGGGTTGCATGCGTTGCTCGGCAACGGTCAAGCGTCGCGCCAGGGCATCGCGGGCGCGGCGCGCGTCCTGTTCCATGCCCTGCAACTGCTCGCGCAGCCGGCCAAGCTCGGCGGCCAGGTCGGCGTGCATGATATCGGCTGGCATGGCCAGGCCGGGGCCGGCGGAAGCCGCCATCGACGCGGTATCCGTCGAGTCACTTCCATGGACATGGCCCGGTAATTTGTCTTCGAGGGCGGCCTCCGCGACCAGGAACACGGCGGCCGCAGCCGCCGCACCGAGGGCCCCCGCCAGCATGGCCGTGGTCCTCCGGGTCATCCTAGTCTTCCCTCACGCTGTAGTTGTAGAGACAGCTGCGGACATTCTGCCCGCCGATCCTGGAGTTGCTGTTGGGCAGCTTGCAGGTCATCGCATAGGCCCCGTAGTTATGAGCGCCGATGTTGGTCGGAATATGGGAGAAGGCGTGCCAAACGTATGTCCAGTTGTTTTGAAAATTGTTGCGGTTGATTGGAGTAAGGGTATGGAAAAACCCAGCCATTCCGGAGCCATTATTGGACGTCGTTCCCGCCGTCTTCATATTGCGCAGTGTGCAGGTCAGGGCTTCCGTCGAATTGCCGGAGCGACCGCTGTGGCGCATGCTGTGAGGGAAGCCGCTCTCGGCGAGATCCCGAACCACCGGACAGATGATGTTCACGTCCGCGGTGGTACTGGTGTTGCAGATGCCGCCGAAGGCGTTGTAACTGATCCTCGAGGCATTCGCCGAATTGACGACGCATTCGGTGCCCGCGTAGGTCTTCCAATCGGCCTGGGCCGGCGCGGCGGCCGTCAGCGCGACGAAAGCGATCAAAGCACGGTTGTCGATTCGCATGGTTTTCATCTCACTCTCTCCGAATTTGTTGCCGCGCGTGCGGCATCGTTGTTTTCCGCGGTCCATCAGTAGAGGTCCATGGCCTGTCACTGCCGAGCATTTGTCTCGGCGTAAAGAAGTATCCGACGCCGCGGACGCTTATACGATGGCCGGGCGGCGTGAGGGTTGTAGGATTTCAGCGACGGCTACTGTCGGAGAGGGCGTGGCGGGCGTCGGCGAAGGGAATGCGATAGGGCGCCCGGATGGCGCACCGACGGCTCATTGGCGAACAGTTCCGCCGGGCCCGCCCACGTGGTCCGGCCTAGCGCCGCTTCAGCCGCCGGGCGCGCTCCGATAGAGGCGGGTTTCGCCGATGCGCCGGTCGATGGCGGCGATCAGTCGCTCGAAGGCGGGCGCGCCGGCGGCGCCGTAGGTGCGCGCCACGTCGCGCTCTTGCAGGCCCTCGGGCAGGCCCTTGACCTCCGGCATGATCGCGTCCTCGGTAAAACCGGCGACGGCCAGCCGGCGAACGTGGCGAGCGCCGGATGCCGACCGGCCGGCAAGCTCGGCGAAGCGCACACCGGCGCGGTTCGCGGTCAGGTCGGCAACGTTGAAGCCGCTGCCGCCATCGGCGTCGCGCAGTTCCTTGGCGACACCGAGCAAGTCCGAAAGCCTCGAGCCGCCTTCCGACGCAAGTGCGGCCGAGGCCATGAAGTGCTCCGCGAGGTCGCGGCGCCCGCGCAGGACGACTGCGCGCCAGCGCGGCAGATCGGCCTGATCATCGAGGTGCGACGGAAAGCGGCGGCCGTTGACGTAACTGGCCAGGGCCAGAATGGCGGCGCGGTTGCGGGTCGCGGCGTCCACCGCTGCCTCCGCCGGCGCCGACCGCCCGGCCGACATCTCGGCCGACATCCGGGCGGCGGCGTCACCATCGGCGACGAGTCGGGTGCCGGCGCCGGCAGCGGCCGTCCCGGTCGGGGCGGCAGGAACGGCCCTGGCCCCGCGGGCGGCCGTATCGCCATCCGCCTGCGCGCTCAGCAGCCGCGAGAGCACATCCGCAAGCTGCAGGTTCCCCTTGCGCGGCGCAGCGGCGACGATCTCGACCAGCTGCCGCTGGCTCGCCAGCATGGCCTGGCGATAGGCCCGCTCGCCGGCCATCGTGCCGGAACCTGCCGCCCGGGCAGCCCCTCGCCGGTAGTCCACCGTCACCGCGTCCGCGCCGAGTGTGACCCGCCGCACGTTCAGCCGGCGGCGCAGCAGGCCGAGGCCGGCCCGCTCGAGCAATTGGCCGAGCGCTGCCGGCAGGTGCCTGCCGCCGACCTCGATCGCGCTGACTGCCGGCACCGGACCGGCCTGCACCAACGAGACGCGGACATTGAGATAGCCGCCCGGGCGCGGCTCGAGCGGCAGCGATGCGGCGATCTCGGCGGAGCGCTCGCGCAGGGCCACCCTGGCACTGCCGCCTCGCAACCGATGCGCCAGAAGGTCGGCGAAGACCTCGATATCCCGGGCCGAGAGATAGATCCGCAGGCCAGCATCGGCGGCCCCGGCACCGGTGCCCGCGAGCGTATCGATCACCGACCCCGGCCGCCCGCCGGTCGGTGCCGGCGAGCCCTCCAGCGACGGCGCCGGCTCTGCCAGCACGCTCAGCAGCGCGACCGCGAGCGCCGCTGCGGCGAGCGCGCCGCTCAGCAACAGCGACGTGATCGCAACAAGCAAACGGCCGGGCAGACGCAACATCCGCATCAGTTGCGGCCGGCAGATCGGCAATGTCTCCCGCGGCGCTGTTGCAGGCGCGCATCGGGATATTCCCTGTCATCCAACGGCAGCAATTCCGTGCGGCAGCATCGGCTATGCTGAAAGTTATTCCGCTCACTCGACGCAACGGAGTCACCGATGACCGATATCGCGCAATTGCTCGGGCAAGAGGCCGAAGATCTGCTGTCCCACGAAAGCACCGGGATTCCCAATTCCATGCTGCACCTGCCTGGGCCGGATTTCATCGATCGGGTGGTGGCGGCCTCGGACCGCCGTCCGGGCGTGCTGCGCAACCTTCAGTGCCTATTGTCCCATGGCCGGCTCGCCGGCACGGGCTATTTGTCGCTTCTGCCCGTGGATCAGGGCGTCGAGCATTCGGGGGGCGCCTCGTTCGCGCCGAACCCGCTCTATTTCGACCCGGCCAATATCGTCGAGCTGGCCATCGAGGGCGGCTGCAATGCGGTGGCATCGACCCTCGGCGTACTCGGCAGCATCGGCCGGCGCTATGCCCACAAGATCCCGTTTCTGGTCAAGCTGAACCACAACGAGCTGCTGACCTACCCGACCATCTACGACCAGACCATGTTCGCCGATGTCGACCAAGCGTTCGAGATGGGCGCCGCCGCGGTCGGCGCGACCGTCTACTTCGGCTCGCAGGAGAGCCGGCGCCAGATCCAGGAGGTCAGCGACGCATTCCAGCGCGCGCACGAGCTCGGCATGGTGACGGTGCTGTGGGCCTACCTGCGCAATTCCGCGTTCAAGAAGGACGGCACCGACTACCACACGGCGGCGGATTTGACCGGCCAGGCCAATCATCTGGCGGTCACCATCGAAGCCGACATCGTCAAGCAGAAGCAGGCGATCGGCGACGGCGGCTTCACGGCCATCGGCTTCGGCAAGACCAGCCCGCTGGTCTACGAGAAGCTATCGGGCACGCACCCTATCGATCGGGTGCGCTACCAAGTGGCCAATTGCTACATGGGCCGGGCCGGCATGATCAACTCGGGCGGCGCATCGTCGGGTGCCGGCGACTTGGCCGCTGCCGTGCGCACGGCGGTCATCAACAAGCGGGCCGGCGGGATGGGCATGATCTCGGGGCGCAAGGCCTTCCAGCGGCCGATGGCGGAGGGCGTCGAGTTGTTGAACGCGATCCAGGACGTCTATCTGTCGAAAGAGGTCACGGTCGCGTAGGCCAAGACGCGGCGGGTGGGGTCGATCCGGCCCGCGGCCAGCGCCAGCGCCCAAGGTTAGCGCCCGAAGTCTGCGCCCAAAGGTGAGCCGCAAAGTTGGTCCCCGGTCCCCGGCGTTGGCGCCCGGAGTCGGCGCCCGGCGTTGGCGGTCAGAGCAGGAACAGCGTCGCGAGCCCGAGAAAGGCGAGGAAGCCGACAACATCCGTGACGGTGGTCAGGATGACCCCGCCCGCCAACGCCGGGTCGATGCCGAGCCGCTCCAGCGCCAGCGGCAGCAGTGCGCCCGAGAACGTCGCGGCGAGCAAATTGATGCTGATCGCCACGGCGATGATCACGGCAATATCGACGCTGCCGAACCAGGCCCAGGCCACGCCGGCCACGACCAGCGCCCAGACCGCGCTGTTGATGGCCGCGACCGCCATTTCTTTGGCCAGCAGCCAGCGCATGTTCTTGATGGAAAGCTGCCCGAGCGCGATACCGCGGATCGCGAGCGTCAGGGTCTGGGTGCCGGCGATGCCGCCCATGCTGGCGACCACCGGCATCAGGACCGCCAGTGCCACGACCTGCTGAATGGTGGCCTCGAACAGGCCGATGACCCAGGCGGCCAGGAAGGCGGTGAGCAGGTTCACGCCGAGCCAAAGTGCCCGGCGCCGCGCGCTCAGCAGGACCGGCGCGAACATGTCCTCGGTCTCGCTCAAGCCGGCCTGCCCCATGAACTTGTGGTCCGCCTCCTCGCGGATCACGTCCATGACGTCGTCGACGGTGATGCGCCCGAGCACCCGGCCGTCGTCGTCGATCACCGGCGCCGACACCAGGTCCAATTGCTCGAAGCGGTGGGCCACCTCGCGCGCGCTCAGGCTCGCCGGCATCGGCTGTACGTCGAGCGTCATGACCTCGGCGACGGAGTCGTCCAGGTCGTTGGTCAGCAAGTCGGTCAGATACAGCACGCCTAGGAAGCGTCCCTCCCGGTTGACCACGAGGAGGTTGTCGGTGATGTCCGGCAGGCCGTCCTTCAGCCGGCGCAGATAGCGCATGACGACGTCCAGGGTCACCTCGGGGCGGACCGAGACGGTGTCGGTATTCATCAGGCCGCCGGCGCTGTCTTCCGGATAGCCCAGCGCGGTCTCCAGGCGCTCGCGGCGCTGCTCGTCCAGGGACGCCAGCACCTGGCTCGTGATGGTCGCGGGCAGGTCCTGTACCAGGTCCGCCAAGTCGTCGGTGTCGAGCCCTTCGGCGGCGGCCAAGATACGGCTCGCGTCCATCTCGCTCAGCAGTTCGTCGCGCAGGTCGTCGTTGAGGTAGAGGAGCACCTCGCCCTCGGCCGCCTTGTCGACCATCCCCCAGACGATATCGCGCTCCTGCGGCGGCAGCGATTGCAGCAAATGCGAGATCTCGGCGGGGTGCAGCGCGTTGAGCATGCGCGTGGCCTTGCGCACCGAGCCCGACTCCAGCACGGCGTGCAACGCATCCGTCAGGCGGTCTTTGGCGGCGGCGAAATCGTCGGTCATAGCGGATCCGGAAGCTGAGGGTTGATGGTGGGCTCGGTGCCCGCGAACGGTCTGGGCGACGCGCGGAGTTTGCAACGGGCAGGGCCCGCCAGTGTAGCAGCGCCGGGCGCCAATCCGCCGCTTGGCGATGGATCGCCGTGGCGACGACGGCGTCACCGCGGGAGATAGCGTCGGGCACGGTTGCGCCGCGGGGAAGAGAGGATGCCGCAAGGCCAGCGGCGGGCGTCTTCCGGCGCGACGCCGGCTTGAAGGGCGCCCGGGACCTGCCGGGCGGGGCCCGATCCAGATAGCCGGAGTGCAGTCGGCGGCGGATCAGGTTGCGAGCGAGACCTCGGCCAGGCGATCGAGTAAGTGCTGCGACGAGATGTCGTCGAGATGATCCATGATGCCGCGGACCTCGTGCTCGAGGGCGGCGATGTCGCAGCCGCGCACGCGCTCTTTGACTTCCAAGAGCGAGCCCGGCTGCATGCTCAGCTCGCGCAGGCCGAGTCCGAGCAGCAGCGCGGTGTAGCGCGGATCACCGGCCATCTCGCCGCACATGCTGACGCGGGTGCGCGACTCGGCGGCGGCGTCGATGGTCCACTTGATCAGTCGCAGCACGGCCGGATGCAGCGGATCGTAGAGATAGCTCACGGCGTCGTCGGTGCGGTCGATGGCGAGCGTGTATTGCACCAAATCGTTGGTGCCGATGGACAGGAAGTCGAGCCGCCGCGCCAGCGCCCCGGCCACCAGCGCGGCGGCCGGTACCTCGATCATGCCGCCGATCGGCATCAGCGGATCGAAGGGCAGCCCATCGCGGCGCATGGCGCGGCGTGTCTGGCTGATGATCGTCAGTACTTGGTCCACCTCCGACAGGCTGGAGATCATCGGGATCATGAGCCGGATCGGACCTTCGGCGGAGGCCCGCAAAATGGCGCGCAGCTGCGGCATGAACAGCGACGGCTCCTTCAGGCAGAGCCGGATCGCACGCAGCCCCAGGGCCGGGTTGTTATGCGCGGGGGCATCGCTGCCGAGCCCGTGGAACGGCTTGTCGGCGCCCAGATCCAGGGTGCGGATGGTCAGCGGCACGCCGTCGAGGCCGCGCACGATCTGCAGATAGGTGGCCAGATGCTCTTCTTCGTCCGGTAGCCCCTCGCGGTTCATGTACAGGAACTCGGTCCGGTACAGCCCCACGCCGGCCGCGCCGTTGGCGCAGGCCGCGGTGACGTCCTCGGGCAACTCGAGATTGGCCAGCAGAATGACCGGCGTCCCGTCGAGACTCACGGACGGCTCGCGCACCAGGCGCCGCAGCGCGCTTCGGCGCGCATCGGCGGATGCAAGCCGCGAGCGGTAGTACATCAATATGCCGCTGTCGGCCTCGGCCAGCACGGTGCCGGTCTCGGCGTTGATCACCAGCAGCTCGCCATGGCGCAGGTAGTGGGTGGCGTTGTGCACGCCCATGACGGTCGGGATATCGAGGCTGCGGGCGAGGATCGCGGTATGCGACATCGGCCCGCCATGCTCGGTGACGAATGCGGCCACACCGCGGTTGCGCAGCATGATCGCATCCGCCGGGGTCAGGTCGTCGGCGACGACGACGCGCCCGTGGAGGTCGGCCGCGGCGAGGGTATCGGCGCTGGGCTCGCCGTTGAGGAAAACCTGGATTTGGCGCACCACGTGCTCGACGTCGTCGCGGCGGGTGCGAAGATAGGCATCGTCCATCTGATCGAAGATCTCGACCAGGGTGTCGCGCTGCAATTGCAGCGCCCAGCTGGCGTTGATGCAATTCTGCGTAATCAGCTCGCGCGTGGCGTCGACCAGCGCCGAGTCGGTCATCATCAGCAGGTGGGCGTCGATGAACTCGGCGATATGCACCGGGGTACTGGCCGGAATCTGAGAGCGGACCGACTCCAGGTGCTGCCGTGCGCAGGCCAGCGCACTATCGAGACGCCGCAGTTCGGTATCGACCAGGGCGGGGGCAATCTCGTCCGGCGACGGCACCAGATCGCGGGCCAGCACGAAGGCCGCGCCGATCGCGACGGGGCGCGTACCGGCAACACCGAGCCCGTGAAATGCCGAGGTCATTCATCCTCCCCGAATCGCTCACGGACCAGCTCCGACAGCGCCGCCATCGCCGCCTCTTCGTCGGCACCGTCGATTTCGACGCGGATACTCGTGCCGCACGCGGCGGCCAGCATCATCAGCCCCATGATGCTCTTGCCGTTGACGCGCCGACCGCCGCGCTCGACGAAGACAGAGCTCTCGAACGTGCTTGCGCAGGTGACGAACTTGGCCGCAGCGCGGGCATGCAGCCCCAAGCGATTGACGATGTCCAGCTCGGCGCGAATCATTGGCTGTGTTGCGTGGCTCCGGTTGTCGGCCGCACCGCCAGCAGCGGCGCGGCATCGTCAGGGTTCAGCCGTGTTGCGGGAATCGGCATCGGGGGCGTCGCCATCGCGGGCATCGGCGCCGCCGGTGTCCCCGGCCGTTGCGGCGGGGGCGGACGCGCAGGCGAGCACGCCGGCATGCGCGCCGCTCAGGGCCTTGTCGGCGATCTCGGCAAGGTCGAGCGCAGGGTAGTTGAGTACCCGAACAAGCATCGGAAGGTTCACGCCCGAGAGGACACAGACATCGCATTGCCGCCCGAGCGCCGTCGCCACGTTTGCCGGCGTCGATCCGTACAGGTCGGTCAGCACCAGCACGCCGGCGCCCTCGTCCAGGCGCTCGACGCAGCGCCGAGCCTGTTGGCCAAGGTCGTTGGGATCGTCTTGCTCGGTCACCTCGAGGGCAGTGGCCGGCAACGGGCAGCGGCCGAGCATCCGTGTGGCCGTCTCCAGCAACTCGGCACCGATGCGGTTGTGCGTGATCAGCAACAGGCCGACGCTCATGGCAACTCTCTGTGGCGGACCAACACGCGGTGTCCGGTGTCGGTCAGGTGGCGGCGCAGGGCCTCGACCATATAGACGGAGCGATGCTGGCCGCCGGTGCAGCCGACGGCAATGGTGAGATAGCTGCGCCCGTCGGTTTCGAAGCGCGGGATCCAACGATCCAGAAAACCAATCAGGTCGGCGCGCATCTGTGCCACCTCCGGCGACGCTTCCAGAAACTCGATCACCGCGGCGTCCTTGCCGGTGAACGGACGCAGTTCCTTCTGCCAGTGGGGGTTGGGCAGGCAGCGGACGTCGAAGACGAAGTCGACGCCTTCGGGGACGCCATTCTTGAAGCCGAACGACTGCAGCAAGACCGAAGCACGCGCCGCGTCCGCATCGCCGAGCTGCGAGCGGATCAGCTCACGCAGCTCATGCACGTTGGTGTGGGTGGTGTCGACGTGGGATTCCGCCGCCTCGCGCAGCGGCGCGAGCACACGGCGCTCGAGGGCGATGGCCTCCTCCAGCGAGCGGTCGCCGCCGGTGAGCGGGTGCTTGCGGCGGGTTTCGCTGAAACGCTTGATCAGCGTCTCGGTCTCGGCCTCGAGGAAGATCAGCCGGGACGCCACGCCATGGGCCCGCAGATCGTCCATCAGCTCGGGCAGGCTTGCCAGATATTCGGGCTGGTTGCGGGCATCGATGCCGACCGCCGTGCCGGCGAACTCGCCGGGCGGGCCCTGCTTGATGCGCTGGATACCCAGTGCGAGCTCGCGCAGCAGCAATAGCGGCAAGTTGTCGATGCAGTAGTAGCCGATGTCCTCGAGCGTGCGCAACGCCACGCTCTTGCCGGCTCCGGATAGTCCGCTGACGATGATGAAGTCCATGACTGGCTTGGGCTCCGCTCGTGATCGTTCGCGTCGCGTTTCGCCGGCTTCGGACCGTTTCCGATCGGCGGCCGGCGGCGTTAGGTTCCGCCCGAGGCGAGCGGTATCGCAGCGTCCGCCAGGGCGCTCGCGCTTTCCTCGATTGCCCGCGCCTGGCGATCGACCAGGTCGACGCCGGCATCGTAACCGCGAATACGCAGTATCTGGTTGCGCACGGCGGTCTCGAGCAAAACCGCGAGGTTACGCCCCGGCGCCACCGGCAGCGTGATCTCCGGCACCGCGACACCGAGGATCGTGCGCGCCGACAGACTGCCCCGCAGACGATCGATCTGCGCCAGCTCAGTGGCTTCGAAGGCGCGCATGTTGACGATCAGATTCAAATTCTCGCGCTGGCGCACCGCGCCCTCGCCGAACATCGCACGCACATTCAGCACGCCGAGCCCGCGCACTTCGAGGAAATCCCGCAACAACGGCGGGCAACTGCCCTCCAGCGTCTCCGGTGCGATCCGGGCAAACTCCGGCGCATCGTCGGCGATCAGCCGATGACCGCGGGCGATCATTTCCAACGCCAGCTCGCTCTTGCCGACGCCTGCGTCGCCGGCCAGCAATACGCCCATTCCGAGCACTTCGAGAAAAACGCCGTGCACGGTCTTTCGCTCGGCAAGCGCATGGGTCAGAAAGTATTGTAGCCGGTCGACGATTTCGACATCACTCGCCGAAGAGCCGATCAGCGGCGTCTCGGTCTGGGCGGCGAGGTCGAAGAAGATCGGCTGCGGCTCGATGTCCGAGGCGAAGATGATCGCCGCCGGGCGGGCCGCGAACAGCCGGTCGACCGTTTCGCGATAGGCCGGCTCGCTGAGATCGGCCAGGTGCATGATCTCGGCCTGGCCGAGCACCTGCAGCCTGTTCGGGTGGATGCAGTTCAGCGAGCCCACCAGGCTCTGGGCGCTGTGGCCGTGCCGGTCTGCGAGACTCTCGCCCAGCAACGGGCGGAATTGCGGGGGCGGCGGCGTCAGCCAATGCAGGCGCAGCCGCGGCCCGATATGCTCCAGCAGACCCTGCAGCGAGTCGACGGGCTTCATAGGGTGCTCGCGGTGGTCTCCCAGCGGCGCATCAACTGCAACAGGTCGGCCGGGGATTCGCCGTTGCGCAGATGCTCGCGCAAGCGCTCGTCGTTGAACATCTCCGCCAGGCCGGCCAGCAACTGCAGATGCCGTTGGTCGGCCGACTCCGGCACCAGCAGCGCAAAGGCGAGGTCCACCGGGCGGTCGTCGATGGCATCGAACGGCACCCCGGTGCGCAGTTGCACGAACGCGCCCAGCGCGTCCTCCACTTCCGCGACGCGCGCGTGCGGCAATGCGATACCGTGTCCCAAGCCGGTGCTGCCGAGGCGCTCGCGCTCCAGCAGCCGGTCGAAGATATGCTCGCTCGTGAGTTGAGGCTGTGCGCCGGCGAGTAGTTCGGCCAGTGTTTCGAGCAACCGCTTTTTGCTGGAGACGTCGCAGCGGCTGACTACTCGCGTCTCCGTAATCAGATTTGGGGGGAACATCGACTCTGGCTCCGACGAATCGTTGTGCTTATCGAGTTGGCTATCCCGGTACCCGGCATCGGCTTCGGCCGAGTGCGCAGGCGTGCGTCCGGTCTGCGCCCGTTTCGGCGATTGCCCGGCGAGTTCTCGGGCGCTGCGCCATATCCTTACGCGCTCCGGCTACACGCGCGACCAAGGATCGCTAAAGCGTAGCAGTTCCGACGCGACGTCATTGCATTCGTGCATCGGACGCCCGATCCGCCCGACGGTTCCGCAATCGTGTCTTTTCGATGCCGATCGAACCAGGCCGGGCTTTCGCCTGGACATTTCGCGCCGCGTCCGCGCCGCGCGGTCGACTGCGGATTATGGGCCATTTCGCACCCGACGGGGCGACAACGCACGTGTCGTGCCCGAGTTGAGCCGCGGCGGGCCGGTGTCGCCCTCGCAACCGCCGCGCTGAATGATCGGCGAAATGACCGCTGCCCGAGATAAGCCGGGCCTCAAAGCGCGAATACCGGAGCCGGCGGGGCCGGACTCCGGTATTCTCTATCGATGCGTCGACCGCTCGGCGGCCGATTCAATGCATCATTGCCGCGGTTGTACCTCGGCTGACTCCGCGAACGCCTCCAACGCCGCTTCGGGCTCGGGCTCAAGCGCTGCCTGGGCGCTTGCCTCCGTCTCGGGCTCGGCCATCCCTTTCTGGCCGTTGCCGCGATGGCTCTGACGCTTTTCCTTGTACTTGATTACCTGACGGTCGAGCTTGTCGATCAGCCCGTCGATGGCCGCGTACATGTCCTCGTGCACCGAGTCGGCAAACACGTTGGCGCCATTGATTTTGATGGTCGCTTCCGCCTTTTGCCGGAGCTTCTCGACACTGAGGATTACGTGCACGTTGATCACGTGATCGAAATGCCGGGCCAGGCGATCGAACTTGGTGTCGACATAGCCCTTCAGCGCCTCGGTGATATCCACGTGATGGCCGGTCAGGTTGATTTGCATAGTGTCACTCCACTGTTTGCAGGCGCCGCTGCGTCGACCGGGCCGGGCCCGGTCACGTGAGACGCTTGCGCTCGTTCGAGGGTGGGATGCCCATTGCCTCGCGGTATTTGGCGACGGTGCGCCGCGCCACGTTAATGCCCTGCTCCGTGAGAATGCCGGCGATTTTGTTGTCACTCAAGGGTTTGCTCGGCTGTTCCGCTGCAACCAGCTTGCGGATGAAGGCACGAATGGCGGTCGACGAGCACTCGCCGCCGGATGCGGTGTTGACATGACTGGAGAAGAAGTACTTGAACTCGAGGGTGCCGCGCGGGGTGTGCATGTACTTTTGCGTCGTCACGCGCGAGACCGTGGACTCATGCAGTTCCAGCGAGTCGGCGACATCGCGCAGCACCAACGGCTTCATTGCCTCCTCGCCATAGTCGAAAAACTCCTGCTGGAGCTCGACGATTTTGCCGGCCACCCGCAGGACCGTCTCGTTGCGGCTGGCCAAGCTCTTGATGAACCACCGGGCTTCCTGCAGATGCGTTTTCAGACAGGCATTGTCGGGCGCATCGTCGGCCCGGCGTATCAGCTTAGCGTACCCGGGGTTCACTCTCAGTTTAGGCGTAGTTTCGGGATTCAGCTCGACCTGCCACCGGCCCTTGTATCTGCGCACGACGACATCGGGAATGATGTACTCGGGGCGGATGTCCGCGACCAGACTGCCCGGGCGCGGATGCATCGAGCGAATCAGCATGAGCGCTTGGCGCAGCGTATCCATCGACATCTTCGTATGCCGGCGCATATCGTCGAGGTCGTTGCGCGAAAGCGCCGCGAAGTGGGCGTCGCAGATGCGGATGGCCTCGTCCCGGAACGGCTGCTCCGGCGGTAGCTGGCGCAGCTGCAGCAACAGGCACTCCTGCGGGCTGCGGGCGGCGATGCCGGCCGGGTCGAAGGACTGAATGCGGTGCAGCACCGCTTCGATCTCGTCCATTTCGAGCTCGTCGTCGCCGAGGTACAGCGGCAGCTCTTCGAGGTCGATGCGCAAATAGCCGTCGGCATCGATACCGTCCACCAAGGCCTCGGCGATGACCTGATCCCGCGGCTCGAAGCGCGCCAGGTTCAACTGCCAGGCCAAATGATCGTGCAGCGTCTGCGGCCGCGATTGCTGGGCGAAGATATCGAAGTCGGCATCGCCCTCGCGGGCATGTGCCGTGGGCGGCATGTAGCTGTCGTAGGTGTCGGCCCAGGTGCTGTCGAGCGGCAGATCCTCCGGCATCGAATCACGCTCCGGCTGGAGCTCGCGATCGATATTGTTGTCGCGCTCGGCAGTGGTCTCGGGCGCCGCTTCGACTTCGCGCTGCGGCGTCTCCTGCCGCTCGGCTCCCTGCTCCGCCTCTTCGAGCGTCTCGAGCATGAGATTGGATTCCAGGGCTTCCTGGATCTCGCGCTGGAGGTCGAGCGTGGAGAGCTGCAGCAGCTTGATCGCCTGCTGCAGCTGGGGCGTCATCGTGAGCTGCTGCCCCAATCGGAGTTGGATAGTTTGTTTCATCGAGCCCGGTCGGCGAGATGGTACGTAACTTGAATGCCTTTTCTCGATTCTAGCCGAAAATGCGCGCGCCATGGCGAAGCGCATCACAGTGCGCTGCAGTCGTGGACATTGCGTCGCGGTGCGCCGATGGCCGAGGGCGAGCGTTACAGCCGGAAATGCTCGCCGAGATACACGGAGCGCACCTTGGCGTTCTGCAGCAGATCGGCCGGCGAGCCTTCCGCGATCGCCGAGCCTTCGCTGATGATGTACGCGCGATCGCAAATGTCCAAGGTCTCGCGGACATTGTGGTCGGTGATCAGCACGCCGATGTCGCGCGCGCGTAAGTGGGAAATGATGGTCTTGATCTCGCCGACTGCGATCGGGTCGACGCCGGCGAAGGGCTCGTCGAGCAGGATGATCTTCGGCTCCACGGCCAAGGCGCGGGCGATCTCGAGGCGCCGGCGCTCGCCGCCGGAGAGGCTCAGCGCCAGCGAGTCGGCCACATGGGCGATACCGAGCTCGTCGAGCAGCTCGTCGCAGCGCTGGCGGCGGTCCGCGCGGTCGAGGTCGCGGCGCGTCTCGAGCACGGCGAGCAGATTCTCCCGCGCATCGAGCTTGCGGAAGACCGACGGCTCCTGGGCCAGATAGCTGAGCCCCTTGCGGGCGCGGGCATGCATCGGCTGCAGCGTAATATCCTCGCCTTCGAGCAGGATGCGGCCCGCGTCGGCGGCGACCAGGCCAACGATCATGTAGAAGCTCGTGGTCTTGCCGGCGCCGTTCGGACCGAGCAATCCGACCACCTCGCCGGAATCGACGGCGAGACTGACCCCGTTGACCACGCGCCGGCGGCGGTAGGTCTTCGCCAACCCCTCGGCGATCAACGTAGTCATTCGCGGTTGGGCTCGATCTTGATCTTGACCCGCTCGCGGCCCTGCGCGCTGCTGCCCGCCACGACACGCTCGGTGCGGCGGTTGTAGACGATGCGATCGCTCGCGAAGCGGTCTTCGCCCTGGGTCAGCACAGCCTCGTCGATGAGGGTGATTTCTTCGCGCTCCGCCTCGTATTCCATCCGCAGGGCCCGGCCCCTGACCTCCTCCGGATCGTCGTCCAGCATCTGGCGGTAGCGCACCGGATTGCCCAGGGCGATGATCTTGCGCGGCTGGCGGTCGGCGTCGTGGTGCACCATCATTTCGTCCGCGAAGATGCGCATGCTGCCCTGCTGGACCTCCACGTTGCCGAGATACAGGCTGATCGATTGGCGGTCGTCGAGCTCGGCGGCGTCGGCCTCGATGTACAGCGGCTGCTTCTCGTCGCCCTCCAACGCGGCCGCCGGCGCGCCGGCGCACAGCGCCGCGATCAGGCAAAGGCCCCGGCGCAGGATGGCCGGACCCGTGCTGCGCCGTTGTCGATCGTATCCGGCGGGCTCTTGGGGGGGCTTGGCAGACATGGCGTCGAGGCTCTTGCGATTGGCGTTTGTCGAAGTGGGAGCCGTCATTCGCGGTCACGGTCCGCGGCGAGCGGCGCCGGCGTCGCAGCGCTACCCGCCTGATGGCCGGCGGCCGGGCGCCGATTCGACTCACCGCTCGGCGCCCGGTCGAGCGCCCGGTCGAGCACCGGCTCCGGCTGCGCCTCCCGATCGGACGGCGGAGCACTCCCCGCCCGGTCGACATCGAAGCTGGCGCGGGTGCGCCCGAAGAACCGAGTGCGTGGCGCGTCGCCGAGCCAGGCCTGCATGCCGTCTGCGGCGGTCACCCAGTCGCCGTCGCTCTCGAGCTCGACGAAGCGGTCGGTCTCGGCATAGTCCAGCTCGGGCAGCACCAGCAGCTCGCTGCTTTCCAGGTCGACCGCGGCCTGGCCGGCGCTTGCGGCGCGGTGCACCATCACCCGGCCCTCCAGCAGCACCTCGTCGCCGTCGGCGGAGATCCAGGCCGTGTCGGAGCGCACGGACCAGACGAGTTTGTCGTCCTCGAATACCCGCAGCACCGGCAGGCGCAGCTCGCTGCTGCCGTCATCGGGGTAATGGCGCAGCTCCGGGGTCTCGATACGCCGGTCCGGCCTGCCGCTCGCGTCCATCGCCACGGCTGTCAGATCTTCGACGATGTAGTCGGGCCGGCGTTCCGCCGCCGGGGCGACACCCGGCTGCGGCTGCAGGGTAGTCCGGTACCACCAGGCGGCCAGCGCCAGCAAGCCCAGCAGCAGCGCGATGACGACTTGGCGGCGGTTCAGGGTCAAGACGGCCGCATGCATTCAGAGATAGTGGGCCATCATGGCGTCGAGCTTGCCTTGCGCACGCATGATCAGCTCGCAGAGCTCGCGGGCGGCGCCGCGCCCGCCCGGACTCGGAGTGCGCCAGTGCGCGTGCTCCAGCACCAGCGGGTGGGCGTCGGCAACCGCGACGGCGAAGCCCGCCCGGCGCATGACCGGCAGGTCGACGACATCGTCGCCCACGTAGGCGACGACGTCGTCGTCGATGCCGAGTTGTTGCTTCAGCGACTCGTAAGCCGGGAGCTTTTGCTTGCAGCCTTGGTGCACGTGCTCGACGCCGAGACTCTCCATGCGCAGGCGCACGACCTCGGAGCGGCGGCCCGTGATCACGGCCAGCATCACGCCGCTATCGCGCAGCATGACCATGCCGTGGCCGTCACGGGAATTGAAGGCCTTGTACTCCTGACCGTCATCGCCGAGAAACAGGCTGCCGTCGGTCAGCACGCCGTCGACGTCGAAGATGACCAGCCGCACGCGCGCGGCGAGCTCCAATGGATCCTGCATCGTTGGCGTTTCCCCTCGCTGGCGTCCGAAGATGTCTTTGCGGTGTCGCCGGGATCGATGCCCGGATTCGGCTATGATAACCGGTCATTCGCGGCGAGCCATCGAGAGCGTTTCATATGCCGGAGCAAACCGACGTCGCACCGGCGTGCTGGCTGGATCTGGCCGATGCCGGACAGTTTTATCCCGAAGACCTTCCGCCCGACTGGCGGCTGACCTACTTCGCCAATGAATTTCATGCAGCCTTCGCACCCGCGGCGGCTTGGTCCACCCTATCGCAGCAGACGCTCGCCGACTGGCGCGCCGATGTGCACGCGGGCTTTCGCTTTTACTTGCAATTGCCGCTCGACGCGGACGCGGACGCCGGCCCGCGCGCCGTCGAGGCGCTGGGAGCGACGCTGGCAGCGTTCGTCGCCCCGGTCGATACGGCCGAGGCAGCCGAGCCCGTGCCGGGCGCCACCGCGCAGCTGCTTGTCCCTGCGTCTGCCACGCCGGCCGCGCGCGCTGCCGGCTCCGCCATCTTTTGCCCACCGTCGCTGAATGCCGATCTGCGCGGCGCGCGTGCCTGGCTGGAACAGCAAATAGCGCAGGCCGGAGCAGCACCCGGCCTGGTGCTGCTGACACTGCCGACCGCCCGGCAGCTGACCGATTGGCACAGCTTGCTCGCGCTGATGGGCTTGGGCCGCTTATGAATGTCCTTCGCACCTGAGGGCCTTGCTTGACGCTCGCGCGTCGCCCCCCGACAATGCCGGGTTTTGATTCCGCCAAGCAGGAGCCCGACGCATGGGAAACGGATCCTCGCCGTCCATGCCCGCGACTGCGCCGGACAAGGCGGCGCAAATGCCGTCCGCCATTGGAGCTAAATCCGGTAGACCCGATCCCGGCGGAGCCAATCCGGGCATCGCGCCGCTGGTCAGAATCCGCGGACTGCGCTTCTCCCGTGCCGCGCATGTGGTCTTCGACGGCATCGACGTCGACATCCCGCGCGGGCGAGTCACCGCGATTATGGGCCCGTCCGGAACCGGCAAGACGACGCTGCTGAAGCTGATCAGCGGCCAGCTGCGGCCCGATGCGGGCACCATCGAGGTCGACGGCGAGGATGTGCACGCGCTCGGCACCCGCGCGCTGTACCGGCTGCGCACCCGAATGGGCATGTTGTTTCAGAGCGGCGCGCTGCTGACCGAGCTGAGCGTCTTCGAGAATGTCGCCTTCCCGCTGCGCGAGCACGCGCGGTTGCCCGAAAGCTTGCTGCGCAAGCTGGTGCTGATGAAGCTCGAAGCCGTCGGGCTGCGCGGTGCGGCGGCATTGATGCCGAGCGAGCTCTCGGGGGGTATGTCTCGCCGAGTAGCGCTGGCGCGCGCGGTGGCGCTGGACCCGATGATGATCATGTACGACGAGCCCTTCACGGGCCAGGATCCGATCTCCATGGGTGTGCTGGTCTCGCTGATCCGCCAATTGAACGATGCCAGCCGCCTGACCAGCATCGTTGTCTCCCATGACGTGCGCGAGACCGCCGGCATCGCCGATTACATCTACTTGATCGCCAACGGACAGGTGGTATGCCACGGCACGCCGCGGGACATCGCGTCGGAACGCTCGTCCTGGGTGCGCCAGTTCATGGACGGCGAGCCCGACGGGCCCGTCCACTTCCACTACCCGTGCGCGCCGCTGGCCGAAGACATGCTCACTCGCGCGCGCAGAGCCACTCGGCGATGATGAATGCCCTCGCCCGCCTCGGGCGGCTCGGTCTCGACTCGCTCGCGCGGCTCGGCCGGGCGCACCTGCTGCTGTTCGGCATCCTCGGCGGACTGCCGTCCGTGCTGCTGCGCCCGCGGCTGCTGATCGCGCAGATCTACGGCATCGGCGTCCTGTCGGTGCTGATCATCGTCGTGTCGGGCTTATTCGTCGGGATGGTGCTCGGTCTGCAGGGCTACTACGTGCTGGCCCAATTCGGCGCGGCCGAGAGTCTCGGTGTGATGGTGGCCGCGTCGCTGGTACGCGAGCTCGGCCCGGTGGTCACCGCGCTGTTGTTCGCCGGGCGCGCCGGATCGGCGCTGACGGCGGAAATCGGGCTGATGAAGGCTACCGAGCAGCTGTCCGCGCTCGAAATGATGGCGGTGGACCCGATCCGGCGCATTCTCGCGCCGCGCTTCCTCGGCGGCTTCATCTCGATGCCGCTGCTGGCGGCGATGTTCAGCGCCGTCGGCGTGCTCGGAGGGTACTTCGTCGGCGTCGGCCTGCTCGGCGTCGACGACGGCGCGTTCTGGAGCCAGATGGAAGCCAAGATCGACTTCGAGGAAGATATCGTCAACGGCGTGGTCAAAAGCGTGGTGTTCGGCGTCGTCGTGACCTGGATCGCGCTCTACGAGGGCTTCGATGCCACGCCGACGTCGTCCGGCGTCAGCCAAGCGACGACGCGCACGGTTGTTCACTCCGCGCTGGCGGTGCTGGGCATGGATTTCGTTCTGACGGCATTGATGTTCGGAGATTGACCGATGGCGAAGACGCGCATTTTGGAGATCCTTGTCGGCACATTCATGGCGGCGGGCTTCGTGGCGCTGTTCTTCCTCGCCATGCAGGTCAGCAACCTGAGCGCGTCCGCCGCCGGCGACGGCTACAGCTTGACCGCACGCTTCGACAACATCGGCAGCCTGAAAACGCGCGCACCGGTCAGTATGGCGGGCGTGCGCGTGGGTCGCGTCGAGTCGATCCAATACGACCAAGACACCTATCAGGCGGTCGTGACCATGCGCATCGACGAAGGCTACGATCGGATCCCGTCCGACACCTTCGCCAATATTTTCACCGCCGGTCTGCTGGGCGAGCAGTATGTCGGTCTCGACCCGGGCGGCAGCCCGGATTATCTGCGCGATGGCGAGCAGATCGAGCACACGCAATCCGCGCTGGTGCTCGAACAGATGATCGGGCAGTTCCTGTTCAGCAAGGCAGAGGAGGTCTCGCAATGAAGAAGGCTTCGCGTATTTTCAACGCCGTCCTGGTCGGTGCCCTGTTGCTGCTCGGCGCGCCGTTCGGTGGCGCCGCGGCCGACGACTCGGCAACCGCCCTGGTCGAGCGCACCGCCGAGGGCATGCTGCGCACGCTCGAGGCACGCCGCGGGGAGATCGACGCCAACCCGCAGCTGATCTACGAACTGGTCGGCAACAAGCTGGCGCCGCACTTCGACTTCCAGATGATCACCCGATCGGCGGTGGGCAAGGATTGGAACAGCGCCTCGTCGGCGCAGCAGGGCCAGTTGGTCTCCGCCTTCCGCGAAATGCTGGTGCGCACCTATGCGAAAGCGCTGATGAAGTACAGCGGCGAGGAGATCGTCTACCAATCGTCGAAGCCCGGCACCCGCGCGGACACCATCGTGGTGCCCACCGAGGTGCGGGCACCGGGCGCGCCGGCCATCCCGATCGACTACCGGATGCATAAGCTCTCCGGCGACTGGAAGGTGTATGACGTCGTCATCGACAACGTCAGCCTGATCTCGAACTATCGCGGTCAGTTCAGGACCAGCATCGGCCGCAACGGCATCGACGGATTGATCCGCGAACTGGAATCGAAGAATGCCGCGGGGGCCTGAAGCGGCGCCGTCCAAGGTCGCCCTCGTCGAGCTCGAGCCCGGCCACTGGCGGCTCGAAGGCGATCTCGACCTCGCGGGCGTGGGCCTGCTGGCCCGCGAAGGCTCGCGCCTGGCCGCGGGGGGCGCCGACGTGACGCTCGATCTCGGCGGGATCAGCCAGGGCAGCAGCGCCGCGGTCGCCTTGCTGCTGGAATGGCATGATCAGGTTCGAGCCGGCGGCGGCCATCTGCGCCTGCGCGGTTGGTCAGACGCATTGATCCGCATCGCCACGCTGTCCAACGTCGACGATCTGCTCGACATCGAACTGCCCGGCACCACGGAGCGGACCACGCGAGCGGCCGGGGCCGCGAGCTCCGCCCGACGCGCGTGATGACGGCGCCGGGCCCGGGCCGAACCCGCCGCGGCGCCGAGCCCCGACGGCAAATGCGCTCGGGGCTCTTCCCCCTTGCATCGGGGCTTGCGTATAACGAGCTAAGGCCGGGCGATACGCTCTGCCGCCCGCTGATTTCGGCCTTGCACGGACCCGGACTCAGACTCCCTCAAGGCCGACGACGAAAAAACGGAACGAGATGGACAAACTGCTGATCACCGGCGGCAACCGGCTCGAAGGCGAAGTGCGCGCGTCGGGGGCGAAGAACGCGGCCCTGCCGATCCTCGCGGCCACGCTGCTGGCCGACGGCGAATGCCTGCTGTCGAACATCCCGCATCTGCGCGACATCACCACGACGATGGAGCTGCTCGGACGCATGGGCGTCCTGCTCACCGTCGACGAGCGCATGCAAGTCCACGTGGACTCGGGACAGGTCACCAGCCACGAGGCGCCCTACGACCTGGTCAAGACCATGCGGGCGTCGATCCTCGTTCTGGGTCCGCTGCTGGCGCGCTTCGGCGAAGCAGCGGTCTCCCTGCCCGGCGGCTGCGCCATCGGCGCACGCCCCGTGAACCTTCACATCGAAGGCCTGCGGGCGATGGGCGGCGAGATCAGCGTCGAGAACGGCTATATCCTGGCGCGCGCGGATCGGCTCAAGGGCGCGCGCTACGTCATGGACATCGTTACCGTCACCGGCACGGAGAACCTCATGATGGCCGCGGCGCTGGCCGAGGGCCGTACCGTGCTCGAGAACGCCGCGCGCGAGCCGGAAGTCGTCGACCTGGCCGAGTTTCTGAACAAAATGGGCGCGCGTATCAGCGGCGCAGGCACCGATACCATCGTCATCGACGGCGTCGAGCGGCTGCACGGCTGCGAGTACAGCGTGCTGCCCGACCGCATCGAGACCGGCACCTACCTGGTTGCCGCCGCGATGACCGGCGGCCATGTGCGGGTGCGCAACACCCGCGCCAACCTGCTGGACGCCGTGCTCGCAAAATTGCGCGAGAGCGGCGCCGCGATCAATGTCGGCGAGGACTGGATCGAGGCCGACATGCAGCGCAAGCGCCCGCGGGCGGTGGACATCCACACCGCACCGCATCCGGCCTTTCCCACCGACATGCAGGCCCAGTTCTGCGCGCTGAACAGCATCGCCGACGGCGTGGCGACAGTGACCGAGACGGTGTTCGAGAATCGCTTCATGCATGCGCTGGAGATGCAGCGGATGGGTGCCGATATTCGCATCGAGGGCAATGTCGCGATCTGCCGCGGCGTCGAGAGACTGACCGCGGCGCCGGTGATGGCCACCGATCTGCGCGCCTCGGCGAGCTTGGTGCTGGCCGGCCTGGTGGCAGACGGCGAGACATTGATCGACCGCATCTACCATATCGACCGCGGCTACGATCACATCGAAGAGAAGTTCAACGCACTCGGCGGCGTCGTGCGCCGGGTGCACGGGTGATACAGCACAGCTGACCGGCGAGGACCCATGGCAAACGAGCAACCGCTGACCATCGCGCTGTCGAAGGGACGCATCTTCGAGCAAACCATGCCGCTGCTGGAGGCGGCCGGCATCCGCGCGCTGGATGATCCCGAGCGCAGCCGCAAGCTGATTCTGGACACCGATGATCCGAGCGTGAAGCTCGTCATCATCCGCGCCAGCGACGTGCCGACCTATGTGCAGTACGGCGCCGCGGATTTGGGCGTGGCCGGTAAGGACGTCCTGCTCGAGCACGGCGGCGAGGGACTCTACGAGCCGCTGGATCTGCGCATCGCCCGCTGCCGGCTGATGGTCGCCGGCAAGCCCGAGGCCCCGTTCGCCGGCCGTCCCGGGCGCCGGCGTCTGCGCATCGCGACCAAGTACGTGAAATGCGCCGAGCGCCACTTTGCCGCGAAAGGCCAGCAGGTGGAGATTATCAAGCTCTACGGCTCGATGGAGCTTGCCCCGTTGGTCGGCCTGGCGGACCTGATCGTGGACTTGGTCGAGAGCGGCAATACCCTCAAGGCCAACGGTCTGGTGCCGCTGGAGCACATCTGCGACATCAGCTCGCGGCTGATCGTGAACAAGGCATCGTGGAAAATGAAGCACGCCCGCGTGACGGCACTGCTCGGCGCACTGCGCGGGGCGGTGGAGGGGCAGGCCGCGGCCTGACGCCGAATCGAAACCGAATCGAAACCGAATCGATCAGGAACCGATCGATCAATCGATCCGCACGCCCGCCGCGTCACGCGCCACGGCGACACTCCCGGAACACCGAAAAGCATCGGAGCCACAACATGGCCGACATCAGCAGACTTGCAACCACCGACGCCGACTTCGATGCGCGGCTCGAGGCCCTGCTGGCCTGGGAGTCGGTGTCGAACAAGCAGGTGCAACGGAGCGTCGACGACATCATCGATGCCGTGCGCGCCGACGGCGACGCCGCGCTGATCGAGCTCACGGCGCGCTTCGACGGTTGGCAGCCGCAGGGCGCCTCGGCGCTGGAGATCCCGGCGGCCCGGCTGGCGCATGCGCTGGAGGCAATCCCCGCCGCCCAGCGCGAGGCACTGGAGACCGCCGCCGCGCGCATCCGCACCTACGCCGAGCACCAGCGCATGCAGAGCTGGGAGTACCGCGAGGCGGACGGCACGCTGCTCGGGCAGAAGGTCACGCCGCTCGATCGGGTCGGGCTCTACGTGCCCGGCGGCAAGGCCGCCTATCCGTCGTCGGTGCTGATGAACGCCATCCCGGCCAAGGTCGCCGGCGTCGGCGAGCTCATCATGGTCGTGCCCACGCCCGGCGGCGCGTTGAACGAGCTGGTGCTGGCCGCGGCCGCCATCTCCGGCGTCGACCGCGCCTTCGCCGTCGGCGGTGCCCAGGCGGTCGCGGCGCTGGCCTACGGCACCGAGTCGGTCCCGGCCTGCGACAAAATCGTCGGCCCGGGCAATATCTACGTGGCCACGGCCAAGCGTGCGGTGTTCGGCCAGGTCGGTATCGACATGGTCGCGGGCCCGTCGGAGATCCTGGTGGTTTGCGACGGCGAGACCGACCCGGACTGGATCGCGATGGACCTATTCTCCCAGGCCGAGCACGACGAGGACGCCCAGTCGATCCTGGTGGCCTGGGATGCGGATTACCTGGACCGGGTCGCGGCCAGCATCGACAAGCTGCTGCCGACCATGGAACGCGGCCCGATCATCGCGACGGCACTGAAGGAGCGCGGTGCGCTGATCCTGGCCCGCGACGAGGACGACGCCGCCGATGTCGCCAACCGCATCGCGCCGGAGCACCTGGAGTTGTCGGTGGCGGAGCCCGAGCCGCTGGCCGCGAAGATCCGCCACGCCGGCGCTATCTTCATGGGCCGCTATACGGCCGAGGCCCTGGGCGATTACTGCGCCGGGCCCAACCACGTGCTGCCGACGTCGCGCACGGCCCGGTTCTCGTCGCCGCTCGGCGTCTACGACTTCCAGAAGCGCTCGAGCCTCATCATGGCTTCCGCCGCGGGCTCGGCGAAGCTGGCCGAGACCGCCTCCGTGCTCGCCCGCGGCGAAGGGCTTACCGCCCACGCCCGCTCGGCGGAATACCGGGGCGAAGGCGGCGATTGACCGCAACCGATCCAAGAAGCCGCACCGGCAGTAACCATGTCCAATCGCATCCACGACCTCGTCCGGCCCGAGATCCGCGCGCTTAGCGCCTATCACGTGCCGAGCGCGGCGGGGCTGATCAAGCTCGACGCCATGGAAAATCCCTACGTCTGGCCAGAGGCCCTGCGCGACGACTGGCTCGAAGCGCTGCGCGAGACCGCGCTGAACCGCTATCCGGACCCGCAGGGCCGTGCGCTGCAACACGCCCTGCGCGAGGCCATGGGCATCCCGCCGGATATGGGGCTATTGCTCGGCAACGGCTCCGACGAACTGATCCAGATGCTGGCGCTGACGGTGACGGCGCCCGGGCGCAAGGTGCTCTCGCTCGATCCCGGCTTCGTCATGTACCGGATGATCTCGCTGTTCGCGGGGCTGGATTACGTCGGCGTGCCGCTGCGCGCGGACGACTTCGCGCTGGACCTCGACGCCACGCTCGCGGCCATCGAGCGCGAGCAGCCGGTGCTGATCTTCATCGCCTACCCGAACAACCCCACCGGCAATTTGTTCGATGCCGACGCCATCGCACGCATCATCGACGCGGCGCCGGGGCTGGTCATCGTCGACGAGGCCTACGCGCCCTTCACCGACCACAGTTTCCTGTCGCGGCTCGGCGACTGGCCCAACCTGCTGGTCATGCGCACCGTCTCCAAGATGGGTCTGGCGGGTCTGCGTCTCGGCTATATGGCCGGCCCGCCCGAGTGGATCGAGCAAATCGACAAGACCCGGCTGCCCTACAACATCAACGTGCTGACCCAGGCCAGTGCCACCTTCGCCCTTCGCCACCGCCACGTCTTCGACGCCCAGACCGCAGCCATCCGCACGTCGCGCGCGCAGCTGATGAACGATCTCGGCGCCATCCATGCCGAAACCGGCATCTTCAAGCCCTTTCCGAGCGACGCCAACTTCATCCTGGCCCGCACCGCCCCCGGCCGCGCCCGTTCCGTCTTCGACGGCCTGCACCGCCGCGGTGTGCTGATCAAGAGCCTCGACGGCGCCCACCCGCTGCTCGCCGACTGCCTGCGCCTGACCGTCGGCACGCCGGACGAGAACGCGGCGCTGCTGAAGGCGCTGCGCGAGACGCTGGCGGAGGATTGAGGCGACATTCGCGAGCGCAGTCGCGGCGATGCGGTTGCGTTTTTCCCATAGGCAATGGCCCGCGCAGACCCGCATAGCCCATTAGGCCAAACCGCTAAGGCAAACCGTTAAGCCAAGCCGTTAGTCCAAGCCATCGCGCCCGGCAAGGCGTCAACGGCGCGCGGCGCCCCGAGCGGTGGCGGTGGCGGCGGTGCCGCGCTTGGATGCGGATCGTTTCTTTTTTTTGCGCGCCGGCTCGCCGTCGGAGATTGCAAGCGCGAGACCGAGGCTCGCAAAGGCGGTCAGCAGACTGCTGCCGCCATGGCTGACGAAGGGCAGCGTCAGGCCGGTCAGCGGCACGAACTTGGTCACCCCGCCGAGATTCAGGAATATTTGGGTCGCGAAGACCGCGGCGACGCCGCTGGCGGCAAGCATGCCGAAGGCCGAGCGCGCGCGGGCGGCGATGAGCAATAGCCTGGCAAGCAGCAGCAAAAAGAAGGCCGCCAGGAGCACACCGCCGGCGAATCCGAGCTCCTCGGCGATGACGGCGTAGATGAAATCGGATTCCGCGATGGGGGTATAGCGCGGGCGGGCCTGGCTGAAGCCCTCGCCCCAGAGCCCGCCGGAGTACATGCCCGTGAAGCCCTGAAGGATTTGCCAGCTGCTGCCGGTCGGGTCGCGAAACGGTTCGAGCCAAGTCTCGACACGGCTCTGCACGTGATCGAAAAAGCGGTAGCCGAGATAAGCCGCGCCCGCGGCGGCGAATCCGCCGTAGACCAGATAGCCCGCGCGGCGAGTGCCCGCCGCGAGCATGGACAACAGCGCCATGGCGAGGATGACCACCATGCCCAAGTCGCGCTGAAGCAGCAGCAGTCCGAGCAGCAGGACGAAGAAGCCGATCAGCGGCCAGAGCGGACGCAGCCGCGGAAACGGAATCGGCCCGCGCCAGTTGGCGAGCGCCTTGGCGTTGAGGTCTATGTAAGCCGCGGCGAACAGGACGACGGTCAGCTTCAACAACTCGGTCGGCGTGACGAAGCCGACCGCGTAGACGCCGCCGCGAAACCGCTGCCCGGTCACGAGCAGCACCCCGATCAGCGCGACAGACAACAGCGCCCAGCCCCAGGGCCAGCGCGCGAGCAGGCGGTATCGGCCGTTCTTTGCCATGGCCGCGCCGGCGGCCATCAGCAAAGCACCCGCGGGCATCACGGCGTAGCCGGTCATCGACAGCGGCTCGCCGATGAAGACCCCCATCCGGTATTGGGCCAGCACACCGGCGCCGCAGAGAAAGGCGGTCGCCGGCAAGAGCACCTGATCGCCGCGAAAACCCGACGCGACCAACAAAAGGTGCGCGGCACCATAACCCGCCGCGAGGCCGATCAGGGGCAGCAGATCGATCGAACGGATGAGATAACCGTCCTTCGGGCCTGCGCCGAGCAGCATCGTGTAGCCCAACGTGATAGTCACCAGCGCCCAAAAAAGCAGGCGGCGCTCGGGCGCACGCTGCTGCCAGTGCCCGGCAAAACCCTCGGAGGCGGCGGAACGGCTCACGCGCGCGAACGCCGGATCACAACAGGCCCCGCTCGCGGGCCAGCAGCAGCAGATCGCGTGCGATCGGTGCCGCGGCGGCGGAGCCGTAGCCGGCATGCTCCACCAGGACCGCCACCGCAAGCGTCGGTCGTCCGGCGGGCGCGAAGCCGATGAACCAGCTATGGGCGTCGCCGCGCGGGTTCTCGGCGGTCCCGGTCTTGCCGGCGATGGCGAGGCCCGGGGTCTCGATGACACGCCCGGTACCTTCGCTGACCACACGGCGCATCATGGAGGCGAGCCGTGACGCCGTATCGGCATTCATCAGCCGCGCCAGGGGCCGGGGAGGCTCCGCGACCAGCAATCGAGGCTGCGGCGCGACGCCGCCGTTCGCCACCGCCGCCGCGATCAACGCCATCTGTGCCGGTGTGGCCAGAACCGCGCCCTGGCCGATGGCCGCCTGCGCCAGGCCGTAGCGGTCGGAGGCGGCAATACGGGGGATGCGCCCGGTGCGCATGACTTGCGCCTTCGACAGCGAGGCGGTGAGCGCGATGGTGCGGTTGAATAGGAAACGATCGGCGGTGCGGCCGAAGGCATCGTGTCCGTAACCGACGCCGAGCTTGGCAAAGAAGACGTTCGAGGATTTGATCAGCGCGCGGTCGAGACCGATGCGCCCGTGCCCCTGCCAGTCGCGGCCGGCGCCGCGCGCGCTGTAATACTCGTGATCGCGGATCTTGCGGTAGCGCGGCGAGGTGGTGTAGCCGTCGGCGGGGCAGTCGAGCCGGGACGAGAAGCCGGCGTCGAGGGCCTGCGCGGCGAGCACCACCTTGAATACGGATCCCGGCGGGTAGAGGCCGTGCGTGGCCCGGTTGAGCAGCCGCGAGCGGGGATCCCGGCCGCTGAATAGCTCGGCCTGCAGACGGTTGGGATCGAAGGCCGGCGTGCTCGCGAGGACGCGGATGGCGCCGTCGTCGGGCCTCAGCATCACCACCGCGCCGGCGCGCTCGCCCAGGGCGCGATAGGCGGCCTGTTGCAGGGCAGCATCGAGGGTCAGCGTCAGATCCCGGCCGCGCGGGCGCTTGTCGCGCGTAATCAGGCGGCGGCCCAGCTCACCCCACTCCGCAAGGCTGTCGGGGCGCCCGCCGTTGAGACTGACGTTGGCGGCCGCCTCCATGCCCGCCGTGCCGTAGCGCGGATGGGCGTAGCCGACCGCATGGGCGAAGACGGGGCCGTAGGGGTAGTGGCGGCGCACCGCGGTCTCGCCGCCGCGCGCGAAGTCGCGGCTCTCGGCGAGCAGCTCGCCGGTGTGGTCGAACAGGCGCCCGCGCTCGATCCAGTGCGCCGGGTTGAATTGGCGCCGGTCGTGCAGCTGCATGAAGGCGACGAAGTCCGGGCGCGACGTGCCCGAAAGCTGCCAGGTGGCCTGGTACGCCAGCATCGCCGCGAACAGCAGTACCAAACCCGCGAAGGCGACGCCGAAGCCGGACCTCGGCTTGGCCAGATGGCGCAGTGCCGTCGCTGCACGCAGGGAGAACACCTGTTTGAGCAGGTAGAGCGCCGCCAGCATGAAGGCGACGTGGAGACCTGCGCGCAGCGTGGGCCAAGGCGCGGATTGAAACAGGGCGTTGAGAAGATCCATAGGATCGCGATGCGTTGGCGAACGGACAACGAGGCGCGCAGTCGTCGGAAGCCGGGAGAAAAGTCCATTGTATCGGTAGCCGCGGCATCGACCGGCGCCGAAATGCGCCTATACTGCTGGCAAGCCGTAAACAGGCGTCTCGAATTCCCGTCAACCCCTGTCGCACTTTGTCCGTCGAGGAGGGCAAGACCATGTCGAAAGAGACACCGCGCCACGCCAAAACAGGGCAGCCCATCAATGCGGACAAGCTCGACCGCGTCGTGGCCGAAGCCCGCCGCGCCAGCGATCAGCGCGCCGCCGGATACCGCGAGCAGGCCCTGAAGCTCTATCCCTGGGTGTGCGGGCGATGCGGTCGCGATTTCACGCAGACCAATCTGCGCGAGCTGACCGTCCACCATAAGGACATGGACCACGACAACAACCCGCCCGACGGCAGCAACTGGGAGCTGTTGTGTCTGTATTGCCACGATAACGAGCATCAGCGCTACGAAGAGCATCTGGCCGCGGTCGCCGAGGGCCGTGTCGACAGCGGTGGCAAGAAAACGCAGTCCGCGACCACGCATCGCCCGTTCGAGGCGCTGGATGCCTTGTTGAAGAAGTAGCGACCCGCCGTGTCGCACCGGGCATGCCCGGTGCGGCCGGCAAGCCGAGCCGCAAGCCCTCGCACAGCGACGGCGAGCACCCCGCCCGGGGAACTATCCGTATCGGCCCGTGATCAATGTCGGGCAACCCTCCCTCCTTCAAAGAGCTCCGTTCATGGACATCAGCAGTACCGAGATGCTCGACACCTTCGCCGAGGTGCTGCGGAACGTCGACACCGAGCTCACCGACACGCCCCTGTAGGTGCGCGGCAGCCTGCCGGCAGGCCTCGAAGGCGTGCTGTTCCGCAACGGGCCTGGACTGTTCAGTGTCGGCGGCGTGCGCTACCGCCATCCGTTCGATGGCGATGGACATATCGCGCGTATCGCGATCGGTCGCGACGGCGTGCGCTATACGAACCGCTTCGTGCGCACGGCGGAATTCGTCGCCGAGCAGCGCGCGGGGCGGATGCTGTACCGCAGTTTCGGCACCAATCTGCCGGGCGGCATGCCGGCCAATCTGCTTCGGATGCGCTTCAAGAACGCGGCCAACACCAACGTCGTCTGGCATGGCGGGCGGCTGCTGGCGCTATGGGAAGGCGGGCTGCCGCACCGGCTTGATCCCCGCACCCTCACGACCATGGGTCCGGAGGATTTTCAGGGCCGGCTTCGCAACCCGTTCAGCGCCCCGGGGCGATGGCTGTCGCCGACGTTGCCGTTTTCGGCCCATCCGCGCATCGACGCGGAGACCGGCGAGCTGATCAACTTCGGGCTCGTGTTCGGCGCCAAGAACCGTTTGCTGATCTACCGCGTGGACGCCGACGGCTGCATGGCGCCACCCGAGCCCCATGACCTGCCCCGTTTCAGCTTCGTGCACGATATGGCCGTGACCCGGAAATGGTTGTGCCTGTTGCTGCCGCACGCGGATTTCGACATACCGCGTGCCTTGTTCGGGCTGCGGACCCCGGTCGGCGCATTGCAACTGGCCACGCACCGCCCGATGCAGGCACTGCTGATCCCGCGCGCGGGCGGCGAGGCGCGGCTCATCGACGCGGTGCCCGGATTCGTGTTCCACATCGCCCAGGGCTTCGACCAAGCCGACGGAACGCTGGCGCTGGATCTTGCACGCTTCGAGGACTATCCGGCCTTCGACGATCTCGAGACCCTTTTTCGCAGCGCGGAGACCGGCCATGACAGCCTGCCCAGGCTGGAGCGGCTCATCATCGATCCGCGGAGCGGGCGCTGCGAGACGCATCGTTGGAGCGAGCGCGGCGCCGAGCTGCCGACCACGGTCCCGGGCGCGCTCGGCGAGCCCCGACGCTTCGTATGGAGCCTCGGCGCACCGGCCACCCGAGGCTGCCCGTATTTCACGGCACTGCAGCGGCTCGACACCGAAACCGGAATGCTCGCGGTGCGGGACTTCGGCCGCGATCTTGTCGGCGAGCCGATCGTGGTCGGCACGGGTGGCGGCAGCGATGGCGCCGCCCGCTGGGTGTTGAGCATCGTGCATCGGAGCGCAAGCGCGAAGACGGAGCTGTTGGTGCTGCGCGCCGACGATTTCACGGACGTGGCCGCGATCGAGCTGCCGCATGCCCTGCCGCCGGGCTTCCACGGTTGCTGGGCCCCCCGCGCGGCGGTGGGCGAACGCTGACGGGCGGGCGGGGTGTCAGCGCAACAGATCGTGCAATAGCTCGACGGCCTGCGCCGTGCCGGTGGGGGAAACGGGCTCCGCGACGCCGGCGCCGAGCAGTTCGCTCAACGGCTCGGCGATGCGGCCCTCGGCCAAGGCGTCTTTCGTCACCGCGCGCGTCGGCACGCGCTGCTCGAGCCACTCCACCAAATGCGGCTCCTCGGGCCAGTCGCCGCGGGGGACATAGAGCACCGGGATGCCGTTGCAGGCCGCCTCTGCGAAGGTGCCGTATCCGGGCTTGGTAATCATCGCGTCACAACTGGCCAACACGTCCAAGACGTCCGCGCCGGAGATGACGGTGATGTCGTCGCGCCCGTCGGCGGCGGCGGGATCCGGCGTCAGCAAGTGCACCGACGCCGGCAATGGCTGCGAGCGTCCGAGGTGCAGCCGGCCGGCGCCGCCGAACTGCATCAACACCAGACGGCGGTCGTCGGGCAGTCCATAGCGAGCGCGCACACCCGCGGGGTCGCGGCGGCGCCGTACCGCGATCGGTCCGATGTCGGCGCCGTTGGGCAGCCAGCTCATCGGCATCGTGGGCGCGGGACGGATGAACAGGTCGGCACCGGCATAGGCGCTGCGCATGTGCTCCACCAGCGATGGCGGCATGCGTGGTCCGACCGGACTCTCGGCCAAGATGTCGTACCAACTCAGCGAGCACACACCGGCGCAGACAATGCCCATGCAGCGAGCGGCCTCGAGGGGAATCCACGGGATGTCGGCCAGCAGCAGGTCGGGCGGGTCTTCCGCCAACAACGCCTGCTGGCGCGTCAGCTGCTGCGCGTGATCGCGGTCGAAGGCGCTGTAGATCGCGAGACCTTCGTCCCAGCGCGCATGCAGCGGGCCGTCCATGGGCAAGGCCACATCGGCGGCCACCGGAACATGGCGGAAGGCACCCAGGAGCCGCGCCCGAACATAGTACTCGGAGACGGTCCCCTGCAGGGTGATGCGCAGGTCGGGCAGTCGTTCGCGAAGCGCGTTAGCGATGGGCGCGACTTGCGCGAGATGGCCGTAGCCGTGGGCCGTGACCGCGATATAGAGATGCGTCATCCGACGTCGCGGGCCGGAACTGTGCCTGGCCCGCGAGCCGGGCTAGGGCCCGCTCGGGATTAGGCCAGCGACTTGATGTGCGCGTTCAGCCGGCTCTTGTGACGGGCAGCCTTGTTGGCGTGCACCAAGCCCTTACCGGCAGCGCGGTCGATGACCGGTACGGCTGCCTTGTAGGCCTCGGACGCGGCGGCCTTGTCGCCGGTGCGGATGGCCTTGATGACTTTCTTGATGGCCGTGCGCAATGTGCTGCGCTGTGCGGCGTTGCGCATGCGATGGGTTTCGGCCTGACGGGCACGCTTGCGGGCTTGTGGCGAGTTGGCCAACGTTCGTCTCCTGATGATTCGGCTGCAATGCGTCGATCCGGCTAAGGGTGGCGAAGCCGGTCGGCCGCCGCCCGCGCCGGAAAGAACCCGGACGCGCTCCGGACGCAGGTGTACTGCGAAAGACCGCCTAGTTTGTGCGTCCCCGCTCAGCTTGTCAAGCGCTTGCCGGCGGGCGGCAACCCGGACGTACACACCTAGGTTGCCCTATAATCGCCGATTTTGCCGTACCCCGGCATTGAGGAACGCGTTGGCCACCCTTGCCGCTTCTATCGCCACGGTCGGCGGCACCACGCTGCTGTCGCGTATTCTCGGCTTTGCCCGTGACCTGATCGTCGCGCGGCTCTTCGGCGCCGACGCCGGCACCGACGCCTTCTTCGTCGCGTTCAAAGCACCGAATTTCATGCGGCGGCTGTTCGCCGAGGGCGCCTTCTCGATGGCGTTCGTCCCGGTGCTGAACGACTACCGCGAGCGCTCCGACCCCGGCGCATTGAAGCGCTTCGTGGACGACACCGCCGGCACCTTGGGGCTGCTGCTGCTGGCGATCACCGTGCTCGGCGTGCTGGCTGCGCCGGTGCTGGTGCTGATCTTCGCCCCCGGCTTCGCCGCCGATCCCGAGCAGTTGCTGCTGGCAACGGACATGCTGCGGCTGACGTTCCCCTACCTGTTCTTCATCGGCCTGGCCGCCTTCGCAGGCAGCGTGCTGAACGTGCACCGGCGCTTCGGTGTGCCCGCGTTCACGCCGGTGCTGCTGAACCTGGTCATCATCGGTTGCGCCGTCTGGCTCGCGCCGCGCATGGCGGAGCCGATCGTCGCGCTCGCCTGGGGCGTATTTTTCGGCGGCATCGTCCAGTTCGGCTTCCAGTTGCCGTTTCTGGCCCGCCTGGGGCTTTTGCCGCGCCCGCGCTTCGCGCCGAAGGATCCCGGCGTGCGGCGCATCGGGCACATGATGCTGCCGGCCATCTTCGGCGTGTCGGCGTCTCAGATCAGCCTGATGCTCGACACGCTGCTGGCGTCGTTTTTGGTCACCGGCAGCATTTCCTGGCTGTATTACTCCGATCGGCTGATGGAGTTTCCGCTCGGCATTCTCGGTGCCGCGATCGGCACCGTCATTCTGCCGCATCTCTCGCGCCAGCACACATCGCGGCCGGCGGCGGAGTTCTCCGAGACGCTGGACTGGGCACTGCGCTGGGTGATGCTGCTGGCGCTGCCGGCCGCGGTGGGTCTGTTCGTGCTGGCGGGACCGATCATCGCGACGCTGTTTCAGTCCGGCGCATTCGTGGCACACGACGTGCTAATGGCCGAGCGCAGTCTGATGGCCTACTCGCTCGGTCTGGTCGGTTTCGTCGCCATCAAGGTGCTCGCGCCCGGCTTCTACAGCCGCCAGGATACCCGCACACCGGTGCGCATCGCCGTGATCGCGCTGGTGGTCAACCTGATGCTCAGCCTGGCCCTGATGTTCCCGCTCGGGCATGCCGGGCTGGCACTGGCAACGGTGGCGGCGGCGCTGGTCAATGCCGGGTTGTTGCTGAGCGAACTGCTGCGCCAGGGCATCTACCGCCCATTGCAGGGCTGGCGCAGGCTGATTGCCGGGAGCCTGGCCGCCAGCAGCGTCATGGCACTGGCCCTTTGGCTGCTGAGCGGACCGACCCTGGACTGGACAGTGCTCGACACCGGCGACCGGATCGCGAGGCTGAGCGCCCTGCTCGCCGTCGGCGGGGCCCTTTACGCGGCGACCGCGCTGGCCACCGGTATCCGCCCGCGACATCTGAGCGAGCGCGCCCCGAGTTGGTGACGGACACGTCGGCCGACGCCGGGCGACAGCCGGCCGAAAGCGCGCTCGGAACCGCTGGCGGCGGCCCCGGCGGCCGCGCGCTCCGGCGCCCGGGCAGCAGACGCGCGGGATCGGGACGCCGGCTGTCGTCGCCGAGGGCGCCGCACTCTATAATCGCGCCCTCCCCCGATTGAATGGAAAGGCCATGCGGTTGATCAGAGGCCTGCACAACTTACGCGGCGACGACCGCGGTTGCGTTGCGACCATCGGCAACTTCGATGGCGTGCATCTAGGGCATCGGGCCGTTTTCCGGCGCCTGCTGCAGCGCGGCTCGGAGCTTGGCTTGCCGGCAACCGTGATCACCTTCGAGCCGCAGCCGATGGAGCTGTTTGCCCCGGACGCCGCGCCGGCGCGGCTGACGCGGCTGCGCGAGAAGGTCGCCGCCATCACGGGCGACGGCATCGAACGGGTCATGATCCTGGAGTTCGGCCCGCGGCTGGCGGCGATGCGCGCACGCACCTTTGTCGACCGGCTCCTGGTCGACGGTCTCGGTGTCGGCTTCCTGCTGGTCGGCGACGACTTCCGCTTCGGGCATAACCGCGAGGGGGACTACGCGCTGCTGCAGGCGGTCGGGGCCGAGCAGGGCTTCCAGGTCGAGAATCTGCACACCATCAAGCACGGTGACGAGCGCATCAGCAGCACGCGCGTGCGCGAGGCACTGCAGCGGGGCGATCTCGAATATGCGCATCACTTGCTCGGACGGCCTTACAGCATCTGCGGGCGCGTCGCCCACGGCGACAAGCGCGGACGCACGATCGGCTTTCCGACCGCGAACATCAATCTGCACCGGCGCTTCAGTCCGGTGAGCGGCGTGTTTGCGGTGGAGGTAAACGGCATCGGCGCGGCACCCTGGCCGGCAGTGGCCAACGTCGGCAAGCGGCCCACCGTCGGAGGCCTCGATCATCGCCTGGAAGTGCATTTGTTCGATTTCGAAGGCGACCTCTACGGGGCACATCTCGAGGTTGTCTTCAGGCTGAAGCTGCGCGAGGAGCAGCGGTTCGAGTCCTTCGACGCGTTGAAGGCGCAGATCGGGCGCGACGCCGAGGCGGCCCGCCAGTATCTCGGTACTCGACGATGGGAAGCCTAAGGCTATCGAGGCACGAGTTCATCGGAAGCCCGAGGCCATCCAGGCCTTGGACCCCGGGACGCTTCACCGGGGCGGCCAGCAGCGCTCCCCGCGGAAAGGCCGCTCGCGGCGTGCTGCTGCAGCCGGCTCGTCCCGGGGTTCTCTCGCGGACGGCCGGCTGGGATGCGACCGAAAACCGACCGGCAACGGACGCCGATCGCGCGGTTGCCGAGATACCGGCCGCGGTCGGCGCCTTGACTGTCGATCGGCAAGACTCGCCGGTCAGTCCTTTTTCTCGTCGTCCGGGCGGGATTCCACGTCGAAGCCCGCCGCGCGCAGCAGATTTTTCTGCGCGTCGGCCCAGAATTCGACGTTGCGCTGGGTCATGCGGCTCAAGGCTTCGAACGGATTATCTGCCCAGTTTTCGCTCAGGTGCTTTTGTTGGCTGGCAAAGGAATCCAGCGAGTGCTCCAGGTAGCGCGCAAACAGCCCCTGCAGCGTGCCGCCGTAGAAGCGGATGATCTGGGCCAGCATGCTCGCCGTGAACAGCGGCTCGCCGCCTGTCTCCTCCTCGAGCATGATCTGCAGCAGAATAGAGCGGGTCAGGTCCGCGTCGTTCGCGGTGTCGAGCACGCGGAAAGGCTCCCCCGTCATCACCAGATCGCGCACGTCGGCCAGCGTGATGTATCGGCTGAGCTCGGTGTCGTATAGGCGCCGATTGGGGTACTTCTTGATGATGCGTTCGCTGGACATTAGGCGCATTCCGACGGGCGGGACATTACCGTAAGTTTAACCTACCGTTCGTACGGTTACCCTGGCTCGGGTCAAGCCCATGAACGGCTCGAGGCGGGAAGACGATGTACGCGGCGGCCGCGGCGGACCGCGACGGTGCGCCGTCGGAAGCAAGTCGATCGCATCGGGCCGGTAGCCTTCACATCCGCGCGGCACCCTGCCCGCGGTGCCCGCGCCGCGCGCGACAATCGGGCGAAGACCCACGCACCTTGCGGCCGACCGACACCGCCGGCGGGCCATCGCGCTGCCCGCCGGCTCGCGAACGCGGCAGGCCCGCTGCTGGACCGCCGCCGTCTCCGGTGACGCTTAATCGCGCTCGACCGCCAGCGCGACGCCCTGGCCACCGCCGATGCACAACGTCGCCAAGCCTTTCTTGGCATCGCGCTTTTGCATCTCGTGCAGCAGCGTCACCAGCACGCGGGCGCCGGATGCCCCGATCGGATGACCGATGGAGATGGCGCCGCCGTTCACATTCACCTTATCGGTATCCCAGCCCATGTCCTTGTTGACCGACATGGCCTGAGCGGCGAAGGCCTCGTTGGCCTCGATCAGATCCAAATCGCCCACGCTCCATCCCGCCTTCTCCAGGCACTTGGTGGACGCCGGAATCGGGCCCGTGCCCATGATGGCGGGATCGACACCGGCGCTCGCGAATGCGGCGATGCGTGCCATGGGCTTCAGACCGAGCTCCTTCGCCTTCGACTCGCTCATGACCACGACCGCGGCGGCGCCGTCGTTGATGCCCGAGGCGTTGCCCGCCGTCACCGTACCCTCTCTATCGAAGGCGGGACGCAGCTTGCCGAGCTTCTCGGCAGTGGTGCCGGCGCGGGGAAATTCGTCCTTGGAGAAGACAACCGGGTCGCCTTTGCGCTGCGGGATCTCGACGGGAACGATCTCGTCGTCGAAGCGACCGGCTTTCTGCGCGGCCTCGGTCTTTTGCTGAGAATCCGCGGCAAAGGCGTCCTGCAACTCACGTGCGAATTCGTATTTCTTTGCGATATTCTCCGCCGTAACGCCCATGTGGCATTGGTTGAAGGCGTCCCAGAGGCCGTCGACGATCATGGAGTCCACCATTTTCCAGTCACCCATACGCTTGCCGTCGCGGGATCCGGGTACGACGTGAGACGACTGGCTCATGCTTTCTTGACCGCCGGCAATGACGATCTCGGCATCCCCGCAGGCCACCGCCTGCATCGCCAAGTGAACGGCCTTCAGACCGCTGCCGCAGACCTTGTTGATGGTCATCGCCGGCACCTTGTGCGGCAGGCCCGCGTTGAGCGTGGTCTGACGCGCCGGATTCTGGCCGACGCCGGCGGTCAGCACCTGTCCGAGGATGACCTCGTCGACCTGCTCGGGCGCAATGCCCGTGCGCTCCAGCAGGGCCTTGACGACAGCGGTGCCCAGCGCGGTGGCCGGCATCGATGCCAGGCTGCCGGCAAAACTGCCGACCGGGGTGCGGGCTGCGGCGACGATCACGGCTTTTTCGCTCATGGGAGCTCCTCCGAAAGTAGGTGGTAGAGATTCGTTTTTTCAGGTAATGCTCGCTTGCGCGCCGTCCTCGACCGCGTTGGCCGAGTGGCGGGAGCCAAGTCGCGGCAGGTCTCGCAGTTCGCAACGACACCGCGACGAGTGGCCAAGCTTAGCTTAATGGCGGACTGCGCACGGAGTCGTGCCGAGCAGCCCTAACGAGCGCTGGTGCGGAGTCTACGGCCTTTTGTTGCAGTGCACAAATTTCCGTGTTAGGTTCCCGGATAAAATCACCCGAGGAGCGCCCGCCGGGCGAATAAAACATGAGTAAACAAACCCTATTCAACGAAGATTGGCTGAAATTGCAGCAGAAGTATTGGGAAGGCCTGACCGAGATGAGCCAGAAGGCCATGGGCATGAGCGCACCGAAGCAAAGCCCATGGGAAGCCGCCATGGAGCAATGGTGGCGCGCCGTGTCCCCGGCCGCCAGCAACCCGGCGCAGGACTTCATGCAGCGCATGATGGACCAGGGCAAAAACTTCTTCGCGATGGCGGAGCAGTTCACCAAGCCCCTGGCCGGCGCCGATACCGCGAGCGACGGCTGGGAGATGCTGAACAAGACCCTCGAGCAGATGCAGAACGCGTTCACCGGTGCCCTGGGCGACGGGGACGAAAGCGTCCGCCGCATGATGGGGTTTTGGGAAATGCCCCTCGACAACTGGCAGCGGATGATGTCTTCGATGTCGCCGGTGCCGGGCGATTTCCTGCGCAACATGCCGCATGACCAAGTCAAGGACAGCATGAACCGTATGCTGTCCGCGCCGGGTCTGGGCTATACCCGCGAGGAACAAGCCTCGTACCAGGATCTGATCCGCCGCAACCTCGATTATCAGCGTGCGATGCAGGAATACGCCGGCTTCTTCAACAAGCTCGGCATGAAATCCGTGGAGCGCATGCGCGAGTTTGTTCAGAGCCGGGCCGAGAAGGGCGAATCCATCGACTCCGCACGCAGCCTTTACGACAGTTGGATCTCTTGCTGCGAAGCGGTTTACGCCGATGAAGTCGGCACGCCGGAGTACGCGCGCATCCACGGCCAGTTGGTCAACGCACAGATGGCGCTGAAGAAACGAATGTCCGTCATGGTGGACGAGACCCTGGGCACCATGAACATGCCCACCCGCAGCGAACTGCGCACGCTGCAGGACCGTCTGCAGGAGACCCGTCGCGAAAACAAGCAACTGCGCCGCGATCTCGACATGATCAAGCGGCGCATTGCGCATGTGCCGGCCGGCGATGCGCCGTCCGCAAGCGCCGCCGCCACGCCCTCTGGCGCGGACGCCGCCAAGAAGAAGGCCGCGCCGCGCAAAAAAGCCGTGGCGAAGACAATCGCGAAGCCGTCCTCGACCTGAGGCATTCCGCGGCAAGCGCAGGGGTCCGACCGCGCGGAACGTGCCGACGCAACCGTTTCGCACACCGCAGCCGCAACGGACCCGCATCTAATACAGATACCACCACGAGGCCAACAACGTGTTCCCTATCGAAATCCGTCCGGACAAGCTCAGCGAGGAAATGCTCGACTACAGCCGCAAGCTGGGTGAGGGCATGGAGAACCTGCTCAACGCGGGCCCCATCGACACCGGCGTCACGCCGAAAGATGCCGTCTATTGCGAAGACAAGCTGGTCCTTTACCGCTACCAGCGCCCCTCTGAGGTCGCCCAACAGCAGGTTCCGCTGCTGGTCGTCTATGCGTTGGTCAACCGCCCGTACATGACGGACATCCAGGAGGACCGCTCCACGATCAAGGGCCTGCTCGCGACGGGCCAGGACGTGTATCTGATCGACTGGGGCTACCCGGACCAGGCCGACCGATCGCTGACCCTCGACGACTACATCAACGGCTACATCGACCGCTGCGTGGACCACATCCGCGAGACCCACGGCGTCGACAAGATCAACATCCTGGGCATTTGCCAAGGCGGCACCTTCAGTCTGATGTATAGCGCGCTGCATCCGGAGAAGGTCCGCAACCTGGTCACGATGGTCACGCCGGTGAATTTCAAGACGCCGGACAATCTGCTGTCGTCCTGGGTGCAGAATATCGACATCGACTTGGCCGTGGACACCATGGGCAATGTGCCGGGCGAGCTGCTGAATTGGACTTTCCTGTCGCTGAAGCCGTTCAGCCTGACCGGGCAGAAGTACGTGAACATGGTCGACGTGCTCGACAACCCGGATAAGGTGAAGAACTTCCTGCGCATGGAGAAGTGGATCTTCGACAGCCCGGATCAGGCCGGCGAGACGTTCCGCCAGTTCATCAAGGATTTTTACCAAGATAACAAGCTGTTGAACGGCACGGTGATGCTCGGCGACCGGCCGGTGGACCTGAAGCAGATCACCTGCCCTGTGCTGAATATCTATGCGATGCAGGATCACTTGGTGCCGCCGGACGCCTCCAAGGCCCTGAACGGCCTGACCGGCAGCCAGGACTACACCGAGCTCGCATTCCCGGGCGGGCACATCGGCATCTACGTCAGCGGCAAAGCCCAGAAGGAAGTCACGCCGGCCATCGGCAACTGGCTGAACGAACGCTCCTGAGCGCGAGCCCGCCGAGCGGCGCGGGCGCGATGTCTGCCGCCGGCAGCGCCGATGGGCGCGGCCGGCGGCTCGCTCGATTCGCGACCGGTCAGGGTCGGCTTCGAGGATGCTCCTAGCCGAAGCGTGCGAGCGCGGCGGAGAGCTCGGGATGCCCCGAGGCGTAGTCGGCGACGGGAATGCCGGCAGCGATCGCATCCCAAGCCTGTCGGATGCTGGCGGCACCGGCCCGCGGCCCCATTGGATGACCGAATACCCCGCGCCCCGGCACGAAGCCGAAGTCCGCGCTGCCCACTTTTCGGTGAACCCGCTCCAACGTCGCGGCGGAATCGCTGCCCCCGGGCACCGGCAGCGCCGGCTTGATTGCACCCATGGGCTCGATGCAGGCGGCGATGTTTTCCGAGACTTCGTCCTCCGAGGTCATCATCCTCGGGCCGAAGCCCGGCATGATTATGGCGTCATAGCCGGCGAGCCGCTGCAGTTTGGTCATTACGCGCGTATGCACACCGTAGAGCGGCAACCGGCTGAAGGCCGCGATGAGCGGAAAGTGGGCGAATAACGGCACCTTCGCGTGGCGGCGCAGCATGCGCACGGCGCTCAGTCCCACCGGCAGCGCGTTGACCATGACTGCGTTCGCGCCGTTACCCACTGCCAAATCGTGCAGCGGGATCAAGCGGTCCACCTCGTCGGTGATATTGGCCAGATAGATTTTCGATTCGCCGCTCTCGCGCTCCGCCTTCAAGCGCGCTGCGCCGAGTAAGGCCGAGCGCTCGGCCAGCGGTGACCAGTGCGGATCGGCCAGCATCTCGTCGTCCTTGGCGATATCGAGTCCGCCGAGCCAGCCTTGGTAGCCGATCTCGGCGAAGGGTTCCGGCGCGAGCCCGATGTTGGGCTTGATGACGCCGAGAAAGAAAGGCCGGTCGTGAATCCCGAAGCGCGCGCGCAGCCCCTCGATGCCGAACTGCGGGCCGTCGAAGGCGTCGAGAAAGGACGCCGGAAACTGGATATCGAGCAGCTTGATGATCGGGACATCCGGCGCGAAATAAGCCCCTTCGCCGAGCACCGCGCTCAACAGGTTGGGAATCCGCGGGCCGAAGTTGGCATGCGGATGGGCGATACGCACGCGGCAGACGCTGACCGGTCCCGAGACCCGCGGGCTCAGCACATAGCTGGTCTCCGAGAGCACGGTCTCGACCTCCAGATCGAGCACCTTGGCGGCGAAGCGCGGGCGGTAGTCCTCGTCGACATCGACCCGCGCCCATTGTGCCGTGGACTGCTCGCTGCACAGGTGCGCGGCCGCGGTACGGGGATCGCCCGAGCATTCGAAGGAGTAGTCGAGCAGCAGATAGTCGTCCGCATCGAGCGACGACGCGCTCGCGAAAAAACCGTCGATGTCCTCGGTACGCATGACTCAAGCCTCCCCGACGAAGCGCAGCGTGACGGAGCGCTCGGCGCGCGGTCCGTCGAGCTCGATGAAGAATAGGGACTGCCAGCCGCCGAGCAGGAGCTCGCCGTCGACCACCGGAATCGTCTCGGAGGCGTTGATGAACAGGCCGAGCAGGTGCGAATGTGCGTTGTCGCGATCATCCACCGGCGCGAGGTTATGCAGATAGTCGCCATCGCGCGGTACCAACCGCTTCAGGAACGTGACCATGTCGCGCTGCAGCTGGGCTTCACGCTCGTTCAAGTTGACGCGCGCGGTGGTGTGGCGCGAGATCACCGTCACCAGCCCGTCGCGCAAACCGCTGGCGGCGCAGCAGGCGCGCACGCGGTCGGTGATGTCGAGCACTTGGATGGGCTCGGTGGTGGCAAGCGAGAGGGTGTCGAGACTGACATGCATGGCTCTACGCGCTCCGGAGGGTCTGACATGGCGCCCGGGGAAGGATACCGAAACCATCAAGGTCACGGATTGCCGCAGCGCAAGCGCGAGGGGCATGGCAGCGGGCGCTGTGCCGGCATCGGGCACCGCCTCTGCCGAGTCCGCGCCGACATCGGCGCCGTTGACGCCCATCATTGTGCAACCGGCCAGACCCTGCGAAGTTTGTTGTTTTCTCTCATACAATTGCAACCGGGGCCGCTTCGCTGACGCATGGCGCTATCCGACCGAGTCAATACATTCGGCGTCGACTTGCTGCGCCGCTACGGCGAGCGGGTACATAAGCTCGCGATCCACGCCGGCTTTACCTGCCCCAATCGCGACGGCAGCAAGGGCCGCGGCGGCTGCAGTTTCTGCAACAACGTCTCCTTCAGCCCCAACGCGCAGCGTGCACCGTCTGTGGCGGAGCAGATCGCCGCGGGCCGGCGCGTGCTGAGCAAACGTACCGGGGCGGCACGCTTCTTGGCCTACTTCCAGGCCTACACCAACACCTACGACGACGTCGCGCGGCTCGGAGCGCTCTACCGGCAGGCGCTGGCCGAGCCGGATGTGATCGGCCTTTCGGTGGGCACACGCCCGGACTGCGTGCCCGAGGCGGTGCTGGACTTGTTGGCGGAGCTGCGCGCCGAGGGCAACGAGGTTTGGCTCGAGCTCGGGCTGCAATCGGCCTTCGACCGGACCTTGGTACGGGTCAATCGCGGCCACGACTTCGCCGATTACCGGCGCGCGGTGCGCGCCGCCAGAATGCGGCGCCTGCCCGTGTGCACGCACCTGATCGTCGGCCTGCCCGGCGAGGATGGCGACGCAGCGCAGGCAAGCCTCGAGCGGGTACTGGACCTCGGTACCGACGGACTGAAGCTGCATCCGCTGCACGTGGTGCGGCAGACGTTGTTGGCCCATCAGTGGCGGCGCGGCGAGTACCGGCCGATGACCATGGAGGCCTATATCGCGACGGCCGCCGACCTGATCGAGCGCACCCCGCCCGAAATCGTTTACCACCGCGTCACCGGCACCGCCGGGCGCGAGATCTTGCTGGCGCCGGAGTGGTGCGCAAAGAAATGGGCCGTGCTCAACGGCATCGAAAACGAGCTGCGCCGCCGCGGCACGCGCCAAGGCAGCCAAGTGGCCGCGGCCGAGGCGCCGCTGCGTCGGGCTGCCGGAGACGCGGCCTGAACGGGCACTCTCGGCACTGCGCCGCGGCGCTACGACCTCCGCACAGCCGCCTTCGAGCCGGCGGCGGAAGGCACCGTCCGCCGCCGGCTCCCGAACAACAACATCACAGGTGAAATCGATGGAACTGGTCTGTCCCGCCGGCAACCTGCCTTCTCTGAAGGCGGCTGTCGACAATGGCGCGAGCGCCGTCTATACCGGCTTTCGCGACGATACCAACGCACGCCACTTCGCCGGGCTCAATTTCACGCCCGAGAAGCTCACCGAGGGCGTGCGCTATGCCCGGCGCAATGGTGTGCGCGTGTTCATTGCGCTGAACACCTATCCGCGTCCGGACGGTTTCACGCGCTGGGAGCAGGCCGTCGACCGCGCCGCCGACTTGGGCGTGGACGCGCTGATCGCCGCCGACCTCGGCGTGCTGGACTACGCGAGCCGGACGCATCCGCAGCTCAATCTGCACCTGTCCGTGCAGGGCTCGGCCACCAACTACGAGGCTTTGCGCTACTACCAACAGCATTTCGGCATCCGCCGCGCCGTGCTGCCGCGAGTGCTTTCCATGAGCCAGATCCGCCATGTCATCGAGCAAAGCCCGGTGGAGATCGAGGTGTTCGCGTTCGGCAGTCTGTGCGTCATGGTCGAGGGCCGCTGCATCCTGTCGTCCTATGCGACGGGTCGCTCGCCGAATACCTACGGTGCCTGCTCGCCGGCGAGCCACGTCGAGTGGATCGAGACCGACACCGGTCTCGATACCCGCCTCGGCGGCGTGCTGATTCAACGCCATCCGAAGGGCGAAAACGTCGGCTATCCCACGCTCTGCAAGGGTACCTTCCAGGTCGGCGAAAACACGTATCACGCGATCGAGGAGCCCACCAGCCTGAACGCGATGGAGCTGGTGCCGGATTTGGCGGCGGCCGGCGTCAAGGCGATCAAGATCGAGGGCCGCCAGCGCAGTCCGGTCTACGTCGGTCAGGTGACGAAGGTCTGGCGCCAGGCGCTCGACGCCTTTGCCCGTGATCCGGCCAACTTCAAGCCGCGCCCGGAATGGACGGCGGCGCTTGGCAAGGTGTCGGAGGGGGCGCAGACGACGCTCGGCGCCTATCACCGGCCGTGGCAGTGACGGGAGACATGCGATGAGCGACACGAACGCAGCCCGCACCCCGCGCCTTTCGCTGGGGCCGATCAGCTACTACTGGCCGAAAGAGGACGTCGAGCGCTTCTATGCGGAGATGGCCGACGCGCCGGTGGACATCGTCTATCTGGGCGAGACGATCTGCTCGAAGCGCAACCAGTTGCGCTACGAGGATTGGCTCGCCATTGCCGAGCGGCTGGAGGCAGCCGGCAAGGAAGTGGTGTTGTCGACGTTGAGCCTGCTCGAGGCAGAGTCGGAATTGCTGCGCCTGCGCGCGATCTGCGACAACGGCCGCTACCTGGTCGAGGCCAACGACATGGGTGCCGTTGGCTTGCTGCAGGGGCGCCCCTTCGTGGTCGGCCACAGCGTCAACGTGTACAACGACCGCACGCTCGCGCTGCTCGCCAACCAGGGCTGCAAGCGATGGGTGCTGCCGGTGGAACTGACGCACGAGACTTTGGCGCAGATGCAGCAGGCACGCCCCGCCGGCGTCGAGACGGAGGTGCTCGCCTACGGGCGCCTGCCGCTGGCCTATTCGGCACGCTGCTTCACGGCACGCGCCCGTAATCTCCCGAAGGACGATTGCCGCTACGCCTGCATCGATTACCCCGACGGCCTGGTGCTCTCGACCCAGGACGACAATCGATTCCTGGCGCTGAACGGCATCCAGACGCAGTCCGCGAGCACGCTCGACCTGCTGTCCGAATTACCCCGGATGCGCGAGTTGGGCGTAGACATCGTGCGCATCAGCCCGCAGTCGAACGGCATGGGCCAAGTGGTCGAGCTGTTCCACCGCGCGATCGCCGGCGAAATGGCGCCGGAGGATGCGAGCAAAAGGCTGGCGCTGCTGATGCCCACCGGCCCGTGCGACGGCTATTGGCACGGAGCCGCGGGTATGGACGCACAGCGCGAAGCCGGCGTTTAGACAAGCCGATCGGCAGCGGCGGTGCGGCGGCGATAACGCCGTCGGGGCTCTCAGCCCCGGCGGGAGCCGCCGAAGCGCCCGAGCAGGTCGGTGAAGCGGTTCATCACGCCGAGCAGCGGACCGAGCCGGTCTTCCATCTCGACGCTGTCCAGGAAGTTCTTCACGTAGAGCCCGAGCTCGGTGCTGCCGCCGAGGCGAAGACGCCGGTTGAAGAAAAGCGTGTCCGGATCCTCGCGGCGCGTGGCAAGCAGCAGGAAGTCATAGACCGTGCCTTCGATGCCGAGATCGGACGGACGGTCTTTCGGCACCGCCTCCAGCCGGCCGCCGCGCAGCGTCAGCATGAAGGTCAGTTTGGCGTCGTCGACGCCGATTTTCATGACCTTTTCGTCCAGAAAATCGAGTTCGCCGGATTCCAGCTCGGGCTTGAAGACCCGGTTCAGAATTTGCGCCAGGACCGTACTGTTGAGCTTCGGCGGCAGGACGCCCAAGGGCAGCGTCAGCAGCCGCGGCAGCTTGGGCGAGCGCGAGAGAGGATCGGAAGCGACTGACATGGATCAGGCTGCCGAGATCATCCTGCGCGAGCGCAGCGTCGAAATTTCGTCCCGGAAATCGCCGCGCAGTTTGCGCCACTCCATCGTAAACCAGGGCGTCACTTGCTCGGGCTGCTCGACGATCAGCCGATCGACCTCTTCGCAGGGCTTCCAATCCCAGGCGGCGATCTCGCTGGGATTGACGTCCACGCGCATGGGCGCCGGCACTTTGCCGACGTAGACCGAGCAGAGCTCGTGCTCGGAGCCGATATCGCCGAACCGGGCTTGATAGCGGAACTTGTACAGGTAAGCCAGCTCCGCATCGACTGCCAGCTCTTCGCGCAGCCTGCGGTGCACGGCGTCTTCGTAACTCTCGCCCTTGCGCGGATGACTGCAGCAGCTGTTCGACCAGTACAGCGGCCACAGCGGCTTGGTGCCGCTTCGCTGCTGCAGCAGCACGCGGTCGTCGTCGGTAATCAGGAAAATGGAGAAGGCACGGTGCAGCAGACCCTGTCCGAGGTGGGCATTGACCTTGGTCTCGTAGCCGGTGACGTTGTCGTCGCCGTCCACGAGGATCAATGGCTCGTTGTCGAAGGAAACGGTCTTATGCTTGATCAAAGGGGAAGTCTCCTTGCAGTCGGCCCCGGCGGGCAGCCCTCGAATCGGACGTGGGCACTTGGGCGTCAACGGTTGCCGAAGAGTTCCGGCGGCTTCGCAAAATGCTCACACAAAGACTAGCGCGCGACAAGTAAGATTGACATTGACGACGTCAACGCGGATTGACGGCGCGCAACGAAATCCCGGACGGGCACCGAGGGGCGGGGATGAGCGCCTGATCCGGCACCACGCGCCAGGTATCGTCTCTAAGCTTGGCGCGCGGCGATCTGCGATCGCGCCCGAATCCGCGCCGAACGGGACGGAATGGACCAGTGGCTTTGCCCGCCGGTGAAACCCATGGAGAACGAGGCCGATGGACTTGAACGCGGCCCCATCAGCGGCTGAGAAGCACGCCTTACGGCACACGCCCGCACCCCGGGGAGACGTGCGCGAGCGTCCGCGGCGGTGCGTGCCGCGCCGAGGATGTCCGGGGACCGCCTGACCGGGTGGCGCCGAAGAGGCTTGAGTCCCACCATGGAGCTGCACCTCAGGCCCCGTGTTACCCCGGGGCCGAACCCGCGTGCTCCAGGGATGACGGAACTCGGAAACACGCGGGGCCGGCGACGCGCCGCCGCCGGTGCGCACCCGCCGGAAACCCGGCTATTCCACGGTCACCGACTTGGCGAGGTTGCGGGGCTGATCTACGTCGGTGCCCTTGAGCACCGCAACGTGATAGGCCAGCAGCTGCATCGGTATCGTGAAGACCAGCGGGTCGATCAGCTCGTCGCTCTGGGGCAAGCGCACGACGGTCACGCCTTTTTCATCCTGCAACGGAACCTGCTCGTGGGCGAAGACGAATAGCTCACCGCCGCGTGCGCGCACCTCTTCCAGGTTCGATTTCAACTTCTCCAGCAGGCCGTTGTTGGGCGCGACGGCGACCACCGGCATATCCTCGTCGATCAGCGCGAGCGGTCCGTGCTTTAGCTCGCCTGCGGGATAGGCTTCGGCGTGGATGTAGGAGATCTCCTTCAGCTTCAGCGCGCCTTCCATCGCGATCGGGTATTGCTCGCCGCGGCCGAGAAACAGGGTATTGGGCTTTTCGACGAAACGTTGCGCGAGCTCGGCGATGCGCTCGTCGAGGCTGAGCACCTGCTCGATCTTGCCCGGCAGTGCGCGCAACAACGCCACTGCCGCGGCTTCGTCGGCCGCGCTCATGCCGCGGAAGTGAGCCAGATTCAGCGTCAGCAGCAGCAACGCCGCCAGCTGTGTCGTGAAGGCTTTGGTCGAGGCAACGCCGATTTCCGGACCGGCGCGGGTAAGCAAAACCAGGTCGGACTCCCGCACCAGCGAGCTTTCCGGGACGTTGCAGATGGCGAGCGTCTTCGCGTAGCCGCTATCGCGGGCGATACGCAGCGCCGCCAGCGTATCGGCCGTCTCGCCGGATTGGGAGATCGTGACGAACAGCGCATCCTCCGGCACCACACGCTTGCGATAGCGGTACTCGCTTGCGACTTCCACGTTGCAGGGGATACCGGCCAGGGATTCGATCCAGTACCTGGCCACGAGGCCCGCATGATAGCTGGTGCCGCAGGCAACAATGGTGACCGCGCGGGTCGACGACAGCAGCGCTTCCGCGTCGTTTCCGAACGCCTCCGGCAGCACATGATCGGCGCCGAGCCGGCCCTCGAGCGTATCGGCGATCGCCCGCGGCTGCTCGAAGATTTCCTTTTGCATGAAGTGCCGGTAGGTGCCGCGCTCGGCCGCATCGACGGCCACGGCCGATTCGCGCACCGGGCGCTCGACCACGTTCCCTTGGGCGTCCCAGATGGTGCGCCCGTCCCTGCGCAGCTCGGCGATGTCTCCTTCTTCGAGAAAAATGAAGCGGTTCGTGACGGGCAGCAGCGCGAACACGTCGGAGGCGATGAAGTGCTCTTGGAAGCCGACGCCGATCACCAGCGGGCTGCCCTGACGCGCCGCCACCAGGCAGTGCGGATCATGGCTGTCGATGACGCCGAGGGCGTAAGCACCGTCGAGCCGTTGGGTGGTGCGTCGCACCGCGTCGGTCAGCGAAAAGCCCGCCGCGAGCTCGTCGTGAATCGCGTGGACCGCGACTTCGGTGTCGGTCTGGGACGTGAAGACGTGGCCGTCGGCGATTTGCGTGCGGCGCAGGGTCTCGTGATTCTCGATGATGCCGTTGTGCACCAGCGCGCAGCGCTCGCCGGAGACGTGGGGGTGGGCATTCTCGGTGGACGGCTCTCCGTGGGTCGCCCAGCGTGTGTGGGCGATGCCGAGCGTGCCGGGCATGGGCTGCGCTCCCACCGCATCGGCGAGCTTGGCGACTTTGCCCAAAGTCCGCACGCGGTTGATCGGGCCCGAGGTATCGAGAACCGCGAGGCCGGCCGAGTCGTAACCACGGTATTCAAGCCGCCGCAGTCCCTCGAGCAGGATGGCGGAGACGGGACGGTAGGCGATAGCGCCGACGATGCCGCACATAATGATTCCCCTATTGCTTGGTCCTTTTCACGGGTCGCTGCCAATGCTCGACCGTGACCTGCGGGGAGCGCGTCAGCGTCAGCTTCTCCGGCGGCGCCTCGCGCGAGACGACCGAGCCCGCGCCGATGGTCGCGCCGGCGCCGACAGTCACCGGTGCAACCAGGGCGCTGTTCGAGCCGATGAAGGCATTGTCGCCGATCACCGTGCGGTGCTTATCGGCACCATCGTAGTTACAAGTAATCGTGCCGGCACCGACATTGACGCCGGTGCCGATTTCGGCGTCCCCGATGTAGCTAAGATGATTGACCTTGCTTCCCGCAGCTATCCGGGATTTCTTGATTTCCACGAAGTTGCCGATATGACAGTCCTCGGCGATGTCCGCATCGGGCCGCAGCCGCGCGAAGGGTCCGACGCGGGCGCCGGCACCGACCCTGGCCCCTTCGATGATGCTGTTTGCGGAGACACACACCCCGGCACCGAGCTCGCAATCTTGCAGCACGCAGTTCGGGCCCACGCGCGATCCGGCACCGATGCGCACACGGCCCTCGACCACTAAATTGATATCGAGGACAACATCGCGCTCGCATTCCAGGCTGCCGCGGATGTCGATGCGCGCGGGGTCCATCAGCGTTACGCCGGCGCGCATCAAAGAATCGGCGAGACGGCGCTGGTGATAGCGTTCCAGCTCCGCCAATTGCAGTCTGTCGTTGACGCCCGCGACCTCTTGGATCGTCTCGGGCTGCGTCGTTGCCACCCGAACGCCGTCGTCGGTCGCGAGCTTGATTACGTCCGTCAAATAGTACTCGTGCTGGACATTATCGTTGCCGATGCGCGACACCCAGTCGCCGAGGCGTGCCCGGTCGGCGACGATAAAGCCCGTATTGACCTCGTTGATGCCTAGCTCCGCTTCGCTGGCGTCTTTTTGCTCGACGATGCGCAGCACCTGTCCACGCTTGTCCCGCACGACGCGGCCATAACCGGTCGGATCGTTCAGCAGCATGGTCAGGACGCCGAGGTCGGTGTCCGCGGTGTCGGCGACCAGGCGGTTCAGCGTTTCCGGCTCGATCAGCGGGACGTCGCCGTATAGCACCAGCACGCGGTCCATGTCGGCCATCGCGGGCATGGCTTGGCGCACCGCGTGACCGGTTCCGAGCCGCTCCGCCTGCTCGATCCAGACGCAGCCCGCATCGGCCAGCGCGTTCGGAACCTGCTCGCCGCCGTGGCCGAATACCACGGCCACCTTGGCGGCGCCGAGGGCATGCGCGGCGTCGAGGACGTGCCTTAGCAACGGGCGGCCTGCGAGTCGATGCAGAACCTTCGGCAACGCCGAGCGCATGCGAGTGCCCTTTCCCGCGGCGAGGATGATCACTCCGAGTTTCATTGGCTAAGCCTCCTGCCGGCGAGTGCGCGGTTCAATGCAGGGTGGGGGCCGGCGACCCGGCGAGGTCTTGCTTGCACTCGGCGCTCGTCGGCTCGCGCACCTCCAGGATGCGGACGTTGACGAGCAGATGCTTGCCCGCCAGCGGGTGATTGGCGTCGACGGTCAGTTCACCGTCCTCGATGCGGGTGACATAGAACGTCTTCGAATCACCTGCCTCGTTGTGCATGCTGACTTCGGCGCCGATGTGCCGAAACTGCGGCGGGACGTTTTCGATCGCGTCGGTGAAGGTGAGATCAGGGTCGTGCGGGCCGAAGCCGCTCAATTCCGGCGACAGCGCGAATTCGATCTCGGCGCCGGCGGACTTACCCTCGAGCCGCCGGTCCATGCCCCCGATCAGCTCGTTCCGCCCGCCGTGGATATAGGTGACCGGCAGATCGCTCTGCTCAAGGACCGCACCGGTCTCGCTCCGGATGCTGTAGGTCAGAGAAACGAGCTTCCCCTGACGGACTGTATCGGACATGGCAAGAGGACCCGCTGCGTGAAAAAGCGCTTTCAGCAGCAAGGATAACGCAACTGGGGCGTAGGGCGCATGGCGCCCCAACGTAACAGCCCCCGCTTGGCGGGGGCTGGGTCGGCCGAGGCGAGTCGGCCCGCGGGCTCAGCGACGCCGGGCTCAGGCGGAGCGCATCTTACGTAGCTTCTCGATCGCGCGAAGCTGGGCGATGGCCTCCGCCAGCTCGGCCTGAGCTTTCGCGTATTCGAGCTCGGCGGTCTGACCCGCAAGCGCATCTTCGGCGCGGCGCTTGGCTTCGAGGGCCTTGGCCTCGTCGATGTTCTCGGCACGGATCGCGGTGTCCGCCAAAACGGTCACGACGTCGGGCTGCACCTCGAGCATGCCGCCGGAGACGTAGAAGTGCTGCATTTCACCGTTCTCGGTCTCGACGCGCACGTCACCGGGCTTGAGCCGGGTGATGAGCGGCGAGTGCCGGGCGGCGATACCGAGCTCGCCCATTTCGCCCGGCGCATAGACCATCGACGCCAGACCGGAATGGATCGCGCCTTCGGCACTGACGATGTCGACATGTACTGTCATTGGCATGACGCTGTCCTCTTGGCCGGCGCGGCGGCGTTACATTTTCTCGGCTTTCGCGACGGCCTCGTCGATCGAGCCGACCATGTAGAACGCCTGCTCCGGCAGCGCGTCGTGTTCGCCGTTGACGATCGACTGGAAGCCGGCAATGGTGTCTTTCAGCGAGACGTACTTACCCGGCGAGCCGGTGAAGACTTCGGCAACGAAGAACGGCTGGGACAAGAAGCGCTGAATCTTACGTGCCCGCGCGACCATGAGCTTGTCTTCTTCCGACAGCTCGTCCATGCCGAGGATCGCGATGATGTCCTTCAGCTCTTTATATCGCTGCAGCGTACCCTGTACGGCACGCGCGGTGTCGTAGTGATCCTGACCGACGATGTTCGGATCGAGGATACGGCTGGTGGAATCAAGTGGATCGACGGCCGGGTAGATGCCGAGCTCCGCGATCTGACGCGACAGGACCAGCGTGGCGTCCAAATGCGCGAAGGTCGTTGCCGGGGACGGGTCGGTGAGGTCGTCCGCGGGCACATAGACGGCCTGGAACGAGGTGATCGAGCCGGTACGCGTCGAGGTGATGCGCTCCTGCAGTGCACCCATCTCGGAGGCCAGTGTCGGCTGGTAGCCCACCGCGGAGGGCATGCGGCCGAGCAGAGCCGAGACCTCGGTGCCGGCAAGGGTGTAACGGTAGATGTTGTCGATGAACATCAGTACGTCGCGGCCTTCGTCGCGGAAGTACTCCGCCATGGTCAGGCCGGTCAGCGCCACACGCAGGCGGTTGCCGGGGGGCTCGTTCATCTGCCCGTAGACGAGCGCGACCTTGTCCAAGACGTTGGACTCGGTCATCTCGTGGTAGAAGTCGTTGCCTTCGCGGGTACGCTCGCCGACGCCGGCGAACACGGAGAAACCGGAGTGCTCGGCGCCGATGTTGCGGATCAGCTCCATCAGGGTAACGGTCTTGCCGACACCGGCGCCGCCGAACAGGCCGACCTTGCCGCCCTTGGAGATGGGCATGATCAGGTCGATGACCTTGATGCCGGTCTCGAGGATCTCTGTTGCCCCGGCCTGCTCTTCGAAGGTCGGCGCCTTGCGGTGAATCGACCAGTGATGCTCGGGCTCGACGGGGCCCTTTTCATCGATGGGCCGGCCGAGCACATCCATGATGCGCCCGAGCGTCGCGGGACCGACAGGCACGCTGATGGGCGCACCGGTGTTGCTGACGTCGACGCCGCGCTGCAGGCCATCGGTCGAGCCCATGGCGATCGTGCGCACGATACCGTCGCCCAGCTGCTGCTCGACCTCGAGCGTCAGGCCGGTGGAGTCGATTGTGAGGGCGTCGTAGACTTTTGGCATCGCGCCGCGCGGGAATTGCACGTCCACAACGGCGCCGATGATTTCCACCACCTTACCGGAGCTCATAACTGTTTCCTCTATGTTGCCTGTAACGGCTGTTCGGGACTGAAGGGTTAAATTCCGAGTCGTATCGCTCAGGGTCATACCGCGGCGGCGCCGCTGACGATCTCCGAGAGCTCTTGGGTGATCGCCGCTTGGCGCGCCTTGTTGTAGACCAGCTGGAGCTCGTCGATCAGGCCGCCGGCATTGTCCGAGGCGGCCTTCATCGCAACCATGCGCGCGGCCTGCTCGCAGGCACCGTTCTCTACCACGGCCTGATAGACCAGGGATTCGATGTAGCGTTGGAGCAGGTTATCGAGCACCACGCGCGCGTCGGGCTCGTAGATATAGTCCCAAATCGGCCCGGTCGGTGCGTTGTCCTCCGCCTGCAGCGGGACCAGCTGGCGCAGGGTCGGGCGCTGGGTCATGGTGTTGACGAACTCGTTGTAGGCGATGTAGATGGCATCGATCTCGCCTTTCTCGAAGGCGTTCAGCATGACCTTGACGGTGCCGATCAAGTCTTCGATGTGAGGCTTATCGCCGAGGTGCGCGACTTGCGCCTCCACGGTGCCGCCGAAGCGCTTGAAGAATCCGAGCGCCTTGTTGCCGATGGTGCAGAACGTCGACTCGATGCCTTCGGCACGCTGCAGCTTGATGTCGTGCAGCAACGTGCGGAACAGGTTGCTGTTCAGGCCGCCGCAGAGGCCCCGGTCGGAAGACACGATGATATAGCCCACCCGCTTGACCTCTCGCTGGGCGGACATAAAGCTATGTCGGTATTCGGGCGACGCTTTCGCCAAATGGCGAATCACCTGGAGCATCTTTTCCGCATAGGGGCGAGAGGCGTGCATCCGATCCTGCGCTTTGCGCATTTTCGATGCTGCAACCATCTCCATCGCAGCGGTGATTTTCTGCGTGCTCTTGATGCTCGCGATCTTCGAGCGGATTTCTTTGGCGCCTGCCATGAATTAGCTCCCGGGCTCAAGCGTCGGGCTTTCGGCCGCGGGCCGAAAACACCTTGGGTTCGATCGGTGCAGATGCCGAGCGCCCGCGCCCGCGGGCGTCCGTATCGTGTCCAGACGCGTGCGGCACGGGCGCAAGGCAGTCTTTACCAAGTGTTGTTGGCCTTGAAGTCTTTGACCGCGGCGTGCAGACCCTGTTGGATCTCGTCGTTGTAGTCGCCTTTGGCGTCGATCTTCTCGAGCAGCGGCTTTTGCGCGCTGGCCATGTAGCTTTGCAGCGCCCGCTCGAAATCGACCACTTTGCCGACTTCGACGTCGTCGAGATAACCCTCGTTGACCGCGAACAGCGAGACGGCCATCCGCGCGGTGCTCAGCGGCTGATACTGGGCCTGCTTCATCAGCTCGGTCACGCGCTCGCCGCGCTCGAGCTGCTTGCGGGTTGCCTCGTCCAGGTCGGAGGCGAACTGCGAGAAAGCGGCAAGCTCACGGTACTGGGCCAAGGCCAAACGGATACCGCCACCGAGCTTCTTGATGATCTTGGTTTGCGCGGCGCCGCCGACACGGGAAACCGAGAGACCGGCGTTGATGGCCGGACGGATGCCGGCGTTGAACAGGTCGGTCTCGAGAAAGATCTGACCATCGGTGATGGAAATGACGTTGGTCGGCACGAACGCGGACACGTCACCGGCTTGCGTTTCGATGATTGGCAGCGCCGTCAGCGAACCGGTCTTTCCCTTGACCGCACCATTGGTTGCCTGCTCGACGAAATGCGCATTGACGCGCGCCGCACGCTCGAGCAGACGAGAGTGCAAGTAGAAGACGTCGCCGGGATAGGCTTCGCGGCCCGGCGGGCGGCGCAGCAGCAGCGAGACTTGACGATATGCCCAGGCTTGCTTGGTCAAGTCGTCGTAGATGATCAGCGCATCTTCGCCCTTGTCGCGGAAGTATTCGCCCATGGCGCAGCCGGCATAGGGTGCGATGAACTGCATGGCCGCGGAGTCCGAGGCGCCTGCGTGGACAATGATGGTATGTTCCATCGCGCCATGCTCTTCGAGCTTGCGCTGCACCGCCGCCACCGAAGAGTTCTTCTGTCCGACGGCGACATAGATGCACTTAACGCCGGTGCCTTTCTGGTTGATGATCGCGTCGATCGCAACGGCGGTCTTACCGGTCTGGCGGTCACCGATGATCAACTCGCGCTGGCCTCGCCCGACCGGGACCATGGCGTCGATAGCCTTCAGGCCGGTCTGCATCGGCTGGTCGACGGATTGACGGGCGATGACCCCGGGCGCGATTTTTTCGATCGGCGACGTCTGGGCGGTGTCGATCGGGCCTTTACCGTCGAGCGGAGCGCCGAGCGAGTCGACCACGCGGCCCATCAGGGCTTCGCCGACCGGCACTTCCAACACACGACCCGTGCAGCGCACCCAGTCGCCCTCGGTCAGGCTCGTGTAATCGCCCAAGACGACGGCGCCGACCGAGTCGCGCTCGAGGTTCAGCGCCAAGCCGAAGATGTTGTTGGGGAATTCCAACATCTCGTAGTACTGGGCGTCGGACAGGCCGTAGATGCGTACGATGCCGTCGGTCAGGCTGACGATGGTGCCTTCCGCACGCGCCTCTGTCTTGAGGTCGAACTGCTCGATCTTCTGTTTGATCAGATCGCTGATCTCGGAGGGGTTCAGTTGCATGGCGGTGTTCCGGTAAGAATCAGAATTGCAATTCGTTGGACAGCTGCTCGAGCTTGGCGCGGACCGTGCCGTCGATGACCACGTCGTCGGCGCGGATGCGGATGCCCCCCAGGAGCTCCGGGCGCTGCTCGACGGTTAGCTCCACGTTGCTGCCGAAGCGGGCCTTCAGCGCACGGACGAGCTCGGCCTGATCTGCCTCCGAGAACGCATAGGCGCTCTGTACGTGCACGTGGCGCAGGCCCTGATCTGCGGTCTTCATCTGGTCGAAGAGACGGGAGATGTCGGGCAGCACGCTCAGGCGGCGGTTCGCGGCGAGGAGGCGCACGAGATTCTGCAGCTCGGCGCTCAGTCCTTCGCCGACGATGCCGAACAGCAGATCGCGCATGGCGTCGGTCGGAACGTTGAGATTGCCGACCTGAACGGCGATTTGCGGATCCTCGACGATTGCGGCGAGCGTCGCCAGGGTTTCCGACCAAGCGTCGAGCGCGCCCCGCTGCTTGGCCACGTCGAACGCGGCTTCGGCATAGGGGCGGGCGATGGTGGTGCTGTCTCCGGCCATGACGTTGCCTTAGATCTGTTTCGAGAAGGAGTCGACGATTGCCTTGTGCGCGTCTGCGTTGATCTCTTTTTCGAGGATCTTCTCGGCAGCTGCCACGGCAAGCGTTGCGACACGGGCGCGGAGCTCTTCGCGTGCCCGGTTCGTCTCCAGCTCGATCTCGGCTTCGGCGGCGGTCTTGATGCGATCGGCTTCCGCCTGCGCGTCGCGCTTCGCCTCGTCGAGGATTTCGTTATAGCGCTTCTGCGCTTGGGCGACGATGTCGGAGGCATTGGTCTTCGCCTCCTTCATCACTTCCAGCGCACGTTGGCGTCCGATTTCCTGTTCGTGCTGACCGCGCTCGGCGGCCGCCAATCCCTCGGCAATCTTGGCCGTGCGCTCGTCCAGCGCCTTCATGATGGGCGGCCAGACGTACCTCATGCAGAACGCGACGAAGACGCCGAACGCGATCATCTGGCTGATTAGCGTAATGTTGATGTTCATCCGTTTGCCTCTTGATAGGACGAGCGAGAACGTTCTGGTCGTCCGCTGTGCCTCACGTTGATGGAGGCGTCGGCTACAGGGCAAACATGGCGTAGAGGCCCATCGCGATGGCGATGACCGGCAGCGCGTCGGTCAGGCCCATGACGATGAAGAACTGGGTGCGCAGCATCGGGATCAGTTCCGGCTGGCGCGCGGCACCTTCCAGAAAGCGACCGCCCAGCACGCCGATGCCGACGCCCGCGCCGATGGCGCCCAGACCGAGCATCAGACCGGCTGCAACGATGACCAGAGCTTGTGCGATTTCCATTGGTTTCCCCTCGGGGTTGAGTCAGTTGAATGAGAAGAAGGATCAGTGATCGGTCTGGTGTGCCATGTCCAGGTACACGATGGTCAGCACCATGAAGATGAATGCCTGCAGCGTGATGATCAGGATGTGGAAAATAGCCCACGCCAGCTGCAGCACACCGCCGCCGAGACTGAGCACGAGATTATGCCCGTACATCAGCGCGATCAGAATGAAGATCATCTCGCCGGCGTACATGTTTCCGAACAGTCGCAGCGACAGCGACAACGGCTTGGAAAGGAGGTTGATGCCTTCGAGCAGCAGGTTGGCCGGCAGGCCGAACTTACCGAACGGGTGCATCGTCAACTCGGCCGCGAAGCCGCCGACGCCTTTCATCTTGACGCTGTAGTAGAGGACCAAGAAGAAGACCACGAACGACATGCCGAACGTGATGTTCGGATCGGTGGTCGGCACGACCCGCATGTAGACGTGGTGGGTGTCGGCGCCGAACAGGGACATGAATTGACCGAAGGCCCAGGGGATGAGGTCCACCGGGACCAGATCCATCAGGTTCATCAAAAAGACCCAGGCGAAGATGGTCAGCGCGAGCGGCGCGACCATATCGTTCTTGGCGCTGAACGAGCCGCGTACGTTTTCGTTGACGAAGTCGACGATCCACTCGACGAAGTTTTGGGCCGGAGTCGGCACGCCGGCGGTGGCCTTTTCGGCGACGCCGCGGAAGTAGCGGTAGAAAAGAACGCCGAGCAGCACGGACCAAAACAGGCTGTCCACGTGCAGCGCCCAGAAGCCCATTTCCGCGGCCTCCTCGGCGCCGTGCGCAAAGGTGAGACCTTCTTCCGGATGCCAGCCGAGGGTCAGGTTGGTCAGGTGGTGCTTGATGTATTCCTGAGCGGTCAGCGATTCAGAAGCCATCGATCATGTCTCACTTTTTCGAACGTGCGTCCGGCCGCGATGCAAAGAGTGCCGGGAGCACCTGCACCGCGAAATAGGTACCGAGCAAAGCCGGTAGATTCAGGTCTTCGATTGTTGCGAACGCGACACTGAACAGCGCGAGGATCAGGACGATCTTCACGATTTCGGCGCCGTAGATGCGCATCACGAGCTCACCGGGCTGCTGCGCGCGATAGCGCCTGAAGACCCGCAGGGCAAAAACCCAGTTGGCGAGGAGACAGACGCCGCCGCCGATGGCGGCAGACACGAGGGCCGGCCTGCCAAAAGGCAAGGCGATCAGAACGGCGCCAAGGGCGAATGCGATCTGCCATAGCAGCAGACGCTTCAGCTGAACCTTGTCGAGCCGCCCGACCGAATCGGCGTGCGTCTGAATCGGACCCCCTCCTGCAAAGGCCGAGAAGTATAAGGGTCCGTCGATATACCGGTCAAACCTGCGCAAGTACTTTGTATAGCCACATAAAGGACTCCCCGCACCGTACACGCACGGATCCCAACCTTCGCCTATCGGGAAAAACCCTTAGTGCTCAACGGTGCAGCGCGAATCGCCATGTGCATATCGCGCTCGGCGCACGGCCGCAGTATTGGCCGAAGGCGATACTGTGGATCGATATTTTCGATGCTGCGGGAGCGGAATCGGGGCCGAATCGGCGATCGAGCAAGCCGGCAGAGCCCGATCTCGGGCCGGCGCCGGGTCATTGGATGTGCGCGAGGATGCCGTCGAGCTCGTCGAGACTGTTGTAGGCGATGACGAGTTTGCCGGCCCCCTTGCCGCCGTGCTGAATCGCCACGCGCGCGCCGAGTCGGTCGGCCAAATCATCCTGCAGACGGCGAATGTCGGGATCGGGCGTGGGGCTCGGACGCGCGGACGGCGCGTCGTCGAGGCCCTGCAGGCGGCGCACCAGCCGTTCCGTTTCGCGCACCGACAGGCCGCGGGCGACGACCAGATGGGCCGCATCCGTTTGCGGCTTGCCCTTGAGTCCAAGCAGCGCACGGGCGTGGCCCATTTCCAAGCGGCCATGGTCGAGCATGCTCTTGACCTCGTCTTCGAGCTCGAGCAGCCGAAGCAGGTTGGTCACGGTGGTGCGCGACTTGCCGACCGCCTCGGCAACCTGCTGGTGAGTCAGCCCGAACTCCCCGAGGAGGCGGTGCAGCGCGCCGGCTTCTTCGAGCGGGCTGAGGTCGTCGCGCTGAATGTTCTCCACCAGCGCGATGGCCAAGGCCGTTTGCTCGTCGACGTCGCGCACGACCACCGGAATCTCGTCGAGACCCGCCTGCTGAGCCGCTCGCCAGCGCCGCTCGCCGGCGATGATTTCGTAGCCGTCGGCGACGACGCGGACCACGATCGGCTGGATTACGCCTTGTGCCGCGATGGATTCGGCCAGCTCGCGCAGGCTGTCGGGGTCGAACTCCCGCCGCGGCTGATAGCGGCCGCGCTGGATTCGGTCCACCGGCAGGCGCGAAACGACCTCGCCCGGCGCGGCCCCGGTCGGCGCTGACGGGCCTGCGTCCGCATCATCTCGAGTGCTGCCCAGCAGCGCATCGAGACCGCGGCCCAGTCCCCTTTTTTTGGCGGAGCTCATCGTGGCGTCATCCTCGGAGATTCGCAGGGCGTTTCTCATGCGGCGTTGGGAGCGGGCTCGCGTCGGCGCACCACTTCGCTGGCGAGCGCCAGATAGGCTACGGCGCCCCGGGAGCTGCGATCGTAGAGCAGCGCGGGGAGGCCGTGGCTGGGCGCTTCGGCGAGACGCACGTTGCGCGGAATGATGGTGCGGTAGACCTGTTTGGAGAAGTGGGTGACGAGCTGCGTCGACACTTGGTTGGCCAAATTGTTGCGCGGGTCGTGCATGGTGCGCAGGATACCCTCGATGCGCAGGTCGCCGTTTCGGCTATCGCGGATCTGGGACACGGTATCGAGCAGCGCAGACAGGCCTTCCAGTGCATAGTATTCGCATTGAATCGGAATCAGTACCCCGTCGGCGGCGACCAGTGCATTGACGGTCAGCATATTCAACGACGGCGGGCAATCGATCAGAATCATGTCGTAGCCGTCGCTGACCGCATCCAATACCCCCGCCAGCGTGCGCTCGCGTCGCGGTGCATGCATGAGCCCGACCTCGGCCGCGGTCATGTCGCCGTTGGACGGCAGCAGATCGAACCCCGGTGCCGGATCTTCGACGTGCATCACGCATTCGACGTAGCTGCACTGATCGAGCAGTACGTCGCAGCCGGTGCGCCGAAGCGCGTTTTTGTCGACTCCGACGCCCATGGTCGCATTGCCCTGGGGATCCATGTCGACCAAAAGCACGCGCTGCTTCAACGAGGTCAGCGACGCGGCAAGATTCACGGCCGTCGTGGTCTTGCCCACGCCGCCTTTTTGATTCGCGATCGCAATGATTCTAGCCATAGCCGTCCGCTTGCAATGGGAGCTCGATGAGGCTGCGCTCGCCCTCCAGCAGCGGGACGCGCAGCGGATGCACCCTGATGCCGTCCGCGATCTTCTCGGGCATGTCGCCCGGCGTGCGGTTCGCATCCGCGCCCGAAGAGAACCCGGCCGGCGCTCTTGTGACGGCATCGATCGGCGACCGCGCCGTTGTGCCGACCAGCCCGGCGAGCTCCTGATCGGCGAGCCGCCCCTTCAGGGCCAGCAGGCGCGCATCGGTCGCGCCGAGATGGGCGCAGGCGTCGCGCAGTGCAGCAAGGCTTGCTACGGCGCGGGCGACAATGGTAGCGAATTTTTGCTCCGGCCGGTATGCCTCGAGCCGGGACTGCACCACCTGCACATTGCCGAGTCCCAGCGCCATGACCGCTTGGCGGACGAACCGTGTCTTTTTTCCGTTGCTGTCGAGCAGCGTGAAGTCCAATCCCGGCAGCGCGATGGCCAGGGGGATGCCGGGCAGCCCGGCACCGGTACCCGCGTCGAGCACCGGGCCGCGGCGCAGCCACGGCAGCACGCTGAGGCTGTCCAGCAGGTGGCGCGGCACCATGTCCGCGGGATCGCGAACGGCGGTGAGGTTGAAGCTGCGATTCCAGCGCTCGAGCAGAAGCACGAACGCGATCAGCCGATCGCGGGCGTCGCCGTCGAGGGCGTCGGCGATGGAGGTATCCATCTGCGCCAGCCCCAGATCCAGGCGCCGGCGCAGCGGCGCGGCATCGACCCGGGTGTTGACGTTCGAAGCGCTCATCGGGCGCCCGCGGGGCGGCCCGCCCGCTCCACCGCGCGCATGGCCATCGCGATCCCCATGCCGCCGCCCATCATGGCGATACCCATCAGGCCGAGCGCCGTTTCAGGTGAATCAGGAGCAGCGACACGGCCGCCGGCGTGACGCCCGGGATGCGCGCGGCCTGACCGACCGTAGCCGGTCGCACGCGCCGAAGTTTCTCGCTCACCTCGGCCGATAGTCCGCGGACGTTGTCGTAATCGAAGTCGTCGGGCAGCGAGCGTTCCTCCTGCTCGCGCTGGCGTGCGATCTCATCGTGCTGGCGCTCCACATAGCCGGCATATTTGCATTGGATCTCCACCTGCTCGCGCACCGCGGGATCGGCCTCGCCGGCGCCGATGCCGGGAATGGCCGCGATGGCGTCATAGCCGATGCCGGGGCGCGCGAGCAGGTCGAGCGCACGGGCTTCTCGACGCACGACTTCACCCGTGCGGCGCTCGAGCTCCGCGGCGGCGTCCGTGCCGGGGCGCACCCAGGCGTCGCGCAGCCGCTCGCGCTCGCGGGCGATGGACTCGCGCTTCTCCTCGAAGCGTCGCCACCGCCCGTCGTCGACGAGACCGAGACGGCGGCCGGTCTCGGTAAGGCGCAAATCGGCGTTGTCTTCGCGCAGCAGCAGGCGATATTCGGCGCGGCTGGTGAACATGCGGTAAGGCTCGTTCGTACCGCGGGTGATCAGGTCATCGACGAGCACGCCCAAATAGGCCTCGTCGCGGCGCGGCGACCACGGCTCGAGCGCTTGCACTTGGCGCGCGGCGTTGAGCCCGGCGAGCAGTCCCTGGGCCGCCGCCTCCTCGTAGCCGGTGGTGCCGTTGATCTGCCCGGCGAAGAAAAGACCCTGCACGAAGCGGGTTTCCAGCGACGGCGCCAAATCGCGGGGGTCGAAGAAGTCGTATTCGATTGCATAGCCGGGGCGGGTCAAGTGGGCCTGCTCGAAACCCGGAATCGAGCGGACCAGCGCGTATTGGACATCGAAGGGCAGGCTGGTGGAGATACCGTTCGGGTAGACCTCGGCGCTGGTCAGCCCCTCCGGCTCGACGAAAATCTGATGCGACGTCTTGTCCGCGAAGCGCGTGATTTTGTCTTCGATGGACGGGCAGTAGCGGGGGCCGACGCCTTCGATGACCCCGCTGTACATCGGCGAGCGCGATAGGCCGCCGCGAATGATGTCGTGCGTGTGCTCGGTGGTGCGGGCGATGTGGCAGCTGACCTGCCGCGGATGGTCGTCGCGCGAGCCGAGATAGGAGAACACCGGCGGCGGGTCGTCGCCGGGCTGCTCCTCGAGGCGCGTGTAGTCGATGCTGCGCGCATCGATGCGCGGCGGCGTGCCGGTCTTCAGCCGATCGACCCGAAACGGCATTTCACGCAGCCGGTCCGCCAGCGCGATGGATGGCGGGTCGCCGGCGCGCCCTCCCCGATAGTTGCTCAGGCCGATGTGGATACGCCCGCCGAGGAAGGTGCCCACCGTCAGCACCACGGCACGGGCGCGAAATTCGAGCCCCATCTGCGTTCGGACACCGCAGACCTGCTCGCCTTCCACCAGCAAGTCGTCCACCGCCTGCTGAAACAGATCCAAGCCCGGTTGCGTCTCCACCGCGGCTCGCACGGCGCCCTTGTAGAGCAGCCGGTCGGCTTGGGCCCGGGTTGCCCGCACCGCCGGACCTTTGCGGCTGTTCAGCACACGGAACTGGATACCCGCTTGGTCGGCGGCGCGGGCCATCAGCCCGCCGAGGGCGTCGATTTCCTTGACGAGATGGCCCTTGCCGATGCCGCCGATGGCCGGATTGCAGCTCATCTGGCCGATGGTCTCGATATTGTGCGTCAGCAGCAGCGTGCGCGCGCCGCAGCGTGCCGCGGCGAGTGCGGCCTCGGTGCCCGAGTGGCCGCCACCGACGACGATGACCTCGTAGTGCTGTTCTGCCAACATGTTCGCGTTTTCCGTGTTCGACGATCCCTATAATAACTTTTGCGATCGCCATAAACCATTGGCTTTCAATGTTTTTCGCGGAGCCCCCATGGTCCGTGCCCGGCCCGCGCCACGGCCGCCCAGCCAGCCAAGAGAATGCCGATGCTCAGAAACCTCCGTGAGGCCGCAGCGACGACCCCGTTTACCGACGTGCTGGATGCAGCCGACGCAGTGATTTTGGGCAAGCGCGAAGAGATCCGCTTGTCCTTGGCCTGCATTCTGGCTCGCGGACACCTGCTGATCGAAGATCTTCCGGGGGTCGGCAAGACGACGCTGGCCCATCTGCTCGCGCGGTTGCTGGGGCTGCAGTACTCGCGCATTCAGTTCACCAGCGACATGCTGCCCGCCGACGTCATCGGTGTATCCGTTTATGATCGCGCCGGCGAACGCTTTCATTTCCATCCGGGGCCGATTTTTTCTCAAGTGGTGCTCGCCGACGAGATCAATCGCGCGACGCCCAAAGCACAAAGCGCGCTGCTCGAGGCCATGGAGGAGCGCCAAGTCACGGCCGAGGGCGATACGCGGGCGCTGCCGTCGCCGTTCTTCGTCATCGCCACGCAGAATCCGACCTACCAAATCGGCACCTTTCCGCTGCCGGAGTCACAGCTCGACCGGTTCCTGATGCGTATCGAGCTCGGATACCCGGCCGCCGCCGAGGAGAAGGCATTGCTCGCCGGCGTCGATCCGCGCTCGAAGCTGGCGGAGCTGAGGCCGGTCACGACAGCGGCGGAGTTGATCGCCGCACAGCAACAGGTCGAGCGGGTGCACGTGGCCTCCGCGGTCATCGACTACTGTCATGCGCTGCTGAGCTTCACCCGGCGCAGCGATCGTTTCCTGCACGGGCTCTCGCCGCGGGGCGGGCTTGCGCTGTTGCGCGCCGCCAAGGCCCGGGCCTTCCTCGAGGGACGCGGGTACGTGTTGCCCGAGGACGTCCAGCAGGTGGTGCCGGCGGTGGTACCGCATCGATTGATCAGCGGCGATGACAATAGCCCGGGCGGTCACGCCGATATCGCGGCGTTCGTGCTCGGCGCCGTCCCGGTGCCATGAGCCGGACTGGCGGCGGCGGCGTCGATAGGCCCGCCGCAGGGGCCCGGGCGACGACCGGAGCGCCGGCACACCGACGCCGTGGACGCGTGCGGCGGCTGATCGACCGGCTCGCCTCCGCCGGCGGGCCGCCGGCGGAGGCGAGTGCCGCGACGTCGGCACGGCGAATCTACATCTTGCCGACCCGCAGCGGCGTTGGCTATGCACTGGTGTTGCTCGCGACGTTGATCGGGGCGCTCAACTACCAGAACAACCTGGCCCTGTTTCTCAGTTTTCTGATGATCTCGGCAAGCCTGGTCAGTATGCACCAGTGCTGGTTCGCGCTGCTGGGCCTGCGCTTGGAGGCCCGCGACGGCGTACCGGTGTTTCCGGGTCAGACGGCACGCTTCCCGCTGGTCATTACCGACGACAAGGGCCAGGCCCGTTACGGTCTCTGTATCGAGGATACGCCGACGCCACCGCCCGCCGCACCGGTGCTTGCGGCCAAGGGTCATCTGGACGTCGACGTGGGCCGCGTCGCCGAACGACGCGGTCGGCTGGCGCTCGGCGCGGTGACGCTGGCGACGCGCTATCCGTTCGGGCTCTTCCGCGCATGGACCCGGGTGCCGCTGCGCGCCGCGGTGGACGTCTATCCCAAGCCGGCAGCGCGAGCGCCGGTGCCGCCCGCGCTGCCCGCGTTCGTGCATCACGGTTCCGGCGACATGGGAACGGGTGCGGATGATTTCGTCGGTTTACGACCCTATCGCGAAGGCGATTCGCCGCGGCAGCTGGATTGGAAAGCGCTGGCGCGCGAGCGCGGCTTGGTGGTCAAGCAATTCGGCGGCGATCAGGCGGCACGCGTGTGGATCGACTGGGACCATACCTCGGGCAGTGACGAGTCGCGGCTCGGCATCATGGCGAGGCAGGTGCTCGACGCCGAAGAGCAGAACCTCACCTTCGGCTTGCGCCTGCCCGGCGTCGAGATCGAGCACGGCCGCGGCGACGGCCACAAGCACCGCTGCCTGAGTGCGATGGCGAGGTACCGGATCGATGGATAGACGGCCGCGGGAAATGAGCGAGCGGTTTCAGCTGTTGGGGGTGACAATCCTCTACGGTCTCGGGCTGGCGCCGTTGATTTCGGCGCTTCACGGCCAAGTCGGATTGTTTATCGCCGGACTGTTCTGTTTGCACCTGGCCGCGATCCGCTGGCCGCGGCTTCGCCCCGGTACATTCGTGCTGGCGCTGCTGACGATTGCCGGCGGCGCGAACGTGCTGGATTCCTACCACAGCGTCGTTGGCCAGAGCCCGGGTACGGCACTGTTGGTGACCATGCTGGCGCTCAAACTCCTGGAGGCACGCGCGCCGCGGGATCTCCGCGTGCTGCTGTTGTTGTTCGGCTTCCTGCTCGTGGTGCAGTTTCTGTTCAACGAGTCGGCGTTGCTGGCTGCGTATTTGACGGCATTGCTGGTCGTCGATCTGGCCCTGCTGCTCGATATGACAATCGGCGCCGGGCGTCGCACGCTTCGCGAACGCGTGTCGGTCGCCGCTACGCTGGCCGGCCGCACGGTGCTGATGGCAGCGCCGCTGGCGTTGTTGTTGTTCTTCTTTTTCCCGCGGCTCGACGCACCGCTATGGGACTTGGGGCTGGAGTCGGAACAGGCCGTCAGCGGATTGAAGAACTGGCTCGAGCCCGGTTCCATCGAAGAACTGGTCGTCTCCGGCGAGGATGCCCTGCGGGTGCGTTTCGACCGAGAGCCGGGAATACCGACCGAGGCGATGTACTGGCGCGGTCCGGTGCTGTGGCACACCGACGGCAAGCGCTGGCTTCCCGCGTCGCGCTATGCCTTTCCGGATGCGGCTCCGCAAATCGAGCCGACCGGGCCCGATCTCGGCTACCTCGTCGCAATGGAGCCCACGGATCAACACTGGCTGATTGCCCTCGACCTCCCGACAGACTATCCCGACGACGCGGTGCTGACCCCCGATTTCCAAGTGTTGTCTCAGAAGCCGGTGGACGACTTTCGTGTCTATCGCATGACCTCGGCGCCGAGCTACCGGACGACAGGGCTCAGTCTCGACGAAGAGACGGCCGCGCTGGCGCTGCCGGACAACGTCACACCGAGGATGCGCGAGCTGGTCGGGCGCTGGACGGTCGACGACCCACCGGCGCAGGAGGTGGTCGAGCGGGCACTGCGCCACTTCAATCGCGAGCCCTTCCGCTACACGCTGTTGCCGCCGAAGCTCGGCGAGAATATGGCCGACTCGTTCCTGTTCGAAACCCGTAGCGGCTTTTGCGAGCACTACGCCAGTACCTTCGCGTTGCTGATGCGCATCGCCGGCGTTCCTTCGCGTATCGTCTTGGGCTATCTCGGCGGGGAATACAACCCGCTGAGCCGGGACTATGTGGTTCGCCAGTCCGATGCCCACGCGTGGACCGAGGTCTGGATACAAGAGCGGGGCTGGGTCCGCATCGATCCGACCGCCGCGGTGGCCGCGGAGCGCGTGGATGCGGACTCGCGCCTGTCGTCGTTCGGCGCGAGTCGTCCCGTGCGCTTTCGCGTCGGTGCCGACAGCGGGCTGGGGCGCGCGCTGCGCGGGCTGCGGATGGGGATAGACGCGTTGGAGGCCGGATGGAAGAACTGGGTGATCGAGTTTTCCGATCGCAAGCAGCAACGGATGCTCGACTACCTCGGACTTGCGCATCTGAGACAGTACGGGTTGATCTTGCTCTTGGCGATCGGCGGCAGCGTAGTGATGCTGTCGTGGAATCTCTTTCTCGCACGTCCGGCGCGCACCGCGGACCCGGTACAGCGCGCCTACGAACTGTTCTCCCGCAGGCTCTCGGCGCTCGGGCTCGGCCGGCGCGCCGCCGAAGGCCCGCTCGACTACAGCAACCGGATTGTCGCGCAGCGCCCGGATTTGGCACCGCATGTGGAGGCGATCGTCCGACTTTATCTGCGGCTTCGCTATGCCGGCGAACAGGACGGCGGGGAGCAAATTCGGCTACAGCGTTTGGTGGATCAGTTCAGGCCGCGACGGCGCTGATCGGCCTCGCGCCGGGATCCGATCCAAAAACGAATGGCCCGACTCTTTACCTCCGACCTTAAGAGGTGAGGCCGGGCGTTCTAGCCGCGTCCGCTCGCGGCATCACCGGTATCGCCGCCGGGGGATCCGCGGGGATGGGCGTCGGCGGACCGTGTCGGCTCGGCCTCGGGGGATGCGGTATCGATCTGAAAATAGGCGAACAACGCGAATATCACGATTGCGGCCAAGTTGAAGAGCTTGGAGCCGTCGCCATCGTGCCAGTAATCGAAACCGGTTAGGTCTCCGGCGTGTGCAAGGTGTACCAGCAGGGCTAGCCGGACGGCGTTGACGACAAAGGCGCAGAGCATTGCGACCAGGACGGTCGGGAGCCAGCGTAAGGGCCGTACCGGGAGCGTCAGTATCAGCATCAATGCGATCTTCAGCAGGAAATCGATGTTTCTGGACGCATCGCAGGCGGGCAAAATCGTGACGATGGCCCGGGCAGTGGTGATGTCCGCACCGTTCAAGGTCGCCGGCAGACCGGAGTAAGCGACGAATGCCGTCGCGAGCTCCGCCGACGGGCCGATCATCGAGTCCCAACCGAACAGGTGAAGAAGGGGCGAGGTGAGCGCGGACATCAGTAATCGATCCGGGATGGCCAGCAGCCCCACGATCAGCAGTTCCCTCCAGCGGCGACGGGGTGCATGCGCGCCTTCCGTAGAGAGCCAGTAGCCGAGCAGCAACAGCACCGGCAGCGCGCGGGCAAAAACGGGCGGCTCCGCAAGCACAAACAGGGCTGCGATGGTGCCGAGGGTGGCGGCGGCAATACTCCGGGCGTTCGCGCCGAAGGTCGGCCGGGCGGCGGCGGACGCCGGCGACGACGCATCCGCCAAGAGGGAGTAGAGCGCGAGCAGCGCAAGCACCGTGAGCGCGAAATCGCCGGCGTCCCCGTAGAGCGAAACCGCGGCCAAACCGATAGCGAATAGCAGGACGGGTATCGTCAGGTCATAGTGCTTGAGCATATCCGTTTGCACGGGCGTCTCCAGTTTCGGGGGCGGGTCGAGTAAAGGCTGACTCGGTGCACGCAATGTTGGTCGGACGAGAACGCGCGGGCTCCGGGGCTACGATGATTGGCCATAGCGGAGCGCCCGCGCGGGTGCGATCGGCCAGGATAGCAGCGCGCTGGATCCCGCGATCGTGCGGGATAACGGTGGCCGGCCGATGGCCTGCGTCACCGCGGACGGGTGCGGGCCGATAGTGCCGAGCCGGTGACCGAAGTCAGCCTCAGCGACTGACTCGGCGCTGGCTCTCTTTGCGGGCGCGGCGTCGCAGCAACGCGCCGGCCGCAACCGAGACGGCCAGGAAAGCCAGACCGGGAGCGGGCGCGGGTGCTCCCCGCTTCAGCAGTCCGCCCTGATCCGTCTTGTCCTTGCGCCCGTAGGCGTAGGCATTGCCGTTATTGGACTTGTTGTCGTCGCGCCCGTAGGCGTAAGCATTGCCGTTGTTCGAGTTGCTCCGATCCGCGTTGGCGGCGGCGGCGGGCGGTAACAACAACAGACCTGCCAGCGCTAGCGACAGCAACAGCCTATGTTGGATATTTGCTACGAAAGTCATGAAAACGCTCCGAAATATGCGGGCTTACGAATGGTGCAAGCGTTTCACGTGAGTGAATGTCGATCTCGCGGGTTAAACAAGGCGCTTCATAATCAAAGTAGCGAAGACTGAGTGTGATTGTCGGGAATAGCATCTCATTTTCGTCGAGATCTCTCGCTCGGCCGCCAAGCCGGGCGCACAGTCGCGGGTGATCGAACAGGCCCGCCAACAGACCGGCGGACGGATCTGCGGGCAGCGTCGGATCGGGTGTCGCTTGCTCGGTAAACATTCGGAGGAGGCCCGACGCCGGCGGCAAGGACCACATGCAGCGGGACGGGTTACTTACCGATACAAAAGTCGGAGAAGATCCGGCCCAGTAGATCATCGGACGTGAAGTCGCCGGTGATTTCGCCGAGGGCGCGCTGAGCCAATCTGAGCTCTTCTGCCGCGATCTCGGGGGTCGTGCCGTCCATGAGCAGACCCTGTGCGTGCTCGAGGCCGGCGAGCATACGCCGCAGGGCATCGAGGTGGCGGCGCCGAGCGCTGAACTCGCCGCCGGCGGTTCCGGAATAGCCCGCGACGGCCTTCAAATGCGCGCGGAGCAGGTCGAGGCCGCGGCCGTCGCGCACCGAGCAGCGGATCTCGACGGATGCGCCGATTCCGGTGTCGATTCCGGTGTCGATTCCGGCGGACAAACCGGTCAGGTCGATCTTGTTGCGAATCAAGGTGATCGGTACGCCATCCGGGAGTTGCCCGGGATCGAGCGACGCGCCTTCGCCGGGAGCCGCATCGTCGACGATCCACAGAACATGATCGGCGTGCTCGAGCTGCTCTCGGGCTCGTCGAATGCCTTCGCGCTCTATGGGATCGGCAGCGATCCTCAGACCGGCGGTATCGACGACGCGCAGGGGCAAGCCGTCGATCTGGATATCGGCCCGCAGCACGTCGCGCGTAGTCCCGGGGATGTCGGTAACGATGGCGGTGTTCTCGCCCGAGAGCGCGTTCAATAGGCTGGACTTTCCCGCATTCGGGGCGCCGGCAATCACGAGCAGGAGACCGTCGCGAACGCGCTCCCCACGTTGCGCGGCCGCAAGCAGCGCGCGGCTGTCCTCGATCAAACGAGTCAGGTCGTTTTGAACCGCCGAATCGGCGATGAAGTCGATGTCTTCGTCCGGAAAGTCGAGGGCGGCTTCGATGAAGGCACGCAGTCGGGTCAGGGCTTCCTGCAACAGGTCGATGCGTCGGCTGAAGTCGCCGCGCAGAGTTCTGCTCGCAAGGCGCGCTTGGGCGTGCGTTCCGCTCTCGATGAGATCGGCAATGGCCTCGGCTTGGGTGAGATCAAGCTTACCCTCCAAAAAGGCGCGCTCGCTGAACTCGCCGGGGCGCGCCAAACGAGCGCCGAGGGCCAGCACGCGCTGCAAAAGGAGGTCGAGAACAACGGGGCCGCCGTGACCATGGAGCTCGAGAACATCTTCGCCGGTAAATGAACGCGGGCCGTGGAAGTACAAGGCGAGCCCTTGATCGAGGATGTCGCCATCATGGTCGCGGAATGTTGCGAACATGGCCAGCCTCGGTTCCGGGAGCCGGCCGAGCAAAGCCTCGGCGATGCGCGGCACGTCCGGCCCGGAAAGACGTAGGATACCGACACCGCCGACGCCGGGCGGGGTCGCCAAGGCGGCGATGGTGTCGCGCTCGATCGTGGCCGTCACGGGCGATCGCACCGGCGCCGGCGCGATGCCCCGTTCACAATCGCCGGGCGAGCGCGCGCCGCCGTCAGTTGGCGCGCTTCGCCGCGTCGGCCTTTTCGATGATGCGGGTGATGTGCCATTGCTGGGCGATGGACAGCAGCTGGTTGACGGTCCAGTACAGCACGAGACCCGACGGGAAGAACGCGAAGAAGACCGTGAACACGAACGGCAGCGCCATCAAAATCTTGGCCTGGATCGGATCCGGCGGTGGCGGGTTGAGCTTCTGCTGGATGAACATGGAAACGCCCATGATCAGCGGGAGCACGAAGAACGGATCCGGCGCGGTCAGGTTGTCGAGCCAGAAGATGAATGGCGCGTGGCGCAGCTCGACGCTTTCCAGCAGTACCCAATAGAGCGCGATGAACACCGGTATCTGCACCAGGATCGGTAGACAACCGCCGAGGGGGTTGATCTTCTCCTTTTTGTACAGCTCCATCATCGCCTGATTCAGCCGTTCCTTGTCGTCGCCGTAGCGGTCTTTCAGGGCTTGCAGACGAGGCGCGACCTGGCGCATGTGCGCCATCGACTTATAGCTGGTCTCGGACAGTTTGTAGAACGCCAGCTTGATCAGGATGGTCAGGATGATGATGGCCCAACCCCAGTTTCCGACGACTGCATGTATGGTGCTGAGAAGCCAAAAGATCGGTTTCGCCAGGATCGTCAGCCAGCCGTAGTCGACGGCGAGCTCCAAGCCGGGCGCGATCTCGGACAGGCGGTCCTGCAGCTTGGGTCCGGCAAACAGCCGGTTTTCGAAGACGTGGGAGGTACCGGCGGCGATGGTGGTGGAGGGCGAGTACATGCCGATGATGTAACGGGTATCGCCGGCGCTCTCGACCACCTTGGTGTAGAACGTCTGCTCGACGCCGGTGCGCGGAATCCACGCGGCCATGAAATAGTGCTGGATCATCGCGATCCATCCGTCGGTGATGGCCGCGTCCAGCGGACGCTTGACCATGTCATCGAAGGATTCCTTCTTGTACTTGACCTCTGGCCCGTAGTACACGCCCCCGGTGAAGGTGTGAACGAACTTTTGATCGTCGGGGGAGTCGCGCAGGTCGGTCCGCTGAAGCTGGTCGTAGTCTCGAACGATGATCGCTTCGCCGGTGTTGTTGACGACTTCGTGCTCGACCTCGACCAGATACCGGCCGCGCTCGAAGTGGTAACGCTTGATGACTTCGATGCCGGCGGGACTGTTCCAAGTGAGCTCGACGCTGAGGCGATCCTGCCCGTCCAGCAACGTATAGGAGGTCTGCGCCGCCTCGAACACCGCCTTATGGCTGGGGACGTCGATGTCGGCGCCGCCCAACAATCCCGATTGGACGATGAACATGTTCGGCGGCTGCGGCTTGAACAGGCGGAACTTGTCCTGCGGTTGCTCGGCTTCGCGGGCGTAATTTTTCAGCCAGAGGCTCTCGATCGTCCCGCCGCGGGCGGAGATCTCGGCCTTCAAGACGTCGGTCTCGACCGTCACGGTGTCGGCGCTCGCGGCCTCCGCGGTGACGGTTGCGGACTCGGGCGCGGGCACGGGCGCTTCGGGGGCGTCCGCCGGCGGCGCATCGGGATCGCCGGGTGAAGCGGTGTCGGCCTGTGGTTGCGCCTCGACCGTCGTCGCGGGCGCGCGGACCGGGCCGTAGTCCTCGACCCAAGCCTGATAGATGAGGAAAAGAACGGCGGCCAGCGACAAGATCAGGAGGAGGCGGATGTTATCCATTGTGATGAGCTGAGGTCCGAGGTTCGGGGACGGGATCGAATCCACCGGGATGCCAGGGGTGGCAGCGCCCGAGTCGCCGTAGCGCCAGCAAGCCGCCGCGCAGAAGGCCGTGGCCGTCGACCGCTTCGATTGCGTACTGGGAACAACTGGGATGGAAGCGACAATGGCTTCCGAGCAAAGGGCTGATCAGGTATTGATAGCCCCGAAGTATCAGCCGGACGAGCTTGCGCATAGTCGGTCTCGAAGATGGCGCCAGTGCCGCTGCAGAGATCTCAGCAAGGCGGCGTTGTCCGTATCGCGGGCGGCGGGCCGGCACATCACGACGATGTCGACCGGGCAACGTCCGGATGCCTGATTCCGGAAGCTCTCTCGGATCAGCCGCTTGATGCGATTACGGTCGACTGCCCGCGGGGCACACTTGCGAGAGATCGCGAGGCCAAGGCGTTGTTGGCCGCTGTCCATGACCCCGGTCGCCGGGCTCACGATTCCGGAGCAGCGCGGGCGCGCGAGTATCGTGAAGTAACGGTCCGCGCTGCGGATCGGGTCGGCGAATACGTGACGAAATTCGCTGGAGCGCTTCAGCCGGTCGCGGCGGGCGAGCCTGTACTGGTGTGCCGTTGCGGGATCGGAATTGCCGCTCAGGGCGTCAGGCGCGCGCGGCCCTTGGCTCGGCGCGCTTTGATCACTTTGAGTCCGTTACGGGTCGCGCAGCGAGCGCGGAATCCGTGGGTGCGGGCGCGCTTCAGGCGGCTCGGATTGAATGTCTGTTTCACGATGGATCCCCTTCGAAATGCGGTGTTTGGTTGTCCGCGAGAAAGCGCACGCGGCGACTGGAAAAAGACTGCGAAGAGTACGCCTTCGAGGGCTTCGGGTCAATACGGGCAGGTGGTTATCGCGCCCCGACACGGCTGTGGATAACTATTTTACAGGGGGCTAGACTGCGACGATGGCCAGCGCAAGCGCAGCCTCGCGAGCGGCCCGCGGAGACTAGCGGCCGCGGGGGAGGGCTTGTGCATCAGGCGAAGCGGGAACACGGGTGCCGACGTACCGCGAGGGCGGCGACGGCCGGCACGGACACAATGAACAATCAGCAGGGGTTTGACGCCTAATGGTCCAGGTCTGGGACGAATGTTCGATTCTATTGAAAGACGACTTGACGTCGGCCGAGTACAACACCTGGATACTGCCGCTGCAGGCAAGCGACGACGGCGATTCGCTTCGGCTGTTCGCTCCGAACAGGTTCGTCAAGGATTGGGTGACACAGCACTACGAGGAGCGCATCTCGACGCTGTGCGCGCAAGTGAGCGGCGGCCGAATTGCACGGGTGTCCTTCGAAATCGGCTCCCTGAGCGGGCGCAGCACGCCGGCCGACGCCTCGCGCGGCGGGCAGCCCAGCGATGCGGCGGCACATCTCGCGCGGCGACGACTCGAAGGCAACCTGAACGCCGACTTCAACTTCGACACCTTCGTCGAGGGGAAGTCGAATCAGATCGCGCGCGCAGCCTCTATTCAGATCGGCAAAAACCCGGGCACGGCTTACAACCCGCTGTTCATCTACGGCGGCGTCGGTCTGGGCAAGACCCATCTGATGCATGCGGTCGGCAACATCATTATCGAAGCGAACCCCGACGCACAGGTCGTCTACGTGCATTCGGAGCGGTTCGTCTCCGAGATGATTCGCGCCCTCCAACACAACAAGATCGACGGGTTCAAAAAGCGTTACCGCAGCGTCAACGCGCTTCTGATCGACGACGTACAGTTCTTCGGTAACAAAGACCGCTCACAGGAAGAGTTCTTTCACACCTTCAATGCGCTGTTCGAGACGCAACAGCAAATCGTGCTGTCGAGCGACCGATTCCCGAAGGAAGTCTCGGGACTCGAGGAACGTCTGAAGTCGCGCTTCGGCTGGGGACTCACCGTTGCGATCGAGCCTCCCGATTTGGAAACCCGCGTTGCGATCCTGCACAGCAAGGCGGCGCTGATGAAGGTGCATCTGCCGGACGACGTCGCGTTCTTCGTCGCCAAGCGAATGCGGTCGAACGTGCGCGAGCTCGAGGGTGCGCTTCGGCGGCTGTGCGCGAACTCGCAGTTCATGGGCGCGCCGATCAACCTGGAATTCGCACGCACGGTGCTGAAGGACATGCTGGTCGCGATGGACAAGAAGGTCAGCATCGACAACATCCAGAAAACCGTCGCCAACTACTACAAGATTCGTGTCGCCGACCTGACCTCGGCGAAGCGTACGCGCAACATCGCACGGCCGCGCCAGGTGGCGATGACGTTGGCGAAAGAGCTTACCAAGCACAGCCTGCCCGAGATCGGCGAAGCGTTCGGCGGCCGCGACCACAGCACGGTCATCCACGCGACGCGCAAGGTGCAGTCTTTGCGCGAGTCGGATGCACTGATCGAAGAAGACTACAACAACCTGTTGAGAATCCTGACCACATAGTTGTGGACAAGCTGTTCGCGGAATCTGGGCGAAAATTGCCCCACCTGTTATCCACAGGGTGTCAGCCATTGCGGTCACAGCTGGACCAGCGTGTAGACCTATGAATCTGCTGGCCTTTTGGGGGCTTTTCCGGTTACCCACAGCCACTATTACTACTACTTCTTTTCATTAAATAAACAGTAATAAGAGAGCACGTCCATGAAAATCGAGATCCCGCGAGCAGATCTGCTGCCGGCGCTTAACGTGGTTGCCGGTGTGGTCGAACGTCGGCAGACGTTGCCGATTCTGGGCAATCTGTTGATCCAGGCCCAAGACAGCGGCATTGCTTTGCGCGCGACCGATATGGAAGTCGAGATCGGCACGCGGGCCCGGGCTGAGGTGCACGAGCCTGGCGAGATCACGGTCCCGTCGCGCAAGCTGATGGACATTTGCCGCTCTCTGCCGGAGGGCGCGGTGGTGACGGTACGCGTCGAAGGCGAGCGCGCGGTCGTCAGCTCGGGGCGTAGCCGCTTCACGCTGAGCACGCTGCCTGCGCGGGACTTTCCGTCGATGGAGTTGGGCGAGGCGAAGCTGTCGCTGCAGATTCCGTCTGCGGCCGTCAAGCGGTTGCTGGATAAGACGGCGTTCGCGATGGCTCAACAAGACGTTAGGTACTATCTGAATGGTGTGCTGCTGGAACTGCGCGAGGGCATGCTGCGGGCAGTCGCGACGGATGGCCACCGGCTGGCGAAGGTTTCCAGCATCGTCGAAGGTGTTAGTCCGCCCGGGGAAGACCCGATGCAGATGATCATTCCTGCCAAGACGGTGTTGGAGCTAAAGCGGCTGTTGGCCGCCGACGATGCGTCGATCGAGCTCGAGCTATCGGAGCGAACCGTGCGCGTCTCGTTCGGTGAAAACGTGCTCGCCTCGAAGTTGATCGACGGACGCTATCCGGACTATGAGCGTGTGATCCCGAAAGAGTTGCCGCAGGCAGCGAAAATCGACAAAGAGACGCTGCGTGGTGCGCTGCAGAGAGCGGCAATCCTCTCGAACGAAAAATACAAGGGGGTACGCGTTAGCTTCGATCCGGGGACGTTGGGACTGCAGTCGAACAATCCGGAGAAAGAGCACGCCGAAGATGAGATCGAGATCGAGTACGACGGCCCTCCTTGCGTTGTGGGTTTCAATGTTTCGTATGTCTTGGACGTTTTGCAGGTCGTGCAGGAGGCGTCGGTCGAGGTTCGTTTCCGGGATGGAGACAGCAGTGCTGTCTGGGCCGGCGAGGGTGCCGACAATGAAGAGTTTGTCATCATGCCGATGCGGCTCTGAAGGAATTGTGGAGGTTGGGTGGCGAGCGTCGAGCGGTTGCGAATCGTTGGTTTGCGAAATTTGGAACGGGTCGATATCGGCGTTCCCGACGGCATGGTATGGCTGGCGGGTCCCAATGGTTCGGGGAAGACGAGCGTGTTGGAGGCGATTTATGTCGTGAGCCGGGGTGTGAGTTTCCGGGGTCGACGCCACGGACCTTTGACCTCGCATGGAGCGCGTGGGACCCGCATCGACGGATGGATCGGACAACAGGGCGGGGTCGCGCGTCGCAGCTGGACGTCTCGGGACGGCCACGAGAGTGCCGGCGAGGTCGCGCGATTCGGCGTTCGGCTTATCGGATCGTCGATGCAGGCGTTGATCGAAGGCGAGCCCGCGCTTCGCCGGCGGTTCGTGGATTGGAATGTGTTCCACGTGGAACCGGCGTTTGGCACTTGGCGCAGACGGTTCCGTAGGGCGGCGGCGCAACGCAACGCTTGGTTGCGGGGGGGCGCTCGAGGCCGAGCGATCTGGGACGAAGAATACTCCGCGGCGCTCCAAGTGATCGCCGAGGCACGCGCTGGTTTCGTCGGACGATTGGCTGGCGAATTCCGGCGTGTTGCCGAGGGTTTCGGGCTGCTCTCGGAAGTGGTTCCCGTGTGGCGTTCCGGGTTGCCGATGGATGAGTCGTTGCCGCGGGCGCTGGCCGCCCAGTTAGAGGGCGACGTCTCCCGCGGCTACACGTATTTGTCCGCCACCCGGGCGGACTTGACGTTGATGCGCGACGGGCGGCGGTGGATCGGGTCGCGGGGTCAGAACAAGCTGGCGGGGATTTTGTTGCAGCTGGCCGCCGAGCGTTGTTGTCGCTCTATCGAATACGAATGCCCGGTTTGGCTGGTGGATGATCCGTCGGCGGAATTGGACACTCAGACGGTGGATGCGGTGTTGCCGATGATTGCCGCCGCCGGCGATCAAATACTGGTCGCTAGCCTGTCGCCGCCGTCGGGACGCATCAGGGACTGCTGCCGGCCGAGTTTGTTCCACGTGGAACAAGGTTCCGTCAGCGCGCGCCGGGTAACTCCGCCGCGCGACCTTTAGGCTCCGCGCTACTGTCAGGGTCCGAACGCATCGGCATTTCGAGCAGCTTGCGAATCGAACGCGCGACATGCGTCGCGTCGACGGCCTGCCCTCTGATCGCACCGAACCGACAGCGCGTGCGATCCAGGCCAAGCCGCGCCGCACTGTTGTATTCGCAAACTCTCTGGGGGCGCTGCCCACCTCGCCAGGGCGTCACGCTCGATTCCTGCTCGGCAAACCGTCGACGCCCCAATCGCGCTATAATGGCCTGTCGCGTCCAAACGGACCACCGGGCCCTGCGCGCGCGCAGGGCCCGGGGACTCTGCGCCACACGGGTCTTACCGCTTGCTGCATCCCGGTGACAAGCCATAACGACTCGACGCGCGTTGCCTCGCCATCGGCGCTGCAGCCCTTGACCTCGAACCGGATCCCGGCACCACGTATGACCTACGACTCTTCCAACATCAAAGTCTTGCGCGGTCTGGACGCAGTCCGCAAACGCCCCGGCATGTACATCGGAGACACCGACGATGGCACCGGCTTGCACCACATGGTCTTCGAAGTCGTCGACAACTCCATCGACGAGGCCTTGGCCGGATACTGCACGGATATTCGCGTTGCCATCCATGCCGATGGATCGGTGACTGTCTCCGACGATGGGCGCGGAATCCCGGTCGACATCCACCCGGAAGAGAATCGCTCGGCAGCCGAGGTGATCATGACCGTCCTCCATGCGGGCGGAAAGTTCGACGACAACTCCTATAAGGTGTCCGGGGGACTGCACGGGGTCGGAGTATCCGTCGTTAATGCGCTCTCCGAATCGCTACATCTGACGATCGCCCGCGACGGTGTCCGCTACGAGCAGGAATTTCGGCTCGGCGAGCCCCAATATCCTCTGCGCGAAGTCGGCGCCTCGACCGCCAGCGGAACTACTATCCGCTTCAAGCCGTCTGCCGAAATCTTCACGAATCTCGAATTTCACTACGACATCTTGGCCAAACGATTGCGCGAGCTATCGTTCCTGAACTCGGGCGTCAGGATTCGACTCAAAGACGAACGTACAAACCGCGATGCGACCTTCGAGTACAAGGGTGGAATCCGCGCATTTGTCGAGCACCTGAACACCAACAAGGCACCGATCCATCCCACCGCCTGTTACTTCCTGGCGGAGCGTGATGGCTCGACAGTGGAACTCGCCCTGCAGTGGAACGATTCCTATCAGGAGTCTATCTTCTGCTACACCAACAACATCCCTCAGAAGGATGGCGGTACCCATCTCGCAGGATTCAGGGCTGGGCTGACGCGAACGCTGAACCAGTACATCGAGCGCGAATCCCTGGATCGAAACCAAAAAACCCGTCCCGTCGGCGATGATGCCCGCGAAGGACTCACGGCTGTGATCTCCGTGAAGGTGCCTGACCCTAAGTTCTCGTCTCAAACCAAGGACAAGTTGGTTTCATCAGAGGTCAAGACCCTGGTCGAGGCCTTGCTCGTCGAGCATCTGCATATGTTCCTCGAAGAGCACCCCGCGGAAGCGAAAATCATCGCCAACAAGATGCTGGAAGCAGCGCGGGCGCGGGAAGCGGCGCGAAAAGCGCGCGAAATGACCCGCCGAAAAGGCGTTCTCGATGTGGCCGGACTGCCCGGCAAGCTTGCCGACTGTCAGGAAAAGGATCCTGCGCATTCCGAGCTTTTCATCGTCGAGGGTGACTCCGCCGGCGGTTCGGCTAAACAGGGCCGCGACCGAGCGTTTCAGGCCATTCTGCCGCTGAAGGGCAAGATCCTGAACGTGGAAAAGGCCCGCTTCGACAAAATGCTGTCGTCGGCGGAGGTCGGAACGCTTATCACCGCTCTGGGATGCGGCATCGGCCGCGAGGAATACGATCCCGATAAGCTCCGTTATCACCGCATCATCATCATGACCGATGCGGACGTGGACGGCGCACATATCCGAACGCTGTTACTGACGTTCTTCTATCGGCAGATGCCCGAACTGGTCGACCGCGGTCACGTCTATATCGCACAGCCGCCTCTATATAAGGTTAAACGCGGTAAGCAGGAAGACTATCTGCTCGACGAAGGCGATCTCGGCAACTCGTTGTTGAAGGCCGCGCTGGACGGCGCTCGGCTTTCGGTGGCGACCGATGCGCCGGCGATGACCGATGTCGCTCTCGAGGCGCTGATGGGCGAATTCCAAGTCTTTCGCGCCATCGTCACACGGCTCGCCAACCGCTACGACCCGCTGTTCGTGGCAGAGCTGGCCAATGCGCCGTGGCTATCCGCAGAGCTCGTTGACTCCGAGCCAGCCTTCGATGCCTGGGCCGAGCGGATGCAGCAGCAACTTCGCGCACTTGCAGGTCCCGCGGTTGACTACCGAATCCGGCGCGCCGCGGAGTCGGACGGTCAGGCTTCAGGCGTGGAGCTGATCCGTCTGGTGCATGGCATTCCCGAGACTCGCTATATTCCGCTCGACTTTTTCGATTCCGCCGACTACAAGCGCATTGCTGCGCTGGCGGAAAAACTCGACGGGCTGGTGCAGCAGGGGGCGCGCATTTCCCGCGGCGAGAAAGCCACCGACGTCTTGTCTTTTGCGGAGGCTTACGATTGGCTGATCGGCGAGGCGAAGCGCGGCTACCATATCCAGCGCTACAAAGGGCTCGGAGAAATGAACCCGGGTCAGTTGTGGGAGACGACGATGGATCCGCAGTCACGCCGCCTCCTGCGGGTGACCATCGAAGACGCTGTCGCGGCGGATCAGATCTTTACGACCCTGATGGGTGAGCAGGTAGAGCCCAGGCGCGCATTTATCGAGCGCAATGCGCTCGAAGCCGAGAACATCGACGTCTGAGACCTCGCCGCGGGACTCAGGTCCTTCGGGCGTTGCCGGCGGTCGCCGGTAACGCGTCGACTGTGCGATTGATCCATTCCTCCGCCGCGGCATTGACTTCTTGGGCGGAACGATCTCCTGGCAAGATCGGCTCGCCGATGACGACGTCGATGCAGCCAGGCACCTTGCGCAAAGCGCGCCGCCCCCAAAAGACCCCTGCATTGTGAGCGATCGGGACGACTGTGGCTCCGGTCTGTTTTGCCAAGAGTGCTCCGCCGATGCTGAAGCGTTTGCGCTCGCCCTTCATGACCCGCGTGCCCTCGGGAAACACCACCACCCAGTTGCCGCGCTCCAAGTGGCTCCTCCCTTCGCTCAATAATTGCCTCATCGCTTGGCGTCCGGCCGATCGGTCGATTGCGATCGGGGCGAAGCGTTTCAGCGCTGCGCCAAACACGGGTATCCGCGTCAACTCCTGCTTCAGTACCCAGGTCTGCTCGGGTGGCAGGATGACCCGCAACGCGATTGTTTCCCAGGCCGACTGATGCTTGCAAAGCACCACCGATGGGCTGTCCGGCAAATTCTCGAGACCCTGCACGCGATAATCCAAGCCACTCACCTGTTTCAAGAGCCACATCACCACCTGGGCCCACTGACGGCCCAGGCGATTTCTTGAATGCGCAGAGAGTAGGCGTGCCGTCAGAAGAATGGCCGAACCATACAGCAACACCGTCAACGCCAGCAGCGTGACGAATAGGAGTGAGCGGATGGTCATCATGGGCGGGCTACCGAAGCAACGCGTCGGCGGCACCGGCCAAGTCATCGAAGACCGGAGTGTCCGCCAACGCAACCGGCAGGCAGGCAGCCGTTTCAGTGCCTTTGCCCGTGCGTACCAAGATCGCACGGGCCGACACGCTGTGCGCTGCCTGAAGGTCGCGTAGAGAATCGCCGATGACCGGCACGTCGGAGAGTGTGGTGCCGAACCGTCGGGCCAGCGCGAGCAGCAAGCCGGGGGCCGGCTTGCGGCATTGACAACCGTCGCCCGGGCCGTGCGGACAGAACGCGACAGTTTCGATCCGTCCGCCGACGGCGGCGACCCGAGCCGACATCAGTCCGTGGATTGCATTCAACGTATCGATATCGAAATATCCCCGAGCGAGGCCGGACTGGTTCGTCGCGACGGCGATCGTATAGCCCGCTGCATTCAATCGAGCGATTGCCTCCAAGCTCCCGGGGATAGGGACCCATTGCGCGGGGCTACGGATATAGTCGTCGGAGTCTTCGTTGATGACGCCGTCGCGATCCAAGATGATCAATTTCATGGGCGCCGCCCGTCAGCTACGATGTTGCTGCCTTTCATTCAGTGTCGCTGCCGCGAAATTCCGAGACCCGGATACGGCCGTCGATCATGCGCGCCTCGCGGCGTTGCAGACGGGCCATCTTATTCCAGAAGGCCGCCGACAGATCGAAGTCTGCCGCGATGGCGGTGCCGATCAAAAGAATAAGCAGATCGGCGGATTCTTCGGCCAGCGCCGCGGAACCCTTACCTTTGGTGACGCACTCGGAAATCTCGCCAAGCTCTTCGGCCATCAGCGCGATCCGATAAATCAAATCCTCGCCGCCAGTCTCTGCAAACCGGTGCTTGGAGTGAAATGCGCGAACCGCATCGAGCATCGCCGAGTAAGAATCCTCGCGCTTCGCCATCAGCGCTGTCCTTGAGCCGAAGGGCGCATCAATGCAGGCGTGAAATGTCGGCGGTTGCAGAAAATAACTCCTCCACCGACCGCAGCATCGCGATTCGATTGGCGCGAAGCGCCGGGTCTTCGTCCATGACCATCACGTCGTCGAAAAAACCGTCGATCTCGGGGCGTAGGCTGGCGAGCGTGCGCAGCATTCCGGCGTAGTCCTGGGCTTCGCGCAGAGGGGCCAGCTCTTCGTGCATCCGTGTCAGCCGTTGTGCCAGCGCGCGTTCCGCGTCCTCGACCAACAACGCCGGGTCGATGCGGGCATCGGGGGATGCGTCGGGGCCGGACTTCTTCAGAATATTCCGTATGCGCTTATTTGCGGCGGCGAGCGCCTGCGCCTCGTTCATGGTCTTGAAGGCCGCCACGGCCCGGATGCGACGATCCATATCGCTCGGCGCCGTAGCGCCCACGGCGACTACGGCGTCGACGACGTCCGCGCCGATCCCCTGGTCGCCATAGTAGCCGTTCAATCGATCCAGGATGTACGCCAGGACCTCGTCGACGCTGTCCTTAACATCGACGACGCCGGTCAGACCATCGGCCGCCCGTTTCAGCAACCATCTCAGATCCAGCGCCAGCGGGGTCTCCACCAGCAGACGGAGGACGCCGATGGCGGCGCGGCGCAAACCGTAAGGATCTTTGACGCCGCTGGGGCGTTCACCGATGGCGAACACGCCCACCAGCGTGTCGAGCTTGTCGGCCAGGGCGAGAACGGTGCCGCAGATCGACTGCGGTAGGCGGTCGCCTGCGTGCCGGGGCAGATATTGCTCCTCCATGGCGGCTGAAACGCAGGGCGCCTCACCGTCATGTATGGCGTAGTAACGGCCCATAATCCCCTGCAGACTGCCGAACTCGCCCACCATGTGCGTGACCAAGTCGCATTTGCCCAGCCTGGCGGCACGCTCGATCGGTGACGGATCTTCGCCGAGCTCGACGGCGATGGCGCGGCACAGCTCCGCCACACGCTCGGACTTGTCCCAAACGGTTCCGAGCTTGTGCTGGAACACAATGGTTTTCAGCGCCTCCCGGCGTCCACCGAGCGGCGTGCGCCGGTCCTGATCCCAGAAAAACTTCGCGTCCGCGAAACGGGGCCGGATCACGCGCTCGTTGCCGGCGCGCACCAGCTCCGGCGCGGTGCTCTCGATGTTGCTGACGGTGATGAATCTGGGCAACAGGGAGCCGTCTTCGGCAAACACCGGAAAGTACTTTTGATTCTTCTGCATGGTCTCGATCAGGGCTTCCTGGGGTACGTCCAGGAAAGCCTCATCGAAGCGCCCGAGCAAAGGCACGGGCCATTCGCAGAGACCGGTGACTTCATCGAGCAGCGCGTCATTGAGCCCGGCTTTACCGCCCGCGGACTCCGCAAGCGCCTTCACCCCGCTGGCGATGCGCTCGCGGCGAGCCGCGAATACCGGCTCGACGAACGCCGCGCGTAGTGCTTCCGCGTACAACCCCGGGGCCGTGATATCCACCGGTGCGGGGTGATGAAAGCGATGCCCCCGTGTCTGCCGGGTCGTTTCGATACCCAACAAACGGCCCGGTACCCGCTGCTCTCCGTACAGCATGCAGATCCAGTGCACCGGTCGCACGAAGGTCTCTTCGCCGTTCCCCCAGCGCATCCGCTTCGGAATCGGCAGGGCCGCCAATGCCTCGGTCACCAACCGCGGAAGCAGTGTCAGCGCCGCCTCGCCCTCCCGGCGTTGACGGAAACCGAGCCAGGCGCCCTTCTCCGTTTCCTCCCGCTCGAGCTCGGAGACGGAGACGCCGCACGAGCGCGCGAAACCCTCCGCCGCCTTGGTCGGCGTACCGTCGTCGGAAAAGGCGGCGGCGACAGCGGGCCCCCGACGGCTGATGATCTGGTCGGGCTGTCGCGCCGACAGCTGGGCCACCGTCAGCGCCAGGCGCCGAGGCGTGGCGAAGATGGTTACCTCGCCGTGCGTCAGGCGATGCTCATCCAACTGGCTCGTGAACGCGGCCGCAAACGCTTCCGCCAACGTGCGCAGCGCGGTAGGCGGGAGCTCTTCGGTACCGATCTCGACGAGAAAATCTGCGTGCTGGTCCATACCGGTCCCCTATTGCTGCAGCATCGGAAAGCCGAGCTGTTCCCGGCTTGCGTAATAGGCTTCCGCCACGGCGCGGGCCAGGGTGCGCACCCGCAGGATGAAACGCTGGCGCTCGGTAACCGAGATTGCACCGCGGGCGTCCAACAGGTTGAAGGTATGGGATGCCTTCAGGACCTGCTCGTAGGCCGGTAGCGGCAGACCCCGCTCGATCAGCAGCGTGCTTTGCCGCTCACAGACGTCGAACTGCGCAAACAGTGCATCGACATCGGCGAGCTCGAAATTGTAGGCCGACTGCTCGCGCTCGTTCTGCAGGAATACGTCCCCGTAGGTCACGGCAGCAGCGTTCGGTGCTCGTGTCCAGATCAAGTCGAAGACGCTCTCCACGCCTTGAAGATACATCGCGATGCGCTCGACCCCGTAGGTGATCTCGCCCGTGACCGGGCGGCACTCGAGCCCGCCCACCTGCTGGAAGTAGGTAAACTGCGTCACCTCCATACCATTCAGCCAGACCTCCCAGCCCAGTCCCCACGCGCCGAGCGTCGGAGATTCCCAATTGTCCTCGACAAAGCGAATGTCGTGCACCGACGGATCGATGCCGAGCATGCGCAGCGAGTCGAGATAGAGCTCCTGGATCTCGAGCGGAGACGGCTTCAGTACCACCTGGTACTGATAATAGTGCTGCAAACGATTGGGATTCTCTCCATAGCGTCCGTCCGTCGGGCGCCGGGACGGTTGCACGTAGGCCGACTGCCAGGGCTCCGGCCCGATCGCGCGCAGGAAGGTTGCGGGATGGAAGGTACCTGCGCCGACTTCCATGTCGTAGGGCTGCATGATGACGCAACCGCGTTCGGCCCAGAACTGCTGAAGGCGGAACAGGAGGTCTTGGAAACTGATCGGGTCTGAAGCTGCGGTTGCCAAAGCGCGCACCAAGCATAAGAGAGTAAACGCGGCATTGTAGCGAGATCGCCGATGGTGCGGCCAGTCGCGCAGCCGTTCGCCCGATCCGCGCCCGCGTACCGTATAATGCCGCGCTCCCGGCCATGCAGGCGCGCGGCGCCGATACGCCGTGATCGCCGGCGGCGCCGGGCCGCACCAACCCCGCCGGCGTTGCGCCGGTTTCTGCAAAGGCCTGACCGAGCAAGGGGACGGATACGGAGCCCATCTCGCCGACACCGCTGGAGTCGAAATTCGCCGTGGACCAGACGACGCGACAAGACCGAGCGCGCGCGATCACCCGGTCAACCGCCGTCGGTGCCGCCGTCAACGCGGTGCTGGCCGCCGTCAAGATCTTCGTCGGATGGATCGGGCAATCCCATGCACTGGTCGCGGACGGTATCCACTCGCTGTCGGATTTGGCATCCGATGCGTTGGTCTGGGTTGCCGGGCGCAAGGCGACGCGGGCACCCGACGAAGAACACCCGTACGGCCACGGGCGCTACGAAACGCTCGCTACCCTGGCGCTAGGGATCTTCCTGCTGATGGTGGCCATCGGCATCGGCCTCGACGCCATCCACCGGCTATTCGATCCCGATGAGTTGCTTCAGCCCGCGTCCATTACCCTCTACGCCGCCGCGGCGTCCATTCTGATCAAAGAATGGCTTTACTGGTACACGCTAGGTTACGCCAAGAAAGTCCGCTCCGAGATGCTACGCGCCAATGCGTGGCACCATCGCAGCGACGCGATCTCGTCGGTCGTCGTCTTTATCGGCGTGGCGGGTACGCTGGCGGGCCTGCCCTATCTCGATGCAATCGCCTCCGTGGTCGTTGCCGCCATGATTGCGAAAATCGCCTGGGAGCTGGGCTGGGAGGCCACGCGCGAGCTCGTCGACGCCGGTCTCGACGCCGAGCGCCTTGATGCGGTGCGACGCACCATTCTCGACGTCGGCGGTGTACGCGATATCCATATGCTGCGAACCCGGACCTACGGCGGACTGGCATCGGCGGACGTGCATGTCCTGGTCGATCCCTTCGTCAGCGTCTCCGAAGGACACATGATCAGCGTGATGGTGGAGCAGCAGCTCAAGCGCGAGATCGACGAAATTGCCGACGTCACCGTCCATATCGACCCCGAAGATGACGATCGTGCAGCGCCCACCATGGGTCTGCCCGGGCGAGCCGACGCCCTGCGCCGACTCAACCGCCGCTGGGGGGATGTTCCCGAGGCAGCGGCCCTGAAGCGGGTGCTGCTGCATTATGTTGGCGGCAAAATCGAAATCGACGTCTTCCTGCCGCTCACGGCCGCGTGCGGTCACGGTGCCGACCCGGACAGCTTGTGCCGACGAATGCGTGCCGCGCTGGAAAGCGACCCGGTCTTCGGACGCGTCAACGTCTATTTCGGATAGCCTGAGCATTTTTGGTGCACGCGTGATAGTTTGTGCCCGATATTCGTGCAACCCTGCCGCTTCTCGTGATCTTCATCGAGCACCCGGCGGGCGTGGAAACAGACGCCGGCGGCCTGCGTTCGTGTGCCTAACTCTCGATTACCGCGAACAAACCACTTGCTTTGCCGCGGTTTCGGATTGTCCTCGATAGGCGTTTGCCGGGCGTCTACCTGCCGTCCCACGAGGTGGCATGAAGAATGCTTCTCGACGCTGGGCACTGGGCTGCACCGCTACGGGACGTTCCTTCCGGCCGTCCACCGTCGACTAGTCCACTCAGCTTTCATAAAACCCCAAACCCACCGAACGATCGGGAGATTTCGTATATGTCCGCCAACGTCATGAAGATGATCAAAGACGAGGAAGTGAAGTTCGTCGACCTGCGCTTCACCGACACTCGCGGAAAGGAACAACACGTGTCCCTCCCCGCAAGCGTGGTCGACGAAGGCCTGTTCCAAGACGGCAAGATGTTCGATGGGTCATCCATCGCCGGCTGGAAGGGCATCGAAGCCTCTGACATGGTGCTGATGCCGGAGGCGGACACGGCGATCATGGATCCCTTCGCCGATGAAAATACGCTCATCGTGCGCTGCGACATCCTGGAGCCCGCGACCATGCTCGGCTACGAGCGCGATCCGCGCTCGGTGGCGAAGCGCGCCGAGGCCTACCTCAAGTCCACTGGTATCGCCGACACGGCATTCTTCGGTCCTGAGCCCGAATTCTTCATCTTCGACGACGTGCGTTGGGGATCAACCATGTCCGGATCGTTTTACAAGGTCGACTCGGACGAGGCGCAGTGGAACTCCGAGCGGGTGTTCGAGGATGGCAACATGGGTCACCGTCCCAGCGTCAAGGGCGGCTATTTCCCGGTGCCGCCGGTCGACTCGCTGAACGACCTGCGCGCGGCGATGTGCCTGGCGCTCGAAGAAATGGGCGTGCCGGTCGAGGTGCACCACCACGAGGTCGCGACCGCCGGCCAGTGCGAGATCGGCACGCGCTTCGGACCCCTGGTTCGCCGCGCCGACATGAATCAGATTACCAAGTACGTGATCCAGAACGTCGCGCATGCCTACGGTAAAACCGCCACATTTATGCCCAAGCCGCTCGTAGGCGACAACGGCACCGGCATGCACGTGCACCAGTCATTGGCCAAAGACGGCACCAACATCTTCGCCGGAGACAAGTATGCCGGTCTGTCGGACGCTGCGCTTTATTACGTCGGCGGCATCATCAAGCACGCGCGGGCGCTGAATGCGCTCACCAACGCCTCGACCAACTCCTACAAACGCTTGGTGCCGGGATTCGAGGCCCCGGTAATGTTGGCGTACTCCGCCAAAAATCGCTCGGCATCGATACGCATCCCGCACGACGCCAACCCGAAGGGTCGCCGCATCGAGGTGCGCTTCCCGGACAGTACCGGCAACCCGTATCTGGCCTTCTCGGCGATGCTGATGGCGGGCCTTGACGGCATCCAGAACAAGATCCATCCCGGCGATGCTATGGACAAGGATCTGTACGACCTCCCGCCGGAAGAAGAAAAGGCGATCCCGCAGGTCTGCTACTCGCTGGATCAGGCCTTGGATGCACTGGACTCGGATCGTGAATTCCTAACCGCTGGCGGGGTATTCACCGACGATGTCATCGACGGCTACATCGCGCTCAAAATGGCCGATGTAACGCGCATCCGTATGACCACGCATCCGGTCGAGTTCGATATGTACTACAGCCTCTGACAAACGCCCCGCCCCTGCACGCGCGGGGACGGCACGACCCCCGCCCGCTGCCGCCCGGCAGCGGGCGCCCTGCTATCCGCGGCATCCGCCGGCCGCCCTGCGCGGCCCTGCATGTTTCCCTGACGTCGCCAGTTCGATTGCACTCGACCTGTGCGCTGCCTATCCTTTGGGCCATGCAGACCTCTTCGCTGGCGATGATCGCCTTGCTCCTCTTGCCCTCGCTGATTTCGGCGCAGGTGTACAAGGGCACCGGTCCCGACGGTACGACGATTTACTCGGACCGTCCGCTCTCCAATGCCGAAGTGCTCGAGGTTTCGCCGTCGGGCGACCGCGCCGAAATGGCCGAACCGTCCATCGACGCCGACAGCGGCCTCTACAGCGAATTCGCCATTGCCGCACCCGCAGACCAAACCATCCTGCGCACGCCGGACGCTACGCTCGAGCTTTCGCTGTCGCTGCAACCGGCGCTTCGTCCGGACCACCGGCTCGTGCTTTTGGTCGATGGCGTCGCGGTGCCGGGCGATGTCGGACAGGGCACGCAAATGCGCCTGAGCGGCCTCACGCTCGGCACGCGTCGCTTACAGGCGCGCATCCTCGATGAAGCCGGCACTGTCGTTGCGCAGTCCGCGGTTGTCGAGGTGCACGTGCGCCCGGCGGTCGGCGACGCTCTTCTGCCTTAAACACCGCGTATCGTCGACTGCGCGGCCGCGCTCGCGTCACGGCGTCGCCTCGGCTCCGTAGCGTCCTCGCATGCATCCATCACGTCGTCTTTCCGCGGGCGATAGGCGCAAGCGCTGCGCTCCCCCGACATTCAGTCCGTCTTGGTGCGAGAGCGCACTGATATAGTGCGCTTGAATCGTCGCCATCTTTCGATCCGGTGCGGCAGCCCTCGGGCTGAACCGCAACTGCGCAGACGAGTCTGATTCGATACCTGGCGCGCGTTTTGCTTTGAAACTTTTCCACGTTGCCGGCGCCACTTCTGACGCCGTCACGGCCTTCGTGGCACCGACCGGGATGAGTCCCGCGCAAGCGCGGATCGCCTGCGGATTAGCGCACGGTTTCGGGTTCGCCGATGAAACAGACCCACAACGGGAACAACGAGCTGGAAGCATCCATTCTGGGTAATCTCAATACCGCGGTGCTGCTGTTCGACGCAGACCTGCGGCTGAGCTACATCAATGCTGCCGGCGAGCTACTGCTCGCCGTCAGTTCCAATGCGGTGCTCGGAAAACGCGCCGGCGGCCTGGTGTCTTGCCCCTCGGAGCCCGTCGAGGCCCGACTGCGCAATGCGTCTGCCACGCGCCAGCCATTTACCGAGCGCGAAATCGAGATGCTGCGTCCCGACGGACAGAACATCCGAGTGAACTGCACGGTGCTGCCGATTCATCAGACAGATGCCCATTGCGAGCTTCTTATGGAGTTGCACCAGGTCGACCGACAGATCCGCATCACGCGGGAGGAACACCTGATTTCACAGCACCAGGCGACTCAGGCTCTGCTGCGAGGGCTGGCGCATGAGATCAAAAACCCTCTCGGCGGGCTGCGCGGCGCCGCCCAACTGCTCGAGCGCGAATTGCCCAACCAAGAGCTGCGAGAGTACACCCGCATCATCATCGACGAAGCGGACCGGCTGCAGACACTGCTCAACCGCATGCTCGGGCCGAATCAGCTGCCGCAGCTGAGCGAGGTCAACATTCACCACGTGCTCGAGCACGTCCGTGTTCTGCTGCGTGCGGAATACCCGAGCGGCCCCTGCATCATCCGCGACTACGACCCCAGTATCCCCGGTTTCAAGGCCGACTCCGATCGCCTGATCCAGGCGCTGCTGAACATTGCCCGCAACGGCGCCGCCGCCGCCGGCGATCGCGGTGAGCTCGTATTGCGCACCCGGGTGCTGCGCCAGTTCACGATCGGCAGCGTGCGCCATCGGCTGGTACTGCGCGTGGAGATCGAGGACACGGGTCCCGGTATCCCCGACGAAATGCTCGATCGCATTTTCTTTCCCATGGTTTCGGGCCGCGCCGGCGGCACGGGTCTGGGCCTTGCCATCGCCCAGGAGTTGATCAACCAGCACGGCGGATTGATTGAATGCGAGAGCCGGCCCGGCGCCACCCAGTTCTTTGTCTATCTGCCGTTGGAGTCAAACGATGACTAGGATTCCCAGGGTATGGGTCATCGACGACGACCGTTCCATCCGCTGGGTTCTGGAGCGCGCCCTGCGTCAAGCCAACATGGACGTGACCAGCTTCTCCAACGGCGTCGGCATCATGGATGCCCTGCACCGAGACCGCCCCGACGTGATCTTGTCCGACATCCGCATGCCCGGCATCGACGGCCTGGATCTGCTGCAACAGATCAATTCCCGCTATCCGCACTTGCCCGTCATTATCATGACGGCCCATTCGGACCTCGACAGCGCGGTGTCGGCATTTCACGGCGGTGCCTTCGAATACTTGCCGAAGCCCTTTGATCTGGACGATGCCGTCGATCAGGTGCGCCGCGCCTGCCGCCATCAAGAGCAACATTCCGCCACCGCCGAGCAGCCGTTGGAGAAGAGCCCGGATATCATCGGCGAAGCGGCCTCGATGCAAGAGGTCTTCCGTGCCATCGGGCGGCTTGCCCGCTCCAATATCACGGTCCTGATCAACGGTGAATCGGGTACCGGCAAAGAGCTGGTCGCCCGCGCGCTGCATCGACATAGCCCCCGCTCCGGCGCGCCGTTCATCGCGCTGAATATGGCCGCTATCCCGCGCGATTTGATGGAGTCCGAGCTGTTCGGCCATGAACGGGGCGCGTTCACGGGCGCGCAGACACGCCGCGAGGGACGTTTCGAGCAAGCCGATGGCGGCACGCTGTTTCTCGACGAGATCGGAGACATGCCGGCCGAGCTGCAGACGCGCCTGCTGCGCGTGCTGGCCGACGGCGAATTCTACCGCGTCGGTGGGCTGTCGCCGATCAAGGTCGACGTGCGCATCATTGCCGCCACTCACCAAGACCTGCAAGAGCACGTCCGTCAGGGCCGATTCCGCGAAGACTTGTTCCACCGCCTGAACGTCATACGTATCCACTTGCCGGCCCTGCGCGACCGCCGCGAAGACATCGGCCTGCTGATGCGCCACTTCCTCGCGCAAGCTGCCCAAGAGCTCGGCTGCGAGCCCAAGCTGCTCGCACCCGATGCGCTCGACCACCTCGAGCGGCTCGATTGGCCGGGCAACGTTCGGCAACTGGAGAACACCGCGCGCTGGCTCACGGTGATGGCGTCCACCAAAGAGATCCACGTCGGCGACCTGCCGCCGGACCTCAGCGCCGCCGACGATGACGGCAAGGACGACGAGCAATGGGAAACGGCCTTACGGACCTGGACGCGCCGACGGCTGCGCCAAGGCGATAGTGTGATCCTGGAGTCGGCCCTTCCGGCCTTCGAGCGCATCCTGATACATGCCGCGCTGGAGCACACCGGCGGCCGCCGCCAAGAGGCCGCGAAGCTGCTAGGCTGGGGCCGAAATACGTTGACCCGCAAAATCAAAGAATTGGCGATGGAGGTCGGCCCGTCGAACGGCGGAGAAGACGACGAAAACGCTGCTTGAACACCCCTCACGCCTTTGCCGGCGACGTGTGAAATTCGTGCGATCATCCCTACCTTGCGGTTCAGCGGACCATCAGCTGGTCGCCCGACCGCGCCAGGCGGATAGCGCGCCGGCAGGCGCCCGCAGCCCACCGAAACACCAACGGAGAACCGCGTGGACAGCACCAGCATTCAACTGCCCGATTCGGAAATCGAAGACATCAGTCTCGTCGACGGATGCCTGACGGTACGTTTTTCTCGCGCCTATATCGTCAAGACCATGACCGGCTCGAGCCAAAAAACCCTTTGGTGGCAGGCCGGCACACTGGTTATCCGTGGTGCCGAGGCGCTGGATCCGCTACCGAGCGGGCCGGCGGTCTGCGCCGGCGGCGATGTGGACGAGAACGTCTACACCTACCGGGACATGATCCCGATTCCGCTCGAAAGCCGTGGACGCACCGGCTGTCATTTGCGTCTTAAGGACGGCAACGACGACGCCGACGAGGTGGCCATACGCGTCGTCGGAGAGACGATACGGCTCGACATGACCGACACGCCGAAGTACATCCGCCACATCGCTGACTGACTGACGGGCCCGCTTCGTCCGCCAGACTAGCCTTTGATCGCGAGTGGTGCCCCTGGCTCGGTCGAGCTTGACTCGGCTGAGCTGAAATTCCCGACAAAACCCCTGCTATAATTTCCTGCTCGACGAAGCCGGCGAGCTCGAGCCGTCAACTCAATGTGACCTCGAGCGGACATCATCGGCTTCCGATCGCCACATTTCCGCCAACACAGCGCGCTCGAGTCTCAGCCGGGCGCAACCATCATTTCTCGGCGAACCGCTGCGCCCTAAACCGCTGCCGGATCGACCGACTTGGCTTGCAGCGGATTGCATCTGCCGCGGCGCCTTTGCGGCGTCGGGCCTCGCTAGCTTCCGCGATCCATCGGCCCCGTCCTCGGGCCAGAAGGAGTGACATATGAGCAACATCAATCCCTGTCCCGCCGATGCCAGCCGATCCGCAACGGCGACGCCAAGACCTTTTCGTGTCTACACACAGCGCGACCTCGACAGGATCGGCGCCATTCGCCACCTTCCGGCCGACCGGCGCTTCGCGATGAAGGTTGTCTCGAGCGTGCTGCCGTTTCGCGTCAACGAGTACGTGATCGAGAACCTGATCGACTGGGACGATGTGCCGGACGATCCGATTTTTCAACTAACTTTCCCGCAGCCCGACATGCTGACGCCGTCGGACTTCTCGCGCGTCGCGGACCTCCTGCGCCGGCGAGCATCGGATTCCGAGCTCAATGCCGAGGTGGCGCGGATTCGTGCCGCGCTCAACCCGCATCCGGCCGGCCAGCTCGAGCTCAATGTCCCCCGGCTGCCGAATGGCGACGTAGTCAATGGAATTCAGCACAAGTACCGCGAAACGGTACTGTTCTTCCCCAGCCAGGGGCAGACGTGCCACGCCTATTGCACCTTTTGCTTCCGCTGGGCCCAGTTCGTCGGCGACCGGGACTTGCGCATCGCGACCAACGAGGCGGGTAAGCTGCACAGCTACTTGCGCGCGCAAAAATGCGTCACCGACCTGCTCATCACGGGCGGCGATCCGATGGTCATGAAAACGAAGCATCTCGCCGCCTATCTGGAGCCGTTATTGCACCCGGAATTCGACCATATCCGCACCATCCGCATCGGCACCAAAGCGCTTAGCTTCTGGCCTTACCGTTTCGCCGCAGACGCGGACAGCGACGCGTTGCTCGCCCTGCTGGAGCGATTGGTTTCGGCGGGTAAGCACGTTGCCGTGATGGCTCACTTCAACCACTGGCGCGAGCTCGACACCGCGATTTGCGAGCAAGCCGTGAAGCGACTACGCGACGCCGGCGCGCATCTGCGCAGCCAAGGGCCGGTGCTCGCGCACATCAACGATCTGCCCGAGGTCTGGGCAATACTGTGGCGACGCCAAGTCCAACTCGGCATCGCCCCGTATTACGCCTTCGTGGAGCGCGACACCGGGGCGCATGGTTACTTCAAGCTGCCGCTGATGCGCGCTTGGGAGATCTATCGGGAGGCCGTTCAGCAGGTCTCGGGGCTTGCGCGTACGGCGCGTGGTCCGAGCATGAGTACGGGGCCGGGAAAGGTCGAGGTGCAGGGCGTCGCGGATGTGGCCGGAGAGCGCGTGTTCGTGCTGCGCTTTCTGCAGGGCCGCAACCCGGATTGGGTAAACAGGCCGTTCTTCGCGCGCTTCGACGCCGAGGCGACTTGGCTCGATGATCTCGAGCCCGCGTTCGGCGAGAGGCGCTTCTTCTTCGAGGAAGAGTACGAGAACCGCTGGCTGGGTGCCGCGGCCTGAGAAAATCACCGCGTCAGTGTATCGACGAGTGCCGGTGCCGGTTCCTGTGCCGGTGACGCCCGGCCGAAGGTGCATACACGTCGCCCGTGCGCGGACCATGCAACCCTATGGCATCGCAAGCGGCCATAAAAAAACCCGCATCGTCGGATGCGGGTCGCGTCGCCCGCCGGCGTACGCCGCCGGATGGACGAAGTGGCGTCGGTTAGAGGCGCGAAGAGCCGACGATCTCGTGCGCTAAGTCGACCACGCGGTTGGCCATATCCATGTACTCCTGGCGGTAGTCTGCCAGCAGCCCGTCCTGCGATGCCCAGTAGTCCTTGCCGGTAACGCCATGCTCGTGCTCGTGCTCGATGAACTGCTTCTGCATCTCGAGCATCTTGTCGATCAGTTCCTGCTTCTCTTTCTTCAACGCAGCGATGTCGCTCATCTTCGTCTCCCACCACAGGGTGTTGTATGCGCTCGTCCGAAAAACCGCTCGGCCGAACAAGTATATGGCAAAATCTTAATATAGCACGCGGCTTACGGATCCGGTCAAGCCGCAGCGAAATGCTCCGGATAAGAATCCGCCGGCCGAATGAAGCGATCCCGCACAGCGCCGCCGCCCCCAACTGTTCGCGCACACCCGAAGCCATGTTCGACGTCATTCTTTACCAGCCGGAGATTCCGCCCAACACGGGCAACATCATCCGCCTCTGCGCCAACGCAGGCGCCCGGCTGCACCTGATCGAGCCCTTGGGCTTCGTGCTCGACGACCGCAGGCTGCGTCGTGCCGGCCTCGACTACCGCGAATACGCGAGCATCAGAACCTTTCGAAGCCTCGATGAATGTCTCGAATCGCTGCTTCCCCGGCGGGTCTTTGCCCTCAGCACCCGCGGGACCACCGGCTATGCGGATATTCGCTTTGCCGCGGGTGATGCGCTTGTCTTCGGGCCGGAGACACGGGGGCTGCCGGCTGCGGTCCTGGATGCGCTTCCCGCGGAACGCTGCCTTCGTATTCCGATGTTGCCGCACAACCGCAGCCTGAATCTTTCCAATGCAGTTGCTGTTGTCTTGTACGAGGCCTGGCGCCAGAACGGGTTTCGCGGCGCCGCGGGCTGACGCCGCCGTTCCGAGAACGCGTCCCGCCGGCGCCCGCCCGAATTCGTCGGCGACGGGCGTCAGTCCAATTCGGCCTTTCCGGCGCGCTCGAGCAGCAACTGTGTGGCCGCCTGAGGTGTTCTGCCTTCGTACAACACGGCATGTACCTGTTCGGAAATCGGCATCTCCACTTGATGCCGGGCGGCGATTGCGTGCACTGCGCGTGCAGTGACCACGCCCTCGACCTCCTGGCCGATCTCCGCCATGGCTTGCGCGGCACTGCGGCCCGTGGCCAGCGCCAAGCCGAGACGACGGTTGCGCGATTGGTTGTCGGTGCAGGTCAGTACCAGATCGCCGAGGCCGGCCAGGCCCATGAAGGTCTCGCGCTGAGCGCCCAGGGCGAGACCGAGCCGGATCAGCTCCGCGAGGCCGCGGGTAATCAAGGCCGCGCGGGTGTTGGCGCCGAAGCCGAGACCGTCGGCGATACCGGTGGCGATTGCGAGCACGTTCTTGGCCGCGCCGCCGACCTGTACACCGATCAAGTCATCGTGTGTATAGGCACGAAAGCGCTCTCCGTGCACCAGCGCCGCCAGCCGGATCCCGAACTCGGGGCGTGATGCGGCCACTGTCACCGCGGTCGGCAGTCCACGCGCCACCTCGGCGGCAAAGCTCGGCCCCGAGAGAACGCCCAGATCACGCTCTCCGCAGACATCGATGGCGACTTCGTGAAGCAGTCGCCCGGTGCCCGGCTCGAAGCCTTTGGTCGCCCATACGATGCCGAGGCCGGCGGGCAGCAGCGGCGCCATTTGCGCCAGAATGTGCGCAAAGAACTGGCTGGGGACCACCACCAGCACGACGCTGGCGTCATCGAGTGCGCGCTCGAGGGTTGCGACCGGCTCCAAGCTCGGCGGCAGGGCGACGCCGGGCAGGAAGGCCCGGTTCTCGCGCTCGGACTGCAACCGCGCGATATGCTCCGGCTCATGGCCCCAAAGCCGCACGCCGTGCCCGTTGCGGCACAACAGGACCGCGAGCGCCGTGCCCCAGGAGCCGGCGCCGATGACGGCGACACGCTCGATCTCAGCCGAGCTCAATGGGCCTTGTCCGCGTCTGCGCCCTCACGCTGCTCGGCAAGCTTTTGGGCGTAGATCTGATCGAAATTGATGTGCTGCAGCACCAGTGGAGAGAATCCGCCCTTGCCGACCAGATCGGTGATGGCTTGGCGCGCGTACGGAAACAGGATGCCGGGGCAATAGACGTAGAACAGCGGGCCGTACTCCTGTTGCCCGAAGCCCTTGGCACTGACGATGCCGGCTTGGTGAACCTCGACCAGATAAGCCGTCTTCTCGCCGATTTTCGTGGTCACCGTGACCGTGAGCACGATCTCATGGGTTTCCTCCGCGAGTTGCTGCACCTTGATGTCCAAATGCAGCGAGGTTTCCGGCTTCCATTCCTCACGGAAGATTTCCGGGACGTTCGGCGACTCGAAGGAGAGGTCCTTGACATAGACATTGCGCAGCATGAACTGGCGCTCGGCATCGTCTGTCTGGTTCGGCTGCTGATTTTCTTCGGCCATGGCGGTGGTCCTTGCTGAAGCTGGTTCGATGGAGCCGGGTCGCGTGCGCGACGCGGGCGCGGATCAACGCTTTTTGCGGGTCAGCGGAAGACTCGCACTCTCCCAGGCCATAATGCCGCCCTTGAGGTTATAGACCTCGGGAAACCCTGCCTTGCGAAGCAGATGGCAGGCGGCCTGGGACTGGGAGCCCGAGCGGCAGGTTACGACGATCGGTCGATCCTTGAATTTCGCAAGTGCCGCGGTCTGGTTCTTGAACCCGTTCATCGGCACATTGACGGCATTGAGGATGTGACCCTTGGCGTAATCCGCCACTGGGCGGACATCGACCACCGCCGCGTCCTTTTGGTTGATCAGCGTCGTGGCGCCGACGGGGTCGACGGAGCCCCTGTCGCCGACGATCAGGTTGTATGTCAGCAGACCGAGAATGACCCCGAGGGTCATAAACAAGATCCAGTGATTGCCGAGAAATTCGATCAGTTGAGCCTGCATCGCGGGATATCGTTGACTGTTTTAGCGCCGACCACACGGACCGAGGGCGCGGGAGAGGCCGGAAGTATATAGAGGCGGCGCGGACGCGTCATCCCGACCTCTGCCGATGACGTCGAAAGCGCGTACGGTGTGTGTCGAGCTTGCCGCCCCGGAGGGGTTGTCGGTTCGGTGATACAGAAGATCCCGAGCTCGCCGTCGGCGGCCGCGGCAACGGGGCAGGCGCGAAAACGCCGGCTCGAGCGTTTCGGCGAGACGCTAGTGGCCCTGGTGGCAGAACACTTCGCGCATCATGCCGATCAACTGCAGGGTGCGCGAATCTCCGACGCGGTAGTAGACCCGGTTGGCATCTTTACGCGAGGCGAGAATGCCCTTGTCACGCAAAATCGCGAGATGCTGAGAGATATTGCTTTGAGAGGTGCCGACATGCTCGACGATATCCTGAACGCTGACCTCCTCGTCGCCGAGGGTGCACAGGATCTTGAGCCGTAACGGATGCGACATCGCCTTCAGCGAGCGCGACGCGCGCTCGATATCCGCGTCGCTCGCGAACAAATCGACGTGCGAAGGGCGCGGTTCCCCCCCGTTCAGCACGGGCGTCTCTGGTTGGTGTAATTTTGCAGCCATGACTACGGATTCTATATCATCTCATCACCATACGATAATAAACTTTTTCAGTGGTTTGCGCGCATGTTCTCGGCCGCTGTAAGCAGGCTTGTCGCCGCCACGCCGGCGGTATGGGCCGGGCCGGGGCTGCTGGCCATCGTGCTCGCGCTATCGGGTCCGGCATGGGCGTCGCCGCCCGAACGGCCTCCGCCGGTGGACCTCGACGAGGAAATGGCTCGACATGAGCGCAACCTCGGTGCGATCGAGCAGCGTCTAAGCGACTTACGCAAGTCGTTGAGCCGGCGCGAGCACGATCGCGATGCGCTGTACCGGGAGTTGGAGCAAAACGAGCGCGACATCGGTGATTTGGCCCTCGCCGGGCGCCAGCTCGAGAAGATGACTGCGGAGCAGCGTGCCGTCGTCAACCGGCTCGAAGCGCGCCAGACCACGGCCCGCCGGGATCTCGAAAAGGTCCGCAAGGCCTTGTCGGAGCTGCTGCGCTCGGCCTATGCGATGGGGCGCGGCGACCGCCTGCGGATGCTGCTGAATCAAGAAGATCTGACGCGCAGCGGGCGGCTGCTCGGCTACTACCGCTGCATCGGCCGCCAGCGCTCGCGACGCATCGCCGAGGTTCAGCGGCTGGCCGCGGAACTTGCATCGCTGCGTGTGCAGGCGCAGTCGGAGGCCGAGCGGCTCGAGCAGGTGGCGGCGAGACAAGAGGAGACCCGGCTGCGGCTCGAGGCCGCGCAGGCGGCCCGCTCCGCGATCCTCGCGAGCCTGGAGGAGACCATCTCCGAGAGCCGCGGTGAGCTGGCTTTGCTTGACGAAAACGCCGAGGCTTTGCGTGAGCTGATCACCACGCTGCGGCTGAAAGTCCAGATCGCCGCCGAGATCGACCTGAGCCAGGAAGACATCGCCTCGCGCAAGGGCCGTCTCGCCTGGCCGCTCGGCGACGCCCGCTTGATCAGCTCATTCCAAGGCGGGACCGATACCGGCGACCTGCACGCGGACGGGGTGCTGATCGCCGCCGCCGAGGGCCAAGAGGTCCGCGCCGTGCATCACGGGCGTGTCATCTACGCGGACTGGTTGCGCGGGTTCGGGCTTCTGCTGGTCATCGACCACGGCGATGGATATATGACACTGTATGGTCACAACCAGACACTGTTGAAGGAAGTCGGCGAGTGGGTGGCTACCGACGAAGCGGTCGCACTGGCCGGAACCAGCGGCGGCACGAGCGATCGGGGGCTATACTTCGCCCTCCGTCACCACGGCGCGCCCCTCGATCCCGAGCAATGGTGCCGTGCAGGGTCCGGCTGAGGGGCGAATGACGTCGCATCGCCATGTCGTTCGGAACGACCCGCGCGCAAAACCATCTGAGTATCAGTTGTTGCCCGGCGCGCCGGCGTCCGCCCCTACCATCCACCGGGGATGCCACGATCCGATGTCAGAGCCAACGATGACGCCGCGCCTATCGCTTCTTGTTTTCTTCGCCGCCGCCCTGTCGGTGCTGCCGGCGCTCGCTATAGCCGAGCAGAGCGCGCCGGCCGCGCCGCATCAGCCGCCGGCGCCGGTGCCGCCGCCGGAGCGTGGGCCGCCGGCCGGGGCTCCCGCCCGGGCTCCGGGCGCCCATGCGGCGGCAGCGCCCGGTGCGACGCCGGCGG
>JAIPFF010000059.1 GCA_021736785.1 Thiohalocapsa sp. | reverse complement strand
GGCGCGTGCGTCGCTCGAGCGTCGGCTCGGTCAGTACCTCGTTGGAGTCGCTCACGGTCGTTGTCTCCTGCGCTGGCCCTTGGAATCTTTATACAAGAATCCGACGGGAGAGTGTCGGCTTGGACATTGACACGTAGGGAGGCCGCGGACAAGCAGCCTGGAAAAATGGCGGAAAAATGGGGACAGACCACGTTTTTGATCTAAGCTTCCCCTATCGTTGCGACACGAAGAGGCCATCCCATGCCCGGACGCGCCCGCATCGTTGTCGGCAGCTATCGGAGTGTTGGACAACGAGGGCTTCGAGCGGCAGATCGCCGTGATGCTGGGCAGGCGAACGCGGCGCGGTGTTCCCGCGCCTTCCCGGGCTCCGCGCCCGGACAAAGAGCAGGGAGAGTTGCTGCTGTCCTAGTAAGTCGAACGGCGGAAAATGTGGTCTGTCCCTGAGGTATCCCTGCAAGCGCTAGCGATTGTCGAGCAGCTCTATAACGCCGGCGCGACCAAGGTGGTAGTCCCGCCCGATTCCATTCAACCCGTGCCGGATGTCGATGGCGAGTATGCCGACGCCCTGATCGTTGTGCTCCCTGAGGACTCGGCCGCGAAGAACCGTTTAATCGAGATCGGAAACTCCGAGTCGGAGAGAGACGAGATGGAACTCGGACCCGAGACCCGGCACGGATTGATCTTCCTTTGGTGGGATTCGGCTTTTCGCGGGGTCGTGCTTCTGATGGCGCACTAATGAGGTACGTACCCGTTTTTCACGGTAGCCGCCGGACCGCGGCCGCGATACCGAATCCGAGCAGCGCGCCCGCCAGGTAGTACGGAAAATCCCACCAGGAGAAGTGATTGCCGAGCAGCGCGTGGCCGATGAAGGTGCCGCGGATCGGCGCGAGCCACGCCGGGTGCCAAAGCTGCAGCACCTCCAGGACGCAGGTCACGACCAGCACTGTCAAGGATACCGTGGCCGCCCGCAGGTGCGGCGCTACCGCAAGCGCAAGCAGAATCCAGAATACGACGTAGAGGCTGCCACCGACGGAGTTCGCGACCCAATCGGCGCCCGGCCCGGAATAGAATTTCGTGCCGATGCCGATCGGCACCAGCAGGGTGAGCAGAATCAGATAGGCGGCTCGTTGCTTGAGCATTGCTGTCGGCGTTCGTCGGTCATAACGCGCGGGCAAAGATAGCCGAATTCGCTGCTCGATCGACGCCTGTTTTTCCACCGCCGGAAAGCGCGTTCCTGATGAGCGGCGTTTCTGCTGGCGCGCTATTCTCGGCGATCCCATTGCCGCGATGTCAGCGCACTGCCGACGCCCGTGCGACCGCGCCCGCGGCCAAGGCCTCCGGCAGCTCCGATGCGCCGAGCACGATCGGCGGCGCGAAATCGATGGGGATCAAGAAGGCGGCGATTGTGTCCGCGCGCTCGTCGCCTTCGCCGGTTGTGATGTCGGCGCGCCACTGCCCGCTCCGCGGGATGAAGATCGCCGGGTTGTCGATCTCGGGCTTCGTCCACCAGTTGCCGCCGACCCGGATGTAGACGGCCACGTTGTACTCCCCGGGGTTAACGTGGCGGACCTCGCCCAGCAGGTCCGCGTGGCCGCCGATGGGCGGTACCTCGGTCAGCCTGATTTCCGGCGCGCCGGGCCCTTGACGCAGCGTCGGGGTCCAATCGTCCGAGAGTGTGGCGCCGTCGAACACGGCCTGCATGCCCGGCTTCAGCGCGCCGTTCTCGTCCCAAACCCCCCAATGTGCCGCGAAGCTGCCCTCGCGGGCGGCCTTCCAGGGCTCGTCGAAGGCCTGGAAGTAGTAATACGGGACGTCCTCGGCGCGCGCCCACGAGACGAAGTGCAGAAAGTACCGGGCGGCATTCTCGGGTGAAGGCTCCGCGGGGCCGATGGCGGCGCCGCCGCTTGGCCAGCCGGTCTCGCTGACGATGACGGGCTTGCCGCCGGCCGCGGCCGCGAGCCGCAGGTGCCAGGTGTGCAGGAACGCAATGGCGTCGTCGATGTGTACCGCCTCCCAAAAGGGATAGTAGTTCGGCATGACGACGGACCCCGCGGTGATGACTTCCGGATGCTGCAGCAGCTTTCGGTAGCTGTCCGCCGTCGCCACGGGCACCCGGTCGTCGGTCGCGGCGCGGACCCGCCGGATGGCCGCAACCAGCGCCGCCGGGTCGAGATCCTGCCGCAGCAGGGTTTCGCTGCCGACGACGGCGAGGTCGACGACGCCCGCGTCGATCAGCCGGATCAGGCCCCGAATCTCGACCTCGTTGGCCGCGGGATCGCGGCCGAGCCAGGCGCCCGCGGCGGTCTTTAACCCGAGTTCCCGGGCGATCCTCGGCACCTGATCAAGGCCCCCCGACACGGCATAGGTGCGGATCCAATCGGCCTGCCGCCGCCCGCCGTCCATCAACAGCCCCAGCCGTGCGCGGATCTGCGTCTCGTCGACCCTGGCCCCGCTATTCGGGTCCTGGGTCCCGGTGAACGGGCTGAAGTCGATGCCGTGCAGCCTGTAGGCTGTCCGCCCGGGATCAGCCGCACCATCGGTCGCGACGACCGCCGCGAGCAGGGCCAGCAACAGTGCGGCCAAGCCCCACCGTGGCCTATCGCGAAAGACTCGCCCGCGACGCTGTCCCATGGGCACGCCGGCCGGCGGGGGAGTGGGCTGACAGGTGAAGTCCGCGAAGCGGTTCTTGATCATGAGGGCGTGTGCTGCGGCTGCGGGTGGATCGGTTCGGTGGCGACGAATCCTCGACGGATCGGGGCCCGTCGGGGACGGCGCAGGCATGCTGATCGGTGCTGCCTGGTGTACGCAAGCGGTCCCTGCGAGCCCACCTCGGATGGTTGGGGGAAAAACTGCGGGAAAATAGAGTAAAACAGGGACAGACCACATTTTTGATCTAAGCTTCCCCTATCGTAGTAACACGAAGAGGCAACCCCATGCCCAGACGCGCCCGCATCGTTGTCGGCGGCTATCCGATGCATGTGATCCTGCGCGGTATCGACCGCGCGGCGGTCTTCTTCGCGGATGATGATCGGCGGTTGTTGTTGATGCGTGCGGCCGCGCTCGCGCGCGCGGAGTCGGTTGCGGTGCACGCCTACGTGCTGATGACCAACCACGTGCACCTGCTGCTGACGGCGCCGACCGACGCCGGCGTGCCGACCTTCATGAAGCGCTTGGCTCAGTCCTACGTGCAGTACGTGAATCGCACCTACCAGCGCACGGGGCCGCTGTTCGAGGGGCGTTTTCGCTCCTCGGTGATCGAGACCGATGAGTATCTGCTTGCGTGTCAGCGCTACATCGAGCTGAACCCGCTCCGCGCCGCCCTAGTGAAGTCCCCGGCGGACTACCCGTGGTCAAGCTACCGGGCGAATGCGCTGGGCACGCCGGACCCCGTGGTGACGGCGCATCCGCTGTACGCGACCTTGGGCGGCTCGGATGCCGAGCGGCAGGCGGCGTACCGGCGGCTATTCGCCGATGAGATCGACGAGCAACTGCTCACGCGCATTCGCGACAGCGTGAACGGCGGCTTCGTGTTGGGCAACGTGCGCTTCGAGCGGCAGATCGCCGCGATGCTGGGTCGGCGAACATGGCGCGGCGCTCCCGGGCGGCCGCGGGCTGAGCGCCCGGACGAAGACCAGGGAGACTTGCCGCTGTCGTCTTGAGTTGAACGGCGGAAAACGTGGTCTGTCCCCATTTTTAAGGATTCCCTACTTTCTGCCCGTTTTTCTGGCCCCAGTCGACCGAGATGATTGCGTATCGATTGCGGGAGGCTGCCGAGCTTCGGCGTAGTCGTCGCCGTCGCACGCTCCCGCGGCGCCCGAGTGGAGTCTGTTCGTAGCATGGGCCTTCGACGTGAAGCGGTCCCGTCTCGTCCGCCGCGTGGTGCAAGGGCAACGCGCGTCCCGAACCCTCTGCCCCGATCGCCTCGCCGGCCCCGATCATCTTCCCAATACGAGTCGCCACTTAGTCATGTCCGACCTTCGAGCTTATTCACAGCGGCTGCTGCCGCCCTTCTCCGGTATGGTTCAAATCGTCGAGTCGGAACGCGCTCGCGCCCAGAGCTTCGACGGCGTCACCTGGGAGCTCCATTATCTGCCGAGAGATCGCCGCGGAAACGGTGGACAGAGTAGCCAAATGGGCTACGCCCTCGATCGGGGCTACTATCGCGTTGCCCATTTCGAGAATAAGAAACTTGCTCCCTACGTATTCCCGTCCATTCTTGATCCCGCCCAAGTCAACAAGGCAATCCAGGAACTTTCGGACTTCCTGCGCGACGCAAAGACACCCTTTGCCGCGGCCGATGTATTCGAGTATTGGCTGCTGGATGGATCGGATGAATCGCCGCTGGCGATGATTTTCTCCTGTTGCGACGAAGCCCAGATGTCCACCTATCCGTCCAAGACGGAGTGGACGGCTCTTCCCCATTCAAAGCTGAAGGTCGAATCCACCGCGGAAGAACAGGCCCGCGGCGAGCCGCCGGTGAATCATCGTTTTCAGGCCATGGTGGCGAACCGGGCCGGCTCGAAGCCACGCACCGCGTGGTTCAAGCGCGCAGCGGGCGACGCCGACGACTTTCCCGCTTTGCTGGTCCGCGAGGATTGGCCGGCAGGTGCCGAACACGCTTTGTGCCAACGCTATCTCCAGCGCAAGGCGCCGCTCCTGTTGATGCTCCAAGGCTTATCCGATAGCGACCGGGCCCGATTGGAGATTGCGGCCAAGAAACATGCGATGGAAGTCGAAGGGTATTATCCCTCGTATCCGGCTATTCACGACGAGGCGCTGATGACCGCCATCCGGGTTGAGGCGCGGTTACGCCGTCGTGGACCGCAGACTGCGGACAGAAGCCCCGACAAAAAGCCCGCCAACGCGCCGCTGAGTAAAGACATGCGGATTCTCGAATGACGAACGACATCAAGGGAAAATCGGCGGCGCAACGCGGAGCCTCAGGGGTCGCCCTCCGACACTGAAATCGATCAAAAGGGGCGGACAGCCGCGTGTAAACCGAGCTCGTGTAAACCGAGCTCGTCCATGCACTCGTTTCGGCGGTTAAAGGACCGAGCGGCACTGCCCGCATTGCCCGTGCAGAACAACAACGGTCAAGACGCCGGCAGCACAGTAAAGGTGGACAAGATTTGCTCGCCCTCGCGCGTTGCCGGGGTGAGTTGATACACGAAATTCTCGCCGCGAACGTAGATCGAGCAACCGGGCGCCAGCAGCGTTGATTGGCAGACCTCGAGACCATTCACCGCACCTTGCCGGTAAGGCGTGACGCGGGTACCGGTGTCGCCGAAGGCGAATTCGTGCTCCGCAAGCCAGGTTTCCAGGGATTCGTGGCTGTCCGCCGAATAGATCCGGATCTCGAGATCGGCCGGCTCGACACCGGCCAACTGGCCGCCGGCCATCTGCGGATTCATGAAAAAGATGCCCGCCACGGGGGCAGGCGTGAAATCCCGCAGCTCCGAAGGCGGACGTCTGCCGATTTCGAAGCCCGGCGGAAGCGCAACTCGGAAATGATGGGCCCGATCCACGTACGTGGCCGGGTCCGTCGATTCAGAATCAGCGCCCGGCTCTACTCCGACCGAAACCACCGGGAACGAGAGCGCCAGTATCAACACGATGATGATCATTGCTTTGTATCCTTCGGAGCCGACGACGCCGAGGCGGGGGCGACGCCTAAACGCCTCTGCCCAAGTGAATGCAGGATCCGGCCCGAGGCCGGATCCTGCACATGGTCACCCTATCGAGAAGGGTGTCCGCCGGGATCAGCAGCCTTGCGAATTACACAGCGTGACGATGTTATTGGAATTGAAGCGCGGGCCATATAGGTTCGACTGACCGATATACAGACCCGAGTTCACGCTGTTGACGCTGCCGCTTATGTAATTTGCCTTATAGTCGCGCAGCCAGGAGCCGCCGCTGATACCGCGCCCGTAGAGGCAACCCATTCCCACCGTATCGGTGGTCTGCTTGAACGACTCGGCGGTGCAGGAGCGCAGGTATTGCGCCGGCGACGACAGCAGGACGTCCCGGTAGTCCCGTGCGGGATAGCCAGCATTGAAGTGCAGTTGGTTATAGCCGTAGTTCCAACTGCGCCCCGCCCAACCGACGGCCTGATTGAGCGTCTTGCCGGCGGAGTTCTTGCCGACGTTGCACACCGCCACGTCGTGACGCGCCCAGCTATTGATGCTGTAGCCACCGCTCAAGTTGACCCAGGCATTCAGCACCGTGCAGCCCGTCGTCGCGAAGGTTCCATAGGGCGTCGCGCCGTTGCGATAGGCCGGATGAAAGGCCTTGTTGGTGTACCAGCGGTTTCGACTGGGCGTGTCGTAGACACAGTGCGCGGCGGTGACGATGTGGTTGTTGCTGATGGCAGTCGCGGAGCAGGAGGAGTTGCCGTTCGGCGTCGTGAAGGTGAACTTCCCTTGCCAGCGGTGCGGGTACAGCTTCCACAGCGCCGTCTTCACATTGACGTCATAGGCAGTGTAGATGTTTTTGGTGCCCGCCAGCGTATCGGTCAGGACGTCGCCGAGCAAAGGATCGCCGAGCAAGACCTCGGTAAGCTCGTCACCCGGAATGTACAAGGCACCCATGTCCTCGCCGAGCTTTTCCCACTGATCCGGATAGGCATCTTGGTGAAATGCATTGGAATCCTCCTCCGCAAACCCGCCGGGGCTGGTTTCGAGCACCATCGGTTGCTCGTCGTCGCCTTCCTCGAAGATGGAGGCAGTCTGCGCTGAATCACCTTCCCCGGTATCGACCATCACCATCGCGGTTGCCGCCGCGATCCGGTCAGACGTCCAATAGGCCATCACGTCCGACTGTGCCGCTGCCGTTGCCGTTGCCGCAATTGGCTCACTGACGACGCCGGACTCGGCGAAAACGACCAACGGCGTTGCCGATACGGCCAATGTCAGGGCCGCGTGGATGCTCATGCGCAATGAATAACGTTTCATTTGTGGTTCCTCGGTCTCGATCTCCTGAATAGTCGTTCGCGGCCGGGAGAAAAAGCTAAAGCCCTGCCGCGGCTCCGTCGTCACCTCGGCCTTGACGCGCCTCATGCAATCCGGCATTGCGCCGAGACAACATGTCGGTGACGACGATCAATAAGCTATCAAATACCCGCGGAATATTTCGTCATCATTGGTGACTTTCGGCCGGGGAATTTAGCCGGTCGATGTAGGATTTCGCCGACACGCGTGACGCCCGGCTGCAAATTGGTCCCTGGATTGGCCCCTTGGATTGGGCCCGCCGCCTCGGCGTTGGAGTCGACCTTCGGCGTGGCCGCATCGATCGGCGATTCGGAATGGTCCGACATCGGCGCCGCGCCGGCCCCGCGCCCGAACCGCCACCGCCAGCGCTTGTGATCGCGGGCGCACGTATCGATGTTATGGTGATGACGGTGCACGGTGTCCGCGCCCTGCCCCGCACGCCGAACCGACCCACGCCCCCTCGCCATCCGACCGCCGCAAGGCAGGAGACCCCCATGCAAATTCAGCTCGGCTATGAGTTGGTCTACGCCTGCCCGCAGCCGACGCCGATGATCCTCGCCGTCAATGTGCATTTTTCGCGTGTTTCGGATTTGCTCGGACCGGATCACATCGTGACGCGGCCGCCGGCGCCGCTGACGGCTTACCGCGACGGCTTCGGCAACTGGTGCAGCCGCGTCGTCGCTCCCCCCGGCGACTTCAGCATCAGCGCCGATGCGCGTATCAACGACAGCGGACTGCCGGACCCGGTCGAGCCTTTCGCGCCGCAGGTCGCGGTGGAGCATCTGCCGGGGGAGACGCTGGTGTTTCTGCTCGGCAGCCGCTACTGCGAGACGGATCGGCTGTCGGAGACGGCCTGGTCTCTGTTCGGGCACACGCCGCCGGGCTGGGCACGCGTGCAGGCGGTATGTGACTGGGTCCATAACGAAATCAGCTTCGGCTACCAGCACGCGCGGGTCACCAAGACCGCACTCGAGACGCTGCAGGAGCGCACCGGCGTCTGTCGCGATTTCACGCATCTGGCGATCGCGTTCTGCCGCTGCCTGAACATCCCCGCGCGCTACTGCACGGGCTATCTCGGCGACATCGGCGTGCCGCCGTCCGCGGATCCGATGGACTTCTCGGCCTGGCTCGAGGTGTATCTGGGCGGGCAGTGGTACACCTTCGATCCCCGCAACAACACGCCGCGCATCGGCCGCGTGCTCATCGCCCGCGGTCGCGATGCCGCGGACGTGGCGATCAGCACCGCCTTCGGACCCACCGAGCTGAAAAGCTTCCGGGTATGGACGGATCAGGTCGCCCCATGAGCCGCGCGAGGGACACGGCACAAGCCGACGGTCGCCAAGGCGAGACAAGCCCGGCGGCCCCGGCTCCGAGCACCGACGGCGATGCACACCAAGTGCCCCGGCCGCTGCTCGCGCCCGACGAGCCGCCCGCCTTCGAGATCATCAACGCCGGAGGACGCGGCAGCGCGGTGCTGCTCTGCGACCATGCCTCGCGCCGCATCCCGCGCCGGCTCGGCGACCTGGGCCTCGACGCCGCCGCGCTGCGCGACCACATCGCCTGGGATCCGGGCGCGGCCGAGGTGGCACGGCGTCTATCGGACCTGCTCGATGCGCCGCTGACCGCCAGCGGGTACTCGCGCCTGGTCATCGACTGCAACCGACCGCTGCAGAGCCCGGAGTCGGTGACCGAGCGCAGCGCCGGTATCGTCATTCCCGGCAACCTGACGCTGACGCCGGCGGAGCGAGCCGCGCGCATCGACGCCCTGTTCCGGCCCTACCACGACGCCGTCGACGCGCTGCTCCACGACCGCCGCGACCGGGCCACCGCCGTGCTCAGCATCCACAGCTTCACGCCGACGCTGAACGGCGGGCGGCGGCCCTGGCACGCGGGCATCTCCCACTGGCGCGACCGGCGGCTCGCCGAGCGCCTGCTCGCGGCGCTGCGGCGGGACACAACGCTCACCATCGGCGACAACCAACCGTACCCCATCGATGAGGACATGGACTACAGCGTCCCCGTGCACGGCGACGGCCGCGGCCTGCCCGCCGTCATGATCGAGATCCGCCAGGATGTCATCGCAACCGCCGCCGCGGCCGCCGCCTGGGCAGCACGCATCGCCGATGCCTACCGCGCCATCGACCTGCCAGCCCCCAGTGCGGCTGATCCCCAATGACGCCGATCCCCGATGACGCTGCCCCCAAGTGACGCTTACCCCGGTGACGCTTACCCCGGTGACGCTTACCCCGGTGACGCTTACCCCGGTGACGCTTACCCCGGTGACGCTGCCCCCGGCGACGCTGCCCCCAAGTGACGCGGCCTCCCGGTAACGCCGCCCCCAGTGACGCTGCCCCCCAGTAGCGCCGCCCCGTGAGGCACCCCGCTGAGGCCACCCCGTGAGCCCGCCCCCATCAGACTGCCCCTCCCGAGCCCGGCCCGAGACCGCGCGGATCGCGGTACTTCTGCGATCGCGTGCTTTCAGCGCGGATCGGTGGAGCCGCCTCCGGCCATGATCGCCCGCTTCGATTCACGCTCCGCGGCGCCGCCGACAAACCTGATGTCCTTGTCGCTCGGCGCCTCCAGCCCCAGCGTGCGATAGGCCGCCGTCAGATCCGGAAACCGATCGCTGTCGAGCCAGCGGCGATAGAGCCGGCCGAAGACCTCGGTTTGACTCAAGGAATCGAGCTTGTCGACCACCTCGCGGTCGGTCCATTTGCGGTCCGCCGGCAGGCAGCAGCGCGCCAAGTCGCCAAGCACCGTATCCAGCGACTGCATGCCGCCGGATGTGCGCCGGAGCTCGAGGTCCGCGAGCAGCGCGATGGCCGCACCGCTCCAATAGACGCGCATATATTCGCGGGTCCATGGCATGTTTCGGGCAGCCTCGGCCAGTGTCCGGCCGCGCTTCGTCTGCGCCATACCGCGGCGGAAGCCGGCGTGAAGCTTGGTCCAGGCCGTGGCTTCGTCCAGGAGTCCGGCCCGCGCCCGCAGCACGTTCTGGTAATAGCTCGCCAAGCCCTCGTAGAGCCAGCGCCCCGAGCCGCGCATGGGCGGATGCAGCAGATGGCTGAGCTCGTGCACCAGCACCCAGTCGTCCAGAAAGGCTTGTTCGCTCCGGCGCTGGTCGATATAGAGGTGCACCGCATCGCCTCCGCCGCGCTGCACTTCGCCCCAGGGCACCGGTTCGCGGCCGCTGCCGAGCGGCACCACCAGCACCTGTACCCGCGCCGACGGCAACCGGCCGTGGGCCGAGACGAGGGCCTCGCCGCTGCGGCGCAGCCAGCGCAGCAACATGTCCGGGTCCGCCGGTGGGCTGCCCGGCAGCAGCGCGACATCGAGCCTGCCGCCGGGCAGCGCAATCGCATGCGACGACAGCGCGCCGATGGCGATGCGGGCATCCCAGGACGGCGGCCGCGCGCCCGTGCGATAGGCCGGTGCGCGAGCGCCGCCGCCGATGGGCTGCCAAGGCGTGCTGACCTCGAAACCCGCGGGGAGGCGAAAGCGCACCTCGACCTCGCCGGCGTCCGCGGGATACCAGAGGAAGGCGTGAGGCGAGAGCACCACGGCACCTCCCCGGCGCAGGAACAGCGCGCCGAATCCGCCGTCCGAGTCGCGGCTCAGATCCACGTCGTAGCGCACGCAGCCGCGGTCATCCGGGCGCACCGGCATCGTCGTTCCCGCACCCGACGGCAGCGGCCGCAGGCGCCCGGAAAAAAGTCCGTTTGCGCGAGTGCCGAGCAGATAGCGGCTTGCCCGCTCGTCCTCGGCATGGAGCATCCGGGGCGGCTCGCCGCCGAAGCAGACGGTTACGCGCAGACGCTGCAACGCGTCGTCGACATCGACGTCGTAGACCGGGACGCCGCCGGCCCGTGCCGCGGCCGGCAACAAGAGGGCGAGGCAGCAGCCGGCGACCAGGAAGCGGACAGACTGGGGCATGGCAAATCCCGGATCGCGTTCCGCCGGCCCCGGATCATCGGGCCGGCTCTGGACGGTAGACCGCGGCCGGCCGCCCATGACTTCACGGCCGATACAATCAGCGCACCTTGACGTAGTTGTCGTCGTTGTCCTGAAAGTACAGTCGACCGTCGTCCGACTCGGCGATGATAATGGTTGCAACGGGTTGGCCACGAAGGCGAAACTGCTCCCGCGCGACCGGTATCAGCTCTTTTTCGGACGCATCGTCCGACTGCAGATAAAGCCGTTCGCCGGCGTACGAAATCCGCATCCGTTGCGCGCCCGGCTGCCCGAAGCGCGAAGTCACGCTCCGGTACTCGCCGGCAATGCGTCGCGCCGAGTCCGGCGCAAGCGCGACCCGCCGGGGCTCGCCCGCTGCGGCCACGTCCGCGGTCAGGTACGACTCCACAAGCCTGCGGATACGCCCCAACGCCCGGCTGTTGAAGGCGGTGATGACGACAAAGTAGCCGCTGGAATTGGCGCGGGTATAGCCGTAGCGCGACAGATAACCGTCCGCGTCGCCGCCGTGGCCATGAAAGACGACGCCGTCGCGCAGCCACTGATAGTTGCCGAACCCGTAGCCGAAGGTCAGCCCTTTGCGCGCCGCCAGGGTCGTCCCGGGAATTTCCATGCGCCGGATGGATTGCGCCTCGAACACCTGTCGATCGCCATGGTGCCCATGATTCAGCAGCATCGCCACGAAGCGCGCCATGTCGTTCACCGTGCTATTCGCACCGCCGAACGGCCGGTAGGCCATCTGCCAATAGGGGATGCGTGTGGTGCCGTCGGCGTCGTAACCGGCGGCCAGAGACTCCCGATCGGGCTCACTCAGAAAGAAACCCGAATCGCGCATGCCCAGCGGCTCGAGCACCGTTGCATCGACGAACGCTTCGTAGGCATCCCCGCCCGCTTGCTCGATGACCAAGCCGGCAAACGCGGTGCCCAAATTCGAATAGGACGAATGCAGACCCGGCGGCCAATGCACCCGGTGGGACTGACGAAACCGCTGCAGCGTCGCAGACACCGGGGCTTCAGGATCATTGACGTAGTCGAACTCCGCCGGCGTCATGTCCCGAAAGCCGGCCGTGTGCTCCAGCAGGTGCGCGACGGTAATCGGCAGGGTCTCCGTCCACGGATTTTCGTACAGCGTCGGCGCTACCCAACGGCTGATCGGCTCATCGGCGCGGAGCTTGCCCTGCTCCATCAGCTTCAGCACCGCCAATCCGGTGAACGCCTTGGTCACCGACCCCACCCGAATCAGCGTATCGGCCGTCATCGGCCGGTCCGATGCGTGGCTCACCGTGCCGAGCCCGCCGGTCCAACGGCTGCCGTCCGGATGGATGACCGCCAGCCCGACGGCCGCGATCCGATGCTGTTGGCGGATCTGCTCGATCTCCGCAAGCAGAGCGGCCAGGCGCGGCGGCGGCGTTTGCGGATCGGCAGCGACACAGCCGGACATGAACAGGCAGGCGGCGGACAGTGCGCGGAATAGGATGGTCAATGCCTCGCGGATGGTGGTGTCGAAAGCCGCGCGACTGACTCCGCCGCGTCAGCCGCCGCCGAGCAAGGCATCCAAGTTCAGCTCGACCGCGTCGAAGGGGGGAATGCGTCCGCGGTCACCCGTCTTCAGCGTCGCGATCTGGCGCCACTCGCCTTCGCTGAGCGTGTGGGCAACCAGAATCCGCTCCTCCGGCCAGATCAGCCAGTAGTACGGCACATGATGCCGCTTGAGCAGCAGCGGCACGACCACCGTGTCCTTCTTCTCGTGCCCCGGCGAGACGATCTCGCAGACCCAGTCCGGCGGCAGGTCGATGATGCCCTCGGGAAGCCGCGGCAACCGCTCGCGGCGCCACCCGGCGAGGTCATGGGACGGGCACTCGTGCGTTTCGTACGCCACGCTGACCTCGGTCGCCAGCCACCAGCCGCCGCCGGGACCGTCGCGACCGCTGAACGGATGCAGTTCACCGCGCAAGTTGCCCTGCGCCGCGCCATGGCCGACGCGAGCCATCGGCCGGCGCACGATCTCGCCGCCGATCAGTTCCACCCGCTCGTCCGGGGACTGAAGCAGGTCATCGAGGGTCTTGAGCTTCAGGGCTTCCATGGGACGCCTCCGGCAAGGGATCGACAATCGGCATCTTCGCGCAACCGCGCGGGCGAATCCATGGCAGCGCTTCGGGTCTCGCCTGCAGCATGCAGAGCAAGCAAGCGGTTGAGCGGAGTATCCAGCCGTCGGGGATGGTCGATGCACGGGAGTGAGGCAGTGCACTTTTCTGCGTCGGTCGCGAGGCGAGCAAAATCGCGCCGAGAACGACGTAATCGGCCATCAGTCGCCTTGCAGCCCGTTATCCTCGCCGGTGGCTCCGATCGACTCACCCTCGCCCTCACCCGCATCATCCGGAGTGGTCCGCTTCCCCGGCATAAGCCACGAGCAGCCGCAACTGCGCCAAGACGACGAGAGGGCCGTCCGCTCCTGTTCTATCTGCTGACGAGACCATTACGTCCTTCGATCCCAACGATGCGCCAAGGCGCGAACTCTATCCGCAGAGCAGTCCGTTATGCCAGGACGCTCGAGCCGAGCCAAGCCGCCCGTGCGCGTCTTGATACCCGGTTCAGCCGGCGCGATTGGTGCGGGACTTCACATTTTCGCGGTCTTGTCGGACCCGGGCGGTGCGAGGCAAGCCCGCGTCCGCGACGACGACCGCGCTCACCGGCCCGGCGTCACAACGCGCTTTCCAACTCGCCGGCGACTTCCCCGGACGGATAATCCACCGCGGCCAGACCGATCGAGCCGATCAGATCGACAAAATCCTCGCGCGACAGTCCGGCAATCTCGGCGCCCTGCGCCAGGGTCACTTGCCGCCCCTCGAAGAGGCTTAAGGCCAAGGCGCGATGAACACCGTGATCGAGCAGACGATGATCGAAAGGGACCGCGAGGATTGCCGGTCGGCCATGCTCGGTAATCAGGGAAAGCTGCCCCTGCTCGGCATCTTTCAACAGATCGCCCGAGCGGTTGCGCAGATCCCGGACGGAAAAGATATCGAGCTCTTGCATACTGTCGTGCCTCGCCGGATTGTGCTCACAAAGCGTAGCAAGAGTGTGCAGCAGCAGGCGTATCCGGTTATTCCCAAGCGCGAAGCTCGTCGTTCGCAAGCGCATCGAAGAAGCACTCGTCGACGCGGGCCTTGCCGCGCGGCGCGCCGAATCGGCGCCCTCGCCCGGCGCCCTCGCCCGGCGGACCCGATCGGCGTCGGACGCAAGACGGGCTTGCCGGCCTTGGCGATGATGACCTCCTCGCCGTTGCAGGCGGGCTCGACCCCTACGTGTCAATGTCCAAACCGAGTCCAAGCCGACAGTTGCATCTTGGCCTCGTGGATGTGGATCTGTCCGGTCGTGGCGCCACGCGCGTGGCAAGCCTTGGCGGTTGATCGGACCGCCGGCATTGTCCAGCGCCGGGCCGGACGCACCTAAACGGCATCAACACCCGAGGCAATACGCGATGCTGAAACAGATCAAGACTTTCTTCGAGCAGAACCTGCTTGCCGGCGCCACCGAGAGCACGGACGCATCCGAGCACCGTCTGCGGCTTGCGGTGGCGGCGCTGCTGCTCGAGATGACCCGGATGGACGACGAGATTCACGATGAGGAACGCCAACGGGTCGAGCAAGGCGTCCGCGAGCAGTTCGAGCTGACCGATGACGAGACCGCGGCGCTGATCGAGCTGGCCGAGGCCGAGCGGCACGACGCCACCGACTACTTCCAGTTCACGTCGCTGATCAACGAGGGCTACGGCGCCGAGCAGAAGGCCGCGCTGATCGACCACCTCTGGCGCATCGCCTACGCGGACAAAGTGCTGCACCGCTACGAGGAGCACTTGGTGCGCAAGATCTCGGAGCTCTTGTACGTGCCGCACTCGGTATATATCGCGGCGAAGCATCGGCACGAGGGCGGCACGACTGCGGAGTAAGCGGCGCCGGCTTGGTTTTCGAGCCATTGCCTCGCCTCTGCTTGGCGTCTTGGCGTGCCGGCGTCCCGGCGTCCCGGCGTCCCGGCGTCCCGGCAGTTCGGCAATCCGGACCGGGGGCGCGGCTAAGGCCGCCGGTCGCCGCGCTTGACCCGAATCAAGGCCCCTCGGAACGGCAGGTTGCCCAATGGAGGCATCGCAGGCCGGGCGCGAGCGTCCGGTCGCCGAATCCCGAGGCCACTATGCAGCATCGTCCCCCGCCGCCGCCCGCGCCGACCGAGCCCGCCGGGCGCCGCATCCGTCACGAGCAGCGCACGATCGCGGCGATGCTCGACATCTACTGCCGCGACCTGCACGGCACCGCCGGCACGCTGTGTCCGGACTGCGCGCGGCTCGGCGAGTACGCCCACCGCCGGCTCGAAACCTGTCCTTTCGGCGAAGAGAAGCCCGCCTGCAATCAATGCGAGGTGCACTGCTACAGCGCCGCGATGCGCGAGCGCGTCCGCGAGGTGATGCGCTACGCCGGCCCGCGGATGCCGCTGCGCCACCCGCTGATGGCAATACGGCATATCCTCGCGGAGCTGCGCCGGGCGCCGAGCCTCCCGAAGCGCCGGCGCAAGACCCACAAGCCTGCCAAGTCCTGACCGGCAAGCACATTCGCCCGCAAGTCTCCCGCCCTCCCCGCAAAGCGCGGCTCGGCATCGCTCGACGCGCGAAACGGCCCAGCCTTAGCCGCGTCGTTACGCCAACGCCTTCACGTACGCCGCGATGCCGTCCATCAGCATCTGCACCGCCATCATGATCAACAGCATGCCGGTGAGGCGTGCCAGCGCGCGCAGGGTATGGGGGCCGAGCTTTTCCATCAGCAGGCTGGAGGCCAGCAGAATGGCCGCGGTGAAGGCCCAGGCGGCGGTCAGCGCGCCCAGCCAGGTCCAGAAGCGCTCGGGCTCGCGGCTTACCAGCAACAGTACGGCGGCCAGCGCCGAGGGACCGGCGATCATCGGGATCGCCAGCGGCACGATGAACGGCTCTTCGGTGAGGGTGCGGCGCTCGACGTTGGTCTCGTCGGGGAAGACCATCCGCAGCGCGATGATGAACAGCACGACGCCGCCGGCAATGCCCAGTGCCGGCTGCTCCAATCCGAGGTAGCGCATCACCACGTCGCCGCCGGCGAGGAAGGCGGCGAGCACGAGGTACGCAACGATCAGCTCGCGGGCGATGATGCGCACACGATGGCGACGCGGATAGGGGCTCAGCAGCGAATGGAACACCGGGATGTTGCCCAGCGGGTCCATGATGATGGCAAGCAGGATGGCGGCCGAGAGCAGGTCCATGGGCCAAGTCTAGCCGCGGACCCGCGGGTCGACCGCTCGTCCTCGAGCGCCGATCCCGTCGCAGCCGGCGCCGTCGACCACGCAACCGGTCCCGCGGCCCTCACCGGCAGAGGCGGCATGCGACAGGCCGCCGGACCGCGACCCATAGCAGCGGCGCTTCGCCGTTACCACCAGGTCTCGGGGTAGCGCCGCGTGGGTGCGAGATTGTTGACCAGTAAAGCCACCAGCAGCAGGATCAGCGGCCCGATGCCGGCGGGCACCAGCACATACCAGAAGCCGGCGCGGTGGATCTCCTCGGAGCCGATGACGGCGATCAGCGCCGTCGCGCCGCCGGGCGGATGCAGCGTGCGCGTCAGGTGCATCAGCGCGATGGCAGTGGCCACCGCGAACGCCGCGGCGAGCCAGGGAATGCCGCCCAACATCTTCCAGGCCAGCACGCCGACGATGGCCGAGACGACATGTCCGCCGATCAGGTTGCGCGGCTGCGCCAGCGGGCTGCGCACGGCGCCGTAAACGAGGACGGCGGAGGCGCCGTGGGAGCCGATCAGCAGCGCCGCGTCCAGTTCGGAGAACCAGAGCGCGGCCATGCCGCTGACCAGCCCGATGCCGATGAAGCTGCCGAGCCAGGACCACAGCACCTCGCTGTTGCTGACCCGCGGTGGGCTGCCGCGGGTACTTCCGCGCCATTTCGCGAAATAGGCGCGGGGCCTCATGCCGGTTCCTCCGGGTGGTAGGCGTGCAGAAAGTCCTTGCGCAGCAGTAAGCCGCACAACCGGCCGTGGGCATCGGTCACCGGCATGCTGCGGCCGGGATGGCGCTTGAAGGCCGACATGATCGTCTCGGCGCCGGCGTCGAAGCGGACCGTCACCGCCGGAGCGGTCATGATCTCGGCCACCGAGCACTCGCGGCAGCGCCTGCCGATCCCGGAGTCGGTATCGCCTAGCCGCGAAATCAGCTCAAGCCAAGAGCCCACGCCGAGGCAGCGCAGGAAGTCGGTCTCGGTCAGGATGCCGGCCACGCCGCCGTCATCGTCGGCGACGGGCAAGCTCTTCAGGCCCCGGCGCATCAGCGTGCCGGCCGCCGCGTCGAGGTGCATGGCGGGGCGCAGCGGCTCGATCTCTCCCAGCATGAGCCGGTCGGCGCGGATGAGCGCGAACAGGCGCTGCAACGCGTGGGCGTGGGCGAGCCGGTAGACGGCGCGGAAGTCGTCGGTGCTGATGTCCAGATAGCCCTGGATCTGGCGCATCGCGTCGAGGACATCCTCGTCGGTAAGCTCGAGTACCCCGGCTCCCTCATCATCGCTTGCGGCAGCACTGTGCCGCGGACGCCCTGACTCATCGTGCTTGGTGTTTGTCATGGTCGGTCTCCCGCATCGCGACCGCCGCCGCGCCGAGGCCGGCGCCGGCGCTCATCCGATGCTCGCCGCGAGCAATGCCCGGCGTTGGTTAAATGGCCGCCGCCGCAGGCGCGCGGCGGTAAGCGGGATACGGCGCAGGTGGCCGGGAGCGACGCGGCGCAGGCGATCGAAATCGGGCCTCGGTCGGCGTGCATCCGCATCGGCACCGTTCGGCCCGGCGTCGGCGGTGGCGCGGCAAGCACCGGCAACGGCGCCGATTGCCGCAGCGACGGATCGAGGTCAGTGCTCGCCCTTGGTCCGCAACAATCCTGCCAGCCGGTTACCCTGCTTCTGGGGGCCGCCGCGCGGAAACAGCCGATGCAGCGCGGCGCTGCTGCCTTCGTCGCGGCCCCACTCGGTGCGGAAGTGCTTGACCATATCGCGCACGGAGGCCTGGGTGCCGTGTTGGCGAAAATGCTCGCGCAGGAAGCGGATCATCGCCCAATGCCGGGCGTCGAGCTTCAAGCCCTCGGCCTCGGCCAGCGCGCGGGCGAAGTCCTCCGACCAATCCGACGGATTGACCAGATAGCCCTCGCCGTCGGTCACGACCAGGCGGCCGCCGATGCGCAGCGCGCGTGTCTCCATGCCTTCGTAGGCGTTACTGCCGGCGGGGAACTCACCGGGATTGCCGGCGGAGCTATCCTCCGGCTCCAGAATCGACCATAGGCCGATCTCGATCTCGCCGCCGAGCCGGCCGTGGTAGCGCTCGACACCGGAGACCAGCACCTTACCGCTCTCGGCCTCGGTGTCGAAGCGCGCCTCGCCCTGGCGGTCGGTGGGTATTGCCGGCGTCCGCTCGGCGTCGGGATCCAGTTCCAGCACCACGGGCGTGCGCTTCAGCGGCTCGCCGGTAGCGCGCATGTAAACTCTCACGGTAATCATGTCGGGCTCCTCTGCTCCATATGCCGGTCCATGTGTCGGCCTCGGCGGAATGCGTCCGCGGCGCGAGCAGCAAACCGGCATCCTATGCACACAGAAATCGCATCGAAGGCAGACGCCGTCCTTGATCTGTATCAAGCGGCGTCCCGGGCTGGAGGAGGGGCGGCGAACGCAGGCGGCGCGGCGGAGACGCGCGCTGGATATCCTGCGGCGCGAGCGCGGGGCGGCGGCGCGGCAAACGCATGCGTAGTGCCAAAGAGCCCATGCGCGAGGCAGTGCGCCGCGCCGGCGCATCGCGCGACGGGCAACGGGCAACGGCGCGACCCCGCTCGGCGCGCAGGCGGGCCCGGTGGAAAACTGCGCGACGGCGAGCAGTCCGCGTTATTCGATCGGGCCGCTTCAGGCGCGAAAGCGGGTGTTATCGACAAACCCAACGGCTGATATGCACCAGGCCGCCCCGGCCGGACTGCGAAATCCCGCCCGACCGCGCGCTCTTGCCGCTGGCACCCGGCTTGCTCCCCCTCAGGGCAGTTCGGACCGCCCGTTGCGGCGGCGTGGCGCTGCTGCATCGCCGCAATCGAAAACAAGCCATTTCCCGAAGCCCGAAGCCCGAGCCCGAAGCCCGAAGCCCGAAGCCCCGAAACACGGAGTCACGCAACGCCATGATGCATTCACAGCTACTGCAACCGATCATCGCGCTGGTCGCGGGAATACTGATTCTGATTCGCCCCGCGCTGCTGAATTACATCGTCGCCTTTTATTTGATCTTCATTGGCGTGGTCGGCTTGCTCGCTTTCGTCTGAGCGCTCCCCCGCCGCCGAGCCCAACCCGCGGCATCGCCGACGTCATGCCAGGGAGCAACCATGCAAACGCAAAACAACGCCGACGGGCCCGCGCAAACCGGGCTGCGGATGCTCTATCCGAGCATGTCCGATGTGCCTTTGTCGGGCCTTTACTTGTGCGAGGATCTCAGGGCGCTGATCCCGGCGTCGGGTGTCTACACCTACAGCAATTTCATCAGCAGTCTCGACGGGCGCATCGCCGTCTCCCGGCCCGACGCACCCGGCGGGCTCGGCGTTCCCGAGCAGACGGCCAACGCCAGGGACTGGCGGCTGTTGCTGGAACTGGCCGCTCCCGCCGATGCCATCATCGTCAGCGGACGCTACATGCGCGAGCTCGCGCACGGCACCGCGCAAGCCGAGCCGCCGCTGGGCAACGACGCGCCGCCCGATCTGCGCAAGTTCCGGGCCCGCGCCGGCTTGCCGCCGCAGCCCGCGCTGGTCATCCTCAGCCGCTCGCTCGATCTACCCCCGGACGTCATCAGGCGGCTGGCGGGGCGCCGTGTGATCGTCGCGACCATCGCCGAGGCCACGCCCTCGGCGGTCGCGAGCCTGCGTCAAGGCAACCTCGATGTGATCCTGGCCGGAAGCGGCGCCGTGGACGGTATGCGGCTCACAAGCGCGCTGGCCGAGCGCGGCATTCAGCTTGCATACTCGATCGCCGGCCCCGAGGTGCTGCATACGTTGCTGCATGCTCGTGTACTGCAGCGTCTGTATCTGACAACCGTCGCGCGGCTGCTGGCCGGCGAGGAGTACGCGACCCTGGTGCACGGCAAGCGGCTCGTGCCGCCGTTCGATTTCGCGCTTTCGGCCCTGTATCTGGATCACCAAGGGCCGGACGGCGTCGACCAACTGATGCAGGTCTACGACAGTGTGCCTCGGGGCGATGCACGCGACGTCGTCCCGCCCGGCACCTGAGTGCACCGCGGGCAGGACGCCCGGGCCTGCCCTTGCGGCGGCAACCGGAGGGCCCTATAACCCCCTTCACGCGTCGAGTATTTCTCGATATCGACGGGGATCGATTGAATGTCGCCCGACACCGCAGGGACACCCGAAACCCCGGGGGCATCCGAAACCGGGCAAACGCCCCACGGCGAACGGCCGGGCAGCGGCTTTCGCCACCTTCGCCCATTCGCCTACGATCCCGCGTCGGAGGCTTGGGTGCCGGATGGCGAGCGCCCTCCAGCGGATGTCGATTGCCTGAGGGTGCTGACCTACAACATCTGGTTCAGCAAACATTGCCGCGCCGAGCGGCTTGCGGAATTGCTGCGCGTGATCGAGTCCTGCCGGGCCGACGTGATCGGCCTGCAGGAGGTGACGCCGGAACAGGCGCGCGGCATCCTGGCGGCGGATTGGGTGCGCGGTGAATATCAGGTGTCGGACGCGCATGGTTCTACCCTGTCGCCCCACGGCGTCCTGCTGCTTTCAAGGCTGCCGCTGCGTCGTGTGGCCTTTTGCGGATTGCCGAGTCGCAAGCATCGCAAGCTTTTGCTCGGCACGCTCGCGTTGCGCGAAGGGGATCTGAATATCGCGACCGTGCATATGGAGAGCTCCGCCACCAGCCGGCTGCTGCGGCTGGCGCAGATCAAGCACGCCCGCTCGGCCCAAGCCCGGGCCGGCGCCGAAGACGCCATCCTGATGGGCGATCTGAACTTCGACCCGCGACAGCAGGCAGAGCAAACGCGCATCGACGCGGCCTATGTCGACCTGTGGTCCGAGCTGCGCGCCGGGGAGCCGGGATACAGCGTGGATACGAAGCGAAACGGGATGCGGCTGTTGCACAAGCGCGGGCACAAATGCGCCCGCTTCGACCGCATCCTGCTGCGCTCTCCGGCCAACCGCTGGCAGCCGCAGTCGATACAGCTGGTCGGGACCGATCCCGTATCCGGCGCGCCGGGCACGCTGTTTCCGTCCGATCATTTCGGACTGCTCGCTACGCTGCGGCGCCGTGCCGCGCCGGCGTCGAGCAATTGCGACTAGCGCCGACGGCGCGCGATGACCGCCGCCGGGCCGGGCGGCACGCCCGGGAGTTGTCCGACCGGGTTGCCGCCGCAACGTTCACTGCCGTGCGCTTGAATCACCCGCAGTCTTTGTTGTCACTCTTCCGCAAGGAGCCGCCATGAAGAATCCGATTGTCGAATCGCTGCTCGCCATCGCCGCCGCGCTGCTGGTGGCCGCCGGTGTTGCCTGGGCAGGCAGCCAAGGCGGCGTCGCCGTCGCGGGCATCCCGTTGTTCGCGCTGGCCGGCGTGGTCGCCTTCGTTATCCAGTGGGTCGTCTTCGTGCCGTCGTACAAGGCGCAGACGGAGCACTGGTATGACCTCACCGGCAGTCTCACCTATCTGACGGTGATCGTCGGGACCCTGCTGCTGGTCGGGCGCTTCGATCCGCGCTCGCTGCTGCTGACCGTTCTGGTGTCGATCTGGGCGGTGCGGCTCGGTAGCTACCTGTATCGGCGGATTCAAAAGTCCGGTGCCGACACCCGCTTCGACGACATCAAGCCATCCTTCACGCGCTTCCTGATGGCTTGGACGCTGCAGGGCCTGTGGGTCTTTCTGACGCTGGCCGCCGCGCTGGCGGCGATGACGGCCGAAACGGTACCGGCGCTGTCGCTGATCGGCTGGGTCGGCCTTGCGGTCTGGATCGCAGGCTTCGGCATCGAGGCGATCGCCGACGCGCAGAAGCAGGCGTTCCGCAACGAACCGGCCAATAAAGGACGCTTCATCCAGTCCGGCCTATGGGCCTGGTCGCGGCACCCGAACTACTTCGGCGAGATCACGCTCTGGGTCGGCGTCGCGCTGATCGCGCTGCCGGCCCTGTCCGGCTGGCAGTACGTGACGCTGATTTCGCCCGTGTTCGTCTACTTGCTCCTGACGCGCGTCAGCGGCATCCCGATGCTGGAATCGCGCGCCGACGAGCGCTGGGGCGACGACCCCGACTACCAAGCCTACAAGGACCGCACGCCGGTGCTCTTCCCGCGCCCGCCGGGCTGAGCCCGCGCGATCGGGACCGCCCACCGTCGCGGTCGGAGCGCTCGCGCGGCGTCCGGGCCGGGGCGGCGGAGCCGGCCCCAAACCAAGGCCCCAACGCATAGTCGCCATAGCTCGATCATCGACCGAAAAACGACCGAGGAAAGACAGCAACCGCCACGCTTTTTCGCCGCAGACGGAGGCGGTGCCCTGCACCCATCGTCGGCCGTCAAATTCCGCTGGCTCGGTAAATCGAGTCGGGATTAAGCTCAGCGAAACGACCACAAGCAGGGTATCCCGACATGGCAGAGCAGGCGACGCTCACGCTCGGCGAATCGAGCTACGAATTTCCGGTTCACGTCGGCACGGAGGGTGAGCGAGCCATCGACATCCGCAACTTGCGCACCCGCACCGGGTACGTCACGCTCGACCCCGCGTTCGGCAACACGGCCAGCTGCGAAAGCGCCATCACCTTCATCGACGGCGAGCGCGGCATCCTGCGCTACCGCGGCATACCCATCGAGCAGTTCGCGGCGCGGCCAAACTTCGTCGAGGTGGCGTGGCTGCTGATCTTCGGGCATCTGCCGACGCAGGCCGAGTACGACGCGTTCGCCGGCGACCTGACCGCCCACGCCAACTTGGACGAGGGGATGAAGCACCACTTCGAGGGCTTCCCCCGCACGGCACCGCCGATGGCCATCCTGTCGGCGATGATCAATGCCCTATCCTGCTTTCATCCCGAGCTCCACGAACTGGAAGACAGCGACCAGATCCGGGAAGCCGCCGCGCGGCTGATCAGCAAAATCCGCACGATTGCGTCGTACGCCTACCGCCACTCGCGCGGCCTGCCCTACATCTATCCGGACCCGCACCTGCGCTATGTGCAGAACTTCCTGCACATGATGTTTTCAGACCCTTACCGCCAGTACGAGTGCGACGCCACGGTGCGCGACGCGCTCAACCTGCTGCTGATCCTGCACGCCGATCACGAGCAAAACTGCTCGACGTCGACGGTGCGCATGGTCGGATCGAGCCAGGCCAATCTGTTCGCCTCCTGCGCGGCAGGCGTCTGCGCCTTGTGGGGACCGCTGCACGGCGGCGCCAACGTCGAGGTGCTGCAGATGCTCGAGCAGATCCGCCGCGGCCGGATCACGCCGGAGGAGTACGTCAAGCTGGCCAAGGACGGCGACAGCAAAGTCCGCCTGATGGGCTTCGGACACCGTGTCTACAAGAGTTTCGATCCGCGCGCGACCATCCTCGGCGGCGTCGCCGAGCAACTGCTCGCGCAGCTCGGCAGGGACGACCCACTGCTCGATATCGCACGCCGGCTGGAAGAGATTGCGCTCGAAGATCCGTACTTCATCGAGCGCAAGCTCTATCCGAACGTGGACTTCTACAGCGGGATCATTTTGCGCGCCATCGGCATCCCGACGAATATGTTCACGGTCATGTTCGCCATTGGCCGGCTGCCCGGCTGGATCGCCCATTGGTGGGAGCAGCATCGGGACACCGGCAGCCGGATCGCCCGGCCGCGCCAGCTCTATGTAGGCCCGGCACTGAACGAGACCGCCTCCCTTTCGTCCTGACCGCTCGACCCCGGCGCAAAAGCACAGGCGTTCGTCCGATCCGAGATTTGCCACATGCCGGAGCGCACCCCCGAGCGCGCGACCGTGCATCTTGAAGTGGCGGGATTTCGGCATCTTTGCCACTGGCGCCTATCGGATTTTCCGGCAAGAGCACTGCCCCGGGGAGCCGCCGGCGCCTCGGGCGTACCGGCCGCGACTCGCCGCGTCGCGGCCCGGTAAAAACCGCTTACGCTATAGTTAAATAGAAGCACTGCGAGTGCAGAACGACCTTTCCGGACAGCCGGAACCGGCATGAATTCGGTGGGAGGTTGGCATGCGCATCGTCATTTTTCACGGCGGCGGAAACTTTCGACTGGCTGCAGACACGCTGGCATCCGAGATTCGATCCGCCGCTGCCGGGCAAGGTGAAGAAGTCGAAGTGGACGTGTTCCGTCCGCGAAATGCAGCGGAGGTCCGCAACGCGCTGAGGTACGGCCAACTGAGAGGAACTTCGTCGGAGGAGGCCGATGCGGCCGATCGGATCGAGTTCTTCACGCACTCCGGGCCGCACGGACTCTACCTCACGAACCAAGTCGGCGCACAGTACAACCTGTCTGCGCGTCGGACGATGCTCAACGACGCCGGGAATCACGTTTTTGACGCGACCCCCTACTCGGACGTGTTCACGAACCTGGCGCCGACGGCCATCATCAATGTGCACGGCTGTAAATTCGGAACCGCCAAGCACAACCGTCCCGCGGGAGCTCAGGAGCTCTCGGACGCCACCGGAGCAACAGTCGCCGGCTATCGCTCGGGTAGCTTGTTCACCCATGACCCGTCGCTGTCATCCGGCGCGCGGAGTACCCGCCTGGCCGACATCACCGCCGGCATCCATGCCGGTGAGCCGGTATGGATGTATCCCGGCCGGGCCGCGGGAGGCTGGAGAGTGTTCACTCCGCGCGGTCAGGACGTGTTGCCCGCCGACCAAGGGGTGCCCGGTTCCACCGGCGATGCCGAGCTCGACCGCATGCTCGAGCGCTTAGGCGCCTCACCCAGCGGTTCCGCCGCTCCCGAAGAATTGCTTCGGGAGGCAGCCGAGCAGGCAGCCCTGGAGGCCGCTATCCCCGCCTACGGGCAGTTTCGAGAATTCGCGCTCGCCGCAGCACGCACTTCGACAAGTGCCTGGGCTTCCGCGATGAACGAAGCGCTCCGCATGGCGGAGGCAGAGGCTGAGCCCGGTCGCGAGGATGTTTTTCCCGAACCGGAGCCCATGCCGGAGACGCGAGCTTCGCAGCTCGAATCCGAGCCTTCACCGAGCGAGCTTCGGCGGCTCGACGATTCTCTCCGCGAGCAGCCGCCCGAGGGAATTCACCCGTCTCTGCTCGACGCAGCCCGCGACGCGGCGCTCGAAGCATCCCGCCGACCGCTCCACGAACCGCTCGAGAACACGATGCCCGAACCGAGCTTGTTGGACCGGCTCGACCAGCGCTTGGGCGGGCGTGAAGGCGCAGACGCGCAAATTCTGGAGGCTGCGCGCGACGCGGCACTCGAAGCATCACGCCAGGCAATGAGCGATCAGCTGCGGGGCACGACGCCTGAGCCGAGCTTATTCGATCGGCTCGAGCAGCGATTGGGCGATCGGGAAGGCGCGACCGCGCAAATTCTGGAAGCCGCCCGCGAAGCGGCATACGAAGCATCCCGTAGTCCGCTCAACGAACCGTTCGAGACAAAGACGCCGATGCCGAGCTTGCTGGACCGACTCGACCGACAGTTCGGCGTTCGGGAAGGCGCCGCTACGGAGGTATTGGAGGCCGCGCGAGAGGCAGCGCTGGAAGCTCAGCACGGCCAGGCGGCCGAGACATTCGGGGATATTCGCCGCGCTGCGCTGGAAGGGATTCATGAGCGTCAGCGACAGCTCGGCTCGACATCGGGACAGGATCTCGATCTCGACGCGCGGACGGCCAACGGCTGGGCTGACGAAGCCGCGCGGGAGGCCTTCCATCAAGTGCTGGACTGGAACGCGCAGCAAGGCGCTCGCTTCGCGCAGGCACAGGCTTTCGGGCTGCCGCCACTGACGGCGGAACCGATCTGGCAGAACGAGGCGATGGAAGCCGCTTGGCAGCAGCGAAACATCATGCACCGCGGTTGACGGGCTCCGGAGAGACGCTATGGCCGGATCACAATCCTACCGTCAGGCGATGGCCAAGGTCGCGGAGTTGCTTCAGCAGAATCGCCCCGAAGAAGCGGAGCAGATTCTCCGTAACGTTTTGGCGGCCGAGCCGGGCAATCGAACGGCTGCCGAGATCCTGCACAAGATCGAACAGGCAACAGCCAGCCCCGACGCATCGGTGCCCCGGCCCGATGATCGCCTTGCAGATCAAGCGGCGGGTCACATCGTCGGCAAGCCACCGAAGCAGGGCGTACGGCTACGGCAAACGCCGTCAGCGAAGCTAGAGACGCGCATATCCATGTCGATGATTGTCATATGGATAATCGCGAACACGGTTTCCGGGGCCGCGGGAGAATCGCTGGTCGGTTCCGTGGGCGTCGAAATGTTCGGTGTCGGGGGCTGGTTATTCTTCAAAACCGTCTTCGGCGCCTGCATCGGCGCCGGACAGTACTTGAGCCTGCGAGCGTGGCTGAAGCCGCCCGGCGCTTGGATATTTGCCGGTGCATTGAGCGGCATGCTGGGGGCGATGCCGGCGCTCGGCATCGGTGTTCTGACCTGGGAGCAATTCGGTCTCTTTTTCGGAATCTCCTCTGCGCTGGCCCTGGCTTTGCTCGTGGGAACCGCACGGTTTTCGCTGACGTGGATACCGGCCTCCGTGCTGGCTGGTCTCGCCGCTGGAATCGCTGCACCGCGACTCGCGGCCGCGATACTCGGACCGACCGATCCGATTCTGGTCACCTATGCGATGACCGCCGGAGCAGGTTTTGGATTCGTGTATGGGGCCGTGACCGCCCTGTCACTTGCGAATGTGATCAGGGCTCTGAGGTGACGTGCTCATTAGAAGCGCGCTCCCCGGCTGGGCATTTTCCTCGGGCTGCTGTCCTCGCCGGCCCGCCGTCACCCGAAAAGACCGTCGCGGCTGCACGCTTGCCTTCTTGACGGTGGCGCCGGTTCCGGCGACGCAAAGCCGGCAAGGTTGGCGAGTCATTGAACGACTCTGTCGATAACTCTGTGACTAACTCATTTTTTGCAGTCATCCAAAAACCTACGAAAGCAGCAGCGCTGTTGACTGACGACATGTTGAAGCACGATTTTTTCGATAAATAACAGTATTTTAGTGATAAACACGCAGCAAAGAAACCGCATAACCGAAAACACAAGCCAGCGTCCGGCGCAACCCGGATTCTGTGAACAACTGCGCATTTTCGACAGTGCGGCAAAAGGTGTGCGGTTGGTGATGGGCCGTTCGGCAGGAGACCTCTTCAAGGCTATTGCTCGCAATCGGGACGAGCCGATGATGCGGACGCTGCGCGACCCGGCAGACTTGCGCGCCGCGGCGGGCAGGCCGGCTTACGCATTCCGCCGGCGCTGCCCGGATGCTATCGTGCGCATCGCCACGCCACTCGCCTCGGGCCGACGGCGCCACTCCCCGGGCGGAGCGCGCCGTCGGCCGTACTTCACGGAGTCGCCATGACCGTCATCGGAACGCCCTTTACCCCTACCGCGACCAAGGTGCTGCTCTGCGGCGCCGGCGAGCTCGGCAAGGAGGTGGTCATCGAGCTCAAGCGCCTCGGCGTCGAGGTCATCGCCTGCGACCGCTACGCCGATGCTCCCGCCATGCAGGTCGCCGATCGGGCCTACAGTTTTTCCATGCTCGACGGTGCGGAGCTGCGGCGCGTCATCGAGTTGGAGCGCCCCGACTACATCGTCCCGGAGATCGAGGCCATCGCCACCGACACGCTGCTGGAGCTGGAGACCGAGGGCTTCACGGTGATCCCCACCGCCCGCGCCGCTCGGCTCACCATGAACCGGGAAGGCATCCGCCGCCTAGTCGCCGAGGAGCTCGGCCTGCCGACCTCGCCCTACCGCTTCGCCGACACCCGCGAAGACTTCGAGCTGGCCGTGGCGCAGATCGGCCTGCCCTGCGTCGTGAAGCCGATCATGAGCTCGTCCGGCAAGGGTCAGAGCCTGGTGCGCCGTCCCGAGGAGGCCGACCCCGCCTGGGACTACGCACAGGCCGGCGGGCGCGCCGGCGGCGGGCGGGTCATCGTCGAAGGGTTCGTCGCGTTCGACTACGAGATCACACTGCTGACCGTGCGCCATCGGGACGGGACCGCGTTCTGCGAGCCCATCGGCCACCGCCAGGAGGACGGCGACTACCGCGAGTCCTGGCAGCCGCAGCCGATGTCGCCGACGGCGCTCGCACGCGCCCGCGACATCGCCGAACAGGTCACCGCGGCCCTCGGCGGGCGCGGCCTCTTCGGCGTCGAGCTGTTCGTACGCGGCGACGAGGTCATCTTCAGCGAGGTCTCGCCGCGGCCCCACGATACCGGCATGGTCACGCTGATCTCGCAGGATCTCTCGGAGTTCGCGCTGCACGTGCGCGCCATCCTCGGGCTGCCCGTCCCCGAGATCCGCCAGCTCGGACCCGCCGCCTCCGCGGTCATCCTGGTGGAGGGTGAGTCGACCAAGCCGCGCTTCGGCAATCTGGACGCGGCGCTGGCCGAGCCGGGCACCGACCTTCGGCTATTCGGCAAGCCCGAGGTACGCGGGCGCCGGCGCATGGGCGTGGCGCTGGCCCGCGGCAGCGACATCGACGATGCCAAGGCCCGCGCGCTGCGCACGGCCGCAAAGGTCGAAGTCACTCTGGAGTGAGACCGGCGAAACCTAGGCCCGGTGCGACGGGTCAGGCTGCGGATACGGCAACGCAAATCAACAGGCGCTGTCGGACACGCTGGCGGGTGGCCCCGGCAAGCGGGGCCGCCGCACCTTGAGCCCGCCGCTCAGCGGCGGGAATCGCTCGCGATGTTCGATGGGCGGTAGATGCGCTTGATCAGCTCGACTTGGCTGTGCGCCGCCGTCTTGCCCAGGATGGATCTCAGGTGCGCCCGCAACGTGTTGTGGCTGCGCCCGAGCAGTCTGGCCGCGCGAGGCAACGAGCCCGCCTGCAACAGCGCTTCCACCAGTTTCAGCTCGGCCGGCGTCAGGCCATGTCTGGCCGCGAAGACATCCAAGTCGGGACCGGCGTCACGCGGGCCCACAGCGCGCTCGAGCTCCAGGACTCTGACGATGTGGAGGAAGTAAAAGCGCAGCTCCACGAGCTCCCGCTCGGTGTAATCGGGGACCCCTAGCCCGCGCGGCAAGCCCAGCTGAATCCAGTTGCCGTCGGCGTCCTGCGCATGACCGCCGGCGGAGTAGCCCAAACACTGCCTGCGCCAGAAGTCGTTGTAGAACTCGCCGGATTCGAACGCGGTACGAGAAAACACACGGGTATCCGAGGTGACGGCCCCCGGACGGATTGCGCCGGTTCGCATAGCGGCGCGAAACGGGTCGATGGCAGCAAAATGGGCGGCGTATTCCCGCCAACTGGCGTCGTCACGACCGCTGAGACAGACCTTGCGGACGTCGCCCGGTGCCTCTCCGTAAACCAAGAACGTGCCGGCATCCGCGCGCATGCGCGCCCGCAGGGACAATAAGACGTCATCCCAGTCGCTGGCTTGCAGCGGGATATCGTAGATTCGCTCGAGCAAATCCAGATCGATGCGTTCCGGGACGCTCATCGGAGCCAGTGAGCCGAACTGTCGATGCGATAGTCTAGACGCTCGATGCGGCACATTGTTGTCATGATACTGTTTGCGGGGTGCCGGCGGCGGCGCCGGTCACCAGTTTTTCACCGAGTTGGCTGATCCCCGACGTTACACGATGTTCACCCGACACCGTTATCCGCTGCACCGTCTCTTTGCGCCGGTCCCGGTTCTTATCATGTTGCTCGGCAACGGGTGCGACGAATCCCCGACAGGCCGAGCGCAGGTCACCCTGGTGCCCGAGGCCCAGATGGCCGCACTGGGCCAGCAGAGCTTCGAGGAATTGCTGCGGACCCTGCCGTTGAACGACGACCCGCACGTGCGCGCCTACGTGGGTTGCGTCGCCCAAGCCTTGGTGGACGCCCTGCCCGAGCCGCACGGAACCTGGTCCATCGCCGTCTTCGACGACCCGACCCCCAACGCCTTCGCATTGCCCGGCGGCAAGATCGGCGTGCATACCGGGATGTTGGGTGTCGCCCGCACGCCGGACCAGCTCGCTGCCGTCATCGGCCATGAGATCGGGCACGTGCTGGCGGACCACGCCAACGAGCGGCTGACCCAGCAGCTTGCAGTCCAGGGCGGGCTGATGCTGGTGGATCTGTTCGCCGACGAGCCGGGCAGCTTCGAGCACGAGGCATTGCGCAAGGCGCTTGGCATCGGCGCCGAGTACGGGCTGCTGCTGCCCTATAGCCGCACCCACGAGCGCGAGGCGGACCGCATCGGCCGCGACCTGATGGCGGACGCTGGCTTCGACCCGCGCGCGAGCATCGTGCTCTGGCGCAACATGGGCGCGGCCGGCGGCGGCCAACCGCCGGCCTTCCTCTCCACCCACCCGTCCCACGACAACCGCATGGAAGAGTTGGCCGAAGACATGGCGCAGGCCGTCGAGCGCTATCGGCAGGCACTGGCCGCCGGGCGCAAGCCGAGCTGCTCTCCACCTTGATACGGCGGAATCCGCGCCGGATCGCCAGCCGAATAGGACGTGCAGGTCGGGCGCGTTGCGCCGGAAGCGCCAGCCCGCGCCGCTGGACCACTCGATTTCCTTGAACCAGCCGAAGAACAGAAACAGGTCCCCGCGCCCGACCCCGTGATCGGCCAGGTGTGACTGCGCGAACCCGGTCCGACCGAGCGTCGGCCGCCAGCCGGGCTCCATGCGCGCCCCGAAATGCGCGCCCCAAATGCGCGCAAAAATCCTTGAACAGGTCGGCCCGGCCCATGCGAAGTCGCAACGGCGCCCGCGCGCGACTCCGGGACCGACGGCGAGACGACGAAGGCCGATTGCCGCGCTAGCCGGCGGCCGGCGCGTCGTCGGAGTCAGTGGCTATCGAAGGCGGAACATCGCGACTGCCGAGCGTGTGCCAGTGAAAGCCGTCGTCGCCGAGGGCATCGCGGGCCAGATCGCGCAGGTGGCGGTGGTGGGTAAACAGCAGGATTTGGGTCTTATCCGCGAGCGCCTGCAGAACCGGCAGGATCGCCAGGGTACGGCGGTCGTCGAAGGTCATCAGCAGGTCGTCGAGCACCAGCGGCATCGGCTCGTGGTCGCCTAGGTGACGATCGATGGCGGCGATGCGCAGCGCCAGGAAGAGCTGATCGCGGGTGCCGTCGCTCATCCCGTCCACGCCGACCTCGGTCTCGCCGCGCAGCCCGACCAGGACCGGCGTGTCGTCGCCGGCGAAGGCCGTGCCGAGACCGTCGAAGCTGCCGCCGGTCGCGAGCCGGAACAGCTCCCCCGCGCGGGCCAGGAGCGGCCCCTGACTCTCTCGGCGGAAGCGCTCGATCTGACCGCGCAGCAGGTGCACCGCGAGCTGCAGGCGCAGGTAGCGCGCGGCGTCGCGGCGGATGCCGGCGGCGGTGTTGTTGGCCTGTTGCAGAGAGGCGGCGGCATCGGCGCCGGACTGCTCGAGCGCGGTCTTGCGCGCTCCTGCATCGTGCAGTGCGCGCAGCGCCTGGTCGCGCTCGCCCTGGAGCACCGTGATGGCTTGATCGAGCTCGTCGCGCTCGGCCGCCAACCCATTCGCATCCTCGGCGCGCACCCGCTCGATGAAGATATCCAGCGGATCGCCGCGGGCCGGCAGATGCAGGGTGCGACGCAGCCGCTCGACCTCGGCGTCGATGGCGTGATGCCGCTGCAAGCGCTCGAGCAGGTCGTTCAGTGCGTCTTCGTCCGCCGCGCCGGCGCGCGTGAGCTGCTCACCGAGCTGCCGGCGCGCGGCGTCGAGCTCGCTGCGCGCCGCCGGCAGCCGCGCCTGCTCCTCTTCCAGGTCCCGGCGGGCTTGGTCATGCCGGGCCTTGCGCTCGCGGGCGTCGGCCAGGGCTTGCCACAGGGCCGACTCGCGGGCCTCGACGGCTCCGCCGGCCACGTCGAGGGCGTCAGCCAGGGCATGCGCCGAGGCCTCGTCATCGGCGACGGACCGCTGCTTGCGCGCCAGTGTCTCGCCCAGGGCACAAACACGGTCGTACAGCAGCACCAGGGCGTTGCGCCGCTCCAGCAGCGCCAGAACCGTATCGGTGGCCGCATCCTCGGGCAGTCCGAGCCGTCGGCAGCGCTCTCGCCAGACAGTGCCGGCGTCCGCGCTCGCCTGCTCGAGCGCGGGGAAAGATGCGTCCAAGATATCGAGATGGGCGCGCAGGTCATGGCGGCGGTGCTCGAGCTGTTGGCGGGCGCCGCGGGACTGGTCG
>JAIPFF010000094.1 GCA_021736785.1 Thiohalocapsa sp. | reverse complement strand
CGGCGGGCGCTTTCCTCGGCCACCCCGCGCGCGAGCAGGTCCATCTGCGCATCGATTTCCGCGATGCGGCGGTCGATTTCGTCGATGCGCCTTTGGGCGGCTTCGCGTTCCTGGCTGCGGCGCATGCGCTCGAGCTCCAACGCCCCCATCTCGAAGTAGGCCGCGTAGCCTTGCCGGGAGGCATCGGTGCTCTTTCCCGCCATGGTGCGGATGTCGGCGAGGCTGCGCTGAGGGCGGATGGATTTGACGCTCATCGCTTGCTCTCCCCGGCTGCCAGCGGCGCGGCGCCGAGCGCCCCGGGCTGCTTCGCCTGCATCGCTGCACCCGCTTCGGCCAGATCTTCCGGCTTGGGCTTCGGCGCGCTGCGCAGCTTGCCCCGCCCGGGGCTCTTCGGCGGGCAGACCTTGGAGATCACGCCGTCCACCAGCTCGTGATAGACGGAGTGGCCGTCGTGACGCACCTTCGCGGTCTCCATGCTCAGTACGTCATAGCAAATGTGGTGGAATAGTTGATCGCCGGCGCGCGCCTTGCCGCAGCCATTGGCCAAAACCTTGGCGATGGCGATCCCCGCGCGCAGCGTGGGCTGCGACTTGTTCTCCCCGTTGCCGCGCAGCTCGCGAACGATATCGACGATATGAGCGGACTCGCGCTCGTCCAGGCCGGACTTGCTCTTGATGATGGCAAGCTCCGTATTGCGATCCGGCGGATTCAGCCGGATGGTGATCATGCGATCGAGCAGCGCGTCCTGGGTCTTATGGGTGCCGGCGTACTCTTCGGGATTGGACGTAAAAATGGCGCGGAAGCTATCGGCCACGTCCAGATAGCCCTCTCCGGCGGTGCGCAGCCCGGGCAGGTTCAGAATGCCCTCGGAGAGCACCGACAGCAGCACGTTGTTGGCTTCCGGACGGGAGCGATTGAATTCGTCGTAGATCAACGTATCGCCATTGCGGCAGGCGGTCGTGAGGCGATCGTCCACCCAGACTTGACGCATCTCCTCTTCGGTCCGCAATACCGAATGGATGTAGTTGTCCACTACCTTGCTGCGCCGGTAGCCGGCGTCATTGGTGCCGATGAGATCGGATACCTCGAATTCGTCGTTGCCGTGGATCAGCGTCACCGGCTGCCCCCACAACGCCGCCAAATGATAGGCAAGCGTGGTCTTTCCGGTGCCGGAGGGTCCGGCCAAATGCACCGGATAGCCCGCATGAAGGTAGGACAGCGCGCGCTCCGCGATGCCTTTGATATAGCTGGTGGTGACGAATGAGTCGCTCGCCTCGGGAACGACGATGTCGCCGTCGACGGGCGACAGCGAACCGGTGCTCGTTGGGGTCATTGGACAGTTCCTCGCTGGTGCTCTTGCGCAGCCAAAAAAGCCGGGCCGTGATCGGGCGATCGCGGCCCACTCGGCGCCCGGCGGAGTGTCATGCGCCACGCGTGGCGCTTGACGCCGGCGCATCCGATGCGCCGCTCCGCGGCTCCTTGCCGGCGCCGATCGAGCGCCCGCCCGACGCTGTTCCCGAAGGGGATTACCGCCGCCGATTCCGGTGCGCGCTCAGGCGTCGGGCGTCCCGCCCTGCTTCTTCGCCTCGGGCTTGACCTCGGGCTTTTTCGCGGACGTTGCTCTCGCCGCGGCGCGCCGCGGTTCAGGCGCATCGCCGGGGCCGGCGCTGCCGGCCTGCGGGGCAGCATCCTGTTGCGCCCGAGACGCGGGCTTCTGCTGTGCAGCGCGTTTCTCGGCCGGCGCGGCCGATGCCGGGGGTGGCGGCTGCTTGCCGGGCGGCTCGGCCGCGGCGGGCTTCGGCCGCGGGCGCGCCCCGCCGCCGAACAGACCGCGAACACCCGCAAGGTCGGAGGACACCTCCTGCTGCAGCGTGCGCACCTTGGTGCCGAGGTCGGCCATGAGCTCCCGCCGGGCCTCGGCGTCCGCCTGCGCCGTCGACAGCCGGCTATCTCGCGCTTGCCGCAGTGTCTCCTGCACCATATCGGCGATGCCGTGGACGAAGTCGGCGCGCGCCTCGCCGTCGGCCGCCGCTTGCTCGTTATGCGCCTTGCGGAACCCGCCGAGCATGTCGGCCACCTCGTTCGCCTTGTCGGCGACGAACCCGAGGCGCGCTCGCGCATCCGCCTCGGCGGTGGCGGCGTATTCGTCCCGGAACGCCTCCATGTTGGCCCTTAGCTCGGCGAGCATGGCGCCGATCTCGTCGGCCCGTGCCGCCACTTCGCTTTGACGGCTCGCCGCGTCGGCCCGCGCCGTCTCCGTGCGCTCGTCGTGCACGCGATCCATCATCGCCTCGACCTCTGCGCCGAGCTCCTGCACGTCGTCCACGAGCTTATCGATGAAGGCGCCGCGCGCGGCCTGATCTTTGCCGAACTGCACCCGACGGGCCGACGCGAAGCCGCCGATCATATCGGCGACACCGGAGGCCAGGCTCGACAGCTCGTCGGCCCGCATCCGGGCCCCTACCCAACGCTCCGCATGACCACGATCGATGTCCTCGCGAAGCCGCGTCATATCGTCTAGAATCTTTCCCATCGTCTGCCCTCCTGCGATGTAAAGAAGCCCCGTGCCGCCGGGCTAGCGACGGCACGGGGCTCGCCGGAAAGCCTCGGGGTTACGCCGGGGCAGCGGCGCTGGAGGTCAGGCCGATCGCTTCGGCATACTTCAGGTAGGTCTCGACGGAGGCCACGACCACACGGGCCTCGACCGACAGCAACTCGATACCGACCAGCGAAACCTTCGCCCATGCGTCGATCACGATGCCCTTATCGAGGATGCGGTCGACCACTTCGGCCAAGCTCGACGAATCGGTGGAGTTTGCGACTTTTGCCATTTTGAATCTCCTTAAGCGTTGATTGAGTTTTACGCTTCGACAGTGCAGGGATGCGCTGTCACGGGGAGAAGTGCAGAATGGGTGCCAAGTCGCGCACGCGTCGGGGGAGATTTCCCGTCGCCGCCCGACATGCCTGCCTAAACAACTCTTTTCTTTCTTTTTTTTCCTAAGATCCCGTTCCCGGGCAGCACGCGACAACGGCAAAGCGTGATCGGGACCGGCGTCGGGCAGGGGGTCGCAGACGCCGAAACTGCGTATTAACCCCTAGGGCGTTGAGATTTCCCCTTGCGTACCAGGGGCAATAAGTACTTTCCCTTATCACGATGGTGATTACGCAGACATCATCGCCATGGAAACCATTCCATAGCTATGGAATGTAATCCAAACTCTTCCATGGATCGGTGAGGCAGCGCAGCACCTCTCCGTGCGTGAAGGGCTTCGGGATAAAGCCGTGGATCAGTCCCTGCTCCAGCGCCCGCACGATCTTGGGGTCGTCCGAGTAGAAATAGGCGGAAATCAGAAAGACGGCGGCCAGCGGCGCGCGCCCGCGAACCTCGGCCGCGAGGACAAGACCGTCCATGTCCCCGAGCTTGGCGTCGAGCAAGATGTGCGTGAAGCGACGCTGCGCGACCGACTCCAGCGCCTCGGCGCCGCTGTGCGCAACGCAGACGGCGTAGCCGTGCATGCGAAGCAACCGCTTCAGGGCCCAGCACACGGTCGGCTCGTCGTCGACGACCAGGATGCTCGGCACCGGCGTCCCTGCGACGCCCTTGGTTTCCATGGTCAAGGTCAGGTGCTTATCGATTCCGGCTGGGCACTCCGTTGCCGGCTGGCTGCTCCCTATCCCGAGGGCAGTTTTGAGATCGCGAGGCTGATTTGTCATGACGGGCACTCATGCGCCGGGCGGAAACCGCCGAGCTCGACGGCAGCTTCCCGTGCGGCGCAAAACGCCCCGCCACGTTCAATCGCCCAAGCGCTTGAAAATGCAGGAAACCGGCAACCGCGTTTTCGGGCGCCCTAGAGCTGCGGGAGCCGCACGCTGAAGCGGCTCCCTTCACCCAGCCGACTGGTCGCGCGGATCGTACCCAAGTGACGTTGCACGATGGAATAGCAGATGGACAGGCCGAGCCCGGTGCCCCAACCGGGGCTGGCGCCGGTATGAAAGGGGTCGAAGATGCGTTCCAGGTCGTCCTCGCCGATGCCGACGCCGTTGTCGGTCACATGAACGAAGACCTCGGTCTCGGTCACCGCCAGCGCGATGTCGAGCTCGCCGCCGTCGGGCATCGCGTTGATCGCGTTCAGGCAAAGGTTCATGAAGACCTGCTGGAGCAACGACGCGACGCCGCGGACCATGACCGGTTGCGCCCGCAGCTGCGCTCGAACGAGGATGTTCTGCACCCGCGCCTGGTGATCGACGAGACTCAGCGTCTCGCGCAGCACCTCGACGAGATCCACCTCGGTCATGCTGTCCTGGGCTGATGGGCGGGCGAAGCGCAGCATGTTCTCGGTGATTTCCGAGACCTTCTGCAATCCCTTCGAGAGCTTCTCCAAACAGTCTCTGCGAAAGTCCTCGGGCAGGTGATCTTCCGCCAGGAACTGCGCCGCCGAAGAGCAGACAGCCAGGGGGTTGCGGATCTCGTGGGCGATGCCGCCGGCCATCACGCCGAGTGCGGCGAGCTTGCGCGATTGCAGTAGCTGATGCTCCAGTTTGCGGCGCTCGCTGAGATCGCGGCCGACGGCGACGGCGCCGATGATGGCGCCGTGGTCATCCTTCATCGGCGACAGCAGCCAGGAAACAAGTATCGGGTCGCGGCCTTCGTGCGCCAGCCGGCACTCGCTGGTGCACTGCTCATCGGCGCCGCCGAGGGTTCGATCGAGCATCCGGCGCGTCTCGGAGCGGCCGAATTCTTCGCAGACGTCATAGAGAAAGCGACCGCGCACATCCGCCGCCGGGTGTCCGGATACCGATTCCGCGGCGCTGTTCCAGGTCAGAATGCGGCCGGCGGTATCCACCGAGAGGACGATGTCGCTGGCGCTCTCCACCACCGAGGCGAGGTGGCGCTCCACGCGGCGAACCTCTTTCGACAGGCGCACCTGCTCGGTAACATCTTCGAGATAAACCATGACCGCCTCGATGCCGCCGTCGCGCTCCAGCGGCACCAAGGAGTAGTAGTAGATCCGCAGCGGGATGCCCGGCGCGCGATAGGTGATGCGCTGCCCGCGCAGCGGCTGGCCGTCGCGGAACGCCTTGCGGACCTGCTCGGGCATGTCCGTGCGCTGAAGGATCACGGACGGGAAGACCTCCACCAGCCGCCGGCCGATGGTACCGGCCTCGGTGAGTTGGCTCTTGGCCAGAAAGTTGCGATTGACGCAGACGATGCGCAGCGTCTCGTCCACGAGCAATACCGAGGACGGAATGGCGTCCAGCAGTTGGCGGAACGGCGCGAACTTGAGCTCCCCGAGGCGGAATTCGCTCTTCAAGACAGTGCCTCCCGCAACGCCGCCGACTCGTCGGCGGCGGCAAAGCTGTAGGGTGGCCACGGGCCGCTGG
>JAIPFF010000011.1 GCA_021736785.1 Thiohalocapsa sp. | reverse complement strand
GACGATCTTTATCCGAAAGGCGCACGGGGGTGGCGGCGTGGCGGGGCATGAACGACGACCTCTGATCAGAGAAAATATTTCTGGTCAGTATCTTATCCAATATATCTAGAAATAGTCTCACAATTTTAGCAGTGCTGCATTAGTACGGTATTGGGACTATCTACTGATGCAAATTCCAAACAGAAGACGTTCGATCTGTCGCTGAGACTGCCCCTGAACGGAAAGGAAGATAGAGCGGCAAAGCGATGGCTGAGTGAATTCAAGGATTTCAGGCAAGTCTTGCGTGGGTACGTGGAGGGCTATTGCGACGGTGATGTCGAATTGCTTCTCTACCGCGGATGCTTCGCTGTCGTCCTGTTCCACGTTGTTCCACCCAGAACCTGGGTTCCGATACCACTGGGATTCGTTACCGAAGACCAAGCATTGGTCGGTAGGATCGAGCAATCAATGAAGGATTATTTGTCGCAGCCCACTGGCTATGAAGGAGTCAACGACTTGGGGCGAATTGCGGATCTCTTAAGCAAGGAGAAAAGCACTTGAAGTTAGGCTGAAAAGCCGTCTAATTTCAAATCGGCATATCTCGGAAAGACAAGCACTTACTGAACGGTAGTCGGCGTTCGTATCAGACAGAAAAAGAGGCGTTCTAATACAAAACAATCACTTAGCAAACTTTTCGAGTGCAGATTAAGAGCGCGTCAAGATCGAGAGCTGGCAGTCCCGTTCGGTCAGCGGGCTTACCTTCTTCGCTATCGCCTACACGACGACATCATCGTTGTCCTTCGCGCTTGGCATGGCCTGGAGGATCGGTCCTGAACGGGCTCGACTAGGATTTGTCGGCGACCCGAGGAACGTCGTTTCGCTCTTGCCTTCGCCGTGCATCAGCGCCGCGATGAGCGCTCGAAACCGAGCGGCAGGCCCAACTCGATCCGCGCCGCTTTGCGACTCGCGCCGGCCTCCGGCAAGACCATTCCGTGCAGCATCGGCGGAGCCCGATTGGAAATCCCGCCCCCGCGCCGTCACTGTCGACGGCAATCCGACCTGAAAAGGGACGCATTCGATGACCGACTCCAGTACCGACGCCGGCACCGACGCCGGCACCGACGCCGGCGGGCCGACCAACCGCCTGGCCGAAACCACCAGCCCTTACCTGCAGCAGCACGCCCATAACCCGGTGGACTGGTGGCCCTGGTGCGACGAGGCGCTGGCGCTCGCCCGCGAGCAGGACAAGCCGATCCTGCTGTCGGTGGGTTACTCGGCCTGCCACTGGTGCCACGTGATGGCGCACGAGTCCTTCGAGGACCCGGATACCGCGGCACTGATGAACCGGCTCTTCGTCAACATCAAGGTCGACCGCGAGGAACGGCCGGACATCGACAAGATCTACCAGACCGCCCATCAGCTGCTGGCGCAGCGCACCGGCGGCTGGCCGCTGACGGTCTTTCTGACGCCCGACGACTGCAAGCCCTTCTTCGCCGGCACCTATTTCCCGAAGGAGCGCCGCCACGGCCTGCCGGCGTTTTCGGAGTTGCTGCAGGGCGTCGAGCGCGCCTACCGGGAGCAGCGCGAGGCGATCCGCCAGCAAAACGACTCGCTGATGCAGGCGCTGGCGGAGCTCGAGCCCAAGGGCGGCGGCGAGATCCCGGACTCGGCACCGCTGGAAGGCGCCCGCCGTCAGCTCGCGGGCAGTTTCGACCGCGAGCACGGCGGCTTCGGCAAGGCGCCCAAGTTTCCGCACCCGACCAACATGGAGCTGTTGCTGCGCCACTACGCCGCCACGGCCGTGGACGGCGAGGGCGACCGCCAGGCCCTGCACATGGCCCTCTTCACGCTGGAGCGGATGATCCGCGGCGGCGTCAACGATCAGCTGCGCGGCGGCTTCTGCCGCTACTCCACCGATGACCGCTGGATGATCCCGCACTTCGAGAAGATGCTCTACGACAACGGCCCGCTGCTTGCGCTCTGCTGCGATGCCTGGCAGCTGACCGGCGACACGGTCTTCCGCGATGCTGCCGAGGCCACCGCGGACTGGGTCGTCGCCGAGATGCAGTCGCCGGAGGGCGGCTACTACAGCGCGCTGGATGCCGACAGCGAGGGCGAAGAGGGCAAGTTCTATGTCTGGGACCGGGCCGAAATCGAAGAACTGCTGACGCCCAAGGAATTCGCCGTGCTCGCGCCGGTCTTCGGATTGGACCGGCCGCCGAACTTCGAGGGTCAGTGGAACCTGCACGGCTATCGGACGGTGGACGACGTCGCCGCCGAGCAGGGCCTCAACCCGGAGATCGCCCGCGGCCTGCTGATGACGGCGCGGACCAAGCTGCTCGCGATCCGCGACGACACCCGCGTGCGCCCGGGCCTGGACGACAAGGTGCTGACCTCCTGGAACGCGCTGATGATCAAGGGCATGGCCCGGGCCGCACGGGTCCTCGACCGCCCGGTCTATCTCGCCTCCGCAGAGCGGGCCCTGGGCTTCATTCGCGAGACGCTCTGGCACGACGGCCGGCTGCTCGCGACCTATAAGGACGGCAAGGCCCACCTCGACGCCTACCTGGACGACTACGCCCTGCTGCTGGACGCCCTGCTGGAGCTGCTGCAGACCCGCTGGCGGCGGGAAGATCTGGACTTTGCCGTCGCACTGGCCGACGTGCTGCTGGAACAGTTCCACGACGGGCGCGACGGCGGCTTTTACTTTACCGGCAACGACCACGAGCAGCTGATCCAACGCCCGAAGCCCCTGGGCGACGAGGCCATGCCGTCGGGCAACGGCGTGGCGGCGCTGTGTCTGCAACGGCTCGGTCACCTGCTCGGCGAGACGCGCTATCTGGACGCGGCGCGGGACACACTCGCATTGGCCGCCGAGCCCATGCGCCGCATCCCCTACGCCCACGGTACCTTGCTGATGGCGCTGGACGAGTATCTGAGTCCGCCCGAGACTATCGTCATCCGAGCCGGCGAGGACGCCCTCGGCGATTGGCGGCAGGCAGCGCTGCGCGCCTATGCGCCGCGCCGGACGGTGCTCGCGATTCCGAGTGCGGAGGACGGGCTGCCCGGCGCGCTGTCGGCCATGAGCGCCGGCGACGCGCCGTTGGCGTACCGCTGCCGCGGCACCGTCTGCGAGGCGCCGGTCACGACGCCGGACGCCCTCGCGGTCGGCTGAGGGCTGCAGCCGGTGAGTAACGACAGTCCGTCCGCGCCCGCGGCGCCCGATAGCGGTTCGCTGTCCGCCCTCGAGGCGGCCGTCGAAGACCTGCAAATGCGCGTGACCTACCAAGAGGACGAGATCCGCCACCTGAATCTGGTGTTGGAGCGCCAGCGCACCACCCTCGATGCGCAATCGCTGCAGATCGAGAAACTGCGCCATCTCGTGGCCTCGATGGCGGAAGGACTGCGGGAGCAGACCATCGATGTGAAACCGCCGCACTACTGACCGGCGATGCACGGACGCGGCCTATCGAGGGCGCCTTTGCGCTCATTTGTGGGCCATGGGAGGTTGCCTGCGGGGCGCGGGAATTCAACGCCGCCGCCTTCGTGCGGCCGGGCGTTCGATCGCTGTTTCTGCAGTTGAGGGGAGGGCCCCCGGGTGTCCGTTCCCGAGGGCGGATGTCGCCGGATCGGTTGGTTGGTCCGCGGTGCCGGGGTCCGTCGGCGGTCTTCCGTGGGTGCATCCTTGCTGGCGACGGTTTAAGTTTGGCGCATGCCGCACAGAACTTTTGTGATAAATCACCACTGCACGTCGTCAGAAATTCCCTACACGAAACCATGCCGCGGTATCGAATATCGTCCACGGCGTTGCGCAAAAAGCGCTTTTTTTCCGCATCAACCTGCCCAAGCGATAGCATGGCCCATCAAACAAGCCGACAGCCCCCGTCAACGGATCGCGATCCACTCTATCCGCCCGTCGAGGCCTATGCCGTTCACCGCCTGGATGTCGGCGACGGTCACCGCCTGTACGCGGAGGAGTGCGGTAACCCCGACGGGATTCCGGCGGTCTTCCTGCACGGCGGTCCCGGGGCCGGTTGCGGGGCGTCGCACCGGCGATTCTTCGATCCCGAGCGCTACCGCATCGTACTGTTCGATCAGCGCGGCTGCGGGCGCTCGACGCCCCACGCCGGCCTGGATGCCAACACGACCTGGGACCTGGTCGCCGATATCGAGCGCATCCGCGACATGCTCGGCATCGAGCGCTGGCTGGTCTTCGGCGGCTCCTGGGGCTCCACGTTGGCGCTGGCCTATGCCGAAACGCACCCGGAGCGGGTCAGCGCACTGGTGCTGCGCGGTATTTTCCTGTGCCGCCCGCAGGAAATCGACTGGTTCTACCGGCAGGGCGCATCCTGGATTTTTCCCGACTACTGGCAGGACTTTCTGGCGCCGATCCCGCAGGCCGAGCAGGACGATCCCGTGAGTGCCTACCACCGCCTGCTCACCGGGAACGACGACGAGGCCATGCTGTCCGCCGCCAAGGCCTGGTCCATCTGGGAAGGGCGCTGCGCGACACTGCTGCCGGACCAGCGGATCCGCAATGCCTTCGCGGACGATCGGCTTGCCTTGAGCTTGGCGCGGATCGAATGCCACTACTTCGTCAACCAGTCGTTCCTCGAGGACAACCAACTGCTGCGCGACGCCCACCGGTTGACCGGCATCCCCGGCGTCATCATCCACGGCCGCTACGACTTGATCTGCCCGCTGCGCTCGGCATGGGAGCTGCACCGCGCCTGGCCAGGGGCGGACTTCAGGCTGGTCGACGGCGCCGGTCATGCCGCCTTCGAGCCCGGCATCGCCGCGGAGCTGATCGCGGCCACGGACCGTTTCGCCGATGTGCTCGGGTAGGGAGGTGTCGAGATATTCGGCGCGTCCGCCGCGAGTCCGGATGCACCGTGCCGGTTTTTGGCCCGGAGGGCCGCGCAAGCAGCCTCTCCGCAAGGTCCGGGCGGGCGCCTCGGCGCCGCATGCTCGCGCCGGTTGGCTGCCGTGATCGGGCTGTTGCAGCGGGTCTCCGAGGCCCGGGTCGACGTCGACGGCGAGACGATCGGCGCCATCGGACGCGGACTGCTGGTGCTGGTCGGCGTGCAGAAGGGCGACGACGCGCAGCGGGCGGCGCGGCTTCTGGAGCGCATCCTGGGTTACCGGGTTTTTCCGGATGAGGCGGGCAGGATGAACCGTAGCGTTGCCGATATCGGCGGCGGGCTGCTGCTGGTGCCCCAGTTCACGCTCGCCGCGGACACCAAAAAGGGCACGCGCCCCAGTTTCACGTCCGCCGCGCCGCCGGACGAGGGGAAACAGTTGTTCGAACTGCTGGTGACGCGCGCGGAGGGCGCCCACGGCGCGGTGGCCACCGGACGCTTCGGCGCCGACATGCAGGTCTCGCTGGTCAACGACGGACCGGTGACCTTTTGGCTCGAGACTTGAGCACGCGTCCGCGCCGCCGGGCCCTGTTTCACTGTTACAATCGACCGAAATTCCGCTGACCGAGACCATCGTGAGCGAGCAGCAAGCACATCGCACCGCAGAGATCGAACGCAACACGCTGGAGACCGAAATCCGCGTGTCGCTGGATCTGGACGGCACCGGCCGCTCCCGGTTCAGCACCGGCGTGCCGTTTTTGGAGCACATGCTCGACCAGATCGCCCGCCACGGGCTGATCGACCTCGACATCGCGGCCGACGGCGACCTGCACATCGACGCCCACCATACGGTGGAGGACATCGGCATCACCCTGGGCCAGGCGCTCGCCAAGGCGCTCGGCGACAAAAAGGGCATTCGCCGCTACGGCCATGCCTATGTGCCGCTGGACGAGGCGCTTTCGCGCGTGGTCGTCGACCTCTCCGGCCGGCCCGGGCTGACCTTCGAGGTCGACTTCACCCGCGCCGCGATCGGCAGCTTCGATGTCGACCTGTTTCGGGAGTTTTTCCAAGGGCTGGTCAATCATGCGGCGATCACGCTGCATATCGACAACCTGCGCGGAGACAATGCCCACCACCAGGCCGAGACCGTCTTCAAGGCCTTCGGCCGGGCGCTGCGGATGGCCGTCGAGCCGGACCCGCGCATGGGCGGTATCACGCCGTCGACCAAAGGATCGCTGTGACCGGGCATCGCATGCAGGTTGAGGCGCCGTCCTCGGCATGCCGCGGGCGTGCCGGCCGGTCTTTTTCGTGCGCACACGTCGCCTCGGTGCGCCGGCGCCGCTGAACGGTGCCGGTGCGTGCGCCGGTATCCGGTGCCGAAATCGGGTGCCGAATCGAAGCTCGGTTGCGCTCGGCGATGCCGTCCGGGCGCCGATTCTCGGACAGCAGCGCCGGCCGGCCCGTACCGCACGCACTTTCTATTTCCCGATATAGTTCAACCGTTTGAAACCGGAGTCGCGTTCATGCTCCTGATTCCCGCCATCGACCTCAAAGACGGCAAATGCGTGCGCCTGCGCCAAGGGCGCATGGACGACGAGACCGTGTTTTCCGACGATCCGGTGGAAATGGCCGCGCGCTGGGTCGATGCCGGCGCGCGCCGGCTGCACCTGGTCGATCTCAATGGCGCCTTCGCCGGCGAGCCCGTCAACGGCGACGCCATCCGCGCCATCACCGCGGCCTATCCCGACCTGCCGATCCAGGTCGGCGGCGGCATCCGCGACGAGCGCACCATCGCGGCCTACCTCGACAGCGGCGTGACCTGGTGCATCATCGGCACCCAGGCCGTGAAAGAGCCGGAATTCGTCAGCCGCGCCTGCCACGCCTTCCCCGGCAATGTCATCGTCGGCCTCGACGCGAAGGACGGCCAGGTGGCCATCAACGGCTGGGCCGTGGTCACCGACCACCGCGTCGAAGACCTGGCGCGGCGCTTCGAGAGCGACGGCGTCGACGCCATCGTCTACACCGACATCGGCCGCGACGGCATGATGAGCGGCTGCAACATCGAGGCCACCAAGCGCCTGGCCGACGGCATCGCCGTGCCCGTGATCGCCTCCGGCGGCATCACCGGTCTCGACGACATCCGCGCGCTGGTTGCCGTCGCCGACAGCGGCATCATCGGCGCCATCACCGGCCGCGCCATCTACGAGGGCACCCTCGACTTCGCCGAGGGGCAGCGGATTGCGGACGGAGAAGCCTGAGCCCCGGACCTGGTCGGGGTGCATGTCACGCCGGGCTGGGTACCCACGTTTCTCCGCCATCTCGCATGCACGCGCGGACCGTGACTGTGCCGGGGTTGACGTGCGTTTTGCATGCGACTAGCGTTTTCGGATGTCCAAGAACAACCAACTGCGCAACGTCCCGGACGACCTGCATCGGCTGCTGAAGGCCCGCCTCGCGCTTCGCGACCTTTCGGATTTGCCCATCGAGCGCTGGCCGCAGACCGTGCTGCTGCCTCGCCTGTGGGATCATAGGAACAACTTGACCGCCCACGACGCCGCCTATCTGGCGCTGGCCGAGGCGCTGGATTGTCCCGTGCTGACCCGTGACGCCCGCTTCGCGAAGGCGCCGCAGAGCTTGGGCCGCGTGGCGCTCGTTTAGCGGAGCGCCGTCAGCCGCACTCCAGCGGTCGCCACCCATCGTCGAGATTCACCGGAGCCACTATGTCCGACATCCTGAACCGCCTCGCGGACGTGCTCGAAGAGCGCAAGCAGGCAGATCCCGACTCGTCCTATGTCGCCAAGCTCTACGCCAAGGGGCTGGACGCGATTCTGAAGAAGATTGGCGAGGAAGCCACCGAGACGGTGATGGCGGCCAAGGACGGCGAGGCGGACAAAATTGTCTACGAGGTGGCGGACCTCTGGTTTCATTCCATGGTCTTACTTGCTCGGCAGGGACTGCATCCCGATGACGTCCTGGCGGAGCTCGATCGGCGCTTCGGGCTGTCGGGCCTGGACGAGAAGGCCGCCCGCACGCGCTGACGGCAGGCATCGCGAGACGCTGCATACCGTCACACGATTAAGGTATGATCGCGCATTCGCGCGGGCCGGGACCCCCTGTACGGGCTTGTTCCGAGGGCGGGGCGGCGGTCGTTCCGCGCTCCACGATACAGATGTTTTATTGACGGGCCGTTCGTCGGTAGGCCCGTCGCGGAGGTCATGATGGGCATGGGTGGAATCAGTATTTGGCAGCTGTTGATCGTGCTGGTGATCGTGCTGTTGTTGTTCGGAACCAAGAAGCTGAAGAATATCGGCTCGGATCTGGGCGGCGCCGTCAAGGGCTTCCGGTCCGCGATGGGCGACGGCGAAAAGGGCAAGGGCGACGACGAGACCAAGCAGATCGAAGAGGCGAAGGCCGAGCGCAGCGCCGAGGACGACCCGGCGGCCGCGAAGCCGGCGGATAAGAGCAAGGTCTGACGCACGCGATAGCGCCGGAAAGCCGCGATGTTCGATATCGGCGCCCTCGAGCTGATCCTGATCGGCGTGGTTGCGTTGCTCGTGCTGGGCCCGGAGCGGCTGCCGAAGGTGGCGCGCACCGCCGGCCTCTGGGCCGGGCGCGCACGCCGGGCCCTGACGTCCGTCAAGGACGAGATCGACCGCGAGATCCGGGCCGAAGAGCTGAAGGAGATCCTGCGTAAGCAGGCCGAGAGCAACCCCCTCGAGACCATCCTCGAAGAGGACGGCAGCCTGAGCCCCAAGGACACCGGCAAGCGCGCGGCCGACAAGCACGCCGGCGCCTCGACGCCTCCCGGGCGCCCGGGCGCCGAAAGCGACGCCGGCCCGCGGTCCGGGTCAGGCTCGGAATCCGCTTCGAAGACCGGCGATCGTGCCTGAGCCCCGCGGCCCGAGCGGCCGCTTCACGCCCAACGCCGCTGCCCGCCGCTAGCCGGCGCGCGGTTCTCCGCCTGTCGACGGCGCCCCTGACTTCAACACGGCCACTCGCGCGATGAAATCGCCCGCATCCGAACGACAAACCGAGCACGGCCTGGGCGAAGACCAGCCGTTCATCTCCCATCTGATGGAGCTGCGCGACCGCCTGTTGCACATGGTGGTGGCGATCCTGCTGGTCTTCCTGGTCCTGTTCCCGTTCGCGAACGAGATCTACACCTTCGTCGCCGAGCCGATCCGTGCGCAGCTGCCCGAAGGCTCGCAAATGATCGCGACACAGGTGGCCTCGCCCTTCTTGACGCCGTTCAAGCTGGCGCTGGTCGTGGCCGTCTTCATCGCGATGCCCTACATCCTGTACCAGTTCTGGGCATTCGTCGCGCCTGGGCTCTATACCCACGAGAAGCGCCTCGCAATGCCGCTGCTGGCATCGAGCATCGTGCTCTTCTACTTGGGCATGGTGTTCGCGTACTTCGTGGTGTTTCCACTTGTCTTCGGGTTCTTCACGTCGGTGACGCCGGATGGCGTCGCGCAGATGCCCGATATCGCCTTTTATCTCGAATTCGTGCTGAAGCTGTTTTTCGCCTTCGGCATCGCCTTCGAAATCCCGATCGCGACCGTGCTGCTGGTGGCCGTCGGCGCAACGACGCCGGAGCGCCTGCGCAAAAAGCGGCCCTACGTCATCGTCGGCGTCTTCGTCGCCGGCATGCTGCTGACGCCGCCGGACGTGGTCAGCCAAACGTTGCTCGCAATTCCCATGTGGCTGCTGTTCGAGGTGGGCATCCTTGCCTCGCGCTATTTCCGAAAGGACGTCGACGACGCGGCCGATGACGAAGACGACGCAGACGATCTCTACTTCGATCCCGATCCCGACTCCGGTCCGGGCGGGTCCGGCGGCACTGCTCGATCTCCGGCACCGGGCGCCAAGTCCGGCGGCGACACGCTCGTCGGCGGCGACATCGACGGCGCGGATCTCCACGAGCCCGGGCGCTTCCGCCCGATGACCGACGAGGAAATGGAAGCCGAGCTCGATGCCATCGAGGCCGAAGAAGCCGACGAGGCCGACGCCGAGCCGGCGAGTGCACCGGTGGCCGACCATGTCGAGGCGCTGATCCGGCGGGCCAACGAGTTCCGCGCCGACGGCAGCATCCCGGCGGCGCGCGCGCTGCTCTATCGGGTGCTGGAGGACGGCGACGAAGACCAGCGCAACGTGGCACGCAACATACTTGCCGATCTCGACCGTGGCTGACGGAACCCGCCGGAACGGCTCACCGACACGTCCGCGCGGTTGTCGTCTGCAATGACGATGCCGCGGCTTGCCGCCGCCGGCCTGCTCGCGCTGTGCGTGCTTACGGCCGAAGCCGACAATGCCCTCAAGGGGCACCCGTCACCTTATCTGGCGCTGCACGGCGAGGATCCCGTTCAATGGCGGGACTGGGGGCCGGACACATTGGCGGAGGCGCGCGCCGAAAATAAGCCGCTGCTGCTCTCCAGCGGCTATTTCGCCTGTCATTGGTGCCATGTGATGCAGCGCGAGAGCTTCCGCGACGCCCGGATCGCGGCGATCCTCAATGCCGACTTCATCCCGGTGAAAATCGACCGGGAACTGCATTCCGGGTTGGACGCCTATCTGGTCGGTTTCGCCGAGCGCATGCGCGGCCAGGCCGGCTGGCCGCTGAACGTCTTCGTGACCCCCGCCGGCCATCCCTTCTACGCGACCCTGTATGCGCCGCCCGACGAATTCCGCGCCTTGGTCGAGCGGACCGCCCGTGTCTGGTCAGAGCAGGGTGACGCCATCGGCGAGGTTGCCCGCAACGCCGCGCGCGAGTTGGCGGAGACGGCGGCGAAGGCGCCCGAGCCGGCTGATATGGAGCCCGCAGCACTCACGGCAGCGCTCAAGCGCCGGGCACTCGCCTATGCCGATACGCTGGCCGGCGGTTTCGGTACCCAGACGCGCTTTCCGATGGCCCCGCAGCTCGCGGCACTGTTGGATGTCGCGGCGCGGGCCCCCGATCCCGAGCTCACCGAGTTTTTGCGCCTCACGCTCGACCGCATGGCCGGTCAAGGCCTGTTCGATCTGATCGGCGGCGGCTTTTTCCGCTATACCGTCGATCCCGGATGGCAGACGCCGCATTTCGAGAAGATGCTCTACACGCAGGCGCTGCTGGTGCCGCTGTATTTGCGCGCCGCGGACGTGCTGCGCTCACCCGCCTACCGCGAGACCGCCCGCCGCACCCTCGATTTCATGCTCGCCGAGTTGTCTGCTCCGTCCGGCGCATTCATCGCGAGCCTGTCGGCGGTCGATGGCGACGGTGTAGAAGGCGGCTACTATCTCTGGCGCAACGTGGAGTTGGCGCAACTGCTGACACCTTCCGAGCGCGCCGCCGCGGCATTGGCCTGGGGACTCTCGGGGCCGGCGGAACTGGAGGCCGGTAATCTGCCGCGGCTGCGTCTGACGCCGGCCGAGATCGCCGCACGTTTCGGCTCGAGCGCGGCGGCGGCGTCGGCGGATTTGGGCAGCGCCCGGGAGAGGCTTTTCGCGGCGCGTGCAGGGCGCGTGCTGCCGCGCGACGACAAGGTGCTGGCGGGCTGGAACGGCTTGGCGTTGTCCGCGCTGGTGGACGGTGCCCGGACCTTTCCCGATGCCGGCTACGGCGACGCTGCCCGGCGTGTCCGTGATGTGCTGGTCGGCGGTCTCTGGGACGGCGAGCGCCTGCATCGGGCCGGGGGCGTCGGGTCCCGGCAGGGCGAAGCGACGCTGGAGGATTATGCCTACGTGGCCGGCGGCCTGCGCGCGTGGGCCGCGTTCGCGGACGATGCGCCGGCTCTGGCGCTGTCGCGCCGTCTGGCCAGGGATGCGTGGGTGCGCTTTCGCCGCGATGGGCTCTGGTATCCGGGCGATGACGCACTGCTTCCCGACATGCCCGGCGCCCGGGTGCTCGCCGATGCGCCGCTGCCGGCGCCGGACGCGCGCTTGCTGGACCTGTTGCTGAATGACCCGCAAGCCCTGTGGCGGGAGCGGGCCGAGGAAGCACTGTCGGGCGTGTACGGCCCGGTCGGCGCGGCGCCGTTCGAGCATGCCTCGATGGCAAACCTCGCGGCGCTGAACGCGTTTGCAGTCGCATCCGAGCCACAATCGCCGAAGCGACTACAATAAACCCTTATCAACACTGAGGCTCGACGTCGCCTAGCGCGATCTCGTGCCGAGCGCGATCTCAGCGGAGGCCCGTGCCGATGGCCGGCGGCCAACAAATTCACTACAAGCAGAACCGCCTGAAGCAACTGCGTGCGTTCTGCCACGCCGCGCGTACCGGCAGCGTCAGCGCCGCAGCGGAGAAGATTTTTCTCAGCCAGCCGACCGTGTCGCTGCAAATCCAGGCACTCGAGCGCGAGCTCGATACCGTGCTGTTCGAGCGCCGCGGTCCCAAGATTCGCCTGACGCCGGAGGGAGAACTGCTCTATGAGCTGGCGCAGCCGCTGGTCGAGGGCATGGACAAGCTCCATGAGACCTTCTCGGTGCATTGCGGGCGTATCGATCAGGGTACGCTCGATATCGCGGCGGGTGAGTCGACGATACTCTACATCCTGCCCGAGCCGGTGCGTCGTTTCTCGGCTCAGTATCCGGGGATCGAACTGCGTCTGCACAACGTGACCGGCCGCGACGGCTTGGCCATGCTGCGCGCGGACGAGGTGGATCTGGCGGTGGGGTCGATGATGGAGGTCCCGGACGACGTCAACTATCGCCCCGTCGTCACCTACCGCCCGACCCTGATTACGCCGGAAGATCATCCGCTGGCCAACAAGGAGGACGTCTCGCTGGCCGACATCGCGGCCTACGGTCTGATCCTGCCGCCGCGCCATCTCAGTACTTGGCGCCTGGTGGACCTGGTGTTCCGGCAGAACAATCTCAGCTACAAGGTGACGCTCGAGGCCGGGGGATGGGAAGTCATCAAGAAATACGTCGAGCTCGGCTTGGGTATTTCGATCGTCACCGATGTCTGCCTCACCGGCGAAGAGCGGCTTGGCCGCGCCTCGCTCGAGCGCTATTTTCCGCGCCGAAGCTACGGGACGGTGCTGCGCCGCGGAAAGTTCCTCTCGCCGCAGACCAAGCGCTTTCAGGAAATTCTCGACGAAGTGTTTCCGGAAGATGCCGGCGGGGTCATCCGCCGGCAGCGCGCCGGTGCGGGCGTGTTCGACGATGGATTGCTGGGTTGAGCCTGCGGCGGGATCGCGGCTGAACCAACTGATTCGGTGTTTTTCGCGGCGTCTGCGTTGATGGCGACATCGCCGCCGCCGGGTGTTCTCGGGCCGCCCGAGCCGTTCGGGAGGGCCGTTGATGAGGTATGACACAATAAGTGTGCCGATGCACGCAAAGTCGCTTATGCGCACGCAAAATTTGTGCCCAAATGTGTACCACTGCGCCAAGTGGCTTATATATCCTAAGGCAATGACTCTCAACAAACAGATCGGGCAGCGTCTTCGAGCGGCAAGGACAGCGAAGAAGCTCAGCTTGGCGGAGCTGGCGGCGAGAACGAAGACGTTATCCAAATCCAGAATCAGCAATTACGAACAGGGCATCCGCCGCATGGGCATCGAAGAGGCCCAAGAGCTCGCGGAGGCCCTCGAAGACCCGACGCCGAGCTATCTGCTCTGCCTGGACGACACCTCGCCGTTGTCGCCCGAGGAGTGGATGCTGATCGAGCGTTTCCGAAAGACGGACGACCGGGGCCGGGACGTTATCATGCGCGTGTCGGAGTCCCAGGGGCGCTACATGTCCTGATGCGGATGCGCCGGCGGATGCATCCGCCGGCGCCGCACGACCCGCCGGAGACGTCTCCGGCGCCGGCGTTTCGGTTGCGTCGCACCCGGTCCAACGGCCGCGGATCCCGCCGGCATTCCCGATAACTTTGACCCCTTGAAGTGGCGGCGGTTAAAGTCTCGTGCTGTAATCTGGCGCGGGATGATAATCGGTCCGTGTCGATCCGGGGAATCTTCTAATGTCTTGTTGGATCCGGGGTATCTTGGTGGCGCTCGCGGCCGCCGGCGTGCTTCTGCAGGGCTGCGCCGGGGGCGATCGAATAGACCCGGCCGCAGACGCCAATGCAGCGTTTCCGCAGCCCGCGGGTCTCGAAGGCAACGTCGAATTCTGGCGCAACGTCTACGCCGTCTGGAGCCGCCGCCAAGTCGCCATCCACGATAATCGCCATATGGCCGTCGTCTACGACGTCGTCCAGTTGCCGGGGCCGCTGGAAGAAAGCTACACGCCCGCGCAGCTAGCCTTCGTGCGCGCGGAAAAAGACAAATGGAGCTCACGCCTGCGCGCGTTGGAGCGCAAGCTCGGCGAGCGCCGGCAGCTTTCCCAGGCCGATCGGGAGTTGAAGGCGCAGCTCGAGGCAGCAGGCGGCCGCGGGGCGCTGTTCGGAGCGAGCGAGCGCGTGCGCAGCCAGCGCGGCCTGCGCGAGCGCTTTTTGACAGGCCTCGAAGTGAGCGGGCGCTACGACGCGAAGTTCCGGGATATATTCCGCCGGCACGGTTTGCCGGACGATTTCGCGTTTCTGCCCCATGTGGAGTCGTCGTTTCAGCTGCACGCACGTTCCAGTGCCGGCGCAACCGGCATGTGGCAGTTCATTCGTTCGACCGGCCAGCAGTACATGACCGTCAATGGTGCCGTGGACGAGCGTCTCGATCCCGTGGTATCGGCCGATGCCGCGGCGCGCTATCTGAAGAAATCCTACCGCACCCTCGGTTCGTGGCCGCTGGCCGTGACCTCCTACAACCACGGACTCGGCGGCATGATGCGTGCGCAGGCGCGCTACGGCAACGATATCGCCCGCATCGTCGCCGACTACGACGGCCGCTACTTCGGTTTCGCCTCGCGCAATTTCTATGCGGAGTTCTTGGCCGCCCGCCACGTGGCGCTGAACGCCGAGCACTATTTTCCCGAAGGCGTACGCTACCAAAAGCCGCTATCGGATCAGCCCGTTGTGCTGAGGTATGCCATGAGCGCCGACGATTTATCACGCGAATTCCGGGTGCCGCGGGCAGTGCTGGCAAAGCACAATCTGGCATGGCTTGGCCCGGCCCGCGACGGTGTCTATACGTTCCCGGCGGGCACGACGGTTTGGCTGCCGCAAAATTCAGTACGTCTCGCCGCCGGCGAGCCTAAACCAAGCATGTTCCGAGGTCAGTGATGATCAGACAATCGACTCGTCTTGCCGCGGCGGACGCCGCCGACCGCGACTCGGCCTGCGTCGCGCAACGGCCGTTCGGCCCGCTGCTGGCGAGGCTGCCCTGGCTGTTGATCGCCTGGCCGCTGCTGATGCCGCTGCCGGCGGCGCACGCGGCGGAAGGCGTGGCATCGTTTTACGGGAAGGGCTTTCACGGGCGCAAGACGGCGAACGGCGAGCGCTTCAACCAAAACGCGATGACCGCGGCGCACAAGACGCTTCCATTCGGCACCCGGGTGCGTGTCACGCATGTGCGCAACGGGCGCAGCGTGGTGGTGACCATCAATGACCGCGGACCCTTCATTCAGGGCCGAACCATCGATCTCTCCCGCGGTGCGGCGGCGCGCATCGGCATGCTGCACTCCGGCATCGCGCGCGTCCGCATGGAGATTCTCGGCCGCGGCGATCGTTCCGGCGCGGTGCCGGTTCGGGTGGCCCACGGTACATTATTACGTGAGTTGTTCTGAGCGCGGCTCGCCGTCGGCGGCGTCCCGACCACACCCGTCCGCCCGCGGCCGCTTTCGCCGCCCGGCGAATAGTCCGCCAGTTCGCAGGTAGTCCCATGTCCATCAAGTCCGATCGCTGGATCCGCCGCATGGCCGCGGAGCACGGCATGATCGAGCCGTTCGTCTCCGGGCAAATTCGCGAAAGCGAGCGCGGCGAGCGCGTGATCTCCTACGGCACGTCGAGCTACGGCTACGACATCCGCTGTGCCGACGAATTCAAGATTTTCACCAACATCAACTCGGCCATTGTGGATCCGAAGAATTTCGATTCTTCCAGCTTCGTGGATCTGAAGTCCGATGTGTGCATCATTCCGCCGAACTCATTCGCCCTTGCGCGTACGGTTGAATACTTCCGTATTCCCCGCAATGTGCTCACCATCTGCTTGGGCAAGTCCACCTACGCCCGCTGCGGGATTATCGTCAACGTGACGCCGCTCGAGCCCGAATGGGAAGGGCACGTGACGCTGGAGTTTTCGAACACGACGCCGCTGCCGGCCAAGGTCTACGCCAACGAGGGCGTGGCGCAGATTCTGTTTTTGGAGTCCGACGAGGTGTGCGAGACCTCCTACGGCGACCGTGGCGGGAAATACCAGGGGCAGACGGGCGTCACCCTGCCCAAGCCCTGAAGTCCCTAACCTGAGGCCTGGGCCCTGACGCCCGAGACCTAAGGCCCGAGACCTAAGGCCCGAGACCTGAGGCCCGAGACCTGACGCCTAGGCCCTAAAGCCCGAGACCTGACGCCCAAAATCTGACGCCCGGGCCGCGACGTTCGACGCCTTGGCCCCGGGGCGCCGAAGCCCGGCTCGTCGCGAAGTCCCGGACCCAGCCCGGGCTCCGGAGAGACCCGAGCGAAAACCCGCTCGGTGAGCCAAGTCCGAGTGCCGCGAAGAGCCCGACGATGCCAAAAGACCGCGCAACGGCCCTGTTCATCGTCCTCGGCGGCTTTTTCATTGCGAATGCCCTGATTGCCGAGTTCATCGGCATCAAGATCTTTGCCCTCGAAGATACCCTCGGCCTGCAGCCCTTCGACTGGGATCTGTTCGGGCAGCAGGGCTCGCTCAGCTTCACCGCCGGTGTATTGCTGTGGCCGGTCGTGTTCATCATGACCGATGTCATCAACGAGTATTTCGGCAAGCGGGGCGTGCGCTTCATCTCGTTTCTGACCGTCGGGTTGATCATCTACGCCTTTTTCTTCGCCTACCTGGCGATTGCGCTGGCGCCCGCGCAATGGTGGGTCGGCGTTTCCGCCGACCGGGGAGTGCCGGATATGCAGGCCGCCTTCTCGGTGATCTTCGGGCAGGGAATGTGGACGATCGGCGGGTCGGTGATCGCATTCCTGATCGGGCAGCTGATCGACGTCTCGGTGTTTCATCGCGTGCGCCGAATCACCGGCGACCGGCTGATTTGGGCGCGCGCGACCGGCTCCACGCTGGTCTCGCAACTGGTGGACAGCTTCGTGGTGCTCTATATCGCCTTCGTGCTGGGTCCGCAGCAGTGGTCCCTATCGCTGTTCCTGGCGGTGGGCACCGTGAACTATTTATATAAATCCTTCGCGGCGATTGCGCTGACGCCGCTGATCTACTTGTCGCGCTCCGTGATCGACGGTTTTCTCGGGCCGGCAGTGGCGGCCGAAATGAAGCGCCGCGCCGCGCAATAGTCAGCCGTCGATGGGCGGCGCGGGCGTGCTCCCGCCGTCCGATGGCTCGCCGGCAGCGGTCCGCGTCAGCGGCGTCTGATGATCGGCGCGCGGCCGGGCGGTGTCTGTGCTGTCCGGTCGGTTGCCGTCGGCAGCCGCCCGGTAGCGATAGATGCTCAAGATCAAGAACGGCTTCTCGCAGCCGCCGGCCGCGGTGCCGACGGCGCCTTCGAAGATTTGCAGCGGCTTGGCGCGGCATGCGATCGCGGTTTGCGTGCGCGTCGCCCGAAAGCCCGGAATCTCCGGCGGCGAGAATTTGTGCGCGACGAGCCAGAAGCCCGATTGCCGCAGCTGCTCGAGACCGGGGATCGGCGCGAGATGTCCGCGGCCGTACTCGGACGGGCGGGTGATACCCGGCCACTGCGCCACCGACAGGCCGGGCTGATGGAAATTCAGCATGGCCGCGTAGGGGTAGCGGTCGGCGAAGACGGGCGCGTCGAGTGTGGCGACATAGGCGGCCAGCTCCCGATAGCCCTGGGTCTCGCGCATGATGCGCTCGGCGGCATTGGGCAGCGGCAGGGCGGCAGTCGCCGCATGGACGGCGTACAGGGTAAGCAGCGCCGCGTTGATGCCCGCGGCGACCAGTGCCCAGCGGCGCAGTGGCTGCAGCGCAACGGCCGCCAGCGGTGCCGCGGTGGCCAGGTAGAGTGCGGACCAGTTCGGTTCCACTTGGCTGACCGTGGCCACCGCGCCGAAGAACAGCAGCGGGAAGAGGGTGCCGGCGGCCAACAGGCTCCGCGCCCTCGCATCGATGCGCGCACGCAGCGCCGCTCGCGCGCGCGCGAGCCGGCTGCCGGCGCCCGATGCCCTTTTCAGCGCGATCAGCAGCGGCAACAGCAGCGCGCCCCAAAACGCGAGCTGCGTGCCGAAGTAGGAAAGCACGCTCTCGAGCCGTTGCGACAGCGCCATCGGCTCCGAGGCATCCTTGACATAGGCCATCGGTCCGACGGCAGACGGCAGCGCGTCGGCGGCCAATGTCAGCGGGCCGGTTTCGGTCGAGAAACCATGACCGAACTGAAAGCGCATCGTCAGCCAATCGTTGTAGGCGTTCCAAAGGATGTTCGGCATGAAGACCAACAGCGCGGCCAGCGCGCCGAGATAGGGCCAGCGCGTGCGCAGCGCCCTTGGGTCGGTCGCGATGATCGCCCAGAGGAAGACCGGGCCGATGACGACCATGGTGTATTTGCCGAGCAGCCCGAGTCCGACGGCTGCGCCCGCGGTCACCCACCGCTGACGTCGCCCCTGCAGAGCCGCCAGCCCTTCGTGCAACGCCAGCGCCCAGCACAGCGCAAGCACGGTGTCCGGCGTGGTGATGACGCCGGCGATCAGTCCCGGCAGCGTGGCCGCGGCGAGTACCAGCGACAGCAGCAGGCCCGAGTCGCGTCTCAGGCCGCAAGCCCGGTAAAAACGCCATAGCACCACCAGCGTCAGTGCGCCGGCCGCGACCGCCCCCAGCCGCGCCGCCAGCGCCGAGCCCGGCGCGAGCCAAGTGCCGATGCCGAGCAGCGCCACCCCGGGCGGGTGGTCGAAATAGCCGAAGGCGAGCGAGCGCGCCCAGTCGAAGTAATAGGCCTCGTCTTGGGTCACCGGGACCATCGCGGCGATGAGGAGACGCCAAGCGGTGACGGCGGCGATCAGCGTGAGCGGCAGGAGCCAGTCGCTGGTTGTTTCTCGTGCGGGACTGCGTGCGGTCACGTCGATGGGCTCCCGAGGCGGCCCGGCGTGACCGGACCCGATGGTGTCAGCGGCGGGCGTTGCAGCCGTTGGAGCGCAGTTGCACCTTCGTCAGCGATCGGATGCGCTCCTCTTCGCTGCTGAGCTCCCGCGGCGGCGGCGGCGAGCGCTCCAGCAGGTCGTCGGCCCGCCGCAGGTCCGGGCAACGCAGTTCACCGCGCGGCTTCGAGGCGGCGCGGAAGACGTGCGCGGAGGCGCCGTATAGAAAGCCGAGCGCGCTGTCCGGCGTCTCGCGGCGGGCGGTCTGCGCGGCGGTCAGCAGTTTTTCGTTCTCGCGCCGCAGCGCCTCGGCCCGGGTCAGGTCGGTGAGTCGGTTGCGGCGCTCGCTCAGCGTCAGCAACAGGCCGCCATGGTAGGACACGCGGCTCGAAACGTTGGGGTCGGGCTGGATCTGGAGCGCCTTCAGGTAGCTGTCTTCGGCGCAATCGAGCAGCCTTCGAACGCTGGTGTTTTGGCTCGTCTGCGCGAGCGGCTGCTGGATCGCCAGGCGAAGGCAGGCATCGCCCTTGGTCGCATGGGCCTTGGCACATCGCTCGGTGCGATCGTCGCATTGGATATGCGCGGACGCGACGGTGCTCCACGCGCCGGCTTCGGCGAGGCGCAGCAACTCCTCTACATCCGTGACCTCGGAGATCGTCGGTGTTGTCTCGCAGCCCGCGATGACCAGCACGAGCAGCATGGTTGCCGATCGGGCGAGGAATCCAGCGTTCAATGGGTGCGCTCCGTGTGCCCCCGGATGCATTGGGGGATCATGCATATTCGCTGCCGCCGCGGCGGGCCGGAAAGGCAACGTCTGGATAGTCCGCCGGCTGCAGCGGCGGGGGCTTCCGCGCCGGATCGAAGCGCGCAATGATCGCATAAAGCGACCGTAAGCGCCGCGTACGATCGCTATCGGCGGCCGAAGAACAGGCGGAAAAGAAAGTAATAGCCGAACAGAACGAAGAACGCCGACGCCAGGACATCGCTGAGGAAATGCCCGCCGGCGGCAACGCGTGCCACGGCCACCAGCGCCGTAAACAGCGCCGCGGCCACTGCCCAGCGCGAGCGCGGTCCGAAAAGGACGGCGGCGACGCCTACCAGATAGGCCGCGGCAGCGGCATGACCGGAGCTGAACGAGCCGCCGCCCTGATCCGATCGAACGAAGGCCGGCGTGAACCGATCGTTGCCGCCGAACTGCTCCAGCTTGACCGGGCGCGCCCGGCCCCAGTGCTCTTTGAAGACCTGATTGACGAGGAGCCCGGGCACCAGTGCCAGCAGGCACAGCAGAAAGGCGAGCTTACGGCCGTCGAAGCCGAGCAGTTGCCGGCGGTTGATCCGGTTGTAGAGCCACAGCCCGACCAGGCCCAGATTCACCCCGACCATCAGCACCGGCACCGAGCGATAGGCGAACTGCTCCCAATGGGTGCCCTGTGCCGCGAAGCCCTCCTCCGCGGAGTAGAAGAGGCCCGAAACCACGAGGTCGATGCGCGGGAACGCGAGCATCAGGTCCGCGAACGCAAAGAAAAGGATCAATGCGATGACGGGGATGCCGAGCAAATGTAAATTTTGCCCGGCACGACGTCCGGCGTGCTTCGCCATCCCCATCAACCGGTGACGGGGCGATTGGCGAAGGCGCGCATGCGGCGCGAGCCCGCGCGCGGCAGGTATGGCCGGGACGGATTGCTCATCGCCAACGCATGCGCCCGCCCGGGGCCCGCGGCAGAATCGCTCAAAACAGGGTGTAGATAAACGGCGCCACCGCCGAGCCCTGCGCCAGCACGATCAGCGCGCCGAGCAGCAGCATCACGACGATAATCGGCGCGAGCCAGAACTTCTTGCGCTCGCGCATGAAGCCCCAGAGATCCTTGATCAGGTCCAACATCAGTAAGGTCTCTCCATCGATTCGGGCCGCGCCGTGCGGCTCGGCTCTCGGAAGCTATCGGCGTTGGCGGGGATGCGCCGCTTCATCGGGTCGTGCCCCGACAGCCGCATGATCAGTCCCGCCGGCAGGAACATCACGAAAAACACCAGGCCCAGAATCAGGGGAGTCGTAACCTTGCTGATCAGGAGCCCGAAATGCATCCAGCCGCGGTAGACCGGGCGCAGCGAGCGCGGCGCGGCCAAGCCCCAGAGCGCCAGCACGGCGGCCAGCACCCAGGGCCAGATCGGGAAGCCGAGCTCCAGCAGCCAAGGCAGCAGCAGGCCGAACAGCACGGCGACGATCGCGCCGGTGGTCAGTGCGAACTGCCGCAGGCCGCGGGCGTCGAGCTCGGGAATCGGATGGCTACTCATGTGTGCTCGATCCTCACGGGCGATCAATCCAGCTCGAATTCCTGCTGCCACGACGCATCGCGGGGCCGCTCGGGCTGCTCGGCCTTCGACAGCAGGCAGTTCTCGAGCACGAGATAGTCCATCTCGGTGCGCATGAAGCAGCGGTAGGCATCCTGCGGCGACTGCACGATGGGCTCGCCTCGGACATTGAACGAGGTATTCACCAGCAGCGGGCAGCCGGTGCGCTCGGCGAAGGCCGCGATCAGCCGGTGAAAGCGGGGATTGGTCTCCCGATGCACCGTCTGCAGTCGGGCCGAGTAATCGACATGGGTGATGGCGGGCACCTCGGAGCGGGGTACGTTCAGCTTGTCGATGCCGAACAGGCGCTGCTGATCCTCGCTCATCGGGATGCGCCGCGTCGCGGCCACCGGCGCGACCATCAGCATGTAAGGGCTTGCCGTCTCGTGCTCGAACCAGTCGGCGACGCGCTCCGCCAGCACGGCCGGCGCGAAGGGCCGAAACGACTCCCGGTACTTGATCTTGAGGTTCATCACCGACTGCATCTTGACGCTGCGCGGGTCGCCGATGATCGAGCGCCCGCCGAGGGCGCGCGGGCCGAATTCCATGCGGCCCTGGAACCAGCCGATGACATGCTCGGCATCGAGTAGCTCGGCCAGCTCTGCCATCAGCGCGTCGTCGTCGAGTCGTCGATAGGGAATGCCGTCGCCGCGCAGATAGGCCTCGATGTCGTCGTTCGCGAACGACGGGCCGAGATAGCTGCCGTGCATCCGGTCGGCGCCGGCATCGCGCGGCTTGTCCAGGTACTCGTGCCAGACCGACAGCGCCGCCCCGAGCGCGCCGCCGGCGTCGCCCGCCGCGGGCTGAATCCAGATGTCGGAGAACGGCCCCTCGCGCAGCAGCCGGCCGTTGGCGACGCAATTCAGCGCGACGCCGCCGGCCAGGCACACCCGCTCGACGCCGAGCTCGCGCTGCACCGTGCGCCCAAGCCGCAGCACGACCTCTTCGGTGACCGCCTGAATGGAGCTGGCCAGGTCCATCTCGCGCTGCGTCACCGGCGATTCGGGCTTGCGCGGCGGGCCGCCGAAGAGCTTGTCGAAGGCCTTGGAGGTCATCGTCAGGCCGTTGGCGTAGTTGAAATAGCGCATGTCCATGCGGAAGGTGCCGTCGTCCTTCAGCGCCAGCAGGTGCCCGAGGATCAAGTCCTTGTACTTCGGCTCGCCGTAGGGTGCGAGGCCCATCAGCTTGTACTCGCCGGAATTGACCTTGAAGCCCGCGAAGTAGGTGAACGCCGAATAGAGCAAGCCGAGGGAGTGCGGAAACTGGATCTCCCACTTCGGTTCCAGCCGGTTGCCGTCGCCGAGCCAAAGGGAGGTCGTCGCCCACTCGCCGACACCGTCCATGCACAGGACGGCGGCGCGCTCGAACGGGCTCGGAAAAAACGCCGACGCTGCATGGGCCTGGTGGTGCTGCGTAAACAGCAGCGGCGGCAGATCCTCGCGCGGCAGATCGCCCAGGGCGCCGAGCTCCTTCTTCAGCAGTTCCTTCAGGAACAGCTTCTCCTTCAGCCAGATCGGCATCGCCGTCAGAAACGAGCGCAGGCCCCGCGGGGCGTAGGACAGGTAGGTCTCGAGCAGACGCTCGAACTTGATCAGCGGCTTGTCGTAAAAAACGACATAGTCGACGTCCGACAGCGCGAGCCCGCCGGCCTCGAGACAATAGCGCAGCGCATCGGCGGGGAAGGCCGCATCGTGCTTCTTGCGCGAGAAGCGTTCCTGCTGAGCGGCGGCCAGAATCTCCCCGTCACGCACCAGGGCCGCGGCACTGTCGTGATAAAATGCGGAGATGCCGAGGATGTTGACGGCCATAGGTGCGTGACGTGGTGGTTTGGGCGGTGGCTCGGGCGGGGCCAAGCAGTCCGGGCGACCGAGACCGTAAAACCCGGCGATTATAGCGAAGTTCGGGCGCGCCGGCCCCGGCCTGTACTTGGCTCGGTACTTGTTTCGCCGCGCCGCCCGATGCACGCGCCGTCTTGCTCCCGTAGCGGTCCGATGCCGGCGCCGGAAGCCGGCGTCGTCCTGCCCAGATGCGGAGAGTAACGGAAATGCGACGGGTGCTGTTTGTCTCGGTGTGGCTGGTTTTCGTCTTCCTGTTGCTGCAGGCGGCCGGCTACATTTTCTACAAGCTGGAGGTCAGCAAGCCCGTCAGCGGTTACGGCTATCCCGCCGGGCTCACTGTCCCCCACGCCGAGCTCGGCTATCACTATCAGCCCCACTTCTCCGGCCATTTCAAGGGCACGGCCTATCACGACGTCGTCATCGCGACCAACGCGCTCGGCTTTCGTGACGCCGACTTCGCGCCGGCGCCGGGCGAGGCGCGGCGTATTGCCGTGCTCGGCGATTCCGTGGTCTTCGGCGCCGGCGTCGACGCCGACGATCGTTTCACCGAGTGCCTGGGAGACGCCGTCGATGCCGGCGGCGGCACCCGGGTGCTGAATCTCGGCGTCAACGCCTATACGGCGGGCCACTACGCGACCCTGGCAGGTCTGGATTTCCTCGGCACCGATCCGGACGCGGTGCTGTTGGGCATCACGCTCAACGATTTCGAGCCCATGGACAGCGTCGGCCCGGCAGAGCGCATGCAGCGACACGCGGAGTCTCTACACAAGCCCACCTGGATCGCCCGCATCCAGGAGCGTATCGGGCGCACCTACGCGGCCCGCTTCATCGACGAGATCGACACCCGCCTGGACTATGCGCTGATGAACGCCGACGAGCGCGAGGACTACCATACGAAGTGGATGCGCACCGTCGTCGCCGGCTGGCGGCAGGACGACAACCGCGCCCGCTTCGAATCCCGGCTCGACGAACTGACTGCAACCCTGGACGCCGCGTCGCTGCCGCGCGCCTTCATCCTGTTCCCGGAGCTGAACGCGCTGCGCAATCCGGCGGAATTCGGCGCGCCGCGTCTGCTGCTGCGCGACTTGCTCGAGCGCCGCGGGCTCGACTACTGCGATCCCTACGACGCCTTCGCCGGCCGCGACGACCTCGATACGCTGTTTCTGCAGCGCGACAGCATTCACTTCAGCCCGAAAGGGCATCTTGTCCTGTGCGATGCGGTGGCGCAGTGTGCCGCCGATGGCCGGTTAACGGCCATTAGCCGGGAGCGCTGACGGGCCGAGGAACGGCCTCGGATAGACCCAGCGCCGCCAGATAGGCGCGCGCGCTGGCCTCGGTTGAGAAGCGCTCGGCACCGCGGCGCAGTGCCTCGCGGTCCGGCCGCACCGACAACGCATCGGCCATCGCCGCGGCCAGCGCATCGCTGTCGCCGACCGGCACCAGGCGCTGATGCCGGCTGCCGTCGAGGATCTCCGCCGGGCCGCTCGGGCAATCCGTGCTCACCACGGGGGTGCCGCAGGCCAGCGCCTCCGCCAGCACTATCCCGAAGCCCTCCCAGCGCGAGCTGAGCACGAACAGTGCCGCACGCGCCATGAAGGCATAGGGATTGTCGTGAAAGCCCGCCAGCTCGACGTCGCCGGCCACGCCCGATTCGGCCGCCAGCGCCAGCAGACGCTCGCGCTGGCGGCCGCGGCCCAGGATCAGCAGCCGGCAGGGACGCCGCGCGCGCAGCAGTGCGAAGGCGCGTACCAGGGTCGCGAAATCCTTGCGCGCGCCCAGCTCGCCGACGCCGAGGATCACGGGCGGCGCGCCGTCCGCGAGCCAGGGATGATCCACCGCCGCAAGCGACAAGGTCCGCAGCCGATCGGAGACGATGGGGCTATAGGCAACGCGGATCAGCGCGGGCTCGACGCCGAGCGCACTGACCAAGTCATCGGCGACGCCCTGCGACGGCACCACGATGCAGTCCGCGAGGGGATACAGACGGCGGATCGAGGCCTGCTGCAGCCGCCGCTCCAACGCGCCGCGGCTTGCCAGGTTGACCGAGACGGTGGTGCCGAGGCGCACCGCCAGCCGAGTCGCGGGCATGTCCGCCGCGGCGCCCGCGCCGGCCAGCATCCGGGCGATGATCGCAACGCGATTGACGCGGTCCTTGTCGGTGAGCAGTGCGGCGGGGCGCTCGCGGCGCAGGTAGCGCACCAGCGCCGGCAGCGCCGTGTTGACATGGGCAGCGCCGAGGTCGATGCGCCGGGCGTGCCGCATCCCCTCGAGCGCCACGTCTGGTCCGTGGCCACGGATGCGCAGCAGGTCTACCGGGATCGCCCATTCGTCGAACTGGGCGGCGAGGTTTGCGACGACGCGATCGACGCCGCTGTGACCGGAGGTGGCGGCGAAGATCGCGACGCGGTTGCTTGTGGCTGACGCGCTCACGGGATGCCCGCCGGTGCAGCGTCGTCGGGCAGCAGCCCCAGCACGCGGGCATAGCAGGCGGCATTGTCGTCGCGGTCGAAGCGGCGGGCGGCCTGCATCAGCATCGCCCGCTGCGGGGGGGAGTCGAGCGTGCGGGCCATGGCTTCGGCCATCGCCGCGACGTCGCCGACCGGAACCAATGGTCCGAAGCGTCCGTTGTCGAGCACTTCGCGCGGACCGCTGCGGCAGTCGGTGGCCACGCAAGGCGTGCCGCAGGCCAGCGCTTCGATCAGTGCATTCGGCGACCCTTCGTAGCGCGAGGACAGCACCAGCAGGTCGGCGCGTGCAACATGTGCGAAGGGATTCGCCGCGAAGCCCGGCAACGCTGCGGAATCGGCGAGCCCGAGCCTCGCGATCAAGCGTTCGAGGGGCCGGCGCTGGCGGCCCTCGCCCAGGATCAACAACCGCGCGGGGCGTTGCAGGCGCAGCCGTGCGAAGGCTCGGATCAGCATGGCGAAGTCCTTCACGGCGACCAGCCGTCCGACACTGATGATCAGCGGAACATCCCGCTCCAGGCACCAAGGGTGCACCTCGGTGTGTGCCGCCAGGCGGCCGATGCGCTCCAAGTCCACCGGGTTCGCGACGCAATGCAGTGGCGGGCTGTCCTCGCCGAGCAGCCAGTGCAGCGAATCGACGACGCCTTGGGAATTGCCGATGATCGCATCGGCCTTCCTATAGACAGTGCGCCGTGCGAGCTTGTAGCCACGCCGGCGCCAGAACCGCTGTCGCGCGATCTTCTCGCGCACATCGCTGCCGACGCGCAGTACCGTGCGCGGAGATCCGCTCTCGCTCCGCACCCGCGCGAGCAGGCCGCTGGCCTTGTCCTTGTTGCTGAGGATCGCGGCCGGGGGGCGGGCGTTCAGATACTCCGCGAGTTGGCGCGTCGCAAGCCCGGTGTCGTCCTGCGCCAGCTCGAATCGCCGCGGGGAGGCCGCCGCGAGCCGAGGAAGCTCCGGATAATCGCCGGCTGGCAGCAGCAGGTCGACGCCGATGCCGTGGTGGGCGAGGCCGACGATCAAATCGCACATCACCCGGCCGATGCCGCCGGGACCGGGCCGGAAGCCGAGCATGGCGAGCCGCCCGCGTGCCGTGTTCAAGTGTCGAGTCCTGTCGGGCGATCTCGTGCGCAGGCGTCGGGCAGGGACGGTCGCGCGAGCGTACCGAGGCAGCTTATCATCGCGGCTGTGAAATCCATCGAAGCATCGGCGGCATCGTAAAAGCCCGCCATGGTATCAGTATCGAGTCCCGTCATTGATTTGCCGTTCTACCTATTGCGCCCATCCGCCGGGCAGCGGCGACCGGGCGAGCGTCCATTGCGGGCCGGTCCCGGTTGCGCGCCCATGAGCGCCCGAGCTCGACACCTTCAAGACGCCTCGTTGTATACGCTGGCGTTGTCGTTGTTTCTGGCGCCGGCCGGGGTCTCCGCGGGCCTGCTGCTGCTTTGGCTCGGCTTCGTGCTTGCCGTCGCCGTGAGCCGGCCGCTGCCGCTCAACACGGCCGTGCTGCTGACGGGCGCCTTTGTCGTCTATTGTCTGCTGCATCCGCTGCTGGTGCCGGCGCCGCAGCACGCCGGCGAGCCGCTGCTCGGCGCCGGGCCGCGCTGGCAAGGCGCGCTCGACTGGGCACAGCTCGCCGCCTTCGTCCCGGCTGCCTATGCCTTGCGGGGCGACAGTCGGCGACTGATGCTGCTGTCGGGGCTGGCACTGGCCGGGCTGCTGCTCGGCATGCTCTGGCGCATGGACTGGGCGCTGGCGGCGCAGGGCTTCGCCGAGTTGCTGGAGTCGAGGCCCGGCTTCGGTTTCACCGCGATCGCCTTCGCACTCTACGCCGGCACGGCACTGCTCGGGCTGGTGCTGCTGCGCCGGCGCTGCTGGAGCGCCGCCGACGGACGTGTCTCGACTTGGCGGGCCGGGCTCTGGGTCGTTGCGGTGCTGGTTGTTTTTCAAGGCGTCATGCTGGCCCAGTCACGCGGTGCGTGGCTTGGGCTCGGCGCCGCGCTGCTGGTGGCGCTGATCGCGAATAGGCGCGGGCCTGGCGGTCCGCTCGAGGCGGCCGCGGGGGCTGCCGGCGAAGCGCACGCGGCAATGTCGACCGCAATCCCGCGGCGAGCGCTGCTCATCGGGCTCGCGGCCTTCGTCCTGCTTGCGCTCTTGAATGCGGAGCAGATCGCCGGGCGCTTCGTCGAAGAGGCCGGCATCGTGCGCGCATTGGCAAGCGGCGAGCTCGACTACAGCCAGACCTCGTCCCTGAGTCTTCGGTGGCATGCGCAGTTGTTCGGGCTCGGCCATTGGCTGGCTCACCCATGGCTCGGGCTGGGCCCCGGCGCCAGCGGTGCGCTGCTCGAGGCCAGCGGCGATCCGGCCCTGCGCGATGCCGGACTCGGCGTGCTGCAGCACCTGCACAACACCTACCTCGAGGTACTCGTGCAACTGGGCGCGATCGGTTTGGCGTTGCTGCTGGGGGTGTTCCTGTCGCTGCTCGGCATCCTGCACCGCGCCGTGCACGGCGGCCGACTCGCCCGCGATATCGGCGTCTTCTTATTGTCGGCGCTGGTCTTCGTGGCCATCTGGAATCTGTTCAACTTTCGCGCCCTGAATCAGGACTTCCGGGCCTATTGGGCGCTGCTGGCGGGGGCGGCGCTGAGCTTCGGCCTGTATCCGCGCGGCGAGCCGGCCGCGGGCAACGACACCGGCTCGGAGTCTGGCCAATGACGGCGCCCGCGACCGAAGCACCGCGGCGCATCCTGCTGGTGCGCCTCAGCGCCATCGGCGATATCGTCTTTGCCTCGTCCCTGGTGTCCTGCTTTCGGCGTGCCTATCCGGATGCCCATATCGCCTGGCTGGCGCAGCCGGAGTGCGCCGCGTTGCTTCGAAATCATCCGGACTTGGACGAGGTCGTCGAATGGCCGATCGGACATTTGCGCGATCTCTGGCGCCGCCGCCGCCTGGCCGAGGTGTTGCGCCACTCGCGCAGACTGGTCACCGAGCTGCGCCGGCGCGATTTCGATCTGGCGGTGGATCTGCAGGGACTGATGAAGAGCGCGCTGCCGGTGCGTCTGAGCGGAGCGCCGGTACGCATCGGGCTCGGCACCCGCGAGGGCGGGGCGCTGCTGATGACACGGGTGGTCGATCGCGGCGGCGACAGTGCACGCATCGGCTCGGAGTACCTGCATCTGGCCGAGACACTGGGGCTGCCGGTCGACGGTTTTGAGATGGCCGTGCATTACAGCGCCTCCGCCGGCGCGGGCGCGGATCGACTGATCGGCGAGCATGGGCTCGGCCGCGGCTTCGCGGTGATCTGTCCGTTCACGACTCGCCTGCAGAAGCATTGGTTTCCCGACCGCTGGGCGGCGCTGGCGCGGCGCGTCCGCGACCAGCTGGGGCTGCCTGTCGTGGTGCTGGGCGGTCCCGACGACCGCGATGCCGCGGCGCTCATCGCCGCGGACGCGGCCGGCGCGGCGGTGGATCTCGCGGGGCGTACCTCGCTGCAGGAAGCGGCGGCGATGATCGAGCGCAGCCGCGCGCTGATCGGCGTCGACACCGGCCTGAGTCATATGGGCATCGCCCTGAAGCGCCCGACGCTGCTGTTGTTCGGCTCGACCTGCCCGTACACCGACACCGCTCGCCCCGAGGCGCAGGTGCTCTATCACGCGATGGACTGCTCGCCCTGCAAGCGCCGGCCGACCTGCGGCGGGCTGTTTCACTGCATGCGGGCGATCGAGGTCGACGAGGTCATGCGTGCGCTGCGTGCACTGCCCGGGGTGGACGCATGAGCCGGGCCCCGGCGGCGGCCGGCCGATGAAGATCCTGCACGTCGAAGGCGGGCGCAACCTCTTCGGCGGCGCCAAGCAGGTGCTCTATCTGCTGCAGGGTCTTGCGGCACGCGGGGTGGAGAGTGCGCTGGTCTGCCCGGAAAACAGCGCCATCGCCGCGGCGGCTGCCGATCAGGGGCATCGGGTGCTCGCGATTCCCATGCACGGCGACGCGGACGTGCTGATGTCGCGGCGGATCACCCGCTGCATCCGGCAACTCGGCCCGGATCTGGTGCACCTGCACAGCCGCATCGGTGCCGACGTGCACGGCGCGCTGGCGGCCCGGCATTGCGGCGTGCCCGTGGTGCACACGCGCCGCGTCGACAACCCCGAGCCGCGCTGGCTGGTGCAGGTGAAGTATCGGCTGCACGACCGAGTCATCGCCATTTCCCGTGCCATCGGCGACGTCCTGCTCGGCGAGGGCTTGCCGGCGGACAAGCTGCGCGTGGTGCGAAGCGCCGTCGTCGCCGAGGATTTCGATCGGCCTTGCTCACGCGAGCGCGTGCTGGGCGGTCTGGGGCTCGGAAGCGACGTCCTGCTGGTCGGTGTGGTCGCCCAGCTGATCGAGCGCAAAGGTCACCGTTTCATGCTGGATGCGCTGCCCGCGCTGGCGGCGGCGCATCCGCACATGCAGTTGGTGCTGTTCGGCAAGGGGCACTTGGCGGGGCGGCTGCAGGACCGCATCGACGCCGAAGGCTTGGCCGATTATGCACGACTCGCCGGCTTCCGCGACGACATGTCCGATATCCTGCCGTGCCTGGATCTGCTCGTGCATCCGGCGACCATGGAAGGGCTCGGCGTATCGCTGCTGCAGGCCTCGGCTGCCGGCGTGCCTATCGTCGCGAGCCGCGCCGGCGGCATTCCGGAGGCTGTGCACGATGACGTCAACGGGCTGCTGGTCCCGCCCGCGGACGTTCCCGCGCTGATCGCTGCCGTGGATCGGATGCTCGCGCGCCCCGAGCTGCGCCGGCGCTTGGGCGAGGGCGGCCGGAGGTTGGTGCGCGAGGCGTTCTCGGTCGATGTTATGGTCGAGGGCAATCTTGCCGTTTACCGGGAACTGTTGCCGGCGTGAGCGCCGAGAGCTGGCCCGCGAGCCTGCACCTGATCGGCAGCAAAGGTCTGGGCGGGGCAGAGCGCTGGGCGGACCGGTTTGCCGGGGCGCTGGCCGAGTGCGGCGCACCGGCCGCGGTCGGCGTGCGTGCGGGCAGTGCCGTGGAGCAGCTTTGCTTCGGCGGCCTGCCGGTCCATCGGCTCCCCTTCCTGACCGTCTGGGACCCGCTGTCCCGGCAGGCGGTGAGGCGGTTGGTGCGCACGCTGAAGCCCGACGTGGTGCAGACCTACATGGGCCGGGCTACGCGCCTGACCCGACTCCGCGGCCGCCCGGTGCATGTGGCCAGGCTCGGCGGCTACTACTCGCTCGGTCCTTATCGGCATGCGGATGCGTGGATCGCCAACACCCGCGGTCTGCGCGATTGGATGATCGCGGGGGGACTGCCGGCGCAGCGCGTTCACCACATCTATAATTTCGCGCAGCCCGCCGAGCCGCGGCCCGCCCGACAGATCGACGCGCTGCGCGCGTCGCTGGACATTCCCGACGATGCCCTGGTGCTGCTCACGCCGGCACGGCTGGTGCCCGTGAAGGGGCATGCGGGCTTGCTCGACGCCGCGGCACTGCTGCCGGCCGAGATCGCCGGGCGGCGCTGGCGGCTGGTGCTGCTCGGCGACGGCCCGCTGCAGCAGGTGCTCGCGCGGCGGGCACAGTCCAACGGTGTCGCCGAGCGCTTGGTCTGGGCCGGGTGGCAGCCGGCGCCCGGGGCTTTCCTGCAGATGGCCGATCTGGTGGTGTTCCCGTCCCGGGATGCCGAGACCTTGGGCAACGTGATCCTGGAGGCCTGGGCCTGGCGCCGTCCCTTGGTGGTGACGCGCTTTCGCGGCGCGCGCGAGCTGGTGCGCCACGGCGAGGATGCTTGGTCGGTCCCCTGCGATGATCCCCCGGCATTGGCCGAGGGCATCAAGCGTGTCCTCGGCGACGCCGAGCTGCGCGCCGGCATGAGTGCCCGCGGCAGCGAGCGCATCGCCCGGGACTTCGCGCGGGAGATCATCATGGGCCAGTACCGGGACCTCTACGCCCGGCTTGCAGGGGGCTGACACGATGCCGACGAATACCCCGCCGCTGTCGATCTTGATGTATCACCAGGTGGGTCGATTCGCTGCGATGCGCACGCATCGGGCGAATTACTGCGATGCCGGACGCTTCGCCCGGCAGATGGCGTTTCTCGATGCCGCGGGCTTCCGCGTGCTGGATATCGACAGCGCGCTGGCGTGCCTGCGCGGCGAGCAGTCGATGCCGGCGCGGGCGGTGGTGCTGACCTTCGACGACGCCTACGTCAACTTCATCGAGCATGCGCTGCCGGTGCTTCGCCGCCACGGCTTTCCGGCCGTGGTCTATGCCATCAGCGCATGGCTCGGCCGGCGCATGAACTGGGCGCGGCCCGAGCCCGGCCGCCCGCAGCCGCAGCTGATGACCGCTGCCCAGTTGCGCGAGATTCGGGCCGCCGGCATCACTGTCGGCTCCCACGGCGCCACCCACGCCAAGCTCGGCGAGCTCGAGCCCGATGCGCAGCGGCGCGAGCTCGCCGACAGCCGCGCCGCGCTCGAGGACGCGCTCGGCGAAGCGGTGGAACATCTCTGCTACCCGTTCGGCAGCTTCGATCGCTCGGCCGTGACGCTGGCGGCGGAGATCGGCTATCGCAGCGCGACCACATGCCTGCGCGGCGCCGCGACGCCGCGCGATCATCCGCTGGTGCTGCCGCGCAAGGCCATTTCCTATGGCGACAATCTGATCGGCTACGGCTGGAAGCTGCTGATCAAGCACGCGCCGAAGCCGGTGCTCGGCGACTGGCGAGAGCGCATGGCATCGTCGTCCTGAGCGCAGCGCGGGGCCGAGCAGGCGAGCCGCGGTAGTGTGGGTTGACCCGAACCGGGTCGACACCGAACCTCAGCCCGCGGCGCTCGGGCGCTCCGTCGACATCGGTCCGTCTCGCCAATCCGGTGCCGCAGGACGACGGCCTGTTTCCGCGGTGCGGCGAAACATGCGGCTGCGAGTCGCCGATATGGCTCGCGGATCGGTTTCGACATAGCGGCTCAGTCCTGCGCCTCGGCTTCCAACTCGGCCAAGTAGCGGGCGGCGCTGTTTGCCCGCGTATAGTCGGCGACGGCGGCGCCGAGCACCTCCGGCGGCAGCGGGCTGCTCAGGGTTGCCGCCATCGCCTGCGCCAATGCCGCGGCATCGCCCACCGGGACCAGCGGGCCGAAGCGCCCGCCGTCGAGGATCTCTCCGGGGCCGCTCGGGCAGTCGGTCGACACGGCGGGGGTGCCGAGCGCAAGCGCCTCGGTCAACACGTTGGGGGAGCCCTCCCAGGCAGACGAGAGTACGAACAGGTCGGCCCTTGCCAGATAGGCCGCCGGATGGGGCTGGAACCCGGGCATGTTCACGGCGTCGGCGATGCCCAAGGTGCGGGCCAATGCCTGCAGCCGCTCGCGCCCGCCGCCGTCGCCGAGCAGCAGCAGCCGGCAGTCGCGGGACGCCCGCAGCCGGGCGAGCGCGCGCAGTAATGTGGGGAAGTCCTTTTGGCGCTGAAAGCGGCCTGCCGCGACCAGCACCGGTACGGCGCGCTTGCCGCGCTCGCCCTCGAGCCAGCCGTGGGGGCAGGGCAGTGCCGCGTCCGCGAGCAGTTCGGGAGTGATCACCGGGTTGCGGATGACCACGATGCGCGAGCGGGGAATACGGGCGATGCGGGCGGTGTCCTCGGCGACGCCGTCGGAGACGGCGATGATCCGCTCGATGCCGGGATAGAGCCGGCGGATCGGGAGGTAGCGCAGCCAGCGTTGCGGGGCGCCGCGCTGCGCCATGGCGGCCGATAATGTCGTGCCCAGGCGCAGCACGATGCGGGTGTCGGTGCCGGAGAGGCCTCGCGCGATCACGGCGGCGCGTCCGGCCCGGTCCTTGGCTGCCAGCAGGGCCCCGGGGCGGTGGCGGCGCAGATAGCGCGCCAGCGCCGGGGCGGCGGCCAGCGTGTGTCGCGTGCCTAGGTCGATGCGGCGCACGCTCTCGGGCAGCGCGGCGAGATGCGGGCTGCTGCTGCCCGCGAGCAGTAGATCGACCCGCCGGCCCCGGTCGACGAATCCCCGCATCAGACTCACCAGCATGCGCTCGACGCCGCCGGTGCCTGAGAAGGATGCGAAAACGGCGATGGGTGCTTCGGGTTGCGGCATGACATGGCGCTCGACGGGCAATCCGCGATTCTATACCGACCCGCTGCCGGGCGAGCGCGCCGGGGTCGGACATTGGCGCAGTTCGAACGGTCACACGGCTTTCCCGCTGGCAGCCACCCCCGGACTTGCATTAGGGTAATCCCGAATTAAGGACTCCGTTACCGCCTCCAGATCCCGGATGCCTGCACTCATGCGTCGCCGCCTCTACTCCGTTTTGCTCTGGCTGTTGCTGCCGCCGGCATTGCTGCGGCTGTTCTGGCGCAGCCGCAAGGCCCCCGCCTATCGTGAGCGCTGGCGCGAGCGTATCGGCCTATACACCGAGGCGCCGGCGCCGGCGGATGTCTGGATTCACGCGGTCTCCGTCGGCGAGGTGCAGGCGGCCCAGCCGTTGATTCGCCACCTGCTGCGGGGCGAGCATGCCTTGGTGGTAACCACCACCACACCGACCGGGGCGCGGCGGCTTCAGGACTTGCTCGGCGATGCGGTCCAGCATCGCTATACACCTTACGACCTGACACCCATCATCAACCGCTTCCTCGACGCACTGAAGCCGCGTCTCCTGCTGGTGATGGAGACCGAGATCTGGCCGAACATGCTCGCCGCGTGCCAGCGGCGCGGTATCGAGGCGCTGCTCGTCAATGCCCGGTTGTCGGCACGCTCGGCGCGCGGTTATGCCCGGATCCCCCGCTTCAGCGCCGAGACCATGGGGCGGTTCGCATTGATTGCGGCCCAAGGGCCGGACGACGCGCAGCGCTTCCGTGCGCTGGGTGTGGACGCTGACCGAATCGCGGTCACGGGCAGCGTCAAGTTCGACGTGCAATTGCCGGCTAGTCTGATGGATCGGGCCGAGGTCATGCGCCGCGACTGGGGAACGGACCGCCACGTATGGGTCGCGGCGAGCACCCACGAGGGCGAAGAAGAGCAACTGCTCGAGGCCCACGCCCGCGTGCGCGCCGTGTTCCCGGACGCGCTGCTGGTGCTGGTTCCGCGCCATCCGGAGCGCTTCGACCGGGTCGCGTCGCTGGTCCAGCGCTCGCGCCTGCCATTGGCCCGGCGCAGCCTGGGGCAAGTCTGCGACGCGTCCACTGCCGTCTATTTGGGCGACAGCATGGGGGAGTTGCCCGTGTTCCTCGCGGCAGCGGATGTGGCATTCGTCGGCGGCAGTCTGGTTCCCACCGGCGGGCACAATCTGCTCGAGCCGGCCTCTGTCGGCGTGCCGGCGCTGGTCGGGCCGCATACGTTCAACTTCGCCGAGATCACGCGCTTGTTGCTCGAGCGCGAGGCCGTCGTGCGGATCACGGATGCGCAGTCATTGTCGACACGGCTGATTGCTTGGCTCGGCGACGCCACGGAACGTGCCCGCATCGGAGAGAACGGGCGGCAGGCGATCGAGGAGAATCGCGGCGCGCTGGATCGGGTGATCGCGCTGGTGGACCGGAGGTTGGCGCAGATGCCGCGGGAGCCTTAGCGGCGGGACCGTGCGCGGAAGGGGCGAGGGGGACCGGGCCGCCGATGCCGGCGGCCCGGTCCCGGCGTCAAGGGTGCCGGCGTTATTTGAACATCGCCGAGACTTCGCGGAAATGGGCGTGGGTGGAGTCGCCGACCCACTCGAAAGCGACCGATTCGGTGTTGGTCACCTGGATACCGCTATGGCGCATGCGCTCCAGCGCATTGTTTCGATTGGCCGGACTGCGGGACAGGACTGCATCGGCAGCGACGAAGACCTGATAGCCCCAGCGCTGCAGCCCCGAAGCGGTCTGAACAATACAGATGTGCGCCTCCATGCCGACCAGCACCACTTGCTTTCGCTCCGGATGGCTGGTGAGGCTGCGCTCGAATCCCGATGCGGTGCAGCACGAGAAGCAAGTCTTCTCCGTCGGCTGGGCCGATTCCGGTAGGTGCTCGCGGATGCCCTCGATGGTGCGTCCCAGTCCCTGCGGGTACTGCTCTGTGGTGATAACGGGGATTTGGAGGGTCTTTGCCGCCGAGATCAGCTTACGCATATTGTCGACCGCGGCATCCAACTCGTCGGCCGGCATCGCCGATGCCAGCCGCTCCTGCGCGTCGATGATCAACAACTGCGCGATGGCGCTCTGGCACAATGGCATCGTAGCCTGGTGGGTACTCATGACTCTGACCTCTGTCGTGAGGCCGCGTGCGCGATGCACGCGGATTGATGTTGGCGGCCCGGCTCGGCGCTGACGCTGCCGGAGCGCGCACGGGAATCCTGCCGTGCCGGACCCCGCGGGGTCCGCTGGCCCTTCAGTAGGTCGGCATGGAGGGGTCCACATCCTGCGCCCACCCCGCGACGCCGCCGCGCAGGTTGATCACGCGCGAAAACCCATGGTGCTCCAGGTACAGCGCGACCTGCTGGCTGCGGATGCCATGGTGGCAGATGACGACCACGGGACGCTCCCCATCGAGCTCGGCCAGCGACGACGGAATCTGACGCATGGGGATCAGACGCGCGCCGTCGATGTGGCAGATACCGAATTCCCAGGGTTCGCGCACGTCGAGCAGCAGCGGCGCCTCTTCGTCCGAGCGGCGCAGCAGGGCATCGAGCTCGCGCGGGGTAATCTGTTGCATCGGGCCGGCCTAAAAGATGAAGCGCTCGGGCTGCGGCACGTTCTTCAGCGCCGGCATGCAAGTCTCGAACAGGCTTTCGCTGCGCGCGTCGCCGCCGGGAATACGCGTCTCCAGGCGGGCCTCCATGACCGGACACTCGCCGACAACGGCGAACAGCCGCCCGCCCTCGGTCAACTGCTGGCGCAGCATCGGCAGAGGTTCTTCGGTGGGCAGGGAGCCGGTCACGGCGATCACGTCGAACGGGCCGCCGTCGATGGCGCCGCTCATCGCGTCGCCGCTGCGCACGTCGACATGGGTGAACTGCATGGCCGCGAGCCGCTGCCGGGCAGCGTCGGCCAAGACCGGATCGATCTCGACGCTGATCACTCGCCCGCCCAAACGTGCCAGGCAGGCGGTGACATAACCTGTACCGGTGCCGATCTCGAGTACCTTGTCGGTCGGCCGCAGGTCGACCGTCTGCAGCAGCCGGCCGACCATCTTCGGCGCCAGCATGGCCGCGTCGTCGCCGATGGGGATTTCGATGTCGGCGTAGGCGAGACCCTGGTAGGCATCGGGCACGAACGCCTCGCGCGGAATCTCGGACATCGCGGCGAGCACGCGGCTGTCCAGCACTTCCCAAGTGCGGATCTGCTGCTCGATCATGTTGAAGCGCGCGCGCTCTGCGGATGTCGTCATGGGTTCCGTCTCTCCTGCTTTCGATCCAGTCTGGTTTTTTTATTTCCGCGCCGACGTGCGAGGTTCGCCGGAAGGCCCGCGCTCGTGCGGGCGAGCCGTGCGGTGGCTCGGCCGTGTGCGGGCTCTGGCTTAAGGCGCTGGCTCTGGCTCTGGCTCTGGCTCTGGGACGCGATGCGCCTCAGCGCCTCGTCGTGCCGGATCCGGCGGTCATAGCGACGCAACGCGTCGCCAATACCACCGGCGAAGGCTACGGATTTTGCCCCTCCAAGGCAAGCGGCAAGCGTTCGCGGCCCGTGGCGGCGCGATCTGCGCAGGCGCCTAGAGGAGCACCAAATTGTCTCGGTGAATCAGTTCGTCGTCGTCGACATAACCCAGGATTGCTTCGAACTGAGTGCTCGGCAATCCTTTGATTCGAATGGTGTCTTGAGCATCATAGTTGATCAGTCCGCGGGCGATTTCGCGGCCGGCGGAATCGATGCAGGCAACCACTTCGCCGCGGTTGAAATGCCCGAATACCGCGGTCACGCCGACGGCCAGCAAGCTCCGCCCGCGCTCGCGCAGCGCGCGTACCGCACCGTCATCGAGCTGTAGCCGCCCGCTCACCGCTAGGTGTCCGGCCAGCCACCGCTTGCGCGCCGCCTGGGGCTCCTGAACCGGGGTCAGCAGCGTGCCTACGTCCTCGCCGAGGGCGATGCGTTTCAGGCTGTCGCTGCTGCGCCCGGGGGCAATCACGGTCGCGCAGCCCGAGCGCGCCGCCAGGCGGGCGGCGCGCACCTTGGTCACCATGCCGCCGGTACCGAGTCCGTTGGCGCTGCCGCCGGCGACCACGTCGAGCCGATTGTCGTCGATGCGCGTTGCCGCGATGCGCCGTGCGTCGGGGTTGAAGCGGGGGTCGGCATCGAAGAGTCCGTCTTGGTCCGTCAGCAAGATCAGCAGGTCGGCCTCGATGAGATTCGCCACCAGTGCCGCCAGCGTGTCGTTGTCGCCGAAGCGCAGCTCGTCCGTGGCCACGGTGTCGTTTTCGTTGACGACCGGAACAACGCCGAGGGAGAGCAGGGTTCGCAGCGTGCTGCGGGCATTCAGGTAGCGCTCGCGGTTGGCCAGGTCGTCGCGGGTCAGCAGCACTTGGGCAGTGTGCAGACCGCGGCAGGCAAAGCAGTCTTCGTAGGCGCGGATCAGGCCCATCTGGCCGATGGCCGCGGCGGCCTGCAGCTCGTGCAGGGCCTGCGGGCGGCGGCGCCATCCCATGCGTGCCATGCCCTGGGCGACCGCTCCGGAAGAGACCAATACCAGATCATGGCCTTCGCTGCGGCGCGTGGCCATCTGCTCGACCCAAGGCTCGAGCACCTCCCGGTCGAGTCCGGAGCCGTCGCGGGTGAGCAGGGCGCTGCCGATCTTGACCACCCAGCGGCGAGTAAACGGGATGCGTTGACGTGAAAACATAGCCCGGGCCGCACCTCAGTCCAGCGGGTGCCAAGGGGCGTCGTCGTCCCCATCGGCCGGCGTATCTGCGGCGAGCGGGTGGGGCAGTTGCTCCAGGCGCTGCATCAGGGCCTCGGCCAGTACCTCGCGGCCGCTGCCGGTCGCCGCCGAGATCAGGAAGACGGGGCCGCTCCAGGCCAATTCGCGCACGATGGCCTCGCGCCGCTGATCCAGCGTCTGCGCATCGAGCAGGTCGATTTTGTTCAGCACCAGCCAGCGTTCCTTGTCGGCCAAGTCCTGCCCGAATTCGGCCAGCTCCCGCTCGAGCGTACGCACCTGCTCGGCCGGCTCCTGCGCGCCCTCGAAACCCGCGAGGTCGACCAAATGCAGCAGCAGCCGGGTTCTCGACAAGTGCTTCAAAAAGCGGGTGCCGAGCCCGGCGCCCCCGGCCGCGCCCTCGATCAGCCCCGGAATGTCCGCCACCACGAAACTGCGCTTCGAGCCCAGGCTGACGACGCCGAGGTTGGGATGCAGCGTCGTGAAGGGGTAGTCGGCGACCTTCGGCTTGGCGCTCGAGAGGCTTCGGATCAGGCTCGATTTACCGGCGTTGGGCAGCCCGAGCAAGCCGACGTCCGCCAGCAGCAGCAGTTCCAACTGCAGCGTTCGGCGCTCCCCCGGCGTGCCCGGCGTCGACTGCCTCGGCGCTCGGTTGGTACTGGATTTGTAGCGGGCGTTGCCGATGCCGTGAAAGCCGCCCTGCGCTACCAGCAGGCGCTGACCGTGGGTCAGCAGTTCGCCGATGACCTCGTCGGTATCGGCGTCGCGAACCCTGGTGCCGAGCGGCACCTTGACGAAGGCGTCGGCGCCCGAGCGCCCCCTCATATTCCGGCCCATGCCGTTTTGCCCGCGCTCGGCGCGGTGGCGTCGTTTATGGCGGAAGTCGACCAGCGTGTTCAGATTGACGTCGCCGACCAGATAGACGCTGCCGCCGTCACCGCCGTCACCGCCGTCCGGTCCGCCCTTGGGAATAAACTTCTCGCGCCGAAAGCTGACGCAGCCGCCGCCGCCGTCGCCGGCCTCGACGTGTATCACTGCCTCGTCGACGAACTTCACGCTTGCTGCCTCGGGTTATGCCGCCGCGCCGGTGGGTGGTGCCGGCGATCCGGTTGCGGCCGCTCGTGCTCGATCGGCCGCCGAAACGAAAAAGCCCCGCCGGTCGGCGAGGCTTGGTACGGGGAGCTTGCCCCGCTGCCGCTGCAGATGGTGGCGCTGCAGGTGCCGGCGCGCACGGCGCGCCGCGGCGGCCCGTATCAGGTGGCCGGTGCCTCGATCACGCTGACGAACTTGCGGTTGCGCGGACCCTTGACGTCGAAGCGCACGAAGCCGTCCTTCAGCGCGAACAGGGTGTGATCGCGGCCGCAGCCGACGTTGGTGCCGCCATGGAAACGGGTGCCGCGCTGGCGCACGATGATACCGCCGGCGCGCACCTTTTGGCCGCCGAACAGCTTCACGCCGAGGCGTTTGGACTCGGAATCGCGGCCGTTCCGTGAACTGCCGCCTGCTTTTTTGTGTGCCATGTGTCAGTCCCCTCTCAGCTTGCGCTAATGCCGGTGATCTTGAGCTCCGTGAACCACTGACGGTGCCCTTGGCGCTTCATGTGGTGCTTGCGCCGACGAAACTTGATGATCTTCACTTTGTCGCCGCGGCCGTGGGCGGTGACCTCCGCCGTGACCTTGCTGCCTTCCAGGAAAGGCTTGCCCAGCTTGATATCGCTTCCGTCGGCGACCATCAGCACCTTGGAGATGTCGACGGTTGCGCCTTCCTCGGCGTCGAGCTTTTCGACGCGGACGCGGTCGCCCTCGGCCACGCGATACTGTTTACCGCCGGTCTCAATGACTGCATACATGATGAAGTTCCCAGACTTGTTGTTCCGTATCGCGGGGCACACCCGTGCCGCGGCGCCGTCGCGGCCGACATGGGGTCGACGGGCGACGATATCGCGGAAGCGGGAAGCCGGTCTGCGCGGCCGATTGAGCCGCCCTGATACGGATCGGCCACGGTCAACGCGTCGCGAAAGACCGGCAATGATAATACGGCTTTCGTGGCCGGGTCAACGCAAGACCGGAGGCGGATCGCATCGGCGCCTGCGCCGCCAAGCTGCCCGGCGGCGCCGGTAAAGCCGCAGCGGACAAGTCGGATAAAGCGCCTCGGCTTGACACGCCGACGAGGCAGCACCTACGATCGCCGGCTGTTTCCCAAAAAAAACCCGCCCATGGATTTGTCCGCAATTCGGGCGCCCGTCAGCGACGACGTCAAGGCCGTCGACGAGCTCATCGTCAAGCGCCTCGAGTCTTCCGTGGTGCTCATCAATCAGATTGGCCACTATATCGTCAGTAGTGGCGGCAAGCGGCTGCGGCCCCTGCTGGTGCTGCTGTCGGCGCGCGCCTGCGGTTACGGGGGCGACAAGCACCTCGACATGGCGGCAATCGTCGAATTCATCCACACCGCCACGCTGCTGCACGACGATGTCGTCGACGGCTCGGAGCTGCGCCGAAACCGCGATACGGCCAATGCGGTGTGGGGCAACGAGGCGAGCGTGCTGGTGGGCGATTTCCTCTATTCGCGCGCCTTCGAAATGATGGTCGACGTCGGCATTATGCGGGTCATGGACGTGCTCTCCCACGCCACCAACCGCATCGCCGAGGGCGAGGTGCTTCAGTTGCTGAACACCAACGACCCCGACACCGACGAGGCTCGCTACATGGAAGTCATACAGCGCAAGACCGCAACACTGTTCGAGGCCGGAACGCGCCTCGGCGCGGTGCTCGCCGAGGTCCCGCGCGACGTGGAAGAAGCGGTGGCCAGTTTCGGGCTGCACCTGGGAATCGCATTCCAATTGGTCGACGATGCACTGGACTACGAGTCCGATGCCGAAACCATGGGCAAGCACATCGGCGACGATCTGGAAGAAGGCAAACCGACGCTGCCGGTGATCCGCGCCATGGACGTCGGAACCGAGGCCCAGCGAGCCTGCCTGCGCGCCGCCATCGAGACCGGTGGGCGCGAAAACATGGATGCGGTTGTCGAAGCCATTGTGTCCAACGGTGCGATCGACTACACTATCGCGCTCGCTCGCAGCCATGCGGAATCGGCGAAAGAGGCGCTGAAAGTCCTGCCGGACTCGCCCGCCCGCCGCTCCATGGAAGCGACAGCCGACTTTGCCGTAGCACGGACCTTTTAAAGAACGTTCCAGGACGTTCCGAGAATGTGCCGGCCCAAAACGGCAACAAGCCCGGATCGCGACGCCGCCATCAGGCAGGCGACGCATCCAGCCGCAAGCGGATCCCGAACAACCGCGGCGGTGGCGATCGAGTAAAACGGGGTGTAGCTCAGCCTGGTAGAGCACTGCCTTCGGGAGGCAGGGGCCGGAGGTTCGAATCCTCTCACCCCGACCAATTCTTCCTTGCCCTCTCCCCATCGGAGCGCGGTCTCCCGGCCGGGCGTGACCTCACACCGGATCGCGATTTCGCTAGCGCGCGCTCCCGGCAGAGCCCGGCACTGGTCTCGGGACGCCGGCCGCCCCGCCGGTCTTGCGCTTCTCCATAGTCCTCCACCCTGCGGAGCGTCTTCGCCGAAACAGCTGGCTGCGGCGTTGCGCACAACCCGATGTCGGCTCCGATTCGCGCCGGCGACGAGCGCTCAGGATCCATCCAGTGTAAATCGGTCGAACAGCCGGGCGGCGCTCGACGGGTTGCGGGTGTCGTAGACGTAGCTCGACACGCTGCCGTCGCCGGTGTCGAGGATCGAGAACACGGTCAATTCGTTGCTGCCCACGCAGGGAAGCGGGTTTCCGGCTTCGTCGTGCATCGGCGCGTGCTCGCTCGGCATGACCGGGCGAAGGCCGTGCGGGTCGCCGGTGACGGGATAGCTGGCTTGCGCGAAGCGCCCGTCTTTCGGCACGTTGCGGCGGTCTTTATGCGCCGCCACGAAGCAGCCGTAGCTGTTGCCGACGTTGGAGGTCTCCAAGTAGTGCATGCCGGTGCGCCCCACGAAGCGGTTCCACAGGTGCGAATGGCCGCTGTGCACCAGGTGGACGCCGGCGGATTCCAGCAGCGGCTCGATGTCCCGCACGAAGAGATCGTTCTCCAGCGGGTACTCGTAGCGGATCCCGACGATGCGTCCGGTCGCGTCGCGGTCGATGATCTGCACCGGATCGGCGAACGCGGGCATGGAGTTGGCGCCGAGCCCGTGGGCAGGATGATGCATCATGACGACCTTGTAGCGGGCGTTTTTGAAGGCGTCGCTCTGCAGTTGCGCCGCCAGCCATCGGTATTGTGCCGAGCCCTTGCTTAGATCCTCGAAGATGAATTCGCCCCAGCCCCATTGGTCAGGCCGCGTCAAGTGCGAGTCGGCCTCGCGATACTTGCCGCGGGCGCCGGCCGCGAGGCTCGGCGTACGCCAAATGCGCGTCGCATACAGGCCGATGAGATAGACGTCGCCGAAGCGCAGCGCATAGTAACGCTCGCCGGCCGGTCCATCGGCGGGCAGCGTGAACAACTCCTCGTAGGTCGTCGTATTGAAGGCATTGTCGCGCACCCATTCTTCGCGGAGCGCGGCGTCCGCCAGCGGATTGAGCAGATCGGCATGTTGCGCATAATCCGCTTCGGCGACGGCCCGCGGGCGCGGGTCTTTGAACATGGTGCCGAGGTCGTTGCCGGGGATGCGCCGGCCCATCACCTCGTGGTTTCCGATGACCGGAAACAGCGGCGCGTGCTGGATCAACGCGCCGCCGCGATAGCGGGTGCGGGTGGCGGCGCCGTCCGCTTCCCGGGTGCGCTCCAAGATACGGCTCGCCTTCCCTTGCAGGGCCGGGAAGAAGGCCGCGCCGCGATTGTCGTCGAACCACTCGGATGCCCGGTCCGGGATGTTCTGCAGGTCGCCGGCGAAAAATACCGCATCCACGCGGCCGACCGTCTCCTGCACCTTCTGCAGGTTGGCGGCGGTCATTTCCTTAAGCTGATGATCCGACGTCAGCAGTATGCGCAGCCGCTGGCCGGGCGTCGGCAGCGGGGCCAGCGTGAAGGTGTCGCTGACCGCGGCGCGGCCATCGGCGGCGATGCTCGTCACGCGATAGGGCACGCGCTCCCCGGACTCGAGGCCGGCAACGATCGCCTCGTGACGCCACACATCCCGCGGAGTGACGCTGCCGAACAGCTTACCGTCGCCTTGCTGCTCGCCGACCCGGGAGTCTGCATCCTCCGCGACCCGCGAGAGCTTGGCGGTAACGGCGTCGACCGTCTTCGCCGGGTCTTCGCCAAAGCTGACGAAGTGGCGCCGTCCCGGAAATTCGGTCAGCCAGACGACGCGGACCGAGTCCGAGGTCGGCAACTGCAGATAGGGATCGGTCAGCAGAGTCGGTGCCGGTGTTTGATCAGCCAAAGCAGTACCTGCGATGAGCCAGAGGGCGGCGATGGCGTGGATGCTCGAGCTCACGGAAGTCGCCTCCTCGACGCTGGGCGGACCTCGGGCGTTGCGGCCGGAGCCGCACCCGTGAGCGCAGTCTAGGTACGGCCGGCGTGGCGGACAACCCATGGCACGCAGCGGGCAGTACAGCACGGGCGGCGGTGCACTGGATTCGGCATGCAAACGGCCAGGCGGTCGGCGTAGCCCCGCACAGGAGCGGCCGACAGCATTGCGCCGCCGCTCGGCGACTCGCCGCCCGACCCTACAGCAGCGCCACTGCCTTGATCTGAATCCAGACCGTCATGCCGGGCGCCAGTGCCAGCTGATCGGCGGAGCGCCGGGTCACCCGAGCGAGGACCGGGGCGCCCTCGTCGTCGTCGGCGCCATCGACGCAGAGTTTCACCAGCGACAGGGCGGGGTGGCTGTCGTCGCCGAGGGAGACCACCTTGGCGTGCAGCGCGTTCAGGATGCTGGTGCCGGTCACCGGTTGGTGGGCGATGCTGATGTCGCGGGCGAGGATGCGCACGCGCACGTGATCACCGACGCCGACGCCGGTGTCGCGCACCCAGAGGCTGGCTCCGCCGCACTGCACGCGCAACAGGTGCCAATGCTCGTCGCGCTCGGCGACGATGCCGTCGAGGACCACGCCGGCATCTTCGCCCAAGCGGATCGGCAGGTCGAGGCGTGCCAGCGTGTCGTTGAGCGGGCCACTGGCGAGCGCGCGCCCGCCTTCCATGACCACCAGGTGATCGGCCAGGCGCGCAACCTCGTCCGGCGCGTGGCTGACGTAGAGCACCGGAATCGCCAGCTCGTCGTGCAGGCGCTCCAGGTAGGGCAGGATCTCCTGCTTGCGCTTGAGGTCCAGCGACGCGAGCGGCTCGTCCATCAGCAAGATACGGGGATTGACCGCCAGCGCGCGGGCGATGCCGACGCGTTGGCGCTCGCCGCCGGAGAGCGCCCCCGGCTTGCGCTTGAGCAAGTGGCCGATGCCGAGCAATTCGATGGCATGCTCCAGGCTGAAGCGCCGCTCGCCGGGGGGCGGAGCCGCGCTGCGTCGCTGTCCGTAACGCAGGTTGCCGAGCACGCTCAGGTGCGGAAACAGGCTCGCCTCTTGAAAGACGTAGCCGATCGGGCGTTGGTGGGTCGGCACCCAGGTGTCGGCGTCCTGCCACGTCTCGCCGTTGAAGCGCAGCCGGCCTTCGGCGGCATGCTCCAGACCGGCGATACAGCGCAACAGCGTGGTCTTGCCGGACCCCGAATGACCGAACAGCGCGGTTACGCCGCGCGCCGGCAGCGACTCGTCCACATCCAGCGTGAAGCCGGGCCAGTCGACCCGAAAACGGACGTCGAGGGTCGTCATCGTCAGAGCTTCCTCTGCTGCGGGCGCCAGGCGTAGAGCGCCAACAGCACCAGGAAGGAGAAGGTCAGCAGCACCGCGGCCAGCCGGTGCGCGTTGCCGTATTCCAGCGCCTCGACATAGTCGTAGATCTGCACCGATGCAACCCGGGTGACGCCCGGAATATTGCCGCCGATCATCAGCACGACGCCGAACTCGCCGACGGTATGTGCAAAGCTCAGGATGCCGGCGGTGATGAAGCCGGGTAGCGCGAGCGGCAAAGCGACCGTGAAGAAGCGATCGAGCGGCGAGGCCCGCAGCGTTGCCGCGGCCTCCAGCGGGCGCTCGCCGATGGCCTCGAAGGCGTTCTGCACCGGCTGCACCATGAACGGCATCGAATAGAACACCGAGCCGACCACCAGACCCCAGAACGTGAACGGCAGCAGCCCGATGCCGAGGGCTTGAGTCAACTGACCGACCGGGCCGTTCGGCCCCATCGTAACGAGCAGATAAAACCCGAGCACCGACGGCGGCAGCACCAGCGGCAGCGCGACGACGGCGCCGATCGGCCCCTTCCAGCGCGAGCGCGTGCGCGACAGCCACCAGGCGATGGGCGTGCCGACGAAGAAAAGGATGACGGTAGTGACCGCGGCGAGCCGCAGCGTCAGCAGGATGGCTTGGATATCGGTGTCGGTGAGGAACATGTTCGGAACCGGTTTGCCGTGCGGCGTGATTGTTGGTCTTGTGGTCGGCAAAATTATCGCGAACCACGCGAACGAAACAGCGCACGGGCCTTCGGAGGGCCCTGTACGCCCGGTAGCTCGGCGTCCACCAGGGTTGGCGCGAAAGATTCGGTGGACTTCGCTGCCGCTCGTCCACGAAGAGTGCTATGCCGATATGGCGGCCGGGCGGGCGGCCCCGAGGCGGGGGACGTCGCCGGCCGCGGCGCGCGGCTACTTGGTTTCGTAGCCGTACGACTGGATGATCGCGTGCGCCTTCTCGCTCTTCAGGTAACCGAACAGGTCTTTGATTGCCGGGTTGTCGGCGCCGCTGCTCAGGATAATGGCGTCCTGGCTGATCGGCGCATGCATCTCGCCGGGGACGATCCAGCCGGACCCCTTTTTGATCTCGCCGCCTTCCATGACTTGCGACAGCGCGACAAAGCCGACCTCGGCGTTTTCGGTGTCGACGAACTGATAGGTCTGGGCGATGTTCTCGCCCATGACGAGCTTGGGCTCCATCGCCTCCTTCAGGCCCAGCGCCTCCAAGGTCTGTATGGCCGCCTCGCCATAGGGGGCGAGCTTCGGGTTGGCGATCGACAACTTGTCGAAGTCGCCCTTGTTCAGTGCCTCGCCGTCGCTGTCGACGAAATCCGGATCCGCGGACCAAAAAACCAGCGTGCCGATCGCGTAGGTGAACAGGGAGTCGGGCTCGCCGAGGTCTTCCTCGGCAAGCAGCGCCGGGCGCTTTTGGTCGGCCGCCAGCAGTGCTTCGAACGGTGCGCCGTTCTTGATCTGCGCGTACAGCTTGCCGGTGGACCCGTAGGACGCTTGGATCTTGTGGCCGCTGTCGGCCTCGAAGGCGGCGATGATCTCCTTCATCGGCGCGGTGAAATTGGCGGCGACGGCGATCTGGCCTTCGCCGGCGGACGCGTTGGCGGCTGCCCCGAAGGCGAGTGCAAGGGTCAGGGTGCGTAGGGACTTCATTGACGTGCTCCGAGAATTTCCGTGTGTTTGACGTTGGGGAATGCGGCCTACTGCCGCCGTCGGCATGACGAACGGCTGAACGCAGATCGCGCTCGCCGGCGTGCCCGAGTTGATCCTGGCTGCCCGCCGCGCGACTGATCGTCTCCGGCAGCAGGAGCCGCATATCCCCCGGAAAGGCGCTCAGTGACGTACCGATGGAAATACCGCCCACCCGCCGTGGCGGGTCCGTAAATTGCAGTGCCGTCTTTGAAGCAATGTATTCTGTCGGCTATAGCGCTTCCGACCATGTGCCTAGCAAGGTCAGGGCCAAGCCGGAGAACGCTCTGCTTGTTGCTAGCGTCCGTATTTCCCTAGGCCGGCGGCGAGGCCGAGCCTTGGGGGCATTGCGTCACCAAAGGCTCCGGCACAACCGTTCGGTACAACAAACGAGGTATTTCCATGAAGATCAGCGCACGCAACCAGTTCCAGGGCAAGATCGAGTCGATCACGGGCGGTGCCGTCAACTCCGAGGTCTCGCTGGTCATGGCCGGCGGCCAGAAGATCGTCGCCGTCGTCACCAACGAGAGCATCAAGTCTTTGAATCTAAGAGCAGGTGGCGAGGCGATTGCCCTGATCAAGGCATCCAACGTCTTGGTGATGACGGACGACACCAACATCCGTCTCAGCGCCCGTAATTGCCTGTCGGGCACGGTCAACTCGCTGAACATCGGCCCCGTTCATGCCGAGGTCGGCATCGCGCTGCCCGACGGCGCCGAGGTCCATGCCACCATCACGCACCGGGCCTGCGACACGCTCGGGATCAAGGAGGGGATGCCTGCGAAGGCGATCTTCAAAGCGCCGTCCGTCATCCTCGGCGTTCTCGAGTAGACATGCGTTATATGCACTGAAATACATCGAAGCCTGCCGAATCGACGGCAGGCTGCACATTCATGGTGCGCCGCGATGCTGCGCGGCGCCCAAGTTGTCTCGCGGCGCAATCGGCGCCTGCGCATACTGCCTCCTGTGTCGTCCGCGCGGCCTTGCTGTTATCGTTCGGCACCCTCTGGGAACCCTTAAGTAAATAATATAATTCATCTTTCTTGCTTGTCAGGCGTTGACGTGTCGCACGCGACAGTTCGTGGGCGGCTTCGCCGCGATCTGCCTATCCGGCAGGCGTTCAGCCGCCTCCATCCGATGTCGACGCTGCTCCGTATGACGCCGATTTGTCGCGTTATAAACAAATTTATATGAAGGAATTGTTGGCTTTCCGACCAACAGCACTGCTTCGCGATCAGCGGCAACGAATATCGGGCGGAGGTATTGTCTTGTGAAACAGAGGTAAACATAGATTCAGCGAGTTGTCGGCATGCACCGTGCCACAAAACCCGAGGATCGTTCGCCATTGGCTAGATGCGTTATTTGAATGAGGGATTACGGGGCTGTCGGCGGAGGCGCGCCGCGTCGCGTTGCAAGCGACGAAGTTCGGCCTGAGCCTGATGCTCGGCTGCAACATCTTGGCGCCACCGAGACCCGGTCGCTCGCCATGGAAAGTCGGGCGCTCGACGGCGACTTCGACTGCGCGATGCGGCGGTCGATGCTGCTCGGGATGATGTCAATGAACCTTTGCGTGCTGTTGCGCAAACTGAGGGCGGGTCTGATGGAAACGCTCTCGACCGGGGCCACGCTGCCCGACGCGGCGGTCGGCCTGCACGCGAGCATTGCCCTTCGCCGCGAGCCACCCGCGCCACGCTATCCGCAACCGCGATCACCATTTCAAGTTTCAGAGGAACTGATGACGCTGCCGATCCCGCCCGTGCTGAGTGACCAGAACCTCCACGATCTCCTCGCCGAAGATGTCCCCTTCGGTGACCTGACGACGGACTCCCTCGGCATCGCCGGGCGGGCCGGCGTGATCCGCTTCTTTGCGCGAGACCCGATGCGGGTGTGCGGCACGGAGGAGGCGGTGCGGATGTTTCAGCTCTGCGGCGCCGAGGCCGAATGCCTGGCCCCGTCCGGCACCGCGGCCGAGCCGGAGACGCTGCTGCTGCAGGCGGCGGGCAGCGCCGGCGCATTGCATCGCGGCTGGAAGACCGCGCAGACGCTGATGGAGTGGTGCGGCGGCATCGCCAGCAGCGCTGCCGCCATCGCCGCCGCGGCACGCCGAGGGCACCCGGACGCCATCGTCGCCGGCACGCGCAAGAACGTGCCCGGCAATCGCCGGCTCGCGGTGAAGGCGTTTCGCGCCGGCGGCGCCGTGATGCATCGCAACGGCCTGTCCGAAACCCTGCTGGTGTTTGCCGAGCACCGCTTGTTCCTCGACGGCGAATCCCCCGGCGAGACCGTCGCCCGGCTGCACAAGCAGTGCCCGGAAAAGCGGGTCGTCGTCGAGGTCGCAACGCCGGAAGAGGCCCTGACATGGGCCGACGCCGATGTCCTGCAGTTGGAGAAGTTCACGCCGGAGCAGGTGGCCGAGGTTGCTGCTGCACTCGCACGGCGCGGCGCCGGTTCCTGTGCCGTCGTCGCGGCCGCCGGCGGCGTCAATGCCGGCAATGCCGAGGCCTATGCCCGCGCCGGCGCCAAGCTGCTGGTGACCACCGCGCCGCATTTGGCGCCGCCGCGGGATGTGCAGGTGCGGTTCTCGGCGTAAGCGGTCTCGAACGGCGGCTGTCCGGTCCCGGCGCGGGTTGCCGGGCGCCCAGCCCCGAGCGTTGGCTGCGTAGTCGGCGCTGTCTAAGGGTTACAGAGTTCGCAACTCACGCGCCTCGCCATATCGTCCTTGCGTGCCAGCATCTTCTCGACCAGCTTGGGGCTGCCGCCACTGCCGATGATGGCCCGGCGAATCTGCTCGTCCGGAATCCGTACGACGACCGCGACGGCATCTGCGATCTCGTCGCGACTCATGTCGGCGAAGAGCGTGACCGCGTGCGGGTTGTCGCGGTTGCTTCGCAATAGATCAAGCTCGTCGACGCGGGTACCGAACGCCTTGCCCTTGGGGGCCCCGCGCGCCCGAAACGCCAGTGCGCCACCCACATCGAGCGTCAGCACGGTGCCGTCGGCCACGCCCTGATTGTCTCCCGCGAAGCCGGCGGCGTCCCAATTGGCCGTCCACGCGTGCACCCCGAGCCACCGCTGAGCTTGCTTGCGCTCGGGGTCGGTGAAGTGGGCGATGCACTTCTTATCGAGGTCGACCCACGCGGTTGCGATCTGATCTGGGTTTGTCGTGGGCACGTAGCGCAGCGTCGGGGCGCCTGTCAGCCGGTACAGGCTGGCCGCGATCCGCTCGTTGCATGCATGCGCCGGAGACTCAAGCGTCTTGACGTAATAGCGCCGCCCGCTGTCGTCTTGGAATAGGCCGGCGGGGTTCGTGCCCAATTGCCCGCCGACACGCTGCATCATGCCCGTATCGATCAGTGGTGTGTCGGTGATCATCACGAGTCTCCATCCCCTGATTACGGCATCCGTACAGTTCGGCGCACCACCGCGAGCTGCGAAGACGTTTCTATGGCGCCCTTGCGTTCGCGGCGAACATGGCGAACGGCTTCTTCGGTGTCCATACCCAATTCGACCAGCAAACGCGCGGCGATCATGCCCGCCCGGCCCAAGCCGCCTTTGCAATGCACGAGCACTGGATCACCGGCGCGCAATAGCTCGCGGATCTCCTGGCCCTGTGTTGTCCACTGCTGCTCGAAGGCCTCGGTGGGAACGGAGAAATCCGCGATGGGCAGATGCCGCCACGCCATGCCTCGGCGCTGAACCTCCTCGCCAAGGGCAGGCACCTTGAGCGCCTTGAGCTCTTCCGGCTCCATCAACGTCAGCACCAGTCGCGCGCCCCACGCGGCGATGGCGTCCAGATCGGTTGCGAGGTCACGCGCCCAAGCCCCCGTATGGGCGAAACGATCATGTTTGCCCGGACACAGGGTAATCCCGATCCGGCCATGGGACGGACTCGCGCGTACTTCCGCGATCTGGAGCGGGTGCGTCAGACTCGTACGGGCCGCCGACATAACTGCAAACTCCCGCCGAAAACAAGTTGACTGCGACAACAGGAACGCCGGCCGCAGTATCCCTCGATGCTCGCCCCTGTGTCGATCTGCGGCCGGAGATGGCGGCCGTCGACGAGGCGATCAGGACTCGTCCGAGGCGGCCGTCATAGGGAGGCTCCGCGATCCGAAAAGATCGGACGATGACCGCCCGTGGCCCACTACTGCCTGGACCTCGCCGAGCTGCTCGACACCTGTCGCGTGGTGCCGGTGGTGATCTTTTTGCGCATGTGCAAAGGTGTCCCCGAACGGCTGCGCCTGGGCGGGGACCGTCACGTCTATCTGGACTTCCGCTACCTGCGCTGCGCGCTGGCGGAGCTGGACTTCGAAGACTACAGAGACAGCGACAACCTGGTCGCTCGCCTGACGCTGCCGAGCATGCGCTACCCGCCGGAGCGCAAGGTGGAGATCGATGCGCGCGCCGTGCGTGGTCTGACGGAGCTGGAGGCGGATCCCGAGAAATGGCTCAAGTATCTGGATTTTATCGATATCTATACAGCCCTTGACGATAATGAGCGAGAGCAATATGCACGCGACTACCCCGACGAGGCACAGACAATGAGCCGATTTGCCGAACGCTTTCGTGAAGAGGGGATGCAGCAAGGGATGCAGCAGGGAGTGCAGCAGGTTCTGCTCCAGGGCGAAGCCCGCGTGCTGGCGCGCCTGCTGCGCCTGAAATTCGGAACCCTTCCCGATGATCTCGAGGCCCGTATCGCCGCGGCCGACGAGGCGACCCTGCTCCTGTGGTCCGAGCGGGTGCTCAGCGCGACCTCGCTTGCAGACGTGGTGCGATCGAAGCCTGGCTGAAAGGGCGATGTCATGTCGATCCACCTCGCGGTCCGGGCAGTTGATCGTAGGCATCGAGTCTAGCGGGCGCCCGACGGGCGTCTTCGGCACTATTCGCGGCCAGTCGCGGCAATTTGCACCGGCATCGCCCCGCCGGCTATCGGGCTAGTTGTCGACGCCGACGATAACGCTGGACGCCGGGAACACCGCGCACGCGGGTCCACCCTCGACGATGCCGAGCCGCTCCAGCGCGTCGGCGTCGATGACGCCGCGCACCGTGACGCCGGCGGACAGGGCGATGACGACCTCGGTGGGGCCGTCCCCGCGGTTGATCTGCTTGACGGTACCGCACAGCGCGTTGGTGCTCGGCGGGCGGGCCGAATCCGGCTCGCGGACAATGTCGACGGCGACGGCCTTGGCCAGCGCCCAGACGCTACGCCCCGGGCGCAGGCCGAGCAACTCCACGCTCTCGTTGGTGATGCCGGAGACGATGCGCTCGCCGCCCTGGATCTCGATCCAGACCTCCGCGTCGACGGTGCGGGCGGTGACCGCGACGATGCGCCCGATGAACTGATTGCGGGCGCTGGTGCGCAGCGCGAGCCGGCGCAGCATGTCCAGCGCGGCGCCGGAGTCGCCCATGGCGGCGTTGATGCCGGCGAGGAAGCGCTGGTACTCCGCGGCAATGGTGCGGTAGGCGGTGATCAGCCGCCGGCCCTCGTCGGTGAGCCGCGCACCGCCGCCGCCGCGCCCGCCGGTCGCCGTGGAAACCACCGGCGACGGCGCCACGTTGTTGATCGCGTCCACCGCGTCCCAGGCAGCCTTGTAGCTGACGCCCACGGCCTTCGCCGCCTGGGTGATGGACCCGCGCTCGGCGATCTGCTCCAGCAGTGCGATGCGCTCCTCGCCGAGGAACGCGACCTCGTCCACGCTGAGCCAGAACTGCCCGGCCACATTGACCGGCTTGCCGGGCGGCTTGCCCGGCGAATGACTGGGCGGCTTAGGCTTGTTGGACATCGGCGTACTGCGCTTGCGGCTAGCGGTAGCCGCAAAGCATCGCAGATCGGGGGGCGCGGCTCCACAATGGCCTTCGCGGTCCTTGCGGTGCGCGCTTATCGGTGCCGCTCGCCTACGGCTTGAATCCAGATTCATTCATGCCGCAACGCCTCGATCGGATCGAGCCGCGCCGCACGCCGCGCCGGCACCCAGCCGAACACGATGCCGACGGCGGCGGAGAACAGAAACGCAAGGGCGATGATGCCGCCGTCGAGGATGAAGGGCACCCCGAGCATCCCGGCGAGCAGCAGCGAGGTGCCGAGCGCGAGCAGGATGCCGAGCAGCCCGCCGAAGGACGACAGCACGACGGCCTCGACCAAAAACTGCAACAGCACCTCGTCTTCACGGGCGCCGATCGCCAGGCGGATACCGATCTCGCGGGTCCGTTCGGTGACCGAGACCAGCATGATGTTCATGATGCCGATGCCGCCGACCAGCAGGCTCACGGACGCGACCGCGCCGAGCAGCGACGTCAGCACCGTCGTCGTGCCGGCGAGCATGTTCGTGATCTCGCGCATATCGCGCACGGAGAAATCGTCCTCGTCGAAGGGGCCGATATGGCGGCGCTCGCGCAGCAGCCGCTCGACGTCCGCGATGGTGCGGTCCATGGAGCGTCCCGCCCGGACCGACAGATAGATCACGTCGACGTCCTGATCCCCTTTGATTCGCCGCTGTACCGTGCGAATGGGCATCAGCACCAGGTCGTCCTGATCCATGCCCATGCTGCTCTGGCCTTTGTCCTGCAGCAGGCCGACGATCTCGCAGCTCAGGTTCTTGAGCCGCACGCGCTGGTCGATTGGATTCTGTGCCCCGAACAGCTCCTTGCGCACGGTTGCACCGATGATGCAGACAGCTTTGCCGGCGCGCAGCTCGCCGTCCTTGAAGGCGCGCCCGGCGGCAAGCGTCCAGTTGCGCGCCAGCAGATAGGCGTTGTCGGTGCCGGTGACGGTCGTGGACCAGTTCTCGTTGCCGACGATCGCGGTCATGCTCTGGGACGTTCCGGGCGCGACCGCCGCCAACGACGGCACCTCGCGGCGCAGCGCGGTGACGTCGGCCAGCGTAAAGCGCGCCGCGTCGGCGCTCATGCCGGGCCCCATGCGCTGGCCCGGCCGCACGATCAGCAGGTTGCTGCCCAGGCTCTCGATCTGGGTCTTGACCTGGGCGGTGGCGCCCTGGCCCAGCGTGACCATGACGATGACGGCCGCCACACCGATGACGATGCCGAGGATTGTCAGGAACGACCGCAGCACGTTGCGGCGGATCTCGCGGATCGCGAGCAGCAGGCTGTTGCCGAGCATCAGCGCCTCCCGGTGCCGGGGGCGGGCGCGCCGGTATCGGCGCCGGCATGCGCCGCTGCCGAATCCGCAACCGGCGCTGCTTCGCACGCGACCAGCCCGTCGAGAAAATGCACGATCCGCCCGGCGTAGGCGGCCATGTCCGGTTCGTGGGTGATCATCACGACGGTGATGCCGTGCTCGCGGTTCATCGCGCGCAGCAGGTCCATGATCTCGCGGCTGCGGGCGCTGTCCAGATTGCCGGTGGGCTCGTCGGCCAGCACCACGTCCGGATCGGTGACCAGCGCCCGGGCGATGGCGACGCGCTGCTGCTGGCCGCCCGAGAGCTCTGCGGGCGTGTGCTGCTCCCAGCCGGTCAGGCCGACCGCGGCCAGCGCCGCCCGGGCACGGCCGCGGCGCTCGGCGGCGGGCAAGCGGTGGTAGATCAGCGGCAGTTCCACGTTCTCGAGTGCCGTCGTGCGCGCCAGCAGGTTGAAGCCTTGGAACACGAATCCCAGCGCATGGCGGCGCAGCAGCGCGCGCTGATCGCGGCTCATGGCATCGACGTCCAGGCCGCGGAAGCGATAGCTGCCCGCGCTCGGGGTATCCAGGCAGCCGAGGATGTTCATGGCGGTGGACTTGCCGGAGCCGCTCGGTCCCATCACGGCGACCATCTCGCCGGCGCCGATCGTGAGGTCGATGCCGCGCAGTGCATGCATGGCCGCGCTGCCGCTGCCGTAGACCTTCGTCACGCCGCGCAGCTCGATCAGCGGGCTGCCGGGCGCCGCCGCGACGGCGCGGTGCTCGGCATCCGTCCCTGCCCGCTGCGCTGCGGGGCCGGCGCCCGTTGTGGCTTCGGGGTGCATCGTGGCCGGCCCCGTCAGCGCCCGCGTCCCGACATCACGCTGTCGACAAGCACCTGCTGCCCGGCCTTGAGATCCCCGGACAATACCTGCGTCTGCGCGCCGTCGCTGGCGCCGGTCTCGATCGACACGGCAGCGGGCTCGCCGTCGGCGAGGAGCCAGACGCGGGCGTCCCCTGCGCGCTCGGTTCCGGCGTTGTCCCGGCGCGAGCCCGGCGCCCGCGGCAGCAGCATGCCGACGAGTCCCCGACCGCCGGCTTCCCGTGCCGCCGCGGCCCGCGGCGGACTGAAGCGCAGCGCCGCATTCGGCACCAGCAAGGCGTCCTCGATGCGCTCGACCAGGATCTCCGCCGTGGCCGTCATGCCGGGGCGCAGCAGCAGCTCGGAGTTATCGACGGCGAGCAGCGTCTCGTAGGTGACCACGCCCTCGACGGTCTGCGGCGCGAAGCGGACCTGCTCGATGCGCGCGGGAAATGTTCGGTCCGGATACGCGTCGACGGTAAACTCCGCGCTCTGGCCGACAGCGACGCTGCCGACGTCGGCCTCGTCGACATCCACGTGCAGATCCATTTGCGTCAAGGTCTCGGCCAGCTTGAACAGCACCGGCGTCTGCAGCGATGCGGCCACGGTCTGGCCCGGCTCCACCTTGCGCTCCAGCACGATGCCGTCGATCGGCGCGCGGATCACGGCCTTCTCGCGGGTGCGCCGATCCGCGTCCAGCTGTGCTTGCGCCTGCGCCACTTGGGCCTCGGCGACGGCCAGGAGCGCCGTCGCGCGCGCGTGGGCCGCGGTGCTCGTGTCCAACTCCTCGCGAGACGACATGCCCTTGCGCAGCAGATCCTCGGTGCGGCGCAGACGGTTCGCCGTCTCCGTCACCGTGGCCTCGGCCTCGAGGACCCGCGCCCGGGCCAGCGCCAAAGCGGCCTCGGACTGCCGCAGCCGGGCGTCGAGCTGCTCGGTGTCGAGCCGGGCCAGCTCATCGCCGGCGCGGACCAAGTCGTTGTAGTCCACGAGAACGACCTCGATGGTGCCGGAGATCTCGGTACCGACCTCCACCTGGTTCACCGGTTCCAGCGTGCCGGTGGCCGTCACATGCACGACCAAGTCGCCGCGACGGACCTCCGCCGTTTCGAACCGAATGCCGTTCTCGTCGCCGGGCCGCAACAGCCAAACGGCGGCCGCGAGCGCGGCCAGTGTAATGGCGGCGGCGATCGCGAGACGCCGGTGACGCGCTCGGGCGGAGCGCTCTTCGGCGTCCAGCAATGCGGCGAGCGAGTCGTCGGAGGAGGCGGGTGTCGATTGCTGCATCGGGGGGACCGTGTGCCGGTGATGCTTCACAGCATAGGCTGCAAAATTGCAAGAAATAGGGGCAAGCAGCTGACCATTGGGCCGGGGAGGGAGGACCGCCCGGCGCGAATCCGAAGCCATCGGAGCCGCCGATACCGCGTGCGCAGCCGACGCCGGTGGGCCGAGGCGAGGCTTGCGTCCCGGCAGCGCGCATGTTTGCATCGCCCGCCCGGGTCAAACGGACAATCCCCTGCGATGCGCACCACGGCGATCTTCTTCGGTTATCTCTTTGCCTGCCTGCTGCTGGCGGCGTTGCTGACCTATCCGCTGATGCAGACCGGCTGGATCGGCTACGAGCCCCAGCGGGTCATGGGGCGGCTGGCGCAGGTCTTCATCCTGCTCGGACTCTGGCCCTTTCTGAAAGTGATGGGCTTCGCGAACCGGGCCACGCTGGGCTTCGATGCACCGCGAGGGCGCATGCTGCGCGCCGTGCGTTGGGGCTGGGTGCTTGGCGTGCTCATCCTGCTCGTGCTGGTGGCCGCGCTGATGTGGCTCGGAGTGCGGGTCCCGGACCCGCCGTCCGACGGCTGGATCGCCGGCGTCTGGGAAAAGGCCGTCGCCGCCCTGATCGGGGGCCTGCTGATCGGCTTATTGGAAGAGGCCTTCTTCCGCGGCGCCCTGTTTGCGGCCGTCAAGCGCGCGGACGGTCTGCGTGCCGCCGTGGTCTGGTCCGCGCTGCTCTACGCGGTTCTGCACTTCATGAAGCCCCACGAACTGCCCGAGGGTATGGCCTTCGATTGGGCCGGCACCCGGGCCATGTTCGCCGGCGTCTTCACCGGCGTCTTCCAATGGCAGCATCTCGACTCGATGGCCGCGCTGTTCATGGTCGGCGTCTTCCTCGCCTTGGTCCGCGAGCGCACCGGCCACATCGGCTGGTGCATCGGCCTGCACGCCGGCTGGGTATTCGTGATCCAAGTCTCCCGCCGCCTCACCGACGGCGACGACAACGCCGCGCTCGCCTTCCTCGCCGGCAACTACGACGGCGTCATCGGCTGGCTCGCAGCGCTGTGGATCGGCTTGCTGGCGTGGTTGTTTTGGCGCTGGAGCGGACGTTTTTCGTCGAGGGAGTCCAGGTAGTATTCTGAAAATCCCGAGCTTTCGACAAGTACGGGATCGGGGTTTTCAAGGTGTCGCTATGCGCCTCGTCATAAGAGTATAGATTCACGCGACGATCGGATAGGTAGTACCAGTGGCGAAAAGAAGCTCCTTTACACGAGACGAGCTGGTCCTCTGCATCTACGCGGCGCGTTACGGGGTGCAAGATATCGTAGGCAAAGCGTATCGGGTTGATCCGGTCCAAGACTTACGCCCGATATGTGCGAATTGCCACGCCGTCGTTCATCTGGGGGGAATTACGAGGTCGATCGAAGAAGTGCGCAAGATGCTTGAATCGAATCGTTAGCCGATGCGCCTTTCAGCGCCGTGAGCGCCGCACGTCCGCGCTGCTTGCTTCCGCAGAGCCTTGTCTTCGCGCGGCTCAATAGCCGCAATACCGTTGCTTCAGGGTTTGGCGTCGAGAAGGATGTCCTGCGAAGATTCGACATTCATGGAGAGACCAACGAGAAGTCGTCCAGCCGTCGGGGCGTGGAAGGTGACGAGGGTACCCGTGACGAAAACCTTGGTGGGTCGTCCTCGCCTCGCGTCTTCGAGAAAAGTCCTTATGAGGGCATTCCGGCCGGAATCGATGATCACTCGAACCGCGAACGAGTGACCGGTCGGATCGTCCGGGCGGCCCTTGAGATTAAAGCGCCAGCGAGGCTTAGCAGGTTGATGATGTTCGGGCCGCGCGACGGATCCCTGCCGCGTGTGGTCGATCGGAAACAGGTTGCCGTGGTCGACATAGCCCCAGAGTGACAACTCCCGGCCGTTCAAAGCGAGCATCGCCTTGTTGTGCTTGGCGAAGCCGTTCGCGCTGATCGACGACACGGCCACGTAATCGCCGGCTTGATCTTCGCAGCCGGCCAGCGACAGTGCGAATAGGCCGATGCCGAATAGAAGGCGTGTCGTTCGTCGAGGCATAGGGTGGGATTGCCGACGTGGGTGAAGCCGGCAGCCCTCTCTTTTGAGGAGCCTGTTGGTCGATTGAAGACAGCGGCGGCCCTGTATTGGGCCTGTGCCGGGGGGACTATTTCCCGTGAATCGGGGGCAACCGACGACCGACAAAATAGCCGATCAGCCGGCCCAGGACGTAGATGATAGCCGCGTTGAAGAGAACGCCCAGCGACAAAAGAGTCAGGTTCGCCCAAGTTGGCAACTCGCCGATGCGATCGGTTGCGGCGTCGAGCACCACCGTCCAAGGCATGGCGGCAATGACGAGATAGATCGCGGAGAGTGGGTCGTCCGACGGATCGATGAAAATGACGACGACGGCGAACACGCCGAAGGCGAGGTACAGCGCCAACAAGATTCTCAAAAGCAACAATCGATTGCGTCCTACGCAGATGAACTACAGTACTGTTCCCGATCCCCGCGGTTGCGCAAAGCGCGGCGTCTCGGTCGCTGATGGCACGGCCGGCGCCGGCGCGGCCCGGCCTACTGCGGTGCCCGAGGCGATAGGGGATTGAGGTCTTCGACAGGCGCCGGGCCGGTTGCGATGACGTCGAGTCTGGGGCCTGTGGTGTGCTCGAGCACCGGTGCGTCCGTCAGGAGCACGGTGCTGCCGGGCCCGAGGAGTCCGGCGAGGGCATCGCCGAAAGCGGGCGGCGCATCGACGCGCGCCAGTGGCTCGATTGCCGTCGTCCCGGCGTGCTCGCCGCCGCGGCCGGGGAGACCGACCGCACTCCAGCGGCCGTGTCCCGAAGCCGAACTTTCGAGCATCGTGTAGGCATGGGTGCCGAGGGGCACGTCGCCTCGGTGAACGCGGATCTTGGCGCGGCCGATCTCGACGCCGTCGCGCAGCACGATGGCGCGCTTGTCGGCGGTGCTCACGACCAGCGTGACAGGGCCGGAAGGGGATTTCTCCGGCTCCAGTCGCCATTCTTGTGCGAATCCCAAATGCTCATCCGGTGTCACCGATCCGGTGATGGCATCGACTGGCGCCAACAGCGGCGGGTGAACCAGGTCGCGCGGGGCCGTGGCGCCGTCGGCGATGACCACCGTCGTCCCCTTGTGGGTAATACCGAATAGGCGTTGAGCGAATACGCTCGGCAGATGGACGCAGCCGTGGGACGACGGATAACCGGGCAGCCCGCCCGCGTGGAGTGCAACGCCGCCCCACGTCAGCCTTTCGGAGTAGGGCATCGGAGCGTTGCCGTAGGTCGATGAGCGATGATCTTTATCTTTGTTGAGGATGGTGAAAACCCCCGTGGGTGTGCCGTGCCCGGGCTTGCCGGTACTGACTGTCGAGACGCCGACACGCACGCCGTTGCGATAGACGTACGCCATTTGCTCGGGCAGGCTGACGACCACCACGACCGGTCCGGCGGGCTCGACGTCGGCCTCCCAGATAAATTCGCCGGGTACCAGTTGCTCGAGCGGGGTGTCTGCCGGTGCGGACTCGGTGGCACCCCAAAACGGCGTTGCGATCGCGGCGCCGCCCGATAGGGAAAGCAGAACGATGACGAAGTAGGCGATCGGCAAATGCATCGTTGCGTGTGGACCTCGTGTAGTGCGGGAATCTCGTGCTGTCGGGGGCTGCGGGGGCTCCCGGTTCGCGATGCGGCAGCGTGACGCTACTCGGAGCATGCGCCTTCGGCCAGATAGCGGCCCGCGACCCACCCCGTCGTTCCGCGATACTCGATGCGGCACCAGCGGGGATTCTCTTTCAGGCGGCTCGCCTTTTCCGCATCGTTGAGCGTGGTGAATTCCTCGAAGGACAAGCCGCCTCGGCAGCCCAGGTTGCGAACGCAATCGGCGCCGGGTGGGATGCTGCCCATCTTTGGCGCCGATGCATCCGGCTGTGCTCGGATGTTGAGTACATCGTCGGCGGCGACGTCCACGACGCGATAAAAATCCGGCCCGTCCGCCTCCGCCAACGCCGTGGCCGCGCCCAGTCCTGTGCCGAGCGCCAACACATAGAGCGCGACGCCGGCGACGAGGTGCACGATACGCGGCCGCCCTTTGCCGGCAATCGCCTGTCGTGCAAAGCCGGTCGGCACTCGAGCGGTGCAGCATGCGCCAAGTCGGCTGGCCAAGTGCCGCTCGGCTCGACGGCGGTAAGCAACGTGAGGGCTGCGCAACGCCTTCGAGCCCGAGAGATTCGCGAACTGACCCGGTTGTGCGTGATCACACATATTTCGGCTTCGACATTGACACGTGGGGGGGGGTGAGCTCGTCATGAGCGCCGCGGGCCAACCTGAGCTCAGCGATCCCGCAGCTCGGCGATACGGCTGCGGTACTCGGCTTCCACGCAACCGCGCAGGTCGTCGCTCTTCCAACAGTCGTCGCGCCCTTTTACCCAGCCCCGCTGCTCGGCCTTCAGCATCTTCTTCTCCGTGGCCGGCGTATTCTTCAGCACGACGGCGTAGAGCGAGGCCAGGCTGCGGTCGAGCTCGGCGAGCTCCGCGTCTTTGCAGATCATGGCCTCTGCCTCGCTCGATGCCTTCGCGCAATCGAAGCTCGGGGACGCTGACCAGGCATTGGAGCCGGCAAGGGAAAAGGCCGCCGCGAAGGCTGCGATAAACGGCAAGCGAATGACGGTCATGCTGTTCGGTGTCCTCGGCAACAAAAAGACGTGGATGAGCCGCGATGGCATGCCCCTATGTCCGGTATGCGCCCTTGGCGGGACACCGGTATTTCGGTCAGGCTTGCGCGCCGATTGTCGGCGTTCGACTTTCGCTCGGCCGGGTAAGCATGAGGCACGGGTCATCACATTAAGGTGTGCGCCTGCGCTTGTCAGTCCAGCTAATCGCGTAGGGAAAATTCCGACATGCTTTTGTCTGCGCCTGCATGATGACGCCAAGCGCTTCAGGGGGATAAGCTGTCATGTGAACAAGCGTAAGCTCCGGTGTCGTCAACATTGTCAGCAACGATATCCGCGCCAACGGGTCACGCGTATCCGCGAGCGCCGGGACAATGTTCCGCGACCACATGCTGCGCGAACTGCGCGTGCTTGCGGCCGTGGTCGGCGAGAACTGCATATCGGCGCTGGTCTTCGACAGCCCCGAGAGCGCGCGGGAAAAGCTGGCCACCTTGTCGGGAGAGTATCAGCTTCGTTCGGCGACGCTCTATGATGGCTATGACCGCGTCTTCGCGCGCTGGCGCCAGCCTCAGGGTCCGCACATCGGTATGCTGGCACCCATGGTCGAGATCGTGCGTCCGATGCGCTTCGACGGCCGCCGATCGGCAGGCTCGTCCTGGAGGCGCGCCTCGACGAGTTGGCACGCCAAGCGCGTCACTATGCGTTGCTGGCGGCCGGTCTCGTATTGTTCGCGCTGCTGCTGGCGCTGCGGCTGCAGCGGCGGGCGCTGGGGCGTGGCGATGAGCTGTGAAGTGGACGCTTCCGCGTGTTGACCGACCAGCAATCCATTTTCCTGTTCCAATGCGCGCGCGAATTGGTGTACAACCTGATCAAGCACGCCAAAGCGCGTACCGGAGTCATTACGCTGACGGCGGATGCCGAAGGCATCGAGCTCTCGGTTGCCGACGACGGGCACGGATTCGATTGGCGCAATCAACCCGAGTCGCAGCCGAATGCCACCGGCGGTTACGGCCTTTACAGCATTCGGCAGCGGCTCGCGTTCTTCGGCGGTTGGCTCGACATCGAAGCGGACGAAAACGGATCCTGCGTAACGGTTCGGCTGCCGGTCGAGCCAATTTGTCGAGTCGGCGTGTCGGTCTCTTCGTTGCCTGCACAACCGGCCGACCATCCTGGAGTCGTCGGCGAGTGAGTCCAAGCCGTGAACCTGACTTTTCTACTCTGCGATGATCACGCCCTGTTTCGAGAGGGATTGGCGGCGCTGCTCGAGCAACAGGCCGGATGGCATGTTGTCGCGCATGCTGCCGACGGCTACGAGTCCGTCCGTCTCGCCAGAGTCCATCGGCCGGACATCGTCGTCCTCGACATCGCTATGCCCGAGCTAAGCGGGATCGAAGCAGCACCTGCGATCAAGCGCGTCTCCGAGCAGAGTCGCATCGTCGCGCTGTCCATGTACGGCGATCCACATTATCGCCGGCGCATGCTCTCGGCCGGAGTCGACGCCTATGTGCTCAAAAACGAGGCCGGCTCGGAATTGGTCAAGGCGATCGCGGCGGTGCTGCGCGGAGAACTGTTCATCAGCCCGGCGCTGCGCGAAGGAACGGCGCCCGAGCCGCAACGCAGCTCCGAAGTAGACCGCAACAAGCTGACCCAACGCGAGCGGGAAGTCCTCTGCATGCTGGCCGAGGGGCGCCGCACCAAGGATATCGCCCAGGCGCTGGGCATCAGTGTCAAGACCGTCGAGACCTACCGCAGCCGGGTGATGCTGAAGCTCGACATCGATAACCTGGTGGGCTTGGTCAAATTCGCGATCCGCAGCGGAATGGTCAGCGCAGAGCATTGATGAATCGGAGCCGAGGCGCGTCGATCGCGACGCCGTCCAGCGGTAGGGTTCGGCGATCCGGTCTGCATCACACACGCTGATTGCATTCGCTTTTCCGCGTACGCAACCGGTCGGGCTGAAGCGGCTCGGCGTCGGAGGAGTCGGCCTGGCTCCTTTCGGAGCGCAAGCGCCGGCCGCAGGGGTCGAGGACGACGCTCGGCGGCGTTTCAAACCAGCGGCCGGGGCTTTTCCGCGGGGCGCGTGGCTTCCGTTTCCGGCTCGCAGACGTCTTTGCAACCGAACCACAGCACGCGCTCTCCGGGCTCGGCTTTCACGCTTTTTCCCGCTTCCAGCAGGCGCACGTCATGATGCTCGCCGATCACCAGCACGGGCATCGCGTCGCTCGGCAGCGCGTCGAGCAGTTGCTCGATACCGTAGCTTTGCGTGACTCCGGTCGAATGAAAACCCCAGCCCCGATACCAGCGCCGCTGCAAGTCGTCGTACTGGACGTCGTCGGCGAATGCGGTGCGGCCGCGGGCCTCCGGGGAGGGGCGGCGCTGCTCGGCCACTTCGTCCGCGGCGAGCTGAAACACCTTCTGCCGGCCGAGCTCGGGCGCGAAATGGGCGCACACCAGGGCGTTGTAGGCGTCGTTGCCGGTCACGGCCAGCAGGCTGCCGAAGGCGCCGAACTCCAGGGAGTTCTGCGCATGCTCCGACAGCAGCTCGCCGAAGTAGACGGGGACACCGGCAAGCCGCGGCTTGCGCAGCCGGTGCCAGGCGTTGTCGGCGACGATGACGGGCACGCCCAGTTCGTGCAGCGCCTTGGCGAGCCCGCTGCTCCAAGCCGTCCCGCCGGCGATCAGGAGCCCGCCCTGGCGTTTCGCGCTGAGCTCGAGCCGGCGCGCCAGCCAGCCAAGACTGAAGCCGTGCAGTACCACGGTGGTCAGAATCAGCATAAACACCAGCGGTAGCAGCAGCTCGGCACCGGCGAAGCCGCGCTCTGCCAATGCCGGCCCGAAGACACCGGCCACGGCGGCGGCGACGATACCGCGCGGTGCGATCCAGCCAACCAGGGCGCGCTCCTGCAGGCTCATGCCGGCGCCGATGGTGGAGATCCACACCGCCGCCGGGCGCACCAGAAAGATCACGGCTGCCAGCAGCGCTGCGCTGTGCCAGTCCAATGCCGACAGGATGACCGGGTCCAGATCCGCCGTCAGCAGCAGGAACACGACCGAGACCAGCAGGACAGCGATATATTCCTTAAAGCGGCGCAACTCGCCGATGCTGGGCAGGTTCATATTGCCGAGCACGACCCCCATCACGGTCGCGGCGATCAGTCCCGCCTCTTCCAGCAGCAGGTTGGACAATGCGTAGACACCGAGCGCGGCGGCAAGCGCGGTCGGCCCTTTCAAGTATTCCGGCACCAAGCCTCTCAGGAAACCGCGTCCCAGCAGCCAGCCGCCGGCGGTACCCAAAAACACCGCGGCGCCGACACCGCCGGCGGTATGCAGCAGCGTATCTTCGAGGTTGCCCGCGCCGGCGCCGGCGAAGTAGTAAAACAGCACTACCACCAGCACGGCGCCGATGGGATCGTTGACGATACCTTCCCACTTCAGGTACGAGGCGGGGCGCTTCAACAGGCGCGTCTGGCGCAGCAGCGGCAGAATCACGGTCGGGCCGGTGACGATGGTGATCGCGCCGAAGATCAGTGCCACCGGCCAGGACAAGCCGGCAATCCAGTGCGCCGCCATTGCCGCCAGCGTCAAGCTCAGGACGACGCCGAGGGTGATGAGCCGGTTGACGCCGCGCGCCGCATGCCTGAGCTCGGCCCAGCGCAGCGAGAGCCCGCCCTCGAACAGAATCGCCGCCACGGCGATGCTGATCAGCGGCCGGTAGACGTCGCCGAGGGCCTCGCTGGGGCGCAGGATGCCCAGTATCGGTCCGATCAGCAGGCCGGCCAGACTCAGCAGCACGATCGCCGGGATCTGCAGGCGCCAGCCGATCCATTGCGCGCCGATGCCGACGACGACGATAAGGGCGAGGATTTCCGTCAGATGGTGCATGGCCTTGCGGTGCGGGAAGCGGGTGTTGGCTGATCAGCCGGCGGTGGCCGCGGGACGCGGCCGCAATGGCGCCGGCCATGATGCATCGCGGCGACCTTGTCGGTCGGGCACTGGTTGCCGTCTCTATGCAACCACCTGCAGTTTAGCGAAAGTCGGGCGCGGGCGACGGATGCGGGATGTCGCGTAGGGGTCTGGCCGTGAGCGGGTGAGCGGGTGAGCGGGTGAGCGTCGCGCGTCCCGGGTCGGGGCGGAGTAAAGACATGGCCGGATGACGCGTGCGATTCATGGCGCGCGTATCTCGCGGCACTCCAATCCGTGCACTTCGAGCGCCGGCAGGCACGGCCGGAGCTGAGCGCCCCGGTAGCGACCAGGCAAGTCCGGCGTGCGGGCAAAACGGTCGCCATCCATGGCGACCGGACAGTGCCTTCGCGCGTCAGAACGACGCGGCTTGCATCTCCGGAGTCTCGGGCAGGGCGGCGTGTAATTCGTCGCGCCAGAGGCGCAGCTGCTCGTCGCTGTCGAAAGTCCGCCCGTCGATGAGCAGATCTTCCAGTAGAAGCATCAGCCGACCGGCTGTTTTGACGCTGATGGTGATCGTGTCTTGGTTCATCCGCTTTCCTCGTTTTACCGGCGCATCGGTCATGCGCCGGCTTGGTTATTCGACGTTGTCCAGCTTAGCCGTGGGGCGGAATTCGCGCTTGACACCACGCGCCAACATGATTGATCGATCGCGTCAAACGTGTGCGTCGCGTCACGGGCAAACCGCTGCCCGTAGCAGCCGAGGGCGCCCGGCGCAGCGCGTGCTCGGCGTGCTCGCGCGCCCTCGGTGCCTAGCGGGCGGTGGCGCTGCGTGCCCCGCCCGGGCTCTGGCCCGTCCACCGACGATAGGCGCGGGAAAAGGCGGAAAGTTCCGAAAAACCGAGCAGGTAGGTGATTTCGCTCAGGGACTGTATCGACTCCGACAGATAGCGGGCCGCCAGCTCTTGGCGCACCGCGTCCAGCAGCGCCGAATAACTGGTCTGCTCGTCCGCGAGGCGCCGCTGCAGCGTGCGTGCGCTCATGTGCAGGTCGCGCGCGACATCCGCGGCGGAAGGCGCCCCGGAAGGCAGGCGCGCAATGATGGCCGCGCGCACACGCGAGAGTAGGTCGTCATCGAGCTGCGCCACATAGGCAGACAGCACGGCATCGTTGGCACTGGCGAGCTCCCGGTTCAGCGCCGGCAGTTCCTGTTCGACGATCCGACGGTCCAGTATCAACTCGCTGTGCGCGGCGCCGAAGTGAACGGGGCAGCGGAAGAAGCCGAAAAAGGCCCCGGTGCACTGACTAGGCGGCGGGTGGGTAAACGAGACTTGCAACGGATCCAGCGTCGGTCCGTAGGCCTCGCGACATATGCCGAGCACCACGGCCCAGCGGGCGTTTTCCAAGGCCGGGGGCTCGGCGAGATCATCGCGGTTGATGCGGTAGGTGAGGCGCAGCAAGTTGTCTTCCAGCGTTTGCCGGAATTCCACGGTGGTGTCGACAACCGCGTTGTAGCGCACGATTCGGGCGAGACCGGTAGACAGCGTGCGGCTGGACAGGAACGCGTAGCCCAGGGCATGGAAATCCGTTGCCCGCCATTCCTCGCCGGCTTGCAGCCCGAAGCATGGGTCGGGGATGGCCTGTACCGCTTCGAGCCAGGCCGCCCTCGCATTGCGTGCGTCGTAGCGCGCGCGCGGCTCCGACAGCTTGGCCGGGTCGAGGCCCGCGTTCTCGAAGATGCTCCGCGGGTCGATCCCGTTACGCTGAAGCAACCGCCAAAGCACGCGGGCGGAGGAGGCAAGCAGTGTCGAAGCCATCGAGGTTACCGGTGCAGTGGCGCGGCGACGGGATGCCGCACGGCGAGGATAGCGCGCCCGTGACGAAGGTTGTCCACTCGCGTGGCGGTCGCGTATCCGTCGCATGCCCGGTGCCGGGCCGCCGCGCGTCTCGGCCTGCACGAACGTGCGCTACTCGCGCCAAAATTCAGGGTGGCTCAGGCTGGCCGCGCAGCGAACGGTGCCGGTGACGCTGCCCAGGGGGCGGTCGTCGAGAGCCAACGCCATCCAACTGTCGGCGTGCGCTTCGGGGATCGGAAAAGGGGCCTGCAAGCCGAAGCCGCGTGCCGGCATGAACCCGGCCCGCCGATAGTAGTCGGAGCTGCCGAAGACGAATACAAGCTCCACGCCGAATTCGCGCAATTTACCGAGTCCCGCGGCGATCAGCCGCGAGCCGATGCCTCGCCGCTGCACGTTCGGCGACACCGCAAGCGGCGCGAGCAAGCTGCAATGCACGGGACGCTGAGCGCCGAGCAGGCGAGCATTGGTGAACAGCGCGTGCCCGACCGGCTGCCCGGCTTCAATTGCCAGCAGCGATACGTAGGGCCTCGCACCGGGGTCCGACAGCAGCGCGCTGACCAGGCTCGCCTCGTCGTCCCGGCCGAATGCCTCCCGCTCGACCTGCAGGACGGCTTCGGCATCGGTTGGCTTGCTCTCTCGGATTTGAAGGGGGTCCATTCGTAACTCCTTATATAAGGTCTTTATTTTGGTCGATGACCAGCCGGCCGAGCCCGTGCCGAAGGCGTCGACCGAAACCTGGAATGTAACAACGGCGCCAAGGTCCGCGTCGATCCGATCCAAGCAAATCGGCGGCGCTCGATTGCAGGCGCGTCTGTACGACTTTTTCCGATATTCGAGCATGACGTGTTCTCGTGGCACCCCTCCGAGGCATCGGGCCCTCGGCCGCGTCCGCTGTCCGGCCGTGCACCGAGTCCCGTCGGCGCAGGCCAGCGCGTCGCAGACTTGCGCGCGCCGGGCAGCGGGTGTTCGCGTCCTGCTCGCAAAGTTCTGCAACAGGTGCTTGAATTCGGGTATTCACTGCCGCAAATCCGCAATAACCTTAAGAATTGTCGGAGAACAAATTCCATGCGAATGGACAAGCTGACAAGCAAGTTCCAGCTGGCCCTGGCGGATGCACAAAGCCTCGCCGTAGGCCGCGACAACCAGTTTATCGAGCCGCTGCATGTCATGACGGCGCTGCTGGATCAGGACGGCGGCACCGTGCGGCACTTACTGGCACAGGCGGACGTGAACGTGAATCGTCTGCGCTCCGGTCTCGGCGAGGCGCTGGAGCGGCTGCCGAAGGTGTCCGGCACCGGCGGCGACGTGACCGTTTCCAATGCCCTCGGCAAGCTGTTGAACATGACGGACAAGCTGGCCCAGGCGCGCAATGACCAGTACATCAGCTCCGAGCTGTTCGTGCTCGCGGCGCTCGAGGACAAGGGCGAGCTCGGCAAGATGCTGCGCGACGCCGGCGCCAGCAAGGGCGCGGTCGAGAAGGCCATCGAGCAGATGCGTGGCGGTCAGGCCGTCGACGACCCCAACGCCGAGGAGCAGCGCCAGGCGCTGGAAAAGTACAGCATCGACATGACCGAGCGCGCCGAGCAGGGCAAGCTCGACCCGGTCATCGGCCGCGACGACGAGATCCGCCGCACCATCCAGGTGCTGGCCCGGCGCACCAAGAACAACCCGGTGCTGATCGGCGAGCCCGGCGTCGGCAAGACCGCGATCGTCGAGGGTCTGGCCCAACGCATCGTCAACGGCGAGGTGCCCGAGGGCCTGAAGACCAAGCGCTTGCTGAGCCTGGACATGGCAGCACTGATCGCCGGCGCGAAGTTCCGCGGCGAGTTCGAGGAGCGCCTGAAAGCGGTGCTGAACGACATCGCCCGCCAGGAAGGCAACATCATCCTGTTCATCGACGAGCTGCACACCATGGTCGGCGCCGGTAAGGCCGAGGGCGCCATGGACGCCGGCAATATGCTCAAGCCGGCCCTGGCCCGCGGCGAGCTGCACTGTATCGGCGCGACGACGCTGGACGAATATCGCAAGTATGTCGAGAAGGACGCGGCGCTGGAGCGGCGCTTTCAAAAGGTGCTCGTTAACGAGCCGAACGTGGAAGACACCATCGCCATCCTGCGCGGCCTGAAGGAGCGCTACGAGGTGCACCACGCCGTCGAGATCACCGATCCGGCCATCGTCGCCGCGGCGACGCTCTCCCACCGCTATATCGCCGACCGCCAGCTGCCGGACAAGGCCATCGATCTCATCGACGAGGCGGCGTCCCAGATCCGCATGGAGATCGATTCCATGCCCGAGGAAATGGACAAGCTCGACCGGCGGCTGATTCAGCTCAAGATCGAGCGCGAGGCGCTGAAGAAAGAGTCCGACGAGGCGTCGAAAAAGCGCCTTGCGGACCTCGAAGAGCAGATCGTCAAGCTGGAGCGCGAGTTCTCCGACCTGGACGAGATCTGGAAGTCCGAGAAAGCGGCCGTGCAGGGCACCGCCCACATCAAAGAAGAGCTCGACCGCGCCCGGGTCGAGATGGAGACCGCGCGCCGCGCCGGCGACCTGACGCGCATGTCCGAGCTGCAGTATGGGCGCATCCCGGAGCTGGAGAAGCAGCTTGCGGGTGCGACCGAGACGGAGCAGGGCGAGACGCGGCTGCTGCGCAACAAGGTCACGGCCGAGGAAGTCGCCGACATCGTCTCTAAGTGGACCGGTATCCCGGTGTCGAAGATGCTTGAGGGCGAGCGCGAGAAGCTGCTGCGCATGGAAGAGGAGATCGAGCAGCGCGTGGTCGGCCAGAACGAGGCCGTGCGCGCGGTCAGCGACGCCATCCGCCGCTCCCGTGCCGGGCTGTCGGACCCGAATCGGCCCATCGGCTCGTTCCTGTTCCTCGGCCCCACCGGCGTCGGCAAGACCGAGCTCTGCAAGGCGCTGGCGTCGTTCATGTTCGACACCGAAGAGGCGATGGTGCGCATCGACATGTCCGAGTTCATGGAGAAGCACTCCGTGGCCCGGCTGATCGGCGCGCCCCCCGGGTATGTCGGCTACGAGGAGGGCGGCTATCTGACCGAGGCCATCCGCCGCCGGCCCTACTCCGTCATCCTGATGGACGAGGTCGAGAAGGCCCATCCGGACGTGTTCAACATCCTGCTGCAGGTGCTCGACGACGGCCGGCTGACGGACGGGCAGGGCCGCACGGTGGACTTCCGCAACGCCGTGATCGTCATGACCTCGAACCTGGGCTCGGACATCATTCAGCAGAAGGCCGGCGAGGCGAACTACGCGGACATGAAGGACGCGGTGATGGAGATCGTCCAAGTGGCTTTCCGGCCCGAGTTCATCAACCGGCTGGACGACATCGTGGTGTTCCACCCGCTGGACGAGCAGCAGATCCGAGCCATTGCGCGCATCCAGATCCGCTTCCTGCAGCAGCGCCTGGCGGACCGCGACATGGTGCTGGAGCTCAGCGAGGCGGCGCTGGATCATCTGGGCGAGGCCGGGTTCGACCCGGTCTATGGCGCGCGGCCGCTGAAGCGGGCGATCCGAGCGCAGCTGGAGAACTCGCTGGCGCAGGAGATCCTGGCGGGACACTTCTCGCCGGGGGACACCATCGAGGTGGATGTCAGCGACGGGCAGCTCGTGTTCGAGGCCGTGGTGCAGGGCGAACTGGTCGATTGACCGCGATCGACCAGCCGGCCGCCGCCGGATCGGCGGTGGCCTTCGCCTGCGCGCGGGGGCGCTCGCGGGTGTCCGGCAGGCCATGGCCGCCGGCATCTCCGTCCCGAGGCCGCCCGCCGCATAGTGCCCGTACGTCCATTCACCGGTATCGATGAAACCGAATACGCGCATCGTCATGCGCGCGCTGATCGCGCAGATCCGCGAGACGCTGCCCTTCGGCCTGCCCGATGCCGAGACCTGCACCGGCTGCTGCGACGGCTGCTCGCAAAAGCTGCTGGCGTATTTGGATTCCGAGCTCGGCGCTTGGGAGCAGCGCCTCGATGCCGGGGAGCAGCCGACGCTGGGTGACCTGTCCAGGCTGGCGAGCACCGGCAAAAAGATCTACGCGGTGCTCAAGCGCAACGGGTTGCTTGCGCAGGACAGGATGCCGGCGCGTTGACGCGATGCCGGCATCGGCGGTTTGATATCGATCGGGTTTTACTTGACTGTTATTCGAAAAGCGCCCCCGAATAATTCGGATAAAATTGATCTTTGTCGGCGGCGGGTATCGCGCCGAGCGGCCGCGTCGCAATGGCCGATAACCGGCATGTCTCAGACCGAAGTCTTCAGCCACTCGCGCGCGGCGGGCAGGTCGCTGCGCTTGAACCACTTGATTTCGGCCTTCAGCAGCGGGTCCAGCATCTTCGTATAGATGCCGATCCATCCTTGGTCGGCGACAACGGCGGCATGGGAAATGTCGCCGAGGTGCTCGAAGCCGAATTTGACGTCCTCCCAGAATTTGCTCCAAGGCACCGGCGGCGTGCCCAGCGAGCCGATGATCTCCAATACGCGGATCGAGCCATGCTCGTCGATGGCGCTCTTGAACTGCGCGAGCGCGTCGTCGAACTCCTGTGCCGTCATCGCACCCTCGATCTCCATCTCGACGATGTTGGTTCCGGGCTCTTGTCGAATCTTGACCATGTCGATTCCTCCGATTGCGGGTATGCCGATTGTTTCATGCCGCACCGGGCGCTTGGATTCCCCGCCTAATCGGGCGCCAAGTGCGTGGGCATGCCGAAAAAGCGCTCCGCGGCCTCGCCGATCGTTTCCGCCAGGCTCGGATGCGGATGGATCATCAGCGCCAAGTCTTCGGCCAGCGCCCCCATCTCGACCGCGAGCACCGCTTCGGAGACCAGCGCTTCGGCACCGCGCCCGACCGCGCCCAGGCCGAGGACGCGACCGGTGTCGCGCTCCAGAACCAGCTTGGTCAGTCCCTTCGAGGCACCCATCGTCAAGGCGCGGCCGGAGGCGTGCCACGGAAAGCGGGCGATATCGACGGCGCGGTCCCGGGCCTTTGCCCCGGCCTCGGTCAGGCCGCACCAAACGACCTGCGGATCGGTGTAGATGACGGCCGGGACGGCGCGGGCGTCGAAGGCGGCCGGGCGCCCGGCGATCACTTCCGCCGCCACCTTTCCCTCGTGCATGGCCTTGTGCGCCAATTGCATGCCACCGGTCAGGTCGCCGATGGCGAAGATGCTCGGTACATTGGTGCGCCGTTCGGCATCGACGGGGATGAAGCCGTCCTCGTCGGTCTCGATGCCGGCCTCGTCCAGTGCCAGCTCGTCGGTGTTGGGCCGTCGGCCGGCGGCCAGCAGCACGCGCTCGAAGGTCTGCTCATCGCTGCCGTCCGGCCCCTGCAATGTGACCCTGACGGCGTCGTCGCCCTCGTCCGCGCCCTCGATGCGGGTTTGCGCTCGGATGTCTTCGAACAGCTCGTCGAGCCGGGCGCGCAGCGGCTCGAGCAAATCCGTGTCGGCGCCGCCCAAGAGCCGATCGGCCATCTCCACGAGGGTGACCCGACTGCCCAGCGCGGCATAAACGCTGCCGAGCTCGAGGCCCACGTAGCCGCCGCCCACGACCAGCAGGCGTTCCGGCGTATCCGCCAGTTCCAGCGCACCGGTCGACGTCATCACGCGGCCGCCGGGGCGCACGTCAAGCCCGGGCGGCACCACCGGCAGCGAGCCGGTGGCGACGATGGCGTGCCGGAACTGGATACTCGAGTACTCGGAATCCGACAACAATAGCCGGTTCGGCCCGGCGAAGCGCCCACGGCCTTGAATCAGCTGGATGCCGCGCCGCTCGCAGAGCTTCGCCAGCCCGTCGCTCAGTCGCCCGACAACGTCGTCTTTCCAGCCGCGCACCCGCTCCAAGTCCCACTCGGGGCTGCCCAGGGTCAGGCCGAGCTCGGCTGCCTCGCCGGCGGAGAACGACAGCTCCGCGAGGTGGAGCAGCGCCTTCGACGGGATACAGCCGCGCAGCAGGCAGACACCGCCCAAGCGCTGCTCGTCGCTGACCAGCGTGACATCGAGCCCCAGATCGGCCGCACGGAAGGCGGCCGCATAGCCGCCGGGGCCGGCGCCCAGCACCAGCACCTCGGTTTCCACCGGCAAATCGCCCATGACCATGCGTTTCTCCTGCTGCGAGTCTGCTGAGTGAATGCGCGTGCGTGAATCCCGCGAACTGTCGTGCCGCCGATCGGCGGGCGCCGGCGTCGATCCCGATTGCCGAACGCGATGACTGCTTCCCGGCACCGCTTTCGAGCGGCGCCCCGATGAGGCGCGCCAGTGCGCCTGCCCCGGTTGCACTCGCCTCGGTCGGGGCCGTCCGGCGCAGCGGTGTCGTCGGGCGCCGGGCCGGCTCAGGCCGACAGCAACAGCGACTCCGGATCCTGCAGACTCTCGACGATGCGATTGACGAAGCGCGCCGCCTCCGCGCCGTCGTTGAGCCGGTGATCGAACGCCAGACACAGCGGCAGCCGCAGCCGCACCGCCAGGTCGGGGTGATCCATATCGCCTTGAACGACCTGCTGCAGCTCGGCCCGCCCGAGTCCGAGAATGGCCGCCTCAGGGTGTCTGATAATGGGCGTGAAGAGTCGCCCGCCGATGCCGCCGACGTTGGTCAGCGTGAAGCTGCCGCCCTGCATCTCGTCGCGCGTGAGATCGCCGGCGCGCGCCCGCTGCGCAAGTGTCACCAGTTCCGCCGACAGCTCGATGATGGACTTGCGGTCCACGTCGCGCACCACCGGCACCAGCAGGCCCTGCTCGGTCGCGACGGCGGCACCGATATGGCAATAGTGCTTCAGGACGATGGCCTCTTCCTCGGTGTCGATGCTCGCGTTGAAGCGCGGGAATGCCCGCAGCGCCGCGGCCGCCGCCTTCATCGTCAAGACCGTCAGTGTCAGCTTGCCGCCGGCCTCGCGTACTTGCTCGGCATGGGCGCGCCGGAAGCGCTCCAACTCCGTCACGTCGGCCAGGTCGTGATGCATGACATGGGGGATCTCGGACCAGGCGCGGCTCATCTCGCGGGCCGTGGCGCGGCGCACCGAGCGCAGCTGCACCCGCTCGACCTCTCCCCAGCGGGAGAAGTCCGGCAGCCGGTATCCGCCGGCGCGTGCCTCGCCGCCCTGGGCTTCGCGCTGCCGGGGCTGCTCGCCGGCGTCTGCCTCTGTGGCTTGCTCCGGTGCCGCGGCAGCCCGCTCCTCGGCCTCCTGCTCTTCGCCGTCTCCGCTCGGTCGAGCCTCGCTCGGGCCGCCCTCGGCGAGTGCGCGCACGTCGTCCGCGAGCACGCGACCGCCGGGTCCGCTGCCGTCGACGGCGGCGAGGTCCACATCGAGCTCCCGTGCCAGGCGGCGCGTGGACGGCGCCGCCGGAACCGGCCCGGCGTGCTCCCGGCCGTCGGTGGAAGCCTGCCCAGCTTGGGATTCGGATTTGCGCTGCTTCCGGCTTGCCTGCTTGGACGGCGGCGTGCCGCGCTCGGCGTCGCCATCGGCTGTCGTTCCGGTCTTCGTTGCGCCGTCGCTCTCGCCGTCGCCGTCGGTGCTTGCGGTCTGCCCGGTCTTGCCTTTGTCTTTGTCTTTGGCTTTGCGCTTGTTTTTCTCCTTGTCCTCGGTCTTGCCCTTGCCCTTCTTCTTGTCCTTGTCCTTGTCCTTGTCCTTGTCCTTGTCCTTGTCCTTGTCCTTGTCCTTGTCCTCGTCCTTGGACGTGGACATGGGTTGGTCCTTTGTCTTGCCGCCTGTGCCGCCTTCGTCTTCGCCCTCGAACGTCATCAGCACGTCGCCGACGCGCACTTGGTCGCCGGCCGCGACGGCGATGTCTTCGATTCTGCCGCTGTAGGGCGAGGGCAGCTCCGTCGTGGCCTTGTCGGTCTCCACGGCGATGACGCTGTCTCCTTCTTCGACGCTGTCGCCGCTGCCGACCATCACCTCGACGATCTCGGCTTCGTGGATCCCTTCGCCGGGATCTTGCAGGCGGAATGTCCGGCTCATGGTCGCTTCTCCCGGTTGGCGTCCCGTTGATGCTCACCGCGCCGGTCTTGCCCGTTGCGGACGTCGCTAGCGGGTTTTCGCCGCGCCGCACTCGACGCCGGTGCCGGCCGGTCGAACCTTCGCTCGACTGAGTCCCGGTGCGCCCGAGCAAGTCCCGGCAGCGCGCGCCGCCGCGCCTCAGGCATGACTCAACACCTCCCTTGCGGCGGCCAGGATGCGGGGTGCATCCGGCAGGTAGTCGGCTTCCCGGGCGAAATAGGGCACCTGCACGTCGTAACCCGTGACCCGTGCAATCGGCGCTTCCAGATACCAAAAGGACTTTTCCACCAGCCGGGCGATCAGCTCGGCGCCGGGCCCGAAGCTGCGCTGCGCCTCGTGCACGACGACCACCCGCCCGGTGCGCCGGGCAGACTCGGTGAAGCGGGAATCATCCAGCGGCGAGATGCTGAGCAGGTCGATGACCTCGGCCTCGGCGCCGTCTTGCTCCGCGAGCTGCTCCGCGGCCTGTAAGGTCGGATGCAGCATCGAGCCGTAGGACACCAGCGTGATGTCTCCGCCCTCGCGCACTGTTTTCGATTCGCCGATGGGCAAGGTCTCCTCGTCGTCCGGTACGTGCTCGCGGAAGGCCCGATAGATGCGCTTGGGCTCCATGAAGATCACCGGATCCGGATCACGGATGGCGCTGACCAGCAGCGCGCGGGCATTACGCGGTCCCGACGGTATGACCACTTTCAGCCCGGGGGTGTGGGCGAAAAAGGCCTCTTTGCTTTCCGAGTGATGCTCCAATGCCCGCACGCCGCCGCCATAGGGCATACGCACGACCATCGGCACCGGGTAGCGCCCGCGCGAGCGCCAGCGCAGCCGCGCCGCGTGGGCCTCGATCTGGTGCATCGCCAGGTAGCCGAAGCCCGAGAACTGAACTTCGCAGACGGGCTTCAGGCCATAGGCCGCCATGCCGATGGAGAAGCCGACGATCGCGGCCTCCGCCAGCGGCGTGTCCATTACCCGCGCCTCGCCATACTTGTCGAGCAATCCTTCGGTGATACGGAACACGCCGCCATCGACACCGACGTCCTCGCCGAGCACCATGACGCCGTCGTCGCGCGCCATTTCCTGTGTCAGCGCCAGGTTCAGCGCCTTGGCCATCGTCAGTTCGGCCACGGCTCAATCCTCCCGCGCGCGCCCGGCGACGGCGTCGCGCTGCTCGCGCAGATAGGGCGGCAGTTCCGCGTAGTGATGCTCGAACATGTTCCGCGGGTCGTCCAAGCGCTCCATCTGCGCTTTCGTGTCTCGCCACGCCTCCTCGATCTCGGCGGCGAGGGCATCCTCCAATTCGCCGATGTCGTCGTCGGTGAGCAACTCGCGCTGCTGCAGATAGCGCTGCAGCCTCGGGATGGGGTCGCGTGCGCGCCAGGCCTCCACTTCGTCGTCGCTGCGGTATTTGGATGGGTCATCCGCCGTGGTGTGCACCGACAAGCGGTAGGTGACGCACTCGATCAGCGTCGGTCCGTCGCCGCCGCGGGCGCGCTCCGCGGCCTCGCGCGTCGCCGCCAGCACCGCCAGCACATCGTTGCCGTCGACCTGGATGCCTGGTATGCCGTAGGCGAGCGCCTTTTGCGCCAGCGTGCGCGACTGCGTCTGGTGCTCTCGCGGTATCGAGATCGCCCATTGATTGTTCTGGCATAGAAACAGCGTCGGCGCGGCGAAGACGCCGGCGAAGTTCAGCGCCTCGTGGAAGTCGCCCTCGGAGGTGGCGCCGTCTCCGAAAAAGGTGATCGCGACTTGGTCGGTCTCGCGGTAACGGGCCGCATAGGCCAGCCCGACCGCATGCGGTATCTGGGTCGCCACCGGGATGGCGATGGGCAGGTCGTGGGAGTCCTCGGGGATTGCACCGCCCTCGTTGTAGCCGGCGTTGTAGAGCAGCAGCGTCGACATGGGCGTGCCGCGCCACAGTGCCGCGGCGCTCTCGCGGAACGACGGCACGAACCAATCGTCTTTGCGCAGCGCGGCCATGGCGCCCACTTGCGCGGCCTCCTGTCCGGAGACCGGCGCAAAGGTGCCGATCCGGCCTTGGCGCTGTAACTGGAGCATGCGCTCGTCGAAGCGCCGCGCGAGCAGCATCGTGCGGTGCATGGACAGCAGCAGGTCGTCGGATGCCTCCGGGGCCAATGCTTCGTCCAAGTTGCCGTCCTCGTCGAGGATGGATAGACGTTCCACCGTGTAACGCAGGTCGATTTCGTCTCTGGGCATGGAGCTCTCCGTTGACGGGCCGCTGCGGTTTGCCGAGCAGGAGCCGTGCCGGGCGCAATCCCTTGCTGCCGCCGGCACGGGCCCGCGGGGTTCTTGCGGCGAGGGGGGGCGAATGCCCCGGTCTCGGGTGAAATGAACCGCGCGCCGCTGCTTCGGGGCATCCGCGTCGGCGGTCCCGCGATGGTTGCGAGCGCCCCCGAGCGCCCCCGAGCGCCCTGAGCGCCCTGAGCGCCTCGATTGCCTCGATTGCCCCGATTGCCCCGATTGCCCCGATTGCCCCGATTGCCCCGAGCGCCGCATTCGCAGCATTCGCCGTTTGCGCCCGTCGGGGCTGACCCGTCCGCGTCGGTGCGGGCCCGGCGCGGTGTCAAATGACGAACTTGTCCCAATCGCCGTAGCGACAGCGGATGCGCCCGCGCGGGATCGCCAGCGCGATCAGTACTGCACCGACCGCGACGCCCGCGACATCGGCGGTGAGTGAGCCGCCGTCGAGCATCCACGGCGCGCCCATGACGGCCATGCCGAGCACGAGATTGAACAGGCGCAGCGAGCGCCCCGCCTCGCCGAGGGCTGCGACGGAGAAGCTGACCACCAGCGCGCCGAGCAAATGGTCGCTGTGGGCTTGGGCGCCGGCGGTGTCGAAGATCAGGCGCGTGCACATCAGCCAGACACCGAGCAGCGTCGAGACGGCAAGCGTCCAAGGCAGAGAGACGCCGCCGCCGAAGATGTCGCCGAGCACGGCGCGCGCGGGGCGGTCGAATTCGCTCGGACGGTCTTCGCTCGGTTGGTCCGCTCCGGTGCCATCGGCGGTATCGCCGAACAGAAAGACCCGCAGCAGCGGTTTGCCTTGGCGCCGGCGCTGCGCCAGAAACTGACCGGTTGCCAGCAACTCGTCGTAGGAGTAGGGGATCTGGATCAGCATGGCCAACGCGGCAACCAGGCAGAGGCTGCACCAGGTGCCGATGACGATCGGCTGGATCACGATGAAGAAGATGCTGACCGCGCCCAACGGGACGATCAGGATGCCGAACAACACCACCACCCAGGGCATGGTGCGCCAGCGGGCGCGCCCGCCGAGCAGGCCGGTCAGGATCTCCAGCAGGTAGGTGAAGCCGCCGAGGCCGGCGTCCGGGACCGGCCAGGCCTCGGACACGCTCGATGTGATGACCCGCTCGGTGCCGTCGCCGAAGAACGGGTCCCAGGCCTGCGGCGTATGGCCCAACTGGTAGGCCGCGAGATAGCGCGAAATGTAGAGCCCGACAAACGCCAGCGCGATGACCGGCAGCCGCTGGGTCCAGGCCGAGGGGCTGTAGGACCACCCCCGCGGTATGTCGGGGCCGGTCAGCTTCGCCATCGGCGCGATCCCCGGCATCGGCGCGACGACGATCGCCAGACAAAAGACCAGCGCGCCGACCAGCGTTCCGTTCAGGTAGGCCGCCGCGCTCGGCGTCCAGAATACCAGCGGTGCCAGCGTGAGCCAGATACCGGCGGCGGCCGTGGCAAGCCGGGCCCAGTCTGCTTGCCGGGATAGCGACAGCGTCGCGAACAAGATGATCCAGAGGCCGGTGGCGATGTCGCTTGCGGTCATCGCCGGGTCCGTGTAACCCAGCGTCGGCGGGCTCGTCAGCACCCAACCGCCGAGCCCGATATTGAGGAAATGGGCCCAACGGGTCCGGTCGTGCTCGGTGCGGCGCGTTTCGTCGAAGCGGGCCTTGAGTGCGGCCGGGTCGTAGCCCTCTTCCTCGCTGGTCTGCATCCATTGCGGCGGCGCGAGCTTGTGACGCGCGTACCAGCCGGGCGGGTCGGCCTGCAAGGCGTCGACCATCTCCGGCAGCGTGTCTCGGATGCGGTGTTGCGGGCTCCAGTCGAGCAGTCCGCGCGCACGGCCGATGTCGATCTCGTAATGGTCTTCGGACATCGCGGCCATGAACGGACGGATGAACGGCGGCTCGCCGCGGTCGATGGCGTCCGGCACGGCCGGCTCGGTCTTTTCCTGCACCCAGGCGCCGGCCTGCGCCAGCACATGCGGCACCGAGCGGGTCCGCCAGGCCTGCTCGCCGTGCAGCAGTTCGCCGAGCCGATTCTGCAGCGCCTCGTAGGTCATCACCGCCGGCTCGCCGGCCAGCAGTGCCAGTGGTTGCGATGCGCCGCCCGGCTGTTTTGCCGGCAGTTGCTCGCGCCGCTCGACCAGCCGCTCCACCAACTCCACCAAGTCATCGATGTGGATCATGGCCTGACCGCGCGCCGGGTCGCCGGCATAGAGATGGCCGGTCAGGCGGCGCTCGTAAATGCGCTGGATCTGGTGGGCAACGAATGCCGATCCGCAGTCGTTGGTATAAAGTCCGGCGATGCGCAGCAGGACCGCCGGAATGTCCCCGTGCTCCTCGGCCACGACGGCCTCGGCCGCCAGCTTCGACCGCGGGTAGATCCACTTCGCCTCCAGCGGCGAGGACTCCGTGATCGGCACGCCGGGCTCGGTCGGCGCGTGCACGAGCATCGTGCCGGCATAGACGAACTGCTCGACGTCGAACTTGCGGCGCAGCGCCTGCAGCAGCCGCCGGGTGCCGCCGACGTTCAGGCGCTCGTAGAGCGGATGCGGTTGGTTGGTGAGATCGAAGTAGGCGGCCAGGTGAATCACCGACGCGACCCGCGTGCCATGCCCGGCGGCAATGTCGTCGAGCACCGCCTCCAGGCTCTCGTCCGAGGTCAGGTCGACCTCGCGGCAGTCATGATCCGTGCCCGTGCAGCGCAGATCGAGGCCGACCACGTCGAAGTGCCGGCCGAGCGCCGCCGCCAGCCGCGTGCCGATCAGGCCGGCGCTGCCGGTGATCAGGACCAGCGGCCTCCGCGTGGGGCTCGGCTTGTTTCGATTGGCCGCGGTGCTGCCCATTACGCCCGCGGGCGAGTCTGCCGATCGGGCTCCTCGCGGCAGGTGGAAAGATTGAACGGCAGATAACTCGGGCAGAAGCTGAGTGCGCTCGTGACCAACAGGGCCAAGGCCACAATGGCCGCGATGGTTGTCCAGAGCGGACTCAGCCAGCCGGCGGCGATCATCGCGATCAGCACGACGGCGATGGCCACGCGCAATAAGCGGTCGTTGGTTCCGATGTTTTTTTGCATGAGCGTCGTTCTCCGCGATGGTTGGACGAAGCGGCCACGGTCGGCGGCTGCCGGCGTCACCTTGTTCCCGCGCCGGCGGATGTTCCGGGAGTCGGACGATTCTCGAGGACTCGCCGAGAACGGCGCCGCCGGGGTGCCGTGTCGGCAAGCTGCTTGCACTGTCGATGACGCAAGTGCGATACCAGCCCGCACCGGTTCGGCCACAGGCCGGCCCGGACAACGCGGCGCGGCCCGAAGCGCCGGCAGCCGGGCGAGCGAGACGCCGGCAGATCGGTATCGAAACAGGCTTCTGCCCCGGGGTATTTGCCCCGTTCTGCGGGGCATTTCAGCCGTTGGCGGTCAGCGGCCATGCCGTTGCCGGAGTGCGGCCTCTCGGTAGGCCGCATGCTGGCCGCGCAACGGCACGATGCGTAACATCGTCGATACTTAATACTCGGAGTAGGTGCCGAAAGATCGAGCGCTTCCCGTGCGGGGCAGGATGCCCCGTCATGTCCAAGCGCCTCGGCGCTTGCAAATGAAGGAAACCGGAAACGGCGTTGTCGGGTTCCGTCTGGTTTTTGGCCGGGATGGCCAATCAATCAGTGTCTCCCTAGTCGCGCTGGCCCGGTGCCTCTGCGCCGAGCTCAGTCAAGCAAGAGCCGCTTTGCCGAATGGATGAGCCCAACCTGTCTTCGGACGAGACGATGATTGTCGGCATCGGCGCATCCGCCGGCGGACTCGATGCCCTGAAGCAGTTCTTCTCGGAGGTGGCCGGCGACAACGGTCTTTCCTACGTGGTCGTGGTCCATCTGACGCCGGAACACCCGAGCATGCTCGCGGAGCTGCTGCAGCCCTTCGTGAAAATGCCGGTCCAGCAAGTGGCCGGCGATGTGCAGATCGAGCCGGACTGCGTCTACGTGATCCCGCCAGCCACCAACCTGTCGACCATCGACAGCCATTTGCGCCTGTCGCGCATAGAAGAAAAACGCCTCGAACGCGCGCCGATCGATCACTTTTTCGAGACGCTGGCCGAGTCGCACCGGGAACGCTGCGTCGGCGTGATTCTGTCGGGTACGGGCGCCGACGGCGCGCACGGTATCTCGATGATCAAGGAGCGCGGTGGCCTGACCATCGCGCAGGAGCCGGCGGAGGCGGGCTTCGACGGCATGCCTCAGAACGCGATCGCCACCGGTCTGATCGACTTGGTGCTGCCGGTGGCCGACATGCCGCGGCACATCCGCCGGTTCTTGAGAACACGCCCGAAGCTCGAGATTGTCGACGACTTATCCGAGCTCAACGGCGACCGGCAGGTGCTGCAGCGCATTTTCGCGCAGGTGCGTGCCCGCGGCGGCCAGGATTTCTCGCGCTACAAGCACTCATCGGTGCTGCGTCGCATCCGCCGACGCATGCAGCTGCATCAATGCGAGCAGCTCGACAAATATCTCGAGTTATTGCGGGCGGATCCCGGCGAAGCCCATGCGCTGGCCAATGAGCTGTTGATCACCGTCACGCAGTTCTTCCGCGATGCGAAGGTCTTCGAGCACTTGGAACGGGCGGTCATTCCATTGCTGTTCCGAGGCAAGCCCGCCGCCGAGCAGCTGCGGGTTTGGTCGGTCGGCTGTGCGACCGGAGAGGAGGCCTACAGCGTTGCCATGTTGCTGCTGGAGCACGCCTCGACGCTGCAGGAAGCGCCGGAGATCGAGATCTTCGCCAGCGATCTGCATGACGACTCGTTGGCAAAGGCCCGTGCCGGCGTGTACCCCGATACCATCGAGGCGAGCGTATCGCCGGAGCGCCTGCGCCGATTTTTCGTCAAGGAAGACGGTAGCTATCGGGTCCGCAAGGAAGTGCGCGAGATCGTCGTCTTCGCCTCGCACAATCTACTCAAGGATCCGCCGTTCTCGCGCTTGGATCTGATTGTGTGCCGCAATGTCCTGATTTATCTGCGTCGAGAAACGCAGGGAAAGGTCATCGAGCTGTTCCACTACGCGCTCAAGCCCGGCGGGCTGCTGTGGCTTGGCCCCTCGGAGACGATCGACCGGCATGCGCTGTTCCAGCCCGAGAGCAAGGGCAACTGCCTGTATCGGCGCCGCAACGTCCCGCCGCCCGAGCCGGGGTTGCCGGTCTTCCCGGAGATGCCGCGAGCCCGTCTGGGCAAGATAACGGACAGTGCGCACGGCGAGTCGGTGCCGAGTTATGGCGCGCTGCACCAGAAAATGGTCGAGCGCTGGGCGCTGCCGAGCATACTGGTGGACCAGGATTTTCGTATCGTGCATGCGAGTGAGCATGCCGGGCGCTACCTGCGGGTGCCCGGCGGCGAGCCCTCCGCCAATGTCTTCAAGCTGCTGCGCGAGGAACTGCGGGTCGAGGTCCGCGCGGCCCTGCATCAGGCCTTCGAGCACGCCGAGCCGGTGCGCTGCAATCCGATCGAGCTGCAGCTGGAGGGACGTCTGCGCCGGGTGCTGGTCCAGATCCGTCCCTCCCGGGACGAGGAGGGCGCCGGGCTGAGCCTGGTCGTGTTCGACGAAATGGACCCCGAGGCGCCGGCGGCCTCGCGCAGTGCCGCCGCGGATACGGCGGGCCGTCCCTCCGAGCTCGACCGCACCCAGGAGCGGCTGCGGACGGTCATCGAGCAATACGAAACCTCGCAAGAGGAGATGAAGGCCGCCAACGAGGAGCTGCAGTCGACCAACGAAGAGCTGCGCTCGACCATGGAGGAGCTCGAGACCAGCAAGGAAGAGCTGCAGTCGATGAACGAGGAGCTGCAGACGGTCAATCAGGAGAACCGGCACAAGGTCGAGGAGCTGAGCCAGCTGACGTCCGACCTCAACAACCTCATGGCGGCGACGGACATCGCGACGCTGTTTCTGGACCGAGAGCTTCGGATTTTGCGGGTCACGCCGCGCGCAAGCGAGCTGTTCAACATCCGCGCCCGCGACCGGGGCAGGCCACTGACGGACTTGCGTCGTCTGGTGGCCTACGAGCAGCTCGAGGAAGACGCCCGAGAGGTATTCGAGCGCCTGACGCCGATTCAGCGCGAGGTGCTGGGAGAGCGCGGCGAGTGGTACCTGGCGCGTGTGCTGCCCTACCGTTCGGCCGGCGACCAAATCCAAGGCATCGTCATCACCTTGGTCGAGATCACGACGCTGAAACAAACCGAGCTGGCGCTGCGCGACAGCGAAGCCCGCTTCAGGGCCCTGGTGACAGCATCCGCGCAGATCGTTTGGACCACCGATGCGCAAGGGCACTTCGTGGAAGACTCGCCGACTTGGCGCGCTTTTACCGGGCAGAGCCTCGAGCAAATGCGCTCGGAGGGTTGGCTGGACGCCGTGCATCCGCAAGACCGTGATCATGCGAGCGATGCATGGCAGGACAGCGTGCGGCAGGCAACGGCGCTCGATACCGAGTTCCGGCTTCGCTTCCGAGACGGTGCTTGGCGCTGGATGCATGTGCGCGCGGTGCCGCTGCTTGATGACGCCGCGCGCGTTCGCGGCTGGGTCGGCATGAACACCGACATCACCGCGCGCAAGACATCCGAGGAATCCCTGCGATTGGCGGATCGGCGCAAGGACGAGTTTCTGGCCACGCTGGGACATGAGCTGCGCAATCCGCTGGCGCCGATGCGAACCGCCATCGACGTCTTCAAGATGCGCTTACCGCCGGATCCCGAGCTGCAGCAACTGCAAGCCATGCAGGAGCGCCAGCTGGAGCACCTGACGCGGCTGGTGGACGACCTGTTGGACGTCGCCCGCATCAAGTCCGGACGTTTGACATTGACGCTGCGCTCGCTCGACCTGCGCGATGTCGCGCGCACGGCCATCGGTGATCTGCAGGCGGCGATCGATCAGGGAGGCTACCGGTTGTCGTTCGACCAGGCCACCGAGCCGCTGATGGTGCATGGCGACGAGGTCCGACTCGACCAAGTGATCCACAATCTGCTCGACAATGCCATCAAGTACACGGGCTCCGGCGGGGCGCTGCGCGTCATCACCCGCCGCGAGGACGACACGGCGATCGTGATCGTCGCCGATGACGGTATCGGAATCGCGCCGGAGATCGGCGCGGAAATTTTCGATGTCTTTGCGCAGGGCCCGCCCGGCCCCGACCGGGCAATGTCGGGGCTCGGGCTCGGCCTGACGCTGGTGCGTCGTCTGGTCGACATGCACGGAGGCAGCGTCACGGTGCACAGCGACGGCCGTGATCGCGGCGCCGAATTCACGGTACGGCTGCCGTTGGCCGGGTCTGCCGCAAGCGCGCGTGAAGGCGTAGCGCAGAAGACCCTGCCGCGGCCGGAGCAAGCTGCCGTGCAGGCGCGGCCGGCCGGCGCCGCCGAGGCCGATCCGGAGCGCGTGCCGAAGCGGGTGTTGGTGGTGGATGATATCGCGGATAACGCAACGAGCCTGGCGCTGGCGCTGGAGATCGGCGGCCACGAGGTCCGCCAGGCCGGTAACGCGGAGCGCGCGCTGGAGATTGCCGCCGAGCTCGCTCCCGAAGCCGTTGTTTTGGATATCGGCCTACCCGGTATGGACGGCAATGGCCTCGCGCGGGCGCTGCGCAGCCGCGAGCAAACCGCGGATGCGTTGCTGATCGCAGTGACGGGCTATGGGTCCGATGACGATCGAGAGCGGTCCCGCGAGGCCGGCGTCGATCATTTCTTGTCGAAGCCGGCGAATGCGGCGCGCCTGCTGGAATTGATCGATGCAGGCAGACCGGCTCGGGACGACGACGGGGTGCAAAGCGGGACCTGACCGGGGCCGGACTCGCCGGGTCGACGCCGGCGCCCGCCGCAGTCCCGCGGCTCTTGATGGTTCGCGGGTGCCGCTTGCGGAGGCTCCGCCGCAACGGCTGATGCTCCAGGTCCGTCGGTCTGCTTTCGTCAGCGACTCGGAGCATCGGCCCGCGCTTCTTAGGCGTCTCGTTCCCCGGCGGCGGTCGGTCGTCTTTCGTCGGCGGCTCAGAGCCCGCCGACCCGCACGTAAATCAGACAGCCGGTGTCGCTGAACGGGGTATGTGCGCTGAGATGGGGGCTGCGAATCCAGGTGCCGGCCGGGTAGCGACCGTGCTCGTCGGCGAATTCGCCTTCCAGCACCAGGATTTCCTCTCCGCCCCAGTGGGTGTGACGCTGAAAATGCGTGCCGGGCTGCCAGCGCACCAGCGCCATGCTCTCCGGGTAGCCGCCTTGGGCATAGAGCGGGCGCACGCCGAGGCCGTCGACGAGCCCCGGGCGCCAGCCGTCGGCGGTGTCTTCCACCAGCCGCGGGCGGTCCGCGCCCGGATACTGGCGCAGGCGCACGAACAGCGTGCAGCCCGGCTCGGAGCGCGGCGAATGCCGGCTGCCGTGAGGATTCATCAAAAAGGTGCCCGCGGGATAGTCGCCGTGCTCGTCGGAGAATACGCCCTCGAGCACCAGAATCTCCTCGCCTTCGGGATGGGTGTGCTCGGCGAAAGCGCCGCCGGGGGCGTAGCGCACGACGCTCGTCACCGGCCCGAATTCGCCGCCCTCGCGATACAGGGGCTTGCGCTGCACTGTACCGCTGGGGCTGTCTTCCCAAGCCATGGCATGCGTGTCGACGACGACGCGCTCGGAGAGATCGGCGTGGATGTCCGCGAGTCCGTCGGAAGGGGCCGCGCCGGCGGTCGTCGGCGCCGCTGTCGAGTTACTCATTGCCGCTCGGGTCATAGAGGATCACGTGCTCCTGCTCGTTCGGGTCGTTGCGCACGACGATGGCGCGGGCCGCCTCGGTGCTGCTCAGGTTGACGGGCTGATGGGGGACGTCCGGCGGTATGAACAGGAAGTCTCCGGCCTCGGTGATAACGGATTGTTTCAAACCCGGCCCGTGGCGCGTCTCCACGCGGCCTTCCAACACATAGACCGCGCTCTCGAAGCCCTTGTGATAGTGGGGCTCCGCGGATGCACCGGGCGGAATGATGACCAGGTTCATCGATAGCCCGCGTGCGCCGGCGGTCTCCGCCGAGATACCGACGAAGTTGGGCAGGCGCTGCCGAGTCATGATCTCCGGCGGCGAGTGGATCAGCCGGACCTCTTGGCCGGGTATTGCATCGGCCGCCGTGGCGGCGGGCGCGGTGTCGGCGACCGCGGTTTGCAGTAGGCAAAGGGCGGTCAGCGCCGCCGGCAGCAAGGTGATTGGACGTGATCGACTGGCTGGCATGGCAGTGGTCCGATAAGGTTCGGGTTTCGAGCGCGGTCCGCGACGCCGTCGCGCTCCTTGGTCGGTCGCGCGGCGGCGGCGACCGCAGGACCTGCCTGTGCTCGCCGCTACAGGCTTTGCTTTGCGAGCGCCGCAAAGCGCTGCCGCGCTCGGCGTCCGGATCAAACCGACGCTTTCTTCGCCCTTATCTGCCGGCGCAGCGGCGAATTCCCAATGGCTCCGATCCTGGCGCGGCAGGGGACCGTTCCCGCTGTCGGCAGGATTCGGGTCGGGAGACGGATGGACCGCCGGCCAGCGCGGCGCGTTCGCTTTTGGTCAGGCTATGGTCAGGCGTGGATCGCGCGCACGCCGCGAAGGTTTCGCTTGGGCTTCGCCCGCGATTCGGCGTATACCGATTCCCGAAAAATCAGTCCCGGCATCGGTCTTCGGGCGGTTATTGGAGCATGCTTGCGATGGTATCGATAGTGAGGCGTCATGCGTCGGGCGAGGGAATCGTTCCGCGAGCTCGCGAAGAATCACGGGAATCGCGGCGCTTCGGCATCCTTCGTGGTGACAGAGAGAAGGATCATCGCTCCTTCGAGGCCCGTGCTCGAGGTCTTCGTGTGTGGATGATGCTGCTGCTGGTCGTTTTCGCCACGCAGACCGCGATTGCCGGCGCCGAGGTCGACCGGCAAACGATCCATTCCGTCGAGCACCGCTTGCTGCACGACATCGAAGACAGCGTTGACCGGGTCAAGCCTTGGCTGGAGCGATACGGCTACGGTGCGGTCTTCGTCGCCGTCGGCGTCGAGGGATTCGGCATACCGGCCCCGGGACAGACAATCCTGGAAGCCGGCTCTGCCGCTGCCGCCGGCAACGACGGCGGATTACGGATCGAATGGCTGTTGCTGGTTGCCTTCATTGCCGCTTCCGTCGGCAACAGCGTCGGCTATGCGATCGGACGTGCCGGCGGCCGCGACCTGCTGCGCCGTTTTCGCATCCACCCGAAGCACCTCGACAAGATCGAGGGCCAATTCGCCCGCTTCGGCGGCTGGCTTATCTTCTTCGGACGCTTCTTCGACGGCCCCCGGCAGCTGAACGGCATCGCCGCCGGCATCCTGGAAATGCACTGGGTCCGCTTCACGCTGTTCAACCTTGCCGGGGCGGCGCTCTGGGTCGGCTTTTGGGGCCTCGGGGTGTACTACCTGGATCTGCATCTGGATCAGGTCGTCGCGGTGCTGCGGCGCATCAACCCGTGGATTGCAGCGGCGACGCTGATCGGCCTCGGCGCGACGGCCGTCTGGTTCGTGCGTGCAGTGCGGCGGCGTAACCGCATGGCGGGCTGACGCCGGCACCTCCGCAAGGTCCCAGGCCGGGCAAGCAGCGGATCCCTTCGGCGGCCGAAGCCATGCGGCAATGCGCGCCTCACCGGCCTATCCGCGGTGCGGCACCGTGCCCCATAAAGACCCTCTTACCCCTCGAAAGTGGCGGGCCGGCACCAATATCCGGGTATGGACGCCGTTGGAGCACAAACCTCGATGGGCAAGCCGACCCACGCCTTGTCGGAGCGCAAGGGCCATTGGCTCTTGGGCTCGCTGGACGCGTTTCGCAACGACCGTCTGCGCTTTCTCGCCGAGACCGCGGAGATAGCCCCTATTGTCCGGTTTCGGCTCGGCCCCAGGCGCTGCTACCTGGTGTCGGATCCGGACCTGGTCCGCGACGTGCTGGTCACCCGGCATCGGCACATGGCCCGTGATCCGCTGGTGCGCCGGATCCTCGAGAAGACCCTCGGCCGCGGCCTGCTCACCAGCGACGGCGAGTACTGGAAGCGCCAGCGCCGCATGATCGCCCCGGCGCTGCATCTGCAGCGGGTCAGGGACTACGCGGACATCATGGTGCAGCACGCCGGGGCCGCCGCGGACCGCTGGCGCGACGGCCAAGAAGTCGACGTCGAAAAGGAAATGGACGGGCTCACGCTGTCCATCGTCACGGCGGCGCTGTCCCGGGCCGACGCCGGCGGCCATGCCGCAACCATCGCCGACACACTGCCGCCACTGCAGGAGATCGCGCGGCGTCAGTTCGACCGCCCGCTGCAGATCCCGGACTGGCTGCCGACGCCGGAGCGACGTCGGCAACGGCAGCTCTCGGACAGGCTCAGCCGCATCGTCCTCGGCGAAATCCGCGAGCGCCGCGCGAGCGACGCGGACGGCGACGATCTACTCAGCATGATGGTGCGGATGACCGATGCCGAGACGGGCGAGCGCATGACCGACGAAGAGATCCGCGCCGAGGTCATCACCCTGTACCTAGCCGGCTACGAGACCACCGCGTTGTCGCTGACCTACACGTGGTACGAGCTGGCGCGCCGCCCGGAGATCGAGGCCCGCCTGCATCGCGAGCTCGACGAGGTGCTCGGGGACCGCCTGCCCGGGCTCGACGATCTGCAGCGGCTGCCTTACGCGCGGATGGTCTTCAAGGAGTCGCTGCGGCTGTATCCGCCGGTGTACTTCACCGTGCGCGCTGTGGCAGAGCCGATCGAGCTCGGCGGGCATGCGATCCCGAAGGGTAGCGTGCTCTTGGTGAGCCCCTTCGCGATGCATCGCAGTCCGGCGCTTTGGGACGATCCGCAGCGCTTCGACCCGGAGCGCTTCGCGAATGACGCGGAGCAAGCCTGGCACAAGTTCAAATATTTCCCGTTCGGAGGCGGCCCGCGCATCTGCATCGGCAACCAGTTCGCGCTCGCCGAGGGGCCGCTGATCCTGGCCACGCTGGCCCGGCGCTACCGACTCGAACCGGTCCACCCGAATCAGGCGCTTGTACTGGACCCGCGTATCACGCTCGGCGTGAAAGGCGGCATGCCGATGCGGCTGCGGCGCCGAGAACCGGCCGCGGCCGCAACGCGGGCGCAGGCTTAAGCGACGGCGCCCGGCGGCTCAAGATCCTTTCCCGGGCGAGACCCTGCGGGCGTAGCCGGTTGGGGCTGCGAACTGTGCCCCGTATCGAGTACGGACCATACACCCTTCCGCCCGCGCAGCGTCGACAACCCTCGAGAGGGTGCACTGACCAAAGACTTCTTCGTCAACCTCACGGACTTGGCCTACAGCTGGAAGCCCGCCGGCAACAACCTCTACGAGATCCGCGACCGCAACACCGGCGAAGTCAAGTGGACGGCCACCCGAGTCGACCTCGTCTTCGGCTCCAACGCCATCCTCCGCGCCTACGCCGAGGTCTACGCCCAGGACGACAACAAGGAGAAATTCGTCCACGACTTCGTCGCCGCATGGACGAAGGTCATGAACGCCGACCGCTTCGATTTGGCTTGACGCTTGGCCCGCTTCCTCGCGGCGGTGAAAATGCCGTGGGGACGCGACGCCGCCCCGGGCCGAGCGGGTGCTCGATCCGGAGCTTATGTGCGTCCGGGCGCATGCGTGCGCGGTCGCAAAGGGATACGGCCTAGGCTCTCCTGCAGCCATCCATAGCCAACGCGCTCCTGCTCCAGCCGCAAGCCGGGTCGGATGCGGTCGAACCGCAGTTCGTCGTAGAGGGCGGACTCTTCCGCGGTGAGCCGGGCCAGGTCGTGGCGGGCGGGCTCGGGCTCGTGGCCCCAGTGCGCGCGGTGGGCGAGTAGGGTGTCCCGGTCCATCAGGAACGAGGCGGCGTGCGGGAAATGCCCGCGCAGCCGGTCGAGGATGACGAAGCCGTGGGTGTCGATGTCGCCCCAGTAGTAAAGGTCGCAGCACTGCAGCCAGGCGGCGCGGGCCAGGGAGTCCCAGCCGTAGCCGGCGCCGAAGACGACGATGGCGTTTGCCGCCGGCGGGAAGGCCAGGAAGTTGGTCTCGTTTTCGGTGATGAACACCCTGTCGACCGGCAATGCGAGGGCGGCGAAGCTCGTTGCGTCGAGGGCAATGTCGGCTGGGCCGCGGCAGCCCGGCAGGCTCGGGAGGGCAGGGTCGAGCAGCCGGAAGCGGATGCGGGCCGGCTTGTCGAGAAAGCCGTAGCGGCGGGCGAATTGTGCGGCGCCGGTGGCGGCCGCGTCGATGGATTCGGGCGCCAGGGCCAGGTCCAGCCACTCGGCCAGCAGGCCCCGGTGGGACTCGATGAATTTGCTGTCGACGCCCGGTATATCCACTTGGCGCAGGTAAACGCCGGGGCGCGGATGGGCTTTGAGCCAGGCGACGACGGCGAGTAGGCGCTCCCAGCGATCGGTCAACTCCAGCGCCTTCAGCGGGCGCCTGGTCAGCCAGGTCAGCAGCGCCGGCTGCTCGGCAGCGGTCTGCCGCCACAGCGTCCTGTAGCGCTCGGCGGCCCGCATCTGTCCGACGATGGCCAAGGCATCGTCCAGCGAGTCGACCCATGCGACGGCCGGTATCCGCTGCCTGCCTTGGACGCGATGCGTCCGTTCCCGCCAGTCGAGCCGCACCCGGGGGGTGTCGGCCACCGCGCTGACCCAGTCGCGTACTGCCTCGAAGCGATTGGCCAGATCGGCGGGCGCGGGGGGCTTGAAGGTCAGGCGCAGCGGCCAGTCGATGCTGTCCGATACGCAGGCGCGCAGCAGTTCGCCCCGATCCCACAGGCGCTGAACCTGCGCGCGCAGGTCGGCCGGCGTGGTCCAGCTCACGGTCCGACGGCGGCCATCGCGGCCTTCTGCGCCCGGTATTCCTCGATGCTCAGGCAGCGCAGCCGCGACTCGCGCCCGGCCTCGTTGTGCACGAAGCCGACGCTGGAGACAAAGGGCTCGATGATGTGGATCTTCTGCAGCGGCGTGACGATGAGCAGTTGCAGGTTGAGCTGCCGGAACAGGCGCAGCCCGTACTGGGCCGATTCGTCCGAGCCGCGCCCGAAGGCCTCGTCGATGACGACGAAGCGGAAGGTGCGCGAGCGCACCGCGCCCCATTCCAACCCGAACTGGTACGCGAGGCTCGCGGCCAGCACGGTGTAGGCCAGCTTCTCCTTCTGGCCGCCGGACTTGCCGCCGGAGTCCGAGTAGTGCTCGTGCTCGGCGCCGTCTTCGCGCCAGCGCTCGCTGGCCGAGAACAGGAACCAGTTGCGCACGTCGGTGACCTTGATGGTCCAGCGCTTGTCGGCGTCGGCGAGGCCCTCGCGGCCCCGAAAGCGGTCGATGATGGCCTTGACCTGCAGAAACTTGGACTCCGAATACTGCTCGTCGTTGGAGCCCGTCAGCGCGCCCTCGGTGCAGGCGCGCAGGTCCTGCTGAAAGTCCCGGATCTCGGCGTCGGGGCTCGGCTGCGCCACCAGCTTGATGAACCGCCCCGGGTTGTAGTCGATGGCCTCCAGCGAGCGGTTGATGACGTCGACGCGCTCCCTGATGGTCTCGCGCTCGCGCGCGAGCTGGGCGTTGAAGTTGGCGATCTCGTTGATGGTGTTGACGTTGAGCAGTTCCTTGAAGCGGGCCTCGAAGCGCGGCAGGTCGTCGCGCTGAAGCCCGTCCAGCATGCGCTCGTATTCGCCGAGCGCCGCCAGGCTCACGTCCATCTCGACGGTTTCGGCCTTGAACTCGTCCTTGAAGGCGGCCATGGCCCTGATGATCTTTTCGTTGAGGCGCTTGAGCTTGTGATCCTCGGCGTCGATGCGCTCCTGCAGCCACTTGCGCAGCTCCTGCTCGCGGTTGTCGCAGGACTCGACCGTCAGCTGATGCTCGCCGAGGGCCTCGGTGCGCCAGCCGTCCAGGCGCGCGGTCCGGACCTCGTCCAGCGGGTCGGCGTTGGCGATGGCATGCGCCTGCGCCCGCAGGGCCTCGGCGGTCTCCACCTTGCTCTTGACCTCGCCGCGCTTGCCGTGGGTCTCGTTCAGCTCGGTCTCCGCCTCGCGCAGCCGTTCCCGCGCCGCCTGCAACTGCCGGCCCAGCTCCTGCAGCGTGTCGGATGCGGCCTCCAGGCGCGCGCGCTCGTCGGCGAGCGTAGCGATCTCTCGGGCGAGGCTCTGCCAGTCGATCTCCGCGTAGCGGGTGAATTCCTCCAGCTTGTCGAGCGCCTTCAGCCGGTCCTGCAGCTGCTTGCGGGCCTGCTGGATTTCGGACATGCGCTGACCCAGCGTGGCCAGGCGCGCCTCCAACTGCGCGCGTTGATCGAGCAGCGCGCGCAGCTTGTCGGCGTTGCTCCAGCCCAGCACGTAGCGGACGCGGTCGTCGATGCGGTGGCGGTCGTCCTTCTCGTGGCGCCCGCTCGGGTCCTTGATCTGCCCGGCGCGGGTGATGGCGCGGGCCTCGCGGCGGAACTGCTCGGCGCTGTCGCAGCAGGCCACGTCGAAGCGCCCGCGCAGCGCCTGCTCCAGCCACTCGTAGTGGGCCGAGTCCGGCTTGATGGCGAGCTTTCGGACCAGCGATTGCGGGTGCAACTGCGCGCCGGGGGCGGCCTTCTTCGGCCGCACGTGGAAGTAGACCAGGCGCGCTTTTAGGTGCTGGCGGTCCACCCATTGCGACACGCTTTTGTAATGCGCGTCGGGCACCAGCATGGACAGGCCGAAGCCCCGCAGCAGCCGCTCGGCGGCGCCTTCCCAGTCGCGCTCTTCCTCGCGCACCTGGATCAGCTCGCCGGCGAAGGGCAGCTCGTCTTCGTCGATCGATAGGGCCTCGCAGAGGGCCGCGCGAATGCGGATCTGCGCGCTGTCGATATTGCTCTTGCGGCGCTTGAGGCTGTCGATCTCTTCGGACAGCGCGGCGTGCTCCTCGCGGCCCTTGCGGAAGGCGAAGTCCTCCTCGCGCTCGCGGTTGTCCAGGTCCGCGATGCGCTCGCGCAGGGACTCGGCGCGGGCGCCGATGGCCTGTTGCCGGGCCAGAAATGCCGCCTCGTCCTGCGGCGGCGGCTCGTCGATCAGGCCGAGCAGGCTCGCGTAGCGCTCGGCCTTCTGCCGGCGTTGGGCCTGCTCTTCCTGCTTGCGCCGGATCTCGGCAGCGAGCTGTTCCAGCCGGTCGCCGCCGTTGTCGCGCAGGGCGCGCTCCAGGTTGGCGACCTCGGTCTGCTCGGACTCGCGCTGCGCGCGGAACCGCTCGATCTGAGCATCCAGCCGCTCGGCGTCTTGTGCCAGCAGCGCCAGGCGTCGGTCCAGCAGCTCGCCCTTGAGCCTGGCGAAATAGGGCCGCAGCGCGTCGCGCCCGTCGCGCCAGCCCTGGATCTCCTCGGCGAGGTCCGCGTGGCGCCGGCCGTCGGCGACCAACGGCGTCAGCAGATCGACCTGGCGTTTGGCCTTGAGCACGGCGTCGTGGGCGCGGTCCAGGTCGTCGAAGTGACGGATCAGCGCATCGATGCGCCCGCCGACGTCGAAGGGCTCCAGCATGTGGCTGCGCACGAAGTCGGTCAGGTTGCCGACGGACTTCATCGACACCGTCTGGTGAAACAGTTCCAGCGCCTGCTCGTGCTCGATGCCGAAGCGCCGCCGAAGCCAGGCGCCGTAGGGCGGGAAGCTGTCGAAGAGGTCGTAGCGCGCACCGCGCAGTTTCTTGCGCAGGGCGGTAATGTCGCTGCCGAAGCCGGCGAAATCCTCGGCGATGGTCAAGGTCCGCTCTGCGGCGACGAACAGGCGCGCCGGCTGCCCCTGGGGATCCTTCAACCAGAACACCTGGGCGAGGCTCACAGACTGGTCGTAGGCCTCGTTGCGGAACACGCCGAGGATGACGGAGTAGCTTGCGGCATCGCGCAGCGCCACCGCACGGGCGCTGCCGGTGACCTCGTTGCGCTCGCTCTTGTAGTGGCCGAGCACGTAGGAGCGCAGGCTGCGCTCGCGCGCGTCCGCCCCGGCCGCCTTGTTGTAGGCCACCCGGTGGGCGGGTACCAATAGGGTCGTAACGGCATCCACCAGTGTCGACTTGCCGGAGCCGATGTCGCCGGTCAGCAGGCCGTTGCGCCCGTCGAGCGCGTAGCGCCAGACGCGCTTGTCGAAAGTCCCCCAGTTGAGTACCTCCAGACTCGCCAGGCGGAAGCCCACCAGGCGGTCATCGGCGACGAAGTCCAGCGCGAGGTTCGGTTCCTCAAGCATCCGGGTCCTCCTTGGTCTGCGGCGCTCCGGAGAGCGCCATTCGGTAAGTCTCCAGCCGCGCGTCGAGCTCAGCCAGCCACTGGGCGTCGACGAAGGCCTTGAGGATGCGGCGCACCTCGTAGTGGCCGCGGTCCTGCCGCGTCTGCCGGCCGCTGCCCGCGGCGGGCTTGAGCCGGCGCAGAAAGCCCAGCTCGACCACCTTGGAGATCGTCGCGTCCACCTGGTCCACGAGCCGGGCCTCGTTGGTGCCGTCGGGCAGGAATACCCGCATCAGCTCCGCGATCTCCTCGCGGGAGAGCACCAGCCGGGTGTCGCCGCCGCCGGCGTCGAACTCCGCCAGGCGCTTGCGCAGCAGGGCCAGCATCAGGCTGACCGGATAGGACAGCGGCCGGCGCGCGACGAGCCGAGGCAGGCGCGGTGCGCCCTCGGCGTCGTCCGGATCCGGGCGGCTCTTCAGGAACGCGAAGCCTTCGGCCTCGTCCAGCACCAGGTCCAGCAGCAACACCGCGGCCTGCTCCCGGACCCGCGCCTGCAGCCGCAGCAGGCTTGCCCACAGGCGCTCGTCGTCCTCGCGGTAGAGCACGCCCTTGAGCAGGTGCACCAGCAACTGAGACAGCTCCGGCACCGAAGGAGCGCCTTGAGGCGTGTCGACGGGGGCGGTGACTTGGTCGGTGTGGTTCATCGTGGGTTAGGGTCGTCGGGTTACGGTCTCGGATAGTGCGCCCTTTGGGGGCTCATTTCGTGAGTCTTCAAGGACGGCAAGGACGGCAAGGACGCCGAGGTGCCTGTGGTCGGCCGGCAGCCCTGCTGGTGCATGGGCTCCGCGCGGGTGCTCGGTGCCGGTAGCGCCGCTTCCCGTGCTCCGGACGCAAAGCAGAGCTTTGCGGGCCGCGTTCCCAAGCGGAGCTTGGGAACGAGTTCTGGATGGACGTCTGTTGCCGGGGGTCCGCACGCCGAGGCGCCCTCGGTGCCTGCTCGTGAATACGCCGAATCTCAGCGCGTGAAGATCACCCGCGGCAAGCGGGCCTCGCGCATCACCGGCGCGCCGTCCGTGTCGCGCGCCTGCCAGCGGATCGGCTCTTCAACGGATTCATCGACGACGGCCCGCAGGCCGTCCGCGGAACCGCCGGCATCTTCCGCGTGTGCCAACTCCAGATAGGCCACCAGCTCGGCCAGGCCCTGTTGCAGGGGCTCGGTGTCCAGCAACTCCCGCAGCGTGATCTGGGGCCGGCGGCGCAGGGCCCGCTGTACGCTGGCGCGCAGGCGCGCCTTGTCGACGACGACTTGATCGAACAGCCGTGCGGTGTCGATGTCCGCGTCGGACGCATCGAGCACGAGCTCGGCCAGGCGCGATTTCACGCGCGGCGAGTAAAGCGGACGCTCCAGCGGCAAGCGGATGTCCGCGCCCATCCCATCGATCGCGGTCACGGTCCCCGCCGGCGGGCCGTCGCGCAGCGCCAGCGCCTTGCTTTCGATGCCGTGCAGCAGCTCCAGGATGCGGCGGTTCTCCAGAAAGGCCCGGTCGTCCAGGAAGCGCCTGAGTTGCTGGGAGAGCTGCGCGACGGTGCGCTGCGTGTGCTCGCCGGCTTCCAGCCAGTCGTAATGCACGCGGCGGGTGCGCGGATCGGGGGCGAGCGCCGCGATGGCGGGCAGCGCGAGGATTTGCTCGAGCCGCTCGGAGAGCTCCTCCTGCCTGCGGCTGGACATCAGGAAGTCCCAGAACGCGCGGAAGCTGCGCCCTTGATCCGAGTCGCCGATGGCGTCGTGCTCGCCCATGATCTCGTCGAGCAGGGCGCCTTTGGCCCCCTCCCACAGCGCGATTTTCTCGCGCACCTTGCGGTCGAGGCTGCGGAAGTTGTGCTCCACCTCGCGGAAGTCGGCCAGAAGCTCGCGGGCCAGTTGCTGGAATTGCAGGAAGCGGTCCTTGATCGCGGTGTCGTCCAGCAGCGGGACGTCGCCCGCTTCGACCCGGGCGATCTCCGCGTCGAGCGCGTCGCGCTTTTTGCGCAGATCCTCCAAACGCCTGGCGGGATCGGCCTCGGTGCCGGCGCCGATCTGCTCCAGCAAAGCGAACAGCGTCAGCAGGCGCGATTCGGTGCCGACGAAGGGCCGCTCGGTCAGCGACACCAGCCAGGCGATGGCCTTCTCGGTGGCCGGGGTAAGGTCGAACTGGGCCTCGTCCGTGCCCGGCTTGTAGAACTTGCGCAGCCAGCCCTTGTCGGGCGACGACCAGTCGTTGAGGTACTCCTGCGCGCGCTTGGGATAGGCCTCGGCGCCGAGCTGCTCGCGCAGGGTGTAGAGCGCATCCTCCAGCGCCTCGGCGAGATCCGCCTCGCTCATCAGCCGCACATTGGGGGCAACGAAAACCCGGTGCAGAAAGCTCGCCGCCAGCGCGGCGTGCGGCGAGGCCAGCAGCCGCCAGGCCGGATGGCGCTCGCGCAGGCTGTCGAGGGTGGCATGGTCCATGGCTCGCTCCTCAAGGGGCGCAAATGGCCATGTTACCGAAGCGGGAAGCGATATTCGCGCGCGGCCCGTGTCGCGGCGGCGTCCGCGGTGGCGGGACGTGGCTTGGCCGATGCCGCCATGCAATCCGGCACATGCTCGCGGCAGCCCGCACCGGCAGCGACCGCAATCCGACATCCGGCCGGACGCCTGCGTCGCGATCGCGCCGAGCGGGACTGCGACTTGCGGAGTGGCTTGCGGGATGACGTGCGGGGTGATTTCCGAAACGACTCGCGGGCCGCCTCGACGGCTGAGGGGCGACGGCTGAGGATCGCCCCGGATCGAGCACGCATCGCGGTCGCCGCCGACATGCGTGTGCTGCAGCGAACACTCCGCGGGGGTACCGACAAGCTTCGGAAAATCCTTAGGGTCAGGTTGGCGTTTTCATGGCTTCGCCGGATCGAGCGGTGCGTTCTGCGAGTACCATGGTCGCACCAACACCCACGCGAGATCGAGAGCCGGCGGCATTCGCGGTGCCCGACCTGCCGTGCACGGGCCGGCAGATCATCGAGTGCCGCCGCTCGGACGGCGGGGCCGACGACTCCAATCGTCTGCCCGACGTGCCCTTCCCGGAGCCGGACGACGACCGAAGCCGTCGCATTGGAGCAGTTTCACAAGGCGCAGGGATCCATTATGTCGATCAATCGAGTCGGTAACCGCTGGACGGTCGTCGCCGGGGCCCTGATCATTCAGGTAAGCCTCGGCGCCGTCTACATTTGGAGCGTTTTTCAGACGCCGCTTCGCGCCGTCTTTCCGGGCTGGTCCGAGACGCAGGTGACGCTGCCGGCCCAGATCGTGATTGCGGTATTCGCCCTCGCGGTGATCCTGGGCGGGCGCATTCAAGACCGGCTCGGGCCGCGCTGGGTGGGCACCTTCGGGGGGCTGATCCTGGGCCTTGGGCTCATCCTTGCCGGACTGACCGGCAAGTTCTCCGAAGGCGTCGCGCTCGCATGGCTGGTGGGCACCTATGCGGTGCTCGGCGGCATCGGCATCGGCATGGCGTACGTCTGCCCCATCGCCACCTGCGTCAAGTGGTTCCCGGACAAGCGCGGGCTCATTACCGGCCTTGCGGTGGCGGGCTTCGGCGCCGGCGCCTTCTTCTTCGCCCCGTTGGCCCGTGCGCTGATTGCCGGCGGCGACTACGAGCTCTTCGGGGTGGCGCTATTCCCGTTGCCGCACACCGGCGTGCTCGACAGCTTCGCCGTGCTCGGCGTCATCTTCCTGACTGCGGTGGTGCTGGGCGCCCAACTCCTGCGCAACCCGCCGCCCGGCTACTGCCCGGCCGGCTGGACCCCACCCGCGATGGCGGCAGGCGCGGCGCCGGCCCGCTTCGATTTCGCGCCCGGCGAGATGCTGCGCACGCCCGCGTTCTGGCTGCTGTGGGCGACCTATCTCGCGGGCAGCACTGCCGGGCTCATGGTGATCATGAAGGCCGCGCCAATCTGGGAGACCTTCAGCCTCGGTGCGGCCGCGGAGGGTCCGGTGTCCCACGAGCGCTTCGCTGCCATCTCTTCCGCCGCCGCCACGGCGGTGGCGGTGCTTGCTTTGTTCAACGCTGCCGGCCGCATCCTTTGGGGCAAGGTGTCCGACACCCTCGGTCGCAGGCAGACCTTGATCCTGATGTTCGTCATCTGCGGCCTGGTCCTGCTCGGACTCGACTGGATGCGCGCTTATCCCCTGTACCTGCTGGGCGTCTCCCTGGTTGCGCTCTGTTTCGGCGGCTACCTCGCCCTCTATCCGGCCATCGCGGCGGACTACTACGGTACCCGGCACATTGGCGTGAACTACGGCTTCCTGTTTACCGCGTACGGCACCGGCGGGCTGCTCGGCCCGTTCCTGGCTGCCGGCTTGATGAAGGCCGCCGGAGATGTGGACTACCAGGTGCTGGACGCCGCGGGAACCGTCGCGACCCGCAGTTTTCAGCTCGGAGAATACGGCACCGCGTTCTTCGTCGCCGGTCTGCTCTGCCTGGCTGCCGCGCTGCTGATGCTGGGGGTCAGGGCGCCGCGGGCGTACGACGCGCGCGTCGAGGCTCGGGAGAGCGTTCCCGTGAGCGCCCATGACCGTGTCCCGGCATACCGGCGGACCTGATTGCGTCCCCCGCCGGCCCGGCAACCGGGGAGATCAGGCCTGTGTTGATGGCCAGCGTGATGTTCGCGAGCCACGTCGTCGGTCGGCGTCTCCGGGGTGACCCGCCGGGGCGGACAACGTGCCGATGGGGCCTGCATCGGCCGGCCGGCGGCTCCGGGACATGCTCCGCCGCGCCGAGTGCCGTGCTCGGGGCAGAGGAGTAGCCATCGCGCGAAACCGCCACAGGAGCAAAGTCGATGAAAGGCATCACTCCCTACCTGCAGGTCACCAACACGGGCGAGGCCATCGCCTGGTACGAACGCGTCTTCGGTGCGAAGGAAGTCCGAGCCCGGTTGGTGGCACCGGACGGCACCTGCATGAACGCCGAGATCGAGATCGAAGGCACCCGCTTGATGCTCGCGGACGAGATGCCCGACATCGGCTCGGCGAGTCCTCGGACGCTGAAAGGAACTTCCGTTGTGCTGGACGTCCATGTCGCCGATGCAGACGTCATCTTCGAGCGCGCGCTCAGTGCCGGTGCGCAGGCGGTGTACCCGCTTGCCGACCAGTTCTACGGCGATCGAGCCGGGCGCGTGCGCGACCCCTTCGGTCACCATTGGATCATCGCCACACGTGTTCGCGATGTCCCGGAGGACGAGATGGTCGCGGCGTTTCGGGCCCTGTTTGCGGGATAGCCTTTTCCTTTGCGTGCGCTTGCCCCGGTCACGCGGGCAGCGAACCGTGTTCTGCGAATCCCGGAAACAAAAGGTGACCGGCGGCGGGGTTGGTCGACGGACAAGCGGCCTACGGACCAATGCATGGCGAAACTGCAGATCTGGCCACTGCCTCCGAGCGGCGGGTTGCGACAGGACTCGATCATTATTTCATGAAATTCTGATTGAGCTGCGACGGATTGGTGGAAGAATGCGGGTTATCCGTTATGGCGCTGCCTGAAGTCCGGGGATAAGCCCCAACATCCGGCGCGGTTCCTGCACCGCGCCGAGCTCGAGGCGGCCCGCACTCAACAGAGAGATTTCAGAAGATGACTACCAATAGGAACCATGTCGCCGAACTTGACGAACATCGCGACAGCGTCGATGCGCACGCGCTGACCATTCGACAGGTGGCGCCGGGTGCCGCCGGTCGCTGGCTGCGCGAGAGCTGGTCCGCGACGCTGCGCGCGCCCGGCGTCAGCCTCTTCTATGGCGGGCTCTGCGCGGCCATCGGCGTCGGCGTCTTGCTGCTCGGCCGCGCGATGCCGGGGCTCACGGTGAAGTTCGTCATCGCCCTGCTGATGCTCGGCCCTTTCCTCGCCGCGGGCCTGTATGTGACGGCGCGCCGCCACTTGGCCGGGGATGCCGGCGGCATCGCCAAGAGCTTTGCGCTGGACGGCCAGCGCCGCTCCAGCCTGGGGTTATTCGGGCTGTTCCTGGTCTTTGTCGTCGCCACCTGGATGATGGCGACCGCCGTGCTGTTCGCCATCAAGATCACGGCGCTGGCGCCCACGTCGGCGGGATACGTGACCGCGCTCGGCGGCGGGCTCGACCCGCTGATGACGCTGTTTTTGATCGGCAGCGGGGCGCTGCTCGCGGCGGCGGTGTTTGCGACCAGTGTCGTCGCGGTGCCGCTGATCGTCGATCGGGATGCGGGTCCCATCGCCGCGGCGCAGGCGAGCTGGCGGGCGGTCATCGCGAATCCGCGGCCGATGCTCGCCTGGGCCGGCGTCGTCGTGGGTCTGATGCTCCTCGGCGTGCTGACCGCCTTCGTGGGTATGGTGCTGATCTTTCCGCTGCTCGGCTTCGGCAGCTGGTACGCCTACCGCGAGCTGATCGAGGCCGACTGACCGAACGCCGACCGGCGCCGTCGGCGCTGCAGTTTGCGCGGCCGCGGGCGCTGGCGATGCCGTGTCCGGTCCGTCCGCATGCCGTGGCTCGGGACCTGCCGCAAGATCCTGCTCACCCCCGACGATGGAGCCGCGCAGCGCGCATCCTTCAGGTTCAGGTAGATCCGTTCGCCCCCCGTGTCCGGGGGGGCGTCAACCGACAGCTACTCCGGGCTCTCGCCGAGCGTCTGATAGTACTGGCGAATGTCCTCGCCGATGGCTGCGCCGACCTTGTAGAAGACCTCGTGCGGGATACGAATCGGGCCCTGACCGATGTCATCGCTGTGGGCGCAGGTCTCGGCAAGCAGGCGGTAGAGATAATTGAGCACGAATCGCGGCTGCCGCAGCTTGTCGAGTATCCCGAGCACCTCGCTGCGTTGGATCGAGCTATCGAACAGCCGGTCGAGCGGATAGGGCTCGCTTGGATCGGCCCGGCAGATCCGTAACCGATCGGACATCACGTCGAAGAGCTGTTTGTCGCCCCAGCGGAACGGATAGATGATCTTCTGCTTGTCGAAGCGCGCGATATTGGCCTTTTCCGATGTGGCCTTGCGTACGGACTCGTAGAGCTGGCGCGGAAGCAGCATCTTGAAGCTGAGGTTCGGATGCAACTGCAGAATGCGGTTATTCCACAGCGGCCAAACGAAGGCCTCCATCTTCTCCCGATCCCCATTGATCAGCGATGGTTCGTCGACCTTGTCCATCACGACCACGATCTGGCGGTAGCCCAGCGCCAGCGCGCAGTCGATGAACTTTGACAGGAACAGGCGTCGCACATCATCGTCATACCGCCAGCCCTTGCGCTTGACGTCCTGGTCCTTGAGATAGCCGCGGGGTATGCCCTTCAGCGCCCGTTCGATATCGCGCGCGTCGCGATCCCTGACGACGATCTCGCGCGCCGCCGAGCGAGCGACGCCGCGGTAAAATAGCGAGGCGCTGATCGGCGCCAGTCCGAGCGTGAATAGGCCGCCCAGCAAGCCCTCGAGGCCACGGCCCATCCTCTTGAACGCGCCGCGTTGCAGCAGTTTGCGGCTCAGCGCCGAGATGCTGCGGTTGTAGCGATCCGGTGGTCCGCTCAGATAGAAGGCCATCAGCATCATCAGGTCATGACGCTGATACTCCTCCAGATGGTCCAAGGGGAGATCGACCGCCTTCAGCTCGGACAGCAGAGATTCCATGCCGCAGACGAGGATCGCATCGAGATGCTGAGCGAGCGCGAAGTCCTGCAGCGTCACCGCCGACGTGCGGGTGCGATCCTGTTCCAGCTTGCGCTTGAATGCCTCGAGAAAGCCATTGAAGTCGTCATAACTGAGCAACAGTATCCGCTCGCTATGGCCGCTGTTGAAATGCCCGATGTTCTTTTCCAGCGCCAGCCGAAGCGCGGACTTGCCGCTGCCCTTGACGCCGAAGATCATCGAGGTGCCGCGGCCGGGCGGATCACCGAAGAACTTGTCCCAAGCCTGATGATTGAAGGTGTAACCCGCCTCGTTCACGAGATCCTCGAAAACCTTGTCGTTCTGCGCCTCCTCTTCGATGAAAGGATTGCGGACAAGGCCGTGCGAACGGAGGAATTGCGCCATCGCAATGGACATGAAGGGACCTATATTGACCTCGGCAAGGCCGCGGTGGTGTCGAGGGTGTCGGCGGCTTCCCGGCAAACCTGCTCAGCCTCTGTTGCAGGTCGCACACGAAGCCTCGCCTGGGGGCGCTGCACATTTGGTATACGCGCACCACGCAAGCAGTCGACGCGCGAGATCGAAAGCGATAAACGAAAGCGTGACGAGCGCGAGAAGCGCCGCCACACCAAAAAACTAGTCAGGTAGATGCGGCATCGTACAAGTAAATCCCAGTTGCTTGGCCTGGCATTGGCGCCGGGCGATGGCCGACGGACCTTGCGCACACGATCCTGTCGCAGCCCCGCGACGGTGTCTCCTCGATCAAGGCGCCAGCGCTGGTCCGACGCCGCCTGCCGGCCGCAACCCGGGGGAGGACTCCCGCGGATGCGGATGCAAGGGCGGGCGACGCAACTCGCTAAGCCCGAGAGAGGCCGGACAGATGTCCGCGCATTATCGCAAAGTTACCGTGGCGCCGGGAGGGAAATGGCAACCGCGGGCACAGCGGATGCTCAAGGGGAACGGCCCGGGGAAACCCGAGTGGACTGCGCACGAAAGTGCACCGCCATCGCTCTGACGGCGTTCTTGCACCCAACTCGTCCGTGCGCGCCGCTGCCACCGCCTATGGACAGACCTCTGCGTCGCTAGATAGAGAGCAGGTAGAAGGAGAAGGTAAGCAGGCACGAAGGGCTCGGCGGCTGCCGGTGGGCGGCATCCTGCGGGATGCCCTACGCAACAAGGAACCCCATCGTCTTGCGCTGCCGCTTTATACGCCACCGCCGCCCGGGGCGGCGCCCTGTCTGGTTTTCGGCCCGAAAGCGTCTTCCCTGCTCGCCGGTTCCGGGATCCTCCCGGTATGCGACGCTTGGCCAGCTGCTTCCACCTCGGGCTGCCTCGGTTCGAGGCGGCGGGCGAGTCAGTCGGGCTGGAGGCAATCGGGCGCAACGCCATCCATGCCCTATCGGTTGCCGACGCCGGCCGGTCCTCGCATCACTCGTCCCGGCGAGTAGGCAGTTCACAGAATCCATGCTCCTCGGCGCCGAGGGCGGCGTTGAACTTGGCGCTCATGTTCTGGAACGCGATCCAGGCGGTCAGCGCAGTGATCTGGTCATCGCTGAAGTATTCCCGCAGCCCGTCGATATCGGCATCCGAGACCACCGAGCATCGCTCCGTGACCTTTTCGGCATAGGCGAGCGCCGCGCGCTCGGGAGGATCGTAGAGCGGGCTTGTCGACCAGTCCGAGACATTTGCAGCCTTGTCCGCGGCGCCGGAGGCCTCGAGGTAGTTGTAGGCGTTGAGGTCGACGCAGAACGAACAGCCGTTACACTGGGCAATGCGGATGGAGACAAGACTTCGCAGCCCGGGGCCGACGGGATAGCTTCTTCGGTTGAATATGCCGAGAAGACCCAGCATGCCGACGAAGGCACCCGGGAGGCGGCCCCAGAGCAGGGAAGGCGCCAGGATACTGCCGTACTTGCGCTCCTGCCGGCGCAATACCAGACCAACAAACCAGGGGTATTGCGCGATGGGTCGGGGCGGAATGTGCGCCATAACGTTCTCCTGTATGGGTGAATCGGTCTTCTTGTCGTGCCGTGGAACCGGGGCAGTTCAGCGGGCGCAACGCGGAAGTCGACTTCAAGGGCGAGACGCGTTGCAACGAGACGCATGTTGCCACCACCGATCCGCAGGCGCGCCGATTTCTTAGAGGCCGCGCAACTGCGCCAACTCCGCCGCCAAGCTCCGCCACATGGGCCATGTGCCGATGGACAACCGCAGCGCGCCGGTGGTGGATGTCGACCTCACCGAAGCCAACGGTACCGCCGAGCCCGAATCGGCGCTGCGCATGCTCGCGCGCAGCGCGCCGAAGGCCAACAGCCTTGCCGCGGACAAGAGCTACGGCACCGCGGCCTTCATCCGTGCTTGCCGCGATCGCAGTGTCATCTCCCGCGTCGCCGCCAAGCGCAAAGGCTCGGCACTCGACGCCCGCACCACCCGCCACGAGACCCACCGCGTCTCGCTGCGCATGCGAAATCCCATGGAAGAGGTGTTCGGCTGGCTGAAGACCGTCGCCGGTCCGCGCAAGGCCCGCTACAGGAGCAGCGCGTCGGCGAGCTGTTTGTTCAGTCGTGCTCGAAGCGTCGCTACGCCGCGCGCCCCGCGAGGACCGATGCCGCCCACCGAGTTGCTTGTGGAGCGCTCGACCCGCACCTTGTCGGCACATCAACATCTGGGGTACGCCATGTTCATCGCCATGAATCGATTCCGCATCGCCCTCGGTAGCGAGGACGAGTTCGTCAGCATCTGGAAAAACCGGGACTCCCACCTGAGCTCGGTGCCCGGCTTCAAGTCGTTCAACCTACTGCGCGGGCCGACCACCGAGGAATACACGCTGTTCGTCTCACACTCCATCTGGGAGTCCGCCGCCGCCTTTGAGGCCTGGACCAAGTCCGAGGCCTTTCGCAAGGCCCACGCGAACGCCGGCGACGCCAAGCCGGCCTACCTCGGCCCGCCGGAGTTCGAAGGCTTCGAGAGCGTCTTGTAGCTTTGCGGCCGAGAAACGCTGCGCCGGATCGCACCGCCGCCGACCGGCAGCCGATGGCCACCCGAACTGCAGATTCCGCGCCGAGCGCCCCTTGCAGTGAGCGTTTCTTCGCGTCCCATCGCTGGCCGGTCGCGCTGATCCTGGTCTGCGTCGGCGTGTCCGTGCTGGCATTCGGACCGCGTCTGCTGGACTACCTGTCCGCCGGGCATTGGGGACAGGCGGCGACCAAGGCGACGGAGTTTGCGCCGCGGGCACTGAATGCACACGCCCTGTTCGCCATGGCTCTGTTGCCGCTGTTTCTGGTGCAGCCGGTGCTCGGGTCCATGCTGATACGTCCGGGAGTCTCGGCCAGCGCGGCTCGGGCGCATCGCTGGCACGGCTGGTTCCTGACACTCGCCGCCGGCCTGCTGTCCCTGCTCGGCTTCTACATCGCCTACGCCTTTGCCATCCACTCCGACAGCGTCACCTCCATCATCTTCATGTTCCTGGTGGCCCTGTTGGTGATCCTGTTCTTCGCCCAAGCGGTCCGGGAGGCACGCCGGCGCCGGATCGAAGGACACCTCGACGCACTGGTCTTTGCGATGATCTTCCTGTCACTGCCGGCGAGCGGTCGGTTGATCGAAGCGGCAATGCGGGCTCTGGGCGTCGAGAACACGCGCTCGCGGGATTTGGTCTCGCTCGGCCTCGGCTATCACGTTGAACTGGTCGACCTGACAATCCTGATGGTCTCCGCCGTTCCGATCCTTCTTTGGGGCGTGTATGCGATTCCCCGGCAGATCCTCCCTATGCATCCGGCGAAGCTTTGGATCGCGACAGCCTTCTTCGGGCTGCCTTTTCTCGCCGTGACAGCACAGAGCGTTGTCCGCTGAGCCTTGGCGTCGCGGAGTAAGAAATCCGCGCAGCCGCTCCACCGGAAGGCGAAGTCGTCCCTGCGCTTGCCGAGGGACCATCAGCCGACGGACATGCCTCGTCAGGCTTCATGCCGGCGTGAGGCGGCCCGCCGTGCGACGACAGGGTGACCTATTCACCGCATCTTGTGCCGTGAATGACTTTTGCCTGAAGAGATTGCGGCTCATAATCTCCGCGCGAATAGCGGCGATTGTCATGACATCCGGCAGGGCAGGGACTGGCCGAACTGGCGCTTCGACCTGGCGGCACTCGCTGGGCCCATGGCCGAGGTATGAACTGCCCCGGATTTCTCGGCTGCTCCAGTGTCGGCTTTCGCTGCAGCCATAGCAGGAACCAGGAAATCCAGAAGCGCCGCCACGAGCACCTCGAGTTCCAGTGCTTCGAGCCTATTCTTTCTCAGAAATGCCTGCCATTGCATCCGCTTGTGCGTGTCTCGTGCGAAATCGTCGGTCAGGCCGAAGGGGATGTCCGCGGGCAACGTCGTCTTGCGTCGATCGAAGGTCGCGCGGATCGCACGTCGTATGGTTTCTCCGTCGAAATCCCCGTGGCGCGACAGTATCCGGAGATCGAAGAAATCCTTCATACGGCTGTTGGCGATGCCGAGCGCGGCGATTGCCTCCAGCTTTTCCGCCACTACGGTATAGCGCGGATAGACGCGTGTAAGCGCCGACGAATTTCCGCGGCTATTTGCCGCGGACTGGTAGCAAAGCGATGACCACCGTGCGAGCACGGGAAGACACGGCGCGGCGGTGAAACCGCTGACCGGGCTGACAAGTCAACGCGATTGGGATAAGAGAAAATGGCCGACGAGCCGGGCGTGGCGCCGGCTCTGATTTAGCAGGTCACGACCGACGCTGCGCCCTCACCGTGCATTCGCACAGCGCCGACCCCACAGCAGCAACTGCTGCTCGAGTCGGGCTGAGCCTGGAAACGCACTCGGACGAGTTGGAGGCGTTTCGCGACATCATGACGGCCTTTCGCGAGCACATCATGGACGCTTTTCCAAATATTCCGGCTCTCGATGCCGACCAGCTGATCGTCAGCTCTCACCGAAAAAGGGATCCGGCAACGCGGGATTTCTCAGCTTCGCCGCTGCTCCGGCGCCGACGACCGGCAGGTTCGTTGGATCGAGCAGACCGATCTGCACCAGTACACTCGCCTGATCCCAGTGGATATGCTCGTACGCGACCTTGCCATCCTCGATGCCGACGATCACGACGAACACCGCTTCGACACGCTTGCACGTGGGCTCCACGCCCGGAAGCATCCAGTCGATCTTCTGCGTGTGCGTGAAGGAGATGATCAGCTCATCGACCAGCCGCTCCTCGCTGTAGGTGCGGGAGACGGTCTCGAAGGTCACATCCGGCGGGAAGAACTGCCCGACGAGCCGCTTGTCGTAGAAGGTCCGGACGCCTTCCGGCCCCTGCCCGCCAACCATGGTCGGCACGTTCACCAGGTGCGGGGTCGGCGCGATCGTCGCCAGCGTCAGGTCGAGATCTCCATCCAGCTCCGCATTCATGTGCGCCGCAAAGATCGCATCAAGCTTCGCTTTCAGGTTCGGGGTTGACATTCGATTAGTGCTCGCAGCAGGGGATCGGGCTCGCGCCAAGACGCCGCGACGCAAGAAATCAATGGTTCTGCACTCGCTTAGTCGCGGCGATCACGAAGGACGAGGGCGGCCAGATCGGCACTTGCGGGCAGTTATCCGGATTAGGGCACGACGCGCGCGGCATCGTCCGCCCCGAAAAACTCGACCAACAGACGCTGCGTCTCGGCGGTGCGCTCGAGCATCGGCAGGTGGCCGGTCTCGGGCAAGATGACAAGCTGGCTTCCGGGTAGGCGCTGACGGAGCGTTGGCGCAGCCGATGCCGAATAGATTTCATCTCCCTCGCCCCAGACGATGAGCGCGGGGATGTCGATACCCAGTGGTTCATCGGCATCGCCGCTCAAAACATCATCGAAGAGATTCACGATGTCCCAAACCTGCCGATAGTGTTGATTGCGCGCGACATAATCGCGAAGCAGCTGTTCGCGCACGTTATCCGGCATCTTCGGCGGTTGCACGAATAGCAACCTCATCTCCAGTTCGAGTTGCGTCTGGTCCGTGGGGATGAACGGATTGATGCCTCGCAAGATTGCCGCGCGAACCTCCGGGCCCCAAGGCTCGATGCCCAATGGCGGCCCGATGAAGGCTAACCTGCGCACCCGCGCTGGATCGCCCCGTGCATACAAGGCCGCAATAGCGCCGCCCAGGGAGTTGGCCCCCAGGTCGAACGTACTCAGCCCGAGCCCGTCGGCGAATTGACCAAGCAGCCGCACCTGTCGTCGTAGATCGTAAACGCCCACCGCGAAGTCGGTGCTTCGACCGAACCCCGGCAGATCGGGGGCGATCGCATCGAAGCCGGCCGACGCAAGCCCGCACAACACCCCTTGCCACTGCTCCTTCTGCGCGAACAGGCCATGCAGCAGGATAACCGGCTGCCCGTCGCCGGCACGATCGTAGTGGACCTGTCCGCCGTCGACCTCGATCGACTCGGAGCGCAACGCGCAACTGTGGTCGACGTCCCTAGCCTGGACGCCGGTGACAACAAGCAGTCCGAGGACAAACAATGCCTGAAAGGTCGCTCGCAAGATCGCGGAGTTGCCCACGCTACAGGCCTCATCATGGATCGATCGGTTAACGGCCCTTCGGTTGCACAGGCCACTGGCCGCGTCTCATCTGCCCTGTCGACCTTGCCTGCGTTCGAGATCGAAGGGGACCAGGCCGATCGCATCGCGGCGCGTCTCTGACTGACGTTCTCGCTGTATGGGGAGCACTGGACAGCCTACGGCCCACGCGCGGAGCATGCCCGGTGCCAACAAACTAAGTCAAGATGTCGGGCCCTCGGACGCAACTGTCGATCCACGTCAAGTAGCACGGCCGCAACCCTGGAAACATTTGGCTAAACTCCCTTGGTTGTTCGGTGCTGCAATCCAACCGCTTGATTCGTCCGCGCGCAAAACTTTGATCTGTATGGCGCTGACTGGTGGCCTTTGCGGACTTCGGATCAGTTCCAGGGAGCGAGGCCGGAGCGAAGAATGGCCGGGAGAGAGTGGAATGTGGCCGGGAACGGCCAATTCGGGCGGCTGGCGAAGTCCGCAGGCGTTCGCAGGAACCCGCACGAGCACGCGGGAACCGGCGCGATCAGACAAGAAAAAACCCCAACCGGGAATGGTTGGGGTTTTGTTGGTGGTGGAGGCGGCGTCTACCGAACGGACAACCTAAATGTATGTTTAATATAGAGTATTCTGGGCTAATTTTACCTGGTTGCCCCCAGAGGTGCCTCCATATTTCGCCAGTAGCGCGGGTTCGGTTCCCACGAGATGCGCCGGATTTGAGCGGGTTTTGAGTCTTTATTATTCAGGTTCCTCCGGCACCAGGCAGGTCGTATGGCGGGAGCGCAACGATTCGGACAGTCGGTGAAGCTACGGCGGCGAAAGTCGGCAAGGAAGAACTGCGGAGGCGCTAGCGTTTACGATCTCGCCTGACCGAGGGATGCAGCCGATATTGGGGCTTTCTCCGCCCACTGATCGATTCCGCTCTGATCCAACCCAGGTCTTCCAGCAACTCCAAAACCGCTGAGGCCTTCTTCGCATCGGGTCGCGGCCTCGGTCCATACAGGCTCAGGGTTCGCGTCGTGATCATCGGCTCGTCGCGCCGTGCGAGCCATTGTAGCGTTCGCCGAGCCGTCTCAAGCAACGGATCCTCGACCGCGGCGCGTTGTACCCGCACCGCCTCGTCGAGAAACCAAAGACCGATGCAGTGCGCCGCCGTCCAAGTGCCGGCGCCGATCTCGCTTGCGGGGTCGCGCAGCACCGCGGGGTCGGCGGCGACGTGCAGCACCATCGCCAGCTTGCAGATCTGCGAGACGGCCTTCGCGGCGATGTCGCGGACGTCCGCGAGGTCACAGCCGTCGGCCATGCGGTCCTGCAGCAGGTTGTGCAGCGCGATCCGCGCCTCGGCAGCTTCCGCGCTCAGCCTTGCCCGGTGCGGTATCGGGCGCCCCTGCTGATCCTGGGCGGGGACGTGGGTGAGCACATCGAGGACCAGCGCGGAGTAGGGCGCCAGCCGGTCGGCATTCAAGCCCGGCTCGCCGAGCCGCTCGTGCTGGCGCCCGACCATCGACGGCAGCCACGCCGGCCAGATGCGTGCCAGCGCCCCGGACGCCCGCAGCGCCGGGTGCGCGGCCACCTCCAGATACTTGTCCGGCTGCACCATGACGCAGACGTTGAGACAGGGTCGGCGGATGACTCGCTCCTCAGGGCCGCCGTCGCCGCTGCCGATGCGATCCCGCGTGATCGTGTCCCCGCTGATGCCGGCCAGATAGACGGCATCGCCGGTGCGCCCGTCGCCGGAGTACTTGCCCAAAATCGCATCGAACACCGGTCGGCCCTCGCCACTCATCACCGCAAAGGCCCCCGCGCGCTCGTGCATCATCTGGAACACGCGCTCCTCGGTGCAGTCCGTGGTGAACAGCCGCGGCGCCGGCGGTACCGCAAGCCGCTCGGCCTCCAACTGCTCGATCTGCTTCGCCGTCTCCTCCAGATCCGCCTCCTTGCGCCGCTTCAGCTTCGCGATCTCGCTGTCCACCGCCGCGTTGCGCGCCCGTGCACGCCGGGCGGCGACCTCCCACTCCGGTTCCTGCAGTGTGGCCCACTGCTCCAAGGGCTGCGTCATTGCTCGAAACGCCGGACTCTTGCGCTCGCCGCTGCCGGCGATCCCGACCAGGAACAGCGCCGGCTGATGCAGCAGCCCGTCGCGCTCCACCACCAGCGCCCGCTTGCCGATCGCCGTCGCCAGCGTGCCGATGCCGACCAGCGCCGGGCTCGCCTCCGGGACCTTGTTGAACCGCGCCACCTCGCGCACTGCGGCCTGCAGCGCTGTCGGCAGCAACGTCAGCGGAAACGGCGCC
>JAIPFF010000058.1 GCA_021736785.1 Thiohalocapsa sp. | reverse complement strand
GGCTCCGACCCGACTCCGGGACCTCCCTGCCCATCTCCAACATCTCCATCAGCCTGTTGCAGATTCTCGGGATCAGGGGCGGCGACGCCTGATCCCCCGCGCCGAATCGCGCAGCAAGGCCCCGCCCCCGGCGCCCGCCGGGGTCGGGGCCTTGCTGCGCGATTCGGCGCGGGCGATCAGTCGTCGCCGCCCATGATCCCGAGAATCTGCAACAGGCTGATGAAGATGTTGAAGATGGCCAGGTAGATCCCGTAGGTGGCCATGATGTAGTTGGTTTCCGCGCCGCTCTTGATCCGGCTGGTATCGAACAAGATGAAGCCGCTCATCAGCAGGATGATGGCGCCGGAGACAGCCAGCGACAGGGCAGGCATGTTCAAGAACAGGTTCGCGACGATGGCGATCAGGACCACCATCATGCCGGCGAACAGGAAGCCGCCCATGAAGCTGAAGTCGGTCTTGCTGGTCAGCGCGTAGCCGGACAGGCCCAGGAAGATCACCGCGGTGCCGCCGAAGGCGGTGGCGATGATGCTCGGGCCGTTCGGCAGTGCCATATACATCGACAGGATCGAGCCGAGCCCGAAGCCCAGCATGCCGGTGATCAGGAAGATCACGCCGATGCCGCTGGCGGATTGAGCCGCTTTCGGCAGTACGAACATGCCGAGCAGCATCGCACCGATGACCGAGACCAGATAGACCCAGGACGGCATGGCCAGTGCCATGGACAGCATTGCCGTCACGGCGCTGAAGCCCAGGGTCGCGGCCAGCAGCATATAGGTGTTCTTCAGAACCTTATTGGTCGCCAGAACATTCTCGGTACTCCGGCTAATCGAATACTCGTTTGCCATGTCAGTCGCAATCTCCGATTGATCTACTGTAACGTTTGCCTGTTCGGACCCGTCAGGGGCCGGCCAGTTCGATAAAGGCTGAAATAAAACCGACGGCTGTCGCCGACAAACCGCCGAGGTTGATAGACCGGCCAAGGATAGCGCAGTGGCTGTCGCGATCAACCCCTCGACCAGCCCTTGCACGGCCCCTCGTCGAACCGCCCGCGTTGCGGTACCCTAGGCGTCCGATTGGGGTCCGGGTGTCGCGCTTCAATACCCGAGGCCTCGTCGCTCGTCCGGAGAGGTGGCAGAGCGGTTGAATGCACCGGTCTTGAAAACCGGCGTGGGTTTGTAGCCCACCGTGGGTTCGAATCCCACCCTCTCCGCCACCATACGGCGTGGATCCCGAGCCGGCCTTGCCCCGATGGCGATAGGCCCGGCGCCTCGATTCGGGACGCGCCTCGGCCCCGACGCGCTGCTCCCGCGCCCGGGATATCGTCGACCGTTACGCCGACCTCATGCCCTGCCGGTGAAGTTTTCGCTTCGACGGCGCAGTCCGCTTCCGACTCCCTTTTCGACGCCGGCGAAGTGCAGGCGACGAAAAAAACTTGGTATTTGAAGGGATTTTCGATCTGATCATTTTCGATCTGATCCCGGAAGCGTCCGCAAGGGCCCGGCCAAGGATCCGGACGGCTTACCGTCATATTCGTCATCGCCGCGTCCGGATCGGTCCGGCCCGGATTGCTGCCGAGGGCGCTTGTCCTCGGCGGTGCCGTCGCAGAGGATCGGTGGTGTCGGCGCACCGCGACCGGGCGCTCGCCCGGCAAGGACGCGAAACCGGTGCGGATCCGCGCTGTCTCCAGCGTAAGGTATCGGGCGCGGGCGTTCGCTCGCACCGCGGCGACCGACACCGCCGGCGGGGCGGTCCGCGGCGGCACCGGACGATCCCGGATCTGCGCCCGGATCTGTGCCCGGGTCTGTGCCCGGGTCTGTGCCCGGATCAGGCCTCGGACCAGGGCCGCCGACTCGCCGGCGGCGGTGATCGTTGGGGATATCCTGCGCGGATCGCGTTACACTAGCCGGCTTTGCGAATCATCGGGGGTTGCCATGTTTCACAGCGACATGAAAATCGAGGGCTACGACGACGAACTGGCGCGGGCAATCCGCGACGAAGAAACCCGCCAGGAAGAGCACGTCGAGCTCATTGCGTCCGAGAACTACGCCAGCCCCCGGGTCATGCAGGCGCAGGGGACAGTGCTCACGAACAAGTACGCGGAAGGCTATCCGGGCAAGCGCTACTACGGCGGCTGCGAGTATGTCGACGTGGCCGAGCAATTGGCCATCGACCGAGCCAAAGCCCTGTTCGGCGCCGATTACGCCAACGTCCAGCCCCATTCGGGCTCCCAGGCCAACGCCGCCGTCTTCATGGCCCTGTGCCAGCCGGGCGATACGGTGCTCGGCATGAGCCTCGCCCACGGCGGACACCTGACCCACGGCGCCAAGCCGAATTTCTCCGGCAAGAGCTACAACGCGGTGCAGTACGGGCTCGACCCGGCCACCGGCGAAATCGATTACGCGCAGGTCGAGTCCCTGGCCCGCGAGCACCGGCCCAAGATGATCATCGCCGGCTTCTCTGCCTATTCCCGCGTGGTCGACTGGCAGCGCTTTCGCGATATCGCCGACGAGGTCGGCGCCTACCTGCTGGTGGATATGGCGCACATTGCCGGACTGGTCGCCGCGGGCGTCTATCCGAGCCCGGTGCAGATCGCCGACGCGACCACCACCACCACGCACAAGACGCTGCGCGGCCCGCGCGGCGGCCTGATCCTGGCCAAGTCGAATCCCGAGCTCGAGAAGAAATTCAATTCTCAGGTGTTCCCCGGGACGCAGGGCGGTCCGCTGATGCATGTGATCGCCGCCAAGGCGGTCGCCTTCAAGGAGGCCATGGAGCCCGAGTTCAAGGACTACCAGCGCCAGGTCGTGCTCAATGCGCAGGCCATGGCCGAGGTGTTCCTGTCGCGCGGTTACGATGTGGTCTCCGGCGGCACGGATGATCACTTGTTCCTGGTCAGCTTCATCGAGCAGGGGCTGACCGGCAAGGACGTCGATGCCTGGCTCGGCGCATCCAACATCACGGTCAATAAGAACGCGGTGCCGAACGATCCGCAATCGCCGTTCGTCACCAGCGGCATCCGGGTCGGCACGCCGGCCATCACGACGCGGGGATTCGGTCTCGACGAATCGCGGAACCTGGCCGGCTGGATGTGCGACGTCATCGATGCCCGCGGTGCGGCCGAGACCATCGAGGCCGTGCGCGGCAAGGTGCTGGATCTGTGCGCCCGCTTTCCCGTCTACCGCGCACCCGCGGGCTGACGGCGCAGCGGCGGCGATGTAACGCTGCGGGGCCGATATATGCGTTGTCCCTTTTGCGGTGCCCAAGACACCAAGGTCGTCGATTCGCGCCTGTCCGGCGACGGCGATCAGGTGCGGCGCCGGCGCCGTTGCGTCGTTTGCAGCGAGCGGTTCACCACCTACGAGACCGCCGAGCTGAACCTGCCGAGAGTGGTGAAGCGCGACGGCAGCCGCGTGCCCTTCGACGGGCGCAAGCTGCGCTCGGGCATCATGCGCGCTGCCGAGAAGCGCCCCATCAGCACCGAGCAGATCGAAGCCGCCGTCTCCCACATCAACCGCCATCTGCTCGGTAGCGGCGAAGGAGAGGTCACGTCGCGGCGTGTCGGCGAGCTGGTCATGGACGAGCTGCGCGAGCTCGATCAAGTGGCCTATGTGCGCTTTGCATCGGTTTACCGGAAGTTCGAGGACGTCGCCGCCTTCCGCGAGGAGATCGAGCTCCTGGAGCGCCGACCCACGCCCGAGGAGAAGCGCGCCCAGCTCGACTTGCTCGCGGAGCTGGAAAAGAAGCCGTGACGCCGGATGACGATCTGCGCTTGATGGCGCGCGCCATCCGGCTTGCCCGGCACGGCCTCTATACCACCGACCCGAATCCCCGCGTCGGCTGCGTGCTGGTGCGCGATGGCCGGATCGTCGGCGAAGGCTTTCATCGCCGCGCCGGCGAGCCCCATGCCGAGCGCAACGCCATCGATGCCGCCGGCGAGCTGGCCCGCGGCGCCACCGCCTATGTCACGCTCGAGCCCTGCTGCCATCACGGTCGTACACCGCCCTGCACCGATGCGCTGCTGGAGGCGGGCGTTGCCCGCGTCGTCGTCGGCATGGAGGATCCGAACCCGTTGGTGCGGGGCCGTGGTCTCAGCCGCATGGCGGCGGCCGGCGTCGAGGTGCGCACCGGCGTGCTGGAGCAGACGGCGAGGGCACTGAATCCCGGCTTCGAGAAGCGCATGCGCGGCGGGCTACCCTACGTGCGCTGCAAACTGGCCGCAAGCCTGGACGGGCGCACGGCCATGGCCAGCGGCGAGAGCAAATGGATTACCTCCGACGACGCCCGGCGTGATGTCCATCGGTTGCGGGCACGCTCCTCCGCGGTCGTGACCGGCATCGGCACCGTGCTGGCCGACAATCCCTCCATGAATGTTCGGCTCGGCCGCGATGAATTCCCGGCCCTGTGGCCGGAGGAGCCGCCGCGCCAGCCGCTGCGGGTCGTCGTCGACAGCCGGCTGCGCATGCCGCTGGACGCCGGCATGCTGAGCCTGCCCGGCGCGACGCTGATCGCCACGTGCGAAAACAGCCCGCGCGCTATCGCCCGCGCCAACTCCGCCGGCGCCGAGGTGCAGGTCTTCCCGGCCGACGAGCAGGGCCGCGTCGATCTGCACGTGCTGCTGTGCTATCTGGCGGAGCGCGAGATCAACGAGGTGCTGATCGAGGCAGGGCCGACACTGGCCGGTGCCGCGATGCAGGCCGGATTAGTCGACGAGTTGCTGATCTACCAGGCGCCGCACCTGATGGGCGATGCCGCCCGCGGCCTGTTCCGTTTGCCCGGCATCGAGGCCATGGCCCAGCGCATCGCCCTGCGCATCGCCGATGTCCGTCGCGTTGGCCCCGACCTGCGCATCACGCTCCACCCGGCGGTCGATGCGGAGCCCCGCAACAGTCTCTGCGAGACCTGAAGTTGAATCGGCGACAAGCGCCGGGCGGGCCCCGAGCTTGTCCGGCGCTCTATGCCGCTGCCGCCGGCGATGTACGGTGCGGGTCGGCGCGACGGCAGCCGGTGCATGTTGCATCGCCGGCGGGTGCCCAAATGTCTCTGCGCTACAGTGACAACCGACCGCCGCCGAATCCCATGATCGACGACAAAACCCGCACGGAAATCGAGGCCGCCGCCTTCCGTGGTCTTGTGGCGCACCTTCAAAACCGCACCGACGTGCAGAACATCGACCTGATGAACCTGGCCGGCTTCTGCCGCAACTGCCTGTCCAAATGGTACCTGGCCGCCGCGCGCGAGCGCGGCGTGCAGATGACCGACGGCGACGCCCGCGAGGCCGTCTACGGCATGCCCTATGCGCAGTGGAAAGCCGAGTACCAGCAGGAAGCCACGCCGGAGCAGCAGCAGCGCTACAAAGACACCGCCGCGCTGCACGCGGTGATCGACATCCCCGACGCCTGAGCCCGCTTCGCTCGCCGCTCCCCGATCAACGCGAAGCGACGGCGTTGCTGCGGCGGGATCCGCCTGGTCGATCCGGACATCGGGCGCGCCGGCTGTTCTACGCGGGCGCAGACGCGGCATTGCGATTCAGCGCGAAGGCTGGCCGTCGGAGCGGTCGGTGCGATTGCCGGCGCCGGACTCGTTGCCGGCACCGTGAACCAACTCGAACTGCGAGCGCACCATGGCGTAGTCGGCGCCGCGGGCATCGCTGACGACGTGCTCGGCCTCGGTTTGCGGGATGCCCAGGCCTTCCAATGTTTCCGCCGCGAGCCTCAGGCTGGCCTCGACCGCCTCCGGAAACGCTTTGCTTGCGCCGGCGCGGAACAGTGCGTCGCAGGTGGCCAGGTCGCGGGCGCGGGCGACAATGGCGATGTCCGGCGAGCGGGCGCGGATCAGCTGCGTCGCGGTAATCGCGGCGCGTTGATCGTCGATTGTCAGCACCACGAGTTGCGCGCGCTCCACCCGCGCCGCGTCGATCAGGTGCGGATCGCAGATGTCGCCGTAGAAGACCGGGTAACCGTCGTTGCGCCATCGGGCCACCAGTACCGGATCGGATTCGAATGCAACGTAGGCAATGCCGTGGCTCGACAGCACGGCGCCGATGGTGTGCCCGACCCGTCCGTAACCGGCGATCACGACGCGGGGCGCTTCGTCGCCGCTGTCGCCGGCGTCGGGCCTGTATTGAAAAACGTCGTGCACCCCGTCTTGCGGATCCGTCTTGCGTGTCGCGGCATGGGCTCCGAGGCGAGCCATCAGCGGCGCCAGCAGCATGCTCAGCGAGATCACCGCGACGGCCATCGCGAAGACGCCGTCGTCGACCACCTGGAGTGCCTTCGCGGCTCCGAACAGCACGAAGCCGAATTCGCCCGCCTGCGCCAGCATAAACGCCACGCGAACGGAGGTGCGCTTGTCGCTGTCGAACAGCCGGCAAAGCGCGTAGACCACGCCGAGCTTGATCAGCAGCAGCGCCAGCACATGCAGCGCGAAGATGAAGGGCTGCGCGGCCAGGATGCCCACATCCACGGACATGCCGACGGCCACGAAGAACAGGCTCATCAACAGCCCCTTGTGAGGCTCGACACTGGCCTGAATCTGCACGCTGTAGCGCGATCCGGACAGCATCATGCCCATCAGGAACGCGCCGAGCGCCATCGACATGCCGGCAGTCTCCATGGCCCAGGCGGCGAGCAGCACCGCGGCCATCACGACCAGGAAAAATGCCTCGCGATTGTACTGGCGTGCCAGTAGATCCAAGGCCTTCGGCACCACCCAGCGCCCGCCGGCCAGGACACAGAACAGCGTGACGCCGACGGTGGTCAATTGCTCCCGCAGCGGCAGGTCCGACGGCAGTGGCCCGCTGTCGGCGATGATGGGCAGCAGCGCGATCATGGGCACGACGGCCAGATCCTGCATCAGCAGGATGGCGAACGCGGTCTGGCCGTGCCGAGTAACGATTTCGCCCTTCTCATAGAGGCTTTGCATAACCAACGCCGTCGACGACAGGGCCATGCTCAGCCCGAACAGGACGGCAACGGGCCAGTCGGGTACGAACCAGCGGAAGTAGAGCGTCAGCAGGACGCCGGTGATCAGGATCTGCAGGGAGCCGAGCCCGAACAGCGTCCGGCGCATCTCCCAGAGCCTCCGCGGGTGCATCTCGAGACCGATGACGAACAGCAGCAGGACAACGCCCAACTCGGTGAAATGGCGCAGGTCATCCACATTGCTCGTCACCGACGGGCCCGGCGTATGCGGTCCGATGAGGACACCGGCGACCAGCAGCCCGAGGATCGAGCCGAGGCCGAAGCGCCGGAACAGGGCGACCGCGAAGGCGGCGGCGACCAGCAACAGCACGGCGGAGTGAAGGAAGGATTTCGGGTCCATGCGGGGTAGGGCATCCGATGGGACCGGGCGATGCGGCAAGTCCCGGTCGAGTCAGTGCAACATTGTCGTCTGTTCCGCTACCGGGGCGTCGGCTCCTGCCGGGGTGGCCGCGTCGGGTGCCCGCGAAAGCACTCCGGACCCGCGCCTGTGCCGACTGCGGTCGTCATCCGCCACCGGACCAGCACGACGGGATGGCACAAGCGACCTGTTATAGGGGTCTCCGCAGCCTACCCGCGAGCTGTACCTGCGTCATTATCATGGCGCACCGCCTCTGCAGGCGTTCGCATCGAAACCGTTTCGCCCTGGCGCTGCAAACGACGCCTTCATCGCGACAGGGCGCCGTCTGCGGCGTCGCCCGCCCCGTGCGCCGCTCCGTGCAATCGCCTTGATCGTCGCTCGCCGACGATCGCTTCTTTACGGCGTGCCGGGTCCGGCGGCCTTGCAGCGAAGACTTGACCGGCCCCCGGGCCGTCGCTAGCCCCGGGTCGGGACGCCATCGGAAACTCGCGTCAGCGGCGCGTGGATTTCCTGTCCGTCGGATGTGTCGGCCCGCGGCCGGGCAACATAGTCACATTATCTGTACGGTAACAAAATCCGCACCATCGCTTAAGGTGATTGGTCGGTGACCGCGCGCCGTGCGCCCGCCATCGGGTGCGGCGCTTGCCGCGCGCGGCATCTCCCTTTCCGCCGCGTCTCTGCCACTGCGATCCCTGGACCATGATCCAAGCCCACTCTCAACGTGTCTTGCAGCCGTACTCGGCTCAAGTGCAGATCGCCGAATCCGATGATGCGCGGGCGCTCTCGATGGATGGGGATTTATGGGAGTTTCAGTTTATCTATGCAAACGGCCGCGGCGGCAATGCGAGCACCCATCGGCAGCAGGGCCGCTTCACCAGGGCGGCGCACATCAGGCATTGCGATCTCCAACGGGTGCTCGAAAACCCCGCCAACGACGATGGCCAGGTCGATCAGCGCATCCTCGAATTGGCGAGATTTTTGCTGGGCGCCCGGCTGCCGTTCGAGGCCGCGGATCGCTATGAATACTGGCTCCTCGACCCGAAAGACGACTCGCCACTCGCTTTGATTTTTTCTTGCGTCGATGCGTCGCAGATGTCGTCGTTTCCGAAACTTACCGATTGGACCGCGCTGCCGGCCGCCGTAATGCCCATCGAAACGAGTGAGGCCGAGCGCAGTAGATGCTATGGGCCGGTGAACTACCGATTCGAACGATGCGTGGCCGAACGCGCCGGCTCCAAGCCCAGGGCAAGATGGTTCACGCGCAGGTACAGCGAGAGCGAGGATTTTCCGCCATTCCTGATACGCGAGGATTGGGAAAGCGACGAGCACCGGGACCTCTGTCAACGCTATCTGCAACGCCAAGCCCCCCGTTTGTTGATGCTGCACGGAGTCGGTCGGGAGGAGCGGCGTCGAATGGAATTGGCGGCCAAGGCGAACGCGCTGGACGTGGCGCGCTTCTATCCGCTTTATCCGGAAATCGCCGATAACGATGTCATGGATAAGATCCGGGTCGAAGCCCGGCTTCGGCTGGCGGCGGGAGAGACGCCCTACGCGATGGGGCGCCGGGACGGTGTCCTATACCAGTGACGCCGTCGCCGCTTGGCTTCGATGGTTACTCCCGGGCAGCGGCAAGCTGGCGAAAATGCTTCGAGAAGCGAAGTCCGATGATGCGGCGCGTAGCGGCAATGCAAGGTGTTGTAAGCAAAGTGAGCGAGTGCACACTCGAAAATGACCGAAACTGATCACCGTATCGACGCGGCGCAAATCGAGGAATCGCTCTTGATGCTGGAGCAATACGTTGCTTCCGAGAAGCTTGCGCCACTGGCTGCCGTTTTGCGCGAGCTCGCGGAGAAGCCGCATGACGATGCGCTGCTGGCGCGGCTCTCGGAGGCGTTCGAGAGTCTCGGCGTCTTGCAGGGTGCAGTACTGACTTACGCTCCGCTGATTACCGGTCTGCTGTCCGACGATCCGTTTGCCGACTGAGCCCGGGGCAAGCAGGTCGATCCCGGGCCGCGCCGAAACCTTCGGCGCGGGTCGAGTGCGGAGGCGGGCCGGGGTCGCTTATCGGCTTCGATCGGATCCGGGTTTGCTCGACGGCCACCCGGCAAGTGGCGACGCTCGCGGGCGCAGCCGCGTCCGATGGGGGCATCGACCTCGAGAGATTCCGCGCTGCGGTCGCGCGTGGGGGGCGTCGCCGAAGGCGCATGGGCGACGGAATGGCGAAAGCTCAAGAAAAATAATTAACAGTCAAGAGCCTACGGGATTTTGGCGTTCGCGCTTGGCTCATTAATAGCGGTTATGCCGCCCGAAAATGTATGAGTCGCGACGCATGTACTGAAACGCTTATACTCTACTGCTGGTGTCGCGAGGGAGGCGCTGAAAAGTTGCCAAATTCCCAGTAGGGCGCTTGGACATCCGTTCCTTCTGCAGAGCCAGTCGACCTGATGCGGCGGCGGATCGGGTCACCGTTTTCTTGAGGTAGCCGAGGTTACCACCCTTAGTGGAGTCACCATCCAATGATCGCAAGTAACCCTTTCGCGGCTCTGTCCGCGAACCTTCCGCTCGAACCGGGCGTCATGCAGGCGTACGTCGTTCTGATGGTCCTTCTGGTCATCGGAGGCACATTGCTCGACGTCGTGCACAAGAAGAGCGCCAAGTACTTCTTCGAGAAGGGGGAGTCGCTGAAAAAGATCGCCAACCGCAAGGTGGCCGGCGGCGAAAAGATGGGCATTGCCGTGAGCACCTTGACGAACGAGGTGTTGATGTCCGGCGAGTTCGAGAATCGCGATCGGCGCGTCTCGCATCTGTTCACGATGTACGGCTTCATCTTTTTCGTCGTGACCACCGCCATCATGATCTTCGGCCTGCCCGTCGCGGAAGGCGAGAGCTCGGGCGGACTGGTCGCCTTGCTGTGGCACCTGGGTGCACTCTCTATCTGCATCGGCGGCTACTGGTTCTGGTTCAAGATCCGCGTCGACGTCCGTTCCGAGGGTAATGAGTGGTACAACGTCCACCAGTCGGACCTGTTTATCGTCTCGCTGCTGCTGATGGCGACCTTTGCGCTGATCTGGTCCTTCCTGCAGGCGGCCTCCGGCACGACCGCGCTGCTGACGATCATCGCTTTCGTTGTCTTCATTGCCGCGTCCACCACGCTGTTCAGCACCATTCTGTGGTCGAAGTTCGCGCACATGTTCTTCAAGCCCGCGGCGGCCTTCCAGAAGAAAGTGGCAGTGGCGGACGGCTCGCGCGACAAGCTGCCCGAGATTCCGGACTTGTCCAGCGCCGAGTGCAAAGAGCGCTACCCGGACATTCCGGAGTATATGGGCGACAACCCGCCGAACATGGGCCTCGGCATCAAGCGCGAAGCTCCGTCTCACTATTGATTTGAGTTGATCGCTCAGCTCACGAAGAGGAACCGAATATGCCAACCTTCGTCTACATGACGCGCTGTGACGGTTGCGGCCAATGTGTCGATATCTGCCCGTCGGATATCATGCACATCGACCCGGTGGTCCGACGTGCCTACAACATCGAGCCCAACATGTGCTGGGAGTGCTACTCCTGCGTTAAGGCTTGTCCGCATAATGCCATCGATGTCCGCGGCTACGCGGACTTCGCGCCGCTGGGCCATTCGGTCCGCGTCCGTCGCGACGAGGAGAAAGGCGTCATTGCTTGGAGGATCATCTTCCGCAACGGCGAGAAGGACATGAATCTCCTGGCGCCGATCACGACCAAGCCTTGGGGTAAGCACATTCCGCAACTGGCTGACGCGCCGGCTCCCAGTCAGGAAATGCGCGACAGCGAATATTTGTACAACGAGCCGAAGTACCTTCGGTTCGACGACGGTGGTCTGCACACGCTCGAATCCGCCGGGCTCAAACTGAAAACTGGGGTGTACGAATAATGGGTTACAAGACAATCGTTGAGGACGGCATCGACGTCCTGGTGTGCGGTGCAGGCCTAGGTGGTACGGGCGCCGCTTTCGAGGCTCGCTACTGGGGCAAAGACAAAAAGATCGTCGTCGCCGAAAAGGCCAACATCGATCGATCCGGTGCCGTCGCGCAGGGTCTGTACGCAATCAACTGCTACATGGGCACCCGCTTCGGCGAGAACAATCCGGAAGACCACGTTCGCTACGCGCGCATTGATCTGATGGGCATGGTCCGAGAGGATCTGCTATTCGATATGGCGCGGCACGTGGACTCGACCGTGCACCAGTTCGAGGAATGGGGCCTGCCGCTGATGCGCAACCCCAAGACCGGCGCCTACCAGCGCGAAGGGCGCTGGCAGATCATGATCCACGGCGAGTCTTACAAGCCGATCGTTGCCGAAGCCGCCAAGAAGTCCGCCGACCAGGTCTTCAACCGCGTTTGCGTCACCCATCTGCTGATGGATGAAGCCAAGGAGAACCGGGTCGCGGGTGCCGTCGGCTTCAATGTGCGTACCGGCAACTACCACGTGTTCAAGTCCAAGACGGTGGTCGTCGCCGCCGGCGGTGCGTCCAATATCTTCAAGCCCCGCTCCGTCGGCGAGGGCGCCGGGCGTGTCTGGTACGCGCCTTGGTCTTCCGGTTCCGCCTACGGCCTGATGATCGGCGCCGGCGCCAAGATGACCCAGATGGAGAACAGAATCGTTCTCGCGCGCTTCAAGGACGGTTACGGTCCGGTCGGTGCGTACTTCCTGCACCTGAAGACCTATACGCAGAACGGCTTGGGCGAAGAGTATGAGTCCAAGTGGTTCCCGGCCCTGGAAGAAATGGTCGGCAAGCGCTACCTCGACATCGAGGCTTCGCATCGCACCCATCGTCCGATTCCGACCTGCCTGCGTAACCACGCGTTCATCAATGAAGTGAACGCAGGTCGCGGCCCGATCCACATGGTGACGATGGAGGCGTTCCAGGATCCGCATCTCGAAGAGATCGGCTGGCACAACTTCTTGGGCATGACCGTCGGTCAGGCCGTGTTGTGGGCGGCGACGGACGTCGATCCGAAGTACGAGAACCCGGAACTGACGACCTCCGAGCCCTATGTCATGGGTTCTCACGCCACCGGGTGCGGCGCCTGGTGCTCCGGTCCCGAGGACCTGTCCCCGCCGGAGTACTACTGGGGCTACAACCGCATGACCACCGTGGAAGGTCTGTTCGGTGCGGGCGACGCCGTGGGCGGTACCCCGCACGCCTTCTCGTCGGGCTCCTTCACGGAAGGGCGTCTTGCGGCCAAGGCGGCCTGCAAGTATATCGACGACGGCAAGGGCGAGGGCATCCGTGTCTCCGATGCGCAGATCAACCGCCGCAAGGAAGAGATCTACAAGCCGATGGAGCACTACAAGATCTATCGCAACGAGATCACCGCCGGCTCGGTCAACCCGAACTACATCAACCCGCGCCAGGGTCTGGATCGTCTGCAGAAGCTCATGGACGAGTATTGCGGCGGCGTCACGGTCAACTACATGACCAACGAGAAGCTGCTGCATATCGGCCTGAAGAAGCTCAAGCTCCTGGAAGAGGACCTCGAGAAGGTTGCCGCGGAGAACATCCACGAGCTGCTGCGTGCCTGGGAGCTGAAGCATCGTCACCTCACCTCCGAGGCGGTCATGCATCACACGCTGTTCCGTAAGGAGACTCGCTGGCCCGGCTACTACTATCGCGGTGACGCGATGCGGGTTGACGACGAGAACTGGCATGTGCTGACGGTGTCCCGTCGTGATCCCGAGACCGGGGAATACACGATGGAGAAGGCGCCTTGCTACCATCTGGTAGAAGACAAGCCCGAGGCTGCGGCTGCGTAGGCGGCACCCGAAGCCGGGACTTCGGTCCCGGCTTCCTTGCCCCGTAACGCGACGCTTGTCGGGCAACGGGATCCCGGGTTGCGACTGCGAAATTTCCATACAGGAGAGACGGCACGTATCAAAGCCGTTCAATCGCTGTGATCTCGCCGGTTTAAGCACCAGCTCGCTACGAATATCAAGACGCTTGAAGATGGCGATGTGAAATGAACATCAACGATAAGTCGGACGAAGAAATTCTCGAGATCGCTCATCCGCTTTGGGACGAGTTGATTCAGTACTCGAACAAGGGCCAATACGGTAAGTTTATTAGAAAGTTTTCGTATGAGCTGTTACTTAGCTTAAATGAGGTTGAACTTGGCAAGCAGTTTGCCCACAGCGAACTGTCGCGGAACTTGATCGAAGAAAGGGACTTTCTCGGCCTTATTCGTCGCGGCGAGCATGTGACCGCGCTGTATCGCGTCCGCAGCACGCAGAAAGAAGGGGAGTGGCTGGGAAGAATGGTTCTCGGCTACGAGAAGGGCGAGGTGCGCATTTTCGCCGCATCCATCTTCTAGCGCCATGAGTGAGACAATTCAGCACAATAAGTACGTCGAGCTCAAGTACAGGGTGGTCGACGAGAAGTCCGGCAATGTCCTGACAGCCGTGGATTTTCCGTTGGGCTATGTGCATGGTGTCAACGACGTGCTGTCCTCTCAAGTCATGGCGGAACTGGAGGGCAAACAGGTCGGAGAGACGATCTCGGTCTCGCTCGACTGCAATGCGCTGTTCGGTCCCAGGGACGAGTCTCTCGTCGTGACCGACTACATCGAGAATGTCCCCGAAGAATACAGAGAGATCGGTACCAGCATCGTCATGGAAAACGACGAGGGCAAGACAAGAACCTTCGTAGTCACCAGGATGGACGACAAGACGCTGACCGTCGACGGAAACAATCCGCTGTGCGGTCGACAAGTGGTGTTTGAGCTCGAAATATTGACCGTTCGAGATGCGACGGAAGCAGAGATAGCGGCCGGCGGCAAAATCGAATCACGGCCCGAGCTTAAGGGCGTAAAGCCTGTACCCCTTTAGCGCGCGTTGCGTGAGCAAGCGCGCAAGCTTCCGGCAAAGGTGAACGAGAATGCAGCTGAACCTGGACCCGACAGTATTTGACGAACAGCAGGCCATTCTGGTCCGCGAACTGGTGCAGAGTATCAGAGTCAAGCTGCAGGAAGCGGGCTTGAAGGGCGAGAAGCTGGAAGAAGCCACGGCGAGCATTGCGTTCAGTGTCGCCAGCACCCTCGATGATACGTCGGCGATCGAAGTCAATGGAACCGAAGTGCATCCGTACCTGACGTTCCGGACCTCGGATGACGAGTTGACTCACTGCGGTGAAAACTCATACACGCATGAATTCGTGTATGAGGTGCTGCAAAGTCTGGCCCAACAGCGTAGCAAATGATCACGCGAGTATCGCAATCCTCGACTGGATTTGCCGGGGAGCACTTTGCCGGTCCGGAGCCGCGCCCGAGTCATTCTCGAATGTGCCGGCTCGGGTCCGACGAAGTATTGACATTCGCTACTCCAAGCGGGCGCCCGCCTTGTTGGCCGGCGCCTCCTACTCAGTCCACACAGTGGCACGTCTAGAGAAGGTGACTTATGAGCGAGCAGCCGAAGAGCAGACCGAAAGTTCCGGAAGGCAAGGTGCGTTTTTACCGGACCAAGCAAATGGAGCCCAATGAAAAGGGCTTCGTCGGATATCAGACGATCTGGGACAATCTTCAGAAAGAAGTCGAGTACAAGACGCCGAAAAAGCCCTGAGTGGCGGGGCGGAGGTTTGCTTGATGTCTGCAACCTCCGGGCCCCCCTAAAGGGCGAACGGGCGAGGGATGATGAAGCTCCTCGCCCGCGAAGACCGCAACGAAAGCGCGCCGTCGATGTTTTCGGACACGTCCTCGTGGCTGGCACTTGAATGACACTCACGCCTCGGGGCCGGCCTCGACCTTGCCGCCGTACTCTTTTTCTTCGGCGGTCGCATCGCGGACCATCTGGATCTTGACCTGGTAGATGACTTCCCTGCCGCACAGCGGGTTGTTGCCGTCGAAAGTGATCTTGTCGCCTTCGATCTTCGTGACCAGAAAACTCTTCATTTGACCCAGATTGTTTTCCATCAAGATCTGGCTGCCGACTTGGCGATATTCGCGCGGCACGACAGCGACCTTTTCGGTGATGACGAGTGACTCGTCTCTCGGCCCGTAGACCTCGTTGCAATCCACAAGCAGGTCGACCCGTTCTCCCGCGGTCTTACCCTGGAGCTCCCGGGTGATGGTCGGTGTCAAGATCTCATTCACCCCGTGAACGTAGTTGAGAGGGCGCGAGACTTCGGTGAGGACGTCTCCGGTCTTGCTGTCGCGCACGAGGTAGGTGAGCTCGACGTACTTGCCGTCGGCAATGCTGTCTGTACTGACTTCCGTCATAGGGGTCTCCGATAAGGATGGCTGGCTGAAAGAAACGCTGATGGTGTGACCTTAGATTTTGGCGGCCGGTCTCGGAGGCAATAGCCGGTGCCTCGGCGTGACCGGTTTTGACGGGGATTCGTAGGCGGTGGACGGGAAGGCTCGATGGCTGGTCGGTACCGGGCGTTCTGCGGTACGTCCCGATTGAAACACCGGTGGAGCATCCCAACGGTACGCGGCGAGTGCGCAACGCGGCGCTCCGACCGGCCTCGGATACGCTACCTTCCTTCGTTCTTTTTGCAGGTGATTCCTCTTGTCTACCAATCTACTCGTCATCGAGAACGATGCCATCTCTGCACTCGCATTGGAAGTAACGCAGGCGGTGCTGGCCAAGAGCGACGAAGCGCAGGAGGTGATGGAAGACCCGTCCGGCCCACTAGCCCTCGCGCGCGCGTTGTCGGACTTCTTCGAGATCGCCGGGGCCGTGGAAAGCGGTGCAGTCGCGCTGGATCAGGAGCAACTCGATGAGCTTTGTGCCTACGGCTTGGACTTGCTTGACCGTCTCGCTTTTCTCGTGCGCAAAGTGGAGATCATGGACAAGCGCGATACGGTTGCGCGCATGTTTGCCTCCATGGGGGTCTGGGTCGCTCGCCGTGGCGCAACCATTGAGAACTTGGAGGGTACCGCGGACGGTTTCGGTTTGATCGTGAACGCCACGCGCGCCCCAGATCATCTCGGTGCCCTGTGCGAGCTCATGGAGGAGGTGATCGAGGCGGCCTCGGTGAGGTTACAGTTGGACGAGGACCGCGCCGACGCTTGGCGTCCCTGGCGCGTCATCAATCTCAACGCCGGCATCGCGGCGACCCGATCGCTTGACCCGAAGCTCATGGAGCGAACCTTCGAGAGGATGGGTCGGCGGCTCCCCTACGATATGCCGGGTTTCCTTGCCGACGGCATGCGCCAAGCGGCGTTCCAGAATGTACCCGACGCGGTGAAGGACGTGATGCACGCCTACATGGAAAGGTGGCCGGCAAGTGCCCCCCACTAGCCGTGAGCAGGGCAACCTGATCCGCTAGGGCGTCTCCAGCCACCCGCTTCCGGAAATCATTGTTGTCGGCAATGAAATTGTCGGACAATGCTTGGATAAAAGGCCGTCCGGGAGGGCGTTTTCCGGCGTCGGCCCTCGAGCGCAGCAGCCGTTCCTGGTTGCCGCCACCTAAGCCGCGCCCCGCGAGGCGCCCTAGCCGATGTGTGAATTATTTGCGATGTCGAGCCGCGTCCCGGCGACGCTCGGCTTCTCTTTGGAGCGTCTCGCCCGCCGCGGCGGTGCCGAAGGTCCGCACCGGGACGGCTGGGGACTCGCGTCCTACGAGGGGCGCGACTGCCTGTTGCTGCGCGAGCCCATGGCGGCGAGCGAGAGCCCGTTGATGCAGCTGATGGAACGAGGTGGACTGCGCACGCGCATGGCGCTTTCGCACGTGCGTCTGGCCACTTTCGGCGATCGCTCGTTACGCAATACGCAGCCCTATGCCCGCGAGCTCGGCGGCCACATGCACGTCTTCGCCCACAACGGCGATCTGCCGGCGCTGGTGGAATTCAGGCTCTCGGACGGCTTCGGGCACGCGGGCGGGTGTTTTCGACCCGTTGGCGATTCCGATTCCGAGCATGCGTTCTGTTCACTGCTGGCTCGGCTCGCGCCGGTTTGGCACGGGACACCAGGGGTCTGCGTGCCGCCGCTTGCGGAGCGCTTGGCCGTGATCGCCGACTTCGGCGAGCAGTTGCGTGAGCTCGGCCCCGCGAATTTCATCTACGCCGATTCCGACGCGATCTTCGTGTTCGCCGACCGACGTACCCAACGTAGTGGAGAGCTCGCCGCGCCCGGTCTCTACTTGCTGCAGCGCTATTGTTGGCGCACTCCGCCCGAGTTGGAGGATTCCGGCGTCACGCTGCAGACGATCCGCCAAGACGTGGCGCTGGTGGCCAGTGTGCCGCTGACCGATGAGCTGTGGCAACCGCTGGGCGAGGGCGATTTGATCGCACTGTCGGATGGTGTCTGTTACGACGCCCTCGGGCGCCCGGCGACCCCGGAGCAGGTTGCGAGCAAGTTGCCGAAGGCGAGCTGAGCTTCGTCGGCGGGCCGTGCCGACTGCACCTGTTTGCGCTCGACCATCGGCCCCCGGCAGCCAGTCACCGCGCTCTGTGGACCGTCTCCGCCATCGGCGTTTCCTCCCCCGTCACGGCTCCCCGCAGCGCTCGGCCGCTGGCATCAAGTCTGCTTCATAAAGTCGACGAGGCCCGCGCGGGGCGCGGCGGGCCGCTGCCCGACGGCGTGTCGCGGTCCATCCGAGCCGCCGTCGGGGCATTACACCCGACACTGGTTGCCGCGCCGGCGCCATACCGACGACCGCTTCGTGGGGACGCCCGGCGTTGCGGCCTCCAAGGAGACCCACCATGGCCGACATCAAGCAAGTCATCGAGAATCCCGACACCTCGAGTCCGGTGCAGGCGGACCGCGAGCGTGACCTCGCCGAGTGGAGCCCGGAAGTTGCCCGGGAGAAGGCCCAAGCGCTGGGCCTGCAGCTGACCGACGAGCACTGGGAGGTGATCGAGCTCCTGCGCGAGCTCTATCGGACCAATGGCCAGGCCGAGAGTGGGCGGGATCTCGGCGATCGGCTCGATGCCCATTTCGCCGACCGGGGCGGCCGCCGCCACCTGCGACGGCTGTTTCCCGGAGGCCCTGTCTTCCAGGGCATGCAGTTGGCCGGATTACCTGTCCCGCCTCACACCGAGGATGAAGGTTTCGGCACGGCGCGGTGATTCGCGATTCGCCCCAGGCGGCGATGCGCCGGGAATGGCTGCCGGCGGCGCTTAGGCCTGCAGGCGCTCCAACTCGGCGATGATCGATGCCAGGGCCTTCTGCGCCGAGGCGAATTCGAAGCGCTGTACGCGCTCGCTGCAGGTCCGGGCGCTCTTGCCGAGATCGCGCTCGCGCCCGAGCAGGTCCGCCAGCGCCGCGGCGGCGGAAAGAGCCTCCGCGTCGTTGTCTTCCAGAAGTCGTTGCAGTTGTCCGGCGAGCAGACGCGCCTGATGGAAATCGCTGGCGGACATCGCCGGAGTCGCCGTCGGCACCGGGTCGCCGGACTCGTCGCAACGCTCGGCTTCCTCTAGGTTGCCGGCGAAGCGGTGCAGTTCGGCCGTGATCCGCTCGAGCAGCCGCTCGACGCGCTCCGGGCGGGCGTCTTGCGTGCAAGCTGTCTCCAATTGCTCGGCGGCACGTGCGACGCGGCTCGCCCCGAGATTGTCGGCCACGCCCTTAAGACCCCGCGCCAACTGCTTCTGGCTGTCGGGGCCGCCGTCGTCCCCCGCCTTTTGGAACTGCTCCGGAAAGTCCAGATACTGCGTCCGAAAGCGAGTCAGCATCGAGCGGTAAAGCACTGTCTGCTCGCGCGCCGGCGCGGCCGCGGAGGGCAGCGGATGCAGGCTCGATCGGAAGCGCCCGTCCGGTTCCAGCGTCGACGACAGCACCGGCGGGCGCATCGGTGCGGTCCAACCGTCGGGGCCGATCCACTGAGCCAGCGTCGCGAACAGGGCGCGGACGTCGATGGGTTTGGTCACGAAGTCGTTGATGCCGGCATCGGCGGCGCGCTCGCGGTCGCGCGGCATCGCGTTGGCAGTCATGGCGATGATCGGGATCTCGGCCAGCGCCGGCTTGTCGCGCATGGCCCGCGCCGCCTCGTATCCGTCCATGATGGGCAGCTGGATATCCATCAGCACGGCGTCGTAGGCGCCGGACGATGCCTTGTCGATGGCCTCGCGCCCGTTCGCGGCCACATCGGCGTAGGCGCCGTGGGCGGAGAGGATCTCGACCATAAATTCCTGATTGATTGCGTGGTCTTCCACCACCAACAGATGCGCGTGGCGCACTTGCTCCACATCGGTCGGGTCCGGTTGTTGTCGGATAATCGGCATCATGCTGTCCGGCCCCGCTGACTGGGCGGGTGAATCGAGTGCGTCGAGCACGGCCGCGGCCGTGATCGGCTTGGTCAGGCAGCCGGCAATGGCCAGATCGGATGTGGCATCGGCCACTTCCTCGTGGCCGTATGCGCTGATAACCACGACGCGCGGCTTCTGCGCGAGTGTCTCCTCGGTCGAAATGGCGCGGGCCGCTGTCAGGCCGTCGATCCCGGGCATCCGCCAGTCCATCAGGACCAAGTGATACGGATCACCCTCGCGCTCGGCCGCGATCACGGCATCGATCGCAGCGGCACCGTCGACAGCGCTGTCGACGCGCAGGCCGACTGATTCGGCGATCATTGCATGGATCCTGCGGGCCGTCTCGTTGTCGTCCACCACCAGCACGCGGCGCTTCTCGCCCACGGTGTCCGGGGTGGCGACGGGAAACTCGGCGGCCTGAGCCTGGAATCGTGCCGTGAAGTGAAACACGCTGCCGGCGTCGGGCGTGCTCTCGACCCAGATGCGCCCGCCCATCATTTCCGTGAGATGCTTGGAGATCGCGAGCCCTAGGCCGGTGCCGCCGAATCGACGCGTGATGGAACTGTCGGCCTGGGAGAAGGCCTGAAACAGCTCGGCTTGCTGTGCGTCCGATAGCCCGATCCCGGTATCGCTGATGGAGAACTGAAGCTCCACATCGGATGCCTGGCCGGCGATACGGCGAACCTGGACGACGATTTCGCCCTCGTCGGTGAACTTGACGGCGTTGTTGCCGAGGTTGATCAGAACCTGACCGAGCCGCAGCGGATCCCCGATCAGCGCCGTGGGGACATCTAAATCGCTGTCGAACAGCAACTCCAAACCTTTCTCTTCGGCCTTCAGCGCGATGGTGTCGGCCAGACGCTCCATCACATCCTCGAGCCGGAACGGCGCCGACTCGAGCGTCATTTTGCCCGCCTCGATCTTCGAGATGTCCAGAATGTCGTTGACAATAGCGAGCAGCGTCTTCGCGGACTTGTGGGCTTTGCCCACATAGCCGCGGGTGCGCGCCGGCATCTCGCCATTCAGCGCCAGATGCGTCATGCCGATCACCGCGTTCAGCGGCGTTCGGATCTCGTGGCTCATGGTGGCCAGAAACTCGGACTTGGCATGACTTGCGGCCTCCGCGTCGTCGCGTGCGCGGCGCAGGGCCGCCGTGCGCTCGCGGACCTCGGCCTCGAGTGACGCCAAGTCGGCCGGCGGCGCGCCGCGGCCTTTGTCCTGCTCGATGGCTCTGCGCAAGTGCCGATTACGCAGCAGCAGCGCCACCACCGCTGCAAGCAGCAGCAGGCAGATACTGCCGAGGGCGTCGCCTTGGCCGGCCGCTTGTGGCTCGGCGGCGCCCGAGGCCGGTCCGGCAAACGTCCAAAGTCCCGCTAGCGCGGCAACAATGCCTCGCGGAAGCGGCGACTGGCGTCGGTGTCGACGATCGGGCGATGCCGGGGGATCCGGCGCAAGGCGGCTTTCCGTGCGCAAAGGCGCAGGCGTCGAAGTCAACGGACCGGGCATCGATGCGTCACTGTACACCGCAGGCGGCAGTTCGTCGGCCAACTCGGCGGCGGGCGAACGGGCAGGCACGGGAAGTCGGGGATCTTTTTTCTTCGGTCGCTTGCATCGATACACTGCAGAGGCGTGCTCTTGGGTCGGCGTATGCTGCACGGCCCGGCCGCGAACCGCAATGCTTCACAGCGCGGCGACGGCGCCTGCGTCCGCCGCGGGCGCACGATGCCGGCAACGGTCGCCGCCCGTCGATCTGCCTACAGGCAGCGCGAACGGGACGGCACGGGATTCGTCAAGCAGGCGACGGGCCCGTGCGAAGGCGGCCTGGCGCGTCTGGGCATTTGCCGGCCAGCGCGAGGCGGGTCAAGCACGCCCACGGGGCAATATTCATTGACGAAGCCTGAAGAATGATCGTTGGCGCAGGATTGCGCCGGATGCCGTGGCAGGACAGCGAGGGGGTTCCGAGTGCCTCGGACGCATAGGCACAAGCGCCGGGTGAGCCGGAGCCTGGATGAATCGGCGGGAGGCCGTATGCCGACGGGCGAGCGTGCTTGGTGCGGGTTGTCGGGTGGCCCGCGGCGTCGGTCCGACCTCGGCCGCGGTTTCCGATGCCTCGACGATCGTCGTTCGAGGCGCTTTCGGCCGAGCTCAGGCAGCACTGTCCTCGATGATGATCAGCTCGGGGTAGTAGGTCTTCTCCGTGTCCTTCGCGGCGAGCTCGGCGGCCTTCTTCTCCGCTTCACCGTAAGTCATCTCGCCGTCGAGATGGCCCTTTTCGAATTTCGCCTTGCTGCGCCAACCGACGCGATAGCCGGGATCATCTTTGCGTTTCCACAGCGGATCGCCTTTCGTCTTCAAAACGCCGGACATCTTTCACTTTCTCCTGTTGATGGCCGCGACGGCGCGGCCGGATCGCCGATACGGCAAGTCGGAAAGGGACCCGAAGCGGGCCCGAGTCGACTGCCGGTCATACACAGCCCGTGGGTTTCGGGAGGCCGCCCCACTTGCAGATCAGTTTCATCGGGCCTTTTTTGAAGATTGCGTAGAGCTCTTTGGTGCTGACACCCTGCTTCTTCGCGAAGATGCGGATCGGCGGCACGACACCGTCATTGTCGTACATCGCCCGGGCCTCGCGGATGAAGCCCATGACCTGCTCGGTCATCTCGAACTCGTCCGTTTTGGCGAGCTCGACGGCGACTTCTTCGCTCCAATCGTCCCGGTTTACCAGAAAGCCTTCTCCGTCCAGGGGTACACTAACAACCATGATCTGACCTCTTCCGCGTTATTTCGCTATCAAAAATGTGCTTTCCAGCCCTCTTCAATGAGGTTGAAGGTCCCGGCATTCTACCCTCTACGCAATAATGTTTTGCGGCTGGCTATCACTGCAGCCGATCCTCGGCAATGGCGACGTGCAGATCGGCGCGCTTGGTCATCGCCCGCGCGGCCGTGCGCCGAAACAGTCGCTCGCCGCAGCGCAGCGTGACGCCCCAGCGATCCGCTGCGATCAACAGCGTCGGCTCGTCGCAGTCCGCCGGGCGTTGCGCGGCCAGCCAGTCCGCATGCGCCCCGGCTAGCTGGGCGAGCAGATCGTCCGGACGTTCCGCATCGAAAGGCATGGAGACCAGGATGCGGTCGCTGCCGAGCCAGCGTGCGGTCGCGAAGCCGCCGTTGAAGTGAAAACGCAGCGGTTCCAAGCGATAGAGCCGAAAGTCGAGCTCGCCCGCGTAAAAGCGCCCGCGGGGGAAATGCCGGCAGTAAGTTTCGAAGCTGTCCGCATCGTCGATGGGCCGGCAATCGGCCATGCAGGTGAGGCGCAGGCCCTGTTGGATATCGCCGCCGTCGTTGTCGAAGATGGTGAATGCGCAGCGGGGGTCCGACGCGAGGTTACGGGTATGCTGCGCGAGGCGGCTCAGCAGCAGCAACGGCCGTCCGTTGCCGTCGACACAGTGGGGCACCACCGAGCCGAACGGATAACCGGGGTCGCTTTCCGAGTGCGTCGACAGCACGCCGTGGAAAGTGCCCAGCCAGAGTCTGCTTGCTTCCTCGGCCGCGGGCAGGTCAACCTTGCGACTCATCGGAGCGCACTCAGCCGCGATTGGCCCGGATCGCCTCGAGCACCCCGTCCCAGAAGCGAATGCGGGCGCAGATCGCCTCCTCGGCGGCGGTTGCGGCCTCTTCGAGGCGCTTCGGATCATCGCCGCACAGGCTGTCGAGCAGTTGCATCGACAGCGGCCCGTGGAAGTCCTCGTCGAGATGGATGTGGCGCTGCAGGTAGATATGGAAGGCCGGCGCGGCATCGGGGCCGATGCCCATGGCGTCGATCAACCGCCGGAACATGTCCGGAATGACGCGCTCGCGGCCCACGGCCAGCGCCGCGGCGGCGGCGTGCGGCTTGTCCTCGCGGAGAAAGCAGAAGGTCGTCTCGGTGAAATAGCGCGCGGGAACCGGCACCGCGTCGGAGTAAAGCGCGGCGTCGAGGCCGTCCCGCCGGACCGAGGCAAGGAAGCGGACCGGGGCGTCGCCGTCTGCGCCGATCTCGTTCATGGCTTGGCAGTAGTACTCGAAATGGCTGCTGTAGCGCGGTCCGTCGGGCGTCTCGATACAGTCGGATTCTTCTTCGAGCACGAGTTGGTTGATGAAGTAGCGCACACCGGGGTCGCCATGCGGCATCCAGGGCGTACTCGTAGGTGCGACCACGTGCTGCAGGTACTTGATCAGCGACATGAAGTCCCAGACCGAGAAGACATGGTGCGACATGAATACCCGCAGGTCTTCGATGCTCTCGATGGCGCCGTAGATGGGGTGTGCGTTGAGCTCTTCCTGCAGGGCGCGGATGGGCTCTAGGTCTGGTGCTGCCATGTGGATACTCCTCGTTCAGCGCGGTTGCCGGGTTTCCATATGCGGGCGGCCGTCGGCGACCGAAATAGCCGAGCTGCCCTACGGCGGCCGGCTCAGTTGAGTCGGTAGACGATGGGTACGCGCACCGTCCAGCGGTTGCGGCCCACCTTGAGCGGAATGGGCTTGAAGCGACCGAGACGGCGGATTGTCGTCAGCGCCGCGTCGTCGAGCTCCCGCGAGCCCGAGCTGACGGAGACGCCGATGCCGCTGAAGCCGCCATCGGAAGCGATGGTGAACTGCACTTTGGCGGTCCCTTCGAGCCCGCTGCGCCGGGCCGCATTCGGATAATAGCGCCGGCGCGAGATCGCCCGCTGCAATTCCTTCAGATAACGATACTCGGCGCTGCGCTGGGCGGCCGAAGACACAGGCCCATCGCCGATGCCCGCGCCCGTGCCGGCTCCCCCGCCGGTGCCGCGCTCGGCCTTGTTCGGTGCGCCGGCGGCGGCCGCTCGGGCGGCTGTGCCGCGCGGATCTCCCGCTGCGGCGCTTGGCCGTTGCGCCGCCGCGGTCTTCGCCGTGCGGGTGCTCGCGCGCGGTTGATCGGCAGGCTTCGGCTTCGCCGTAGGCTTGGCGACGGGCTTTGGCTTTGCGGCGGGCTTCGGCTCGGGGGCAGACTTCGGTGCGGGCGCGGGCGGTGTTGCCGGTTTCGGCTTGTGCTCGGCTTGGGGCTTCGCGGCCGTTTTCGGCGCAGGCGCGGGCGGTGTTGCCGGTTTCGGCTTGTGCTCGGCTTCGGCCTGCACCGCCGCTTTCGATGCCGGCCGGGTGCTCGCGGCCGGGGTCGGCTCGGTCCGCGGCTCGGCGACCTCGCTCGGTGCCTGGTTGCGCTCGGCTTCGGCGAGCGTGGCGGGCGTTGCTTGCGGTTGCGGCGATTGCCCGCCATCCGGCGCGGGCGGGGCTGCGGGGTCGGGGGCCGCGACGTCCGGTGCCGGCGGCGCGGCGCTCGCTTGATTGTCTGCGCCGTTCGACGCCGGCGCTTTGTCCGCTGCATCGGCATCGCCGTCCGTTGCGGATGGCGCTGGCGCGTCGTCTTGCGATACGGACGGGTCGACGGCGTCGAGCGCGACGGTATCCGACTCGCCGGCGACTGGGGACGAGCGGGCCGGGGTGTCTTCGTCCTGCGCGGTGTCGGCTATATCGGAGGTATCCGAGTCGCTAACCGAGTCGGTGTGCGGGCCGGTCTCCGAGCCGGCGTCGTCAGTGCCGAACATGCCCAAGGTGACGGCGACGGTTTCGGTTCCGCCGCCGGGTTGCGGCGCCGTCAGCGGAGCGAACAACAGCAACAGCGCCAGCAACCCGCCGTGCAGGAGCGCCGAGAGTCCGAAGCCAAGGGCCCCGCAAACGGGGCAGCGCTGCGTGCGGGTCACGGCCGAGGGGTGCGGGTGGTGATGTTGAGCCGCTCGAGTCCCCGCGCCCGCAGCAGGTCGATCACGGAAACGAACGCGCCGAACTCGGCGGTCTTGTCGACCCGCAGCGCAACCGCGGTGGCGGTGTCCAGGCGATCGAGCCTTGCCTCGAGGTCATCGAGGTCGATCGGCACGGCGTCGAAGTAGAGCGCGCCGCCGGCATCGATGGCGATCTCGACCGGCGCCGCGGGTGCCTCGCCCGGGCGTTGCTCGGCCTCGGGCAGCGCGATATCGAGCCGGCCCTCGGCGATGAATGTCGCCGTGGCCAGAACGACGGCAAGCAGCACCAGCATGATGTCGATGAAGGGGATGACGTTGATGCTGTCCATTCGCTTCATTGCGCGCCGTCCCTCAGACGCTGCGATTTCCAGCGCGCGGTCAGGACTTCCACGCGCCGCAGCAGGGCGTTGTAAAAGATGATCGCCGGAATCGCCACGACCAGCCCGAGCGCCGTTGCCTTCAGCGCCAGCGCCAGGCCGAGCATGATGCTGCCGGTCTCGAGACTGCCGCCCTGACCGATGTCGTGGAAGGTGATCAGAATGCCGAGTACGGTGCCGAGTAGACCCACGTAGGGGGCGTTCGCGCCGATGGTGGCGATCACGGTCAGGTGGCGCGTCAGCGCGATGTCGAGGTCGTGCGCATTCTCGAATGCGCCGGTGTCGACGCGCGCGAGATAAACGTAGCGCTCGATCACATATGCGATCATGACGAAGCTCATGAAGCCCAGTACGCCGATGATCGCGTAGTCCAGATAGGCCTTCAGAAAATCCAACGGAGCTGCTCCCGAACGTCTTTTGTCGAGTGTCTGTGATTGAATACCGCCTACCTCATCGCCCCGGTCGTCGGTCTGCTGAGCGCGCTGCACTGCCTCGGCATGTGCGGCGGCATCATCGGCGCGCTGACTTTCACGCTACCTGCGCATGCCCGCGCGTCCGCGCCGCTGTTGCTTGCATACTTGCTCGCCTACAACCTCGGCCGGGTCTTGAGCTACGCGCTGGCGGGAGCCGTATTCGGCTGGCTCGGTGCGGTCGTCTTGGCGGTCGACGGCGGCGGCTGGGCGGTATGGCTGCTGCGCATGCTGGCAGCTGTCGTGACCGTGGCGATCGGGCTCTACATTGCCGGCTGGCTTCCTGTCCTGGCGCTGGTGGAGCGCGTCGGCGATCCGCTCTGGCGTCGATTGGAGCCGCTCGGCAGGGCGTTGCTGCCGGTCGCGACGCCCTGGCGCGCCCTGCTTTACGGCAGCGTTTGGGGATGGCTGCCCTGTGGGCTGGTCTACGCGATGCTGATCGCCGCACCTGCTCAATCCAGCGCGGTTGGCGGTGCAGTTTACATGGGTCTGTTCGGCCTCGGTACCCTGCCGGTCTTGCTCGGGGCCGGATTTCTGGCCGGGCGTTTGCGGATTTTCGCCGGACGCCGCGCCCCGCGGACGGTGGGCGGTCTGACCGTGGCCGCGCTCGGGCTATTCACCCTGATGTCGACGGGGATACAATAGTTTTATCCGATGATAGATAAATTCATCGCTGTGCCTGCCGCCGTTTCCAGGCTTGCGCTGCGATCGAGAGGGAGTCATGACCAAGCAAAGCGAACAAGCTCTGATCGGGCAGGATCCCGAGCTCAAACGCTTGTTGAAGGCGGCCAAGGTCGTCGCGGCCACCGACGCAAATGTCCTATTGATCGGCGAGAGCGGCAGCGGCAAGGAAGTCCTTGCGCGCAGCCTGCACCGCTGGAGTCCGCGCGCGACGGGCAAGTTCGTGCGCGTGCATTGCGCGGGTCTCGACAGTGCCCCCGATGTTCCCGCACTTTGCGCCGAAGGCACCGGCTACGGGACCCTGTTCCTCGACGAGGTCGCCGAGCTGACCGAGCGTGGCCAAGCCGATCTGCTGCGCTGCCTGGAGACGCTGCATGCCGAAGGGCCGCATTCCGCGCTGCGGGTGGTGGCCGCAACGAGCCGCGACCTCGCCGAGGCCGTGCAAGCGGGGCATTTTCGGCGCGATCTCTATCATCGACTCTGTGTGGTGCCGCTGGAACTGCCGCCGCTGCGTGAGCGCGTCGGCGACATCGGGCTGCTGGCGGAGCATTTCCTGTCCACGGCGGCGGCGGAGTATGACTTGGAGGTACCGCGCTTGAAGGTGTCGGCGCTGCGGCAGATGAAGCGCTACGGCTGGCCCGGCAATCTGCGCGAGCTGCGCAATGTCTGCGAGCGTATGGTCATTCTGCTGCCCGGCAGCGATATCACGCCGGCCAATCTGCCCGCGGAGATCCGCGGCGCGGAGGCGCCTTCCGGCAACGATCTCGGCTTCCGCCTGCCCGCCACGGGCATCGACCTGGAGCAACTCGAGGTCGAAGCGATTCGGCAAGCACTGACGATGGCCGCCGGCAATAAGAGCCGCGCGGCGCGGCTGCTCGGCCTGAGTCGCGACACATTGCTCTACCGGATGCGAAAGCATGTGATCAACGCCTAGGCACGCACCGCCGCCTCTTGCGGCGTGCCCGTCCTCAATTGGCTCAACCCTACGCATGCCGGCGAAACGGATCGCCGATCGGCGTGAGCGCGGCCGACCTGCGCGTGTATATTACCGCCCTTCGTCAAACCAAAATCGACAGACCAAGGGGAGAGGCGCGTGGAATTGATCTCTGACGCTATCGGCTACGTCAACGGTCTGGTCTGGGGGCCGCCGATGCTGGTCCTGATCCTGGGCACCGGCTTATACCTATCCATCGCGTTGAAGGCTTTGCCGCTGCGCAAGCTCGGCTATGGCTTTCGCATGCTGTGGAAGGGGCGCCGGGAGCAGGGGCAGGGCGACATCACGCCGTTCAATGCATTGATGACATCTCTGTCGGCAACGATCGGCACCGGCAATATCGCGGGTGTCGGTACGGCCATTGCCATCGGCGGCCCGGGGGCGCTGTTCTGGATGTGGATGACGGCCTTGGTGGGCATGGCGACCAAGTATGCCGAGGCCGTGCTGGCGGTGCGTTACCGCGAGGTCGACGACAACAATAACCACGTCGGCGGCCCGATGTACTACATCAGAAACGGCCTCGGTCCCAAGTGGCTCTGGCTGGCGACGGCGTTCGCGATTTTCGGTGCCATGGCGGGCTTCGGTATCGGCAATACGGTGCAGGCGAATTCGGTGGCCGACGCGCTCGATTCCAAGTTCGGCGTGCCGGTCTGGACAACCGGCGTCGTCATGGCGGTGCTGGTCGGGCTGGTTCTGATCGGCGGCATCCGCTGGATTGCGCAGGTGGCCGGCAAGCTGGTTCCGTTCATGGCCTTCGCTTATCTGCTCGCGGGACTGGTGGTGCTCGCGCTCAACGTCGGCGAGATCCCGGCGGCATTCTCGACCATCGTCAATGCGGCGTTTACGCCGACCGCCGGTGTCGGCGGCTTTGCCGGTGCCTCGGTGATGATCGCGATCCAGATGGGTGTCGCCCGCGGCATTTTTTCGAACGAGGCCGGGCTCGGCAGCGCGCCGATTGCCCACGCCGCGGCCGAGACGGACAGCCCGGTGCGGCAGGGCACGGTAGCGATGCTCGGTACGTTCATCGATACCATCATCATCTGCAGCATCACCGGGCTGGTCATCGTCATCTCGGGGGCGTGGACCAGCGGCGAGAACGGTGCCAGCCTGTCCGCGATGGCCTTCGGTCAGGAACTGCCGGGCGCGGGCGCTTACGTGGTCTCGCTCGGACTCGCGCTGTTTGCGTTTACGACCATCCTGGGGTGGAGCGTCTATGGCGAACGCTGCGTGGAGTATCTATTCGGCATCAAGGCCATCATTCCGTTCCGGATCTTGTGGGTGCTGGCGATTCCGGTGGGGGCCATCGTGCATCTGGACTTCGTCTGGCTGCTGGCCGATACCCTGAACGCACTGATGGCGATCCCGAACCTGGTGGCTTTGCTGCTGCTGAGTCCGGTGGTGTTCAAAATCACCAAGGAGTTTTTCGCCAACGAGGCGGCGATGAAGGCAGCTTGAGGGCGCCGGTTCCGGCGGTGCGCGGGTGCGCGCACTGCCGGGCGGCAAGCGCTCGCGGCCGGGTCCAAGCGACGGCCGCGGGCAGCCGGTGGGTGGTCTTCGCGGCCGCGGCGGCCGGAGTCGCTGCTTCAACACGGTTGCGCTGGAAACCGCGCGGAGCTTTGCGTCGGGCGGGCCGGCCAGCGCGCCTGGCTGCCCCGCTCGTGGCGCGCGCGTGCGACGCCCCGTGCATCGGAAGACTGGTGAATAGGAAGAAAAAAAGCCGGCTTCAGGCCTTCGCGCCGCCCATGCATTGCGGCGATTGCGGCGCGCTGCCGCCTTTTTCGAACCATTCCTGCGGCGTCCATGCGTGAATCGCCAGCGCATGCATGCCGCCGTCGAGCTCTTCGCGCAGCAGCGCGTTGACGCGGCGGTGGCGGCCGATCAGCTTCTGGTCGGCGAACTGTTCGCTGACCACGAGCAACTTGAAATGCGATTCGGCGCCGGCAGGCACGTTGTGCATGTGGCTCTCGTCGATGACCTCGAGGTGCATCGGCTGCAGGCCGTCGGTGATGGCCTGCTCGATTCTCTGCTTTCGACTCATTGCGAACCCCGATCCCGGGACGGTGTTGTTGGCGTCCGCTGAAGATTAGGGCCGGGGCGGACTGCGGCAAGGGCCGCGGCCACGGAGCGCGGCGTGAACCCTATCGCGCCGCCGTGTCGGCAGAGGTCGGCGACGGCTGCAGCATGGCGGAGATGTCGGCGCGGCCCTCGGCCGCGGCGTGATCGGCCGCGGTGCGACCGGCGAAATCCGGCAGTGTGGTGTCGGCACCGTGCGCCAGCAGCGTGCGGACGGTGTCTGCATGCCCGCGGTGGGCCGCCCAGATCAGCGGTGTGTAGCCTTGGGTCTGCTCGCGGGCGTCGATCATGGCGCCTCGACTCAGCAGTACCTCGACGATTTCCGCGTGATTATTCGACGCGGCCAGCAGCAGCGACGTATAGCCGCCCTTGTCGGCGGCATCGGCCTCGGCACCGGCCGAGAGCAGGCGCCGCACTGCTTCCGTGTGTCCGTTGTTGGCCGCTTTCATCAGCGGCGTCCAATCGCAGCTGTCGCGAAAATCGGCGTGCGCATTGCTGCGCAGCAGCGCGTCGAGCGCCGAGATGTCCCCCTGCTCGGCGACCTGCAACAGCTGCATGCCCTGCTGCTGCACGTCCGGAGTGCGGTCGCAGCCAACGCCGAGCACCGCCCAGGACAGTACCAGGATCAGCAAGAGCCGGTGAAAATTGCGCAAACGGATGAGCTTATTCATGGCGCGATTTTCTGCGTCGAGACAGCGGCTTGCCAATGACAATGCGCAAAATCGCGGCCAGCGGTCGCGCGTGCGGTCAGTTGATGCTTTGCCAGAACGGTGAGTCGGCGTCGAGAAACTCCCGGTGCGGCAGATAGTGCGAGCCGTCACAGGAGAAGTTCAGACTGACCATGCCGTTGAAGATGTTCAGCGAGCCCGAGCGCAGATAGATCACCTCATCGGCATAACGCAGGCGGCGAAAGCCGTCCAGGATCGGTCGGATATCGGCGGCCGGAATGTCGGCATCCGCGGGGTAGGGCTGGTGCGGGTAGGCGAGGCAGACGTCGGGGTCGGCCAGGGCTTCGTAGCCGAGAATGCGATAGCGAAACGGGTCGTCGATCAACCAGATCGTCGATCGGCTGCTCGAGAAATGGATCTTGCAGTGGAACACGCCGCTGACCGTCAGTAATTCTTCCAGCACCGTCAACACATCGTCGATGTTGCGGTCCATCAGGCTTTCCACTCGCTGTTGCTCGAACAGGGAGCCGCGAATGGCGGGGTCGCCCTTGAGCTGCTGCCATCGGTTCGGCTCGCGGTAAATGCGCCGCGTCAGCGGCAGATCACGCAGGTCGAAGTCGGCACCGAGGTAGCCGATGTGCTCGCCGGCGCGCTCGATACGCTGTACCGCGGTCAGCGAGGGGCGTTTGGCGCGCAGGCTGATGTAGGCCTCGGACAGCAGCAGACCGTGATCGGGAATAGTCTCGCGCATGTATGGCCGCCTGGAGCGGTCGCGGCCGAAGTCCGCTGCGATCAACCCTTGTGCGGCGGCGTTCGAGGTGATCTGCACGGCACCGTTATCGAGGGCGTACAGATAACGGCAGTGGGGGACCGAGGCCAGCGCCTGCGCCAGCACGCCGTCGAGTGCTTCCCGATCGCCCCAGACGGCCGCGCAGCGCCCGGCGACGAACGTCATGGGCTCGACGAGCATGTTGAACAGGGCGAGCCGCTGGCGCGCCACGCTGGTCTTGAGATCGCTGGTCATCGGGATGGCTCGCCTGCATCCGACCCGCGGGTCGGTGGAATCGGTATCCGCGCGGCGGACGCGGTGCCGCTAAACTGAGGATAGCGAAACTGATTCGGAGTAAGCGCGGTGAACTTTGCAGGCATCCTGATCGCCTTCTCGTTGTTGCTGCTGGCCGGTCTCGGCTTGGCCGGTTTGTTTCTGGCGGGAAAAAGCAGTCGTAATGCCAACGACGACGACCCCGATCCGCACGATCGCGACCCCCGCGATCACTGACTCGGGTGTCGCGCCGGTTGCGCGCTGCCGAGTGCTGCGGCGCATCGGCGAGCGCTGCTGGCGGGCCGCCGCAGCCGCAGGGGGATGCCTGCCGCCGGATCCGACGGGCCGTGGTCCGGTGACTCGAAGGGTGCGGCCCACGGCTCTATCGTCCCACACTGCAGCGCTCGCGATCGCAGCGGATCAATATCGCGCCGCCGCCGCGACAGGGGACTCGGTGCACTTCTCCGAACTGATCCCGCGCGTGCAGCTCGGCGCCGGTGTCGGCAACGGCGCAGCCATGCTGTGCGGCGAGCTGCTCCGCCTCGTAGGCCCAAGTGCCGACCTCCACACCCCTGCTCGCCGCGGCAGCGTCGTCCCTCGGGATCGGCATTGCGCCGGTATCTTCTGCGGCCGTCGACGGTGCGATATTCGCCGAGGCGGGCATGCTCGCTGAATGCTCGCGCGCTGTGGGGACCGGGTCCGAGCCGGTCAGCGCCGCGGTCGCCGGCGTCACGGTGACGATGCTCGGCGGTTCGCGCGCGATGCCTTTCCATCGTGCTCGCAGAGAGTCCAGGGCGCCCGCGAGATGATCCCGATAGTCGGCCGTGATATCGGAGATCCACTCTTTGGACGTGCCGCGGTACCATCGTTCCTCGGCGTACAAATAGGCATTGACGCCGGCCGGCGTCTGAATGAAATCCGCGCGAATCCGCAGCAGCGTCTGTTCCGGGGGTAGCGCGTTCGGCGGCCCGCGTCCGGCGGGCTCGTCCAGTATGGTCTCGAAAACGGCATGACCGCGTCCCGCTTCCGCGACGTGCCAGCCCTTCTCCAGCGCGCTGTCGAGCGCCAACGCTTTGGCCCGCGGCACATTGGCGCCTTCGAGGAAGACGCCCGGTCGCTCGCCCGGTTCGCCGGTCCCCGCCCGCGGCAAGCCCGCCAGCGCGGCGGCGAGCAGCAGCGCAGCGCCGAGATGCCGCCGGAAGCCCAAGCGCCTCCGCGTTGCGTGCGCTGCAGCGCGGGCGCAGTCCGGCACGCTCGGCCGGCGATCCATGCGCTCAACGCATTGCCCGGCAGACGCCTCCCTGGCAGCGCAGCAGGCGATTCGGCGCGTCGATGCACTCGACCTCGTGCAGCTCATACTCGACGGTTTCCTGCAGCAGGACCGCGCCGCGGTCGCCGACCCGACAGCCCTGCTCGCGGGCATAGTCCTCGGCATAGTAGGCCCAAAGACCTTTGCGGGTGGACTGGCTCAGCACCAGCATGTCGTTGCGCTCGGCTTCGGCCGCCTGGCGATCTATCTGCACGGTACCGACGGGCGCGGCGGATGTCGTGCCGGTGTCGAGGGATGAGACCGGCGCCAGCGCACGGGAGCTCGTTGCCGCGGCCCCTGTCGGCGCGACTGCGGGGGCGACCCCCGCGGTCGGCGGCGGGGCGGACGGCGGCGTC
>JAIPFF010000010.1 GCA_021736785.1 Thiohalocapsa sp. | reverse complement strand
GCAAGCTGAGCAACTGGAACCCGGGTAGCGGTGGCATGAGCGGTTTCGGCGACAAGCTGGCCGCCGACTACGACGCCAGGGGCTTCTGGGTCTACGACGGCGCGGCGTGGACAAAGCGCTCCGGCTGGAATGCCGAGGCTATGGGTGAGACGAGTCCCGACTAGCAACCAGGCGCGTGCGATATGGGTCAGCGCTACCCGGCGCCGCCAGGTTGCCGGGGAGCGGGCCGCGGAAAGTCATCTTCCGGCCGATGAAGTGGGCGGGGCCTGGTAAGACGGGGCCGGACCAGGCTGGCGGGGGGGCGGGGATCGTAAACCTGTCTTCGCGGGGCTCGCGGGGCTCGCGGGTGCGCCCGCGATCCGTGCGCGGGCGCCGGCGCTGCCGTTGCGGGCAGCGCCGGCAGTTGCTGTCTCAGCGGTCGAGGGCGCGATCGATTGGGACGACCTTGGGCGTATTGGCCGTCAGGTTGAACTTACCGATCACTTGGCCGCCGTAGTCGAAGCTGGCGGCGGCATCGAGACCGGTAATCACGACCCGGTACAGGGTTCGGTCCGAGACCAGCGTGACCTCGTCGGTGTCGGTATTCCATGTGCCCTGAATGTTCGCTTCCCGCGCCGCGAGACGATCGCGTGTTTCATCTCCGAGTGCGTAATAGGGCAGATTCAGGATCGGCAGCGTGAAATAGCTCTCGTACTCGCCGACGACTGCTTCCAGCCAGTCGAACATGAGCGTACCGGTTCCTTCGGTGCGTGTTGCAAAGGTCTGCCCGTCGTAGACGCCTAGATTGGACTGGTGGAAATAGTGCGCCCAATTCCGATAGCTCAGCATGTGGCGCAGGCCCAAGTCGGCTTCTGCCTCCAGGATCTGGCGATAGTCTCGCGCCTCGCAGACCGCACCCGGTATGGTGCACGGATCTTGACCCATTTCCAGATAGCGCTCGCGGAACACGTAGTTGTACTCGTCGGTCAAGGCCTCCGGCGTCACCGTATTGAAGAAGATGTTGGTCGGGTAGCGCGGCAGCATCAGCAGGCTGTAGTCGACGCCGTTGGATGAGATGTACTGTTCCACGTCTTGCCCGACCTGGGAGGAGTCGGAGGCCAGATACTTGATCCGAGTATCCTGTGCCGCCTGCAGGAAGGCAGGGTTGGCGCCTTGCGGGTAGTCGATGTCGTCTACCTGGGGATCCGGACCCATATCGGTGCAGTTACGATCCTTCAGACCCGAATGGTTGCCGCTGACCAGCACGCGGTTGTTCTGCGCGAGATCGGGCAGCCCGAGCGCCCGCCAAACCTGCCGGTTGCGCCGAATCTCGCCCCTAATGGTGGAATAGGTCTGGGTTTCGTAGTCGCATACCGTGAGCTCGGGGTGCGGTGTATCCATGTCCGCGTGACTGTAGGTGTGGTTGATGTAGCGGAACTGGTCCTTGTTGGCGACGATGGCGTCGGTCAACTCTTCTCCGATCTGCGCGCCTTCCCCGTTGAACGGGAAGTCCAGCTTGAAGTCGGCACCCACTGTCGGATGGTTCGCGCGGAAGGCGGCTTGGGTCAGGACGGCATCGGCGATGTCCGCGCTGTTCAGGCGGTGGGTCGTGGACGGGTCGGTGATGTTGTTGATCGGATCCCAGAGGTCGTTGTTGAAAAACAAATCGTCCAGGTGCGCCGTCAAGTGCACCTGGCGTCCCCCGATGAAGACCCCCTTGGTCGCGAAATTGATGAATTCATAGGCCAGGATCTGTGAATGCAGCAGGAACCAGGCATTGCTGATCGAGGAGTAGAGCACTTCTCGCTGCGGCGTCCCGCCGTTGGCGGAGCAGTCGTCGTCCGGCGGGCAGTAGCGCACGATCGACAGTACCGCATTGGTCGTGGGCTCGCCGTTGGCCGTCGGCACGGTCAGCAGCGGCTCGACGCTCGGGATGGTCCCGTCGCGCGGGTAGAAGCCGTCGTCCACGCGCGGAATGCCGGCAAAGGCCCAGTCGGTGATCGGGATGGCCGTTTCGAGGTTGATGTATTCGAACACCGCGTCGCCGCCGATGGAGCCGGCCCAGGTCTGTGTGCCGCCGGCGGACGTGCATGCAACAGGCGACGGATTGCCTTCGCCGTAGCACGCCCAGACCGGGGAGTTGTCGTTTTCGAATGTGCCGCTACCGGTATTCGTGATTCCGTAGTCCAGATAGATCCCCCAGGGGGCGCTGTTGTCCCATGCACGCGCCGGCCATCCGCTGAGCACGGATTCGCGCACGCCGTAGCGCGTTTCGTAGTCGTGCAGGATTGTCCATTCGTCCGGCGTGAATTCACCGAGCAGATCGCTGACGGTGATGATGATGCCGTTGTACTTTCCTTCGCCGGCGGCGCGCTCGAGCGTGTCGAACGTCAATGTCTCGCGGCTCGCATCCAGCAGGTCGTAGGGGACGCCCATTTGGTCCAAATAGTCGTCGATGTAGTCGAGCGCGAGATCCTCGTCGGCGTTGCCGGTCGAGACCACGAGTAGGCGTAAGTCCAGTATCGCTCCGGCGGCCGTGCCCCAGGGAATGCCGCCGAGGGCGAGGGCGAGGGCGCCTGTTGCGGCTGCCGTGCGAATCCGCTCGATAGGTCTAATAGTCATGGATTCCAAACTCCGAAAATGGCTTGCGTCGAGGGCATGTCGGCGCGGCGCCGCCCGAGAGGCGGTCCGCGGTTTATTCCGCGGGCCGACCCGGTTCTGTTGTTGCCGGCGCTGTCGTTGCCGGTGCCGCCGTGGCCGGACCGAACAGGTCAGCGCGGGCTATAGAGCCCTGATTCCTGCAAGTAGTATCGGGCGACCTTGCGCAGCTCCGCGGCCTCTTGGGCACGGCCGGCATTGGCTGCCGTGCGGGCTGCTTTGCGGTATTGCCGTGATAGTCTGAGCGCCTGTTTGCTGTACGCATCGTCTTCGGCCTTCAGGTTCCGTTGCTGCCACCGGTAACGCTCGGAGCGCCTGCGGTTGCGCTCCGGATCATCCGCCGGCGTGTCCACGGGCGGCCGCCGGGCCGGAGGCTGAGCAGCGGCCAGCGCCGGGACGAGCGATGCGGCGGCCATGGTGATGATGAATCGACGTCTTGTTGTCATCGGCTCTCTCCAGATGGCTCTAATGGATAACGGATCGATCGATGGGCCTGCGTGCGCCGCGGGCCGTTGCTGCGGTCTCCGCCGGGTGCTCGTGCCACTGACCGTGGCGTCGTGCACGATGCCGATTGCCGGGCGGTCCACCGGTCCACCGGCCTGCGGTTGTGCCGCACATGCGGCGTCGGGCGCGACGATGAGGGTGCACGGAGGAGATGACTGTCCTTTGGCGTCATATCGGCTGCCTCGGAAAGCCTCCAAGCCGGCAGTTCTTGCCTTGAGATTGCATTGCGTGATCGCGGCGTGCGATGGGCGCCGGCGGCATGCCGGTGGCGCCGGTTCATCGCGGCACTGTCACTATCCGAGATGGACCGGCCATTCGCTATCGGGGCCGCCCCGGCGGGCGGATCGGGCGAATCCTCGCGGCTCGGTGGGGTTGTCCCAACACGTTACGGGCACGGGCCGATCGTGGTCCTACAAGCCGCTCCGCTCCCGCCGCGCCCGGGAGATCGGTCTCGGCGCGCGCGCAGGGCGATGCCGGTGATTCGGGGTTTTTCCGAGCCCGGGCACTTGCCCCGGCTCATCGAGCGGCCGGCTCCCCAGGCGTATTGACCGCTCGGCCCGGCCCTCTCACAATGGGCGAAACGCCGCAGCAGTCTTCAGTCCAATGTCCGCAAATCCCCCCGAGCGCCGCCCCGTCCCGCTCGAAAGCATTCGAGAGCTCAAGCCCGGCAGCTTCGTTTTCGAGCGCCCGCAGGCGCTGCCGCCGAGCTTCTGCGATGAGGTGATTGCGCGCTTCGAGGCGCATCCGGAGCAGCAGTACGAGGGGCGGGTCGGGCAGTTGCGCGAGCGCGATCAGTCCATCAAGCAGACAATGGATCTGGTGGTCAGCAATAAAGAGAACTGGAAGGACGTGGACGGGATGCTGTTTCGCTCGCTGGCCGCGGCGATGCGCGAGTTCCGCGAGGCCTTCCCCTATTTCAAGGGGCCCTTCAAGGACATGGGCTACCAGGTGCAGCGCTATCTGCCGGGGCAGTTCTACCACTGGCACATCGACGGCGGGAGCCACGAGCTCAGTCAGCGCCAGCTGGTGGCGATCTGGTATCTGAACGACGTGCCCGGCCCGGGCGGAGAGACCCAGTTTCTCTACCAGGACATCAGCGTGCGGCCCGAGCGAGGCAAGCTTGTGCTGTTCCCGCCGTTTTGGACCCACGAGCACCGTGCGGCGCGGCTCGATGCGGGCGTGAAGTATATCGCGACGACGTGGGTGGTCTTCGCCTGAGCGGGTCCCGGAGGCAAGTCCGCCCATGAGTCCCGACGACAGCAAGACCGCCCCGCGCCTGCTCGGCATCATCGAGCTCGGCGGCTATCCGAACTTCGTGCCGGTGTATCGCCGCCTGGGCTTCGACGCCGAGCTGGTCAGCTCCCAGCGCAAGGCGCAGGCATCGCTGAAGAAGCGCCTGCCCGAGGTCATCGTCGCCGAGTACAACTTTCAGTCGGATTTTCGCGACCGCACCAGCAATCTGGAAACCCTGATGGCGCGGCTGCAGCGCCACCCCGATGTGCGCGTGATCTGCATCTACCAGCCGGAGTATGCGCACAAGCTGGATGCCCTCACCGATCGCTTCCCGATCTTCGCGTGCCTGCCGTTGCCGGTGGAGGAGGCGCAGATGGAGGAGGCCTTGCGACGGGCGCTGATGCGCTGATCCGCCGGACTCATGCCGTCGGCGACGGCAAACCGATCCTTACCGAAGGATGCCTTACGAGGGGCGCGGGGCCGTTCTGAGGTTTGCGGCCGGCGCGCCCGGATACGTCGCTTACCGGTCGCGCCCGATCGGCCGGCGCGGGCCGATTCGGGTCGTCTCGCGAAAGCGGCTCAGAACTGTGCAATCAGGTTGCGGCATGCGGCCGGCGGGTCGGGACGCGGCGCCGGCTTGGCCGAGGTCTTTTTCGGCGAATTGGCCTCGAGGCCGAACCACCAGGCCAATTCCGATCCACACCCGCTGCTCATCGGTACCGGCGACTGTTGCCGGCACGAAGGGCTGTCCTTCGGACATTTCAGACGCACGTGCATGTGTGCGTCATGTCCCCACCAAGGCCGCAATTTGCGCAGCCAAGCCGCGTTGTTCTCGCTTTGGCAGAGGGCGCGCTTGATGCCGGGGTTGACCAGAATACGGTCGACCGCCGGGTGCTCGGCGGCTGCCTTGATCAAGAAGAGCTGATCCGGTCCCCAGCGGTCGTTCAGGCGCAGCTTGTTCGCACCGAGCATGCTCGGCGGGTCGCGTTCCTCGGGTGTGGAGCGCACGGCCGTGGCGGCGGAGTCCGCCAGCGTCATCCAGATATCCACATCCAGGCCGTTCTGATGGCTCACGTGGGACGAGGACATCCGCCCGCCGCGGGGTTGGGCAAGGTCTCCGACCATGATCAGCTTGCCATTGCGCCGGTCCATGGCCTCGCCGAGTTGCCGCACCATGTCCACGGTGCGGGGATGCCCGTAAAAGCGGTTGCGATGTCTGCGGATGCTGACGAATCCGGGCCCCACGGCCGGCAGCGCGTCGGCGCCGACGATGCAGCCGTTGGACGGGCCGCCGATGGCCGCCGGTGCACCGACCGAGACTGTTTGGATGCGCGACCAAGGTGTCTCGCCGGCGATCAGAGCCCCGCTGCCCGCCAGCGCCGTGCTCAGTATCACGGTCGCCGCAAATGTCTTTGGTCGGAAACGCCGAAACGATGACGGGTGCATGGATGGCTCCGCTTTGCGCCGATATCAATGACTTTGTCTTGTGGCCGAGTAGGCGCGATCCGGTTTTTGCCCGGGTCGTTCGCTGCGCGACGGCCTCGGCAGGAGATGCCCGGCTCACGCCGGAGGCTTGCGCCTACGCCCCGGATTCTAGCGGAAAGGCCGGCACGGCCCAAACGGATGACGCGCGTCGGCGTCGGGCGAGCGGATGACAACTCGGCCGCGGCAGCAGACCGAAGGCAGGCCGTGGAAGGAGGGGAAGTGGGCGCGGCCGCCTCGAGGGCGGCCGCTCTATGGCGAGCCGGCTGGCGGCTAGCCCTTACGCTTCGCTGCGATACGCTTGCTGGTGACTGCGCCGCGCATCATGAACAACACGAACAGACTCGCGATGAACCCGGCCACGGCAACGCCGAGGGTGATCTCGAACGGCTTGTTCTGCGGGTCGGCGACGCCGAAGGTCTGGCCGATGGCGATCAGCGACGGATTGTCGGCGGGCACTGCGATCAGGAACGCGCAGAAGACCAGGAAAATGCTGAAGAACAGCAGCTTGAAGTCCATATGGATGGCGGCGAGCAAGGTGGTAAATGCAAGCAAATACAATACCAACGCGGTGTATTGGGTCTCGCTGAGCGAATCGGCGAAGCCTTGCGTGTTGATGACGTAGAGCACCGCCAGCAGGCCGCCCCAGTGGATCACCTGCTTGATGATGTACCACATCCAGGTCTCGCCGCGCAGGAACGCCTGGCCGAACCCGGAGACCAGAGAGAAGAAAGCCACCAAGTAGACAAGGTTCTCCCAAGTGAGCAATGGGAAGGACTTGCCCTCTTTGCTCAGCCAGAACAGCACAACGGAGGCGGCAAAGAGAATCAGTAAAGGCAGGATCGCCAGCGTAAGCGAATTTTTACGGACGCTGGGCTTTTCCTGTGCTTCTGCTGGGGCAGGTTTTGCTTCGGACACGACGAATCCTCCAACTCGACTTGTAGGAAACGCCGACGGCCCCTTGTGGAATCGGGGAACGGAAATACACGCCGGCGCGCACCGGGCAGGCACGCGCCGCACCAGACCGTCGGCAGTGGACAATCTTGGCTAAGTGTAAACCTTTTTTCTGATGTGTGTAGTTCAATTGACACTAAATTCCCGATGCCTGTGTCAGCTTTACTTGACAATCACCCCGATTCAGAACGGCCAGATCAACGGTACCAGCGCGACCGTGACGGCGCCGACCACGAGCGTGAGCGGGATGCCGATGCGTAAAAAGTCCCCGAACCTGTAGCCGCCGACGCTGAAGACCATCAAGTTGGTTTGATACCCGATCGGCGTCGCGAAGCTGGCCGAAGCGCCGACCATCACCGTGACGACGAAGGGCAAAGGGTCGGCGCCGATGATGCTCGCCGTGTCCATCGCGATCGGGAATACCAGCACCGCGGCCACGTTGTTGGTCGCCAGCGCCGTCAGAATCGCGGTGGCGATGAAGATCAATCCCAGAGATACCCACGGCATACCCTGCGCCATGCCGATCAGCGCATCCGCGAGCAGGGCCGCGGCGCCGGTCTTCTCGAGCGCCGCGCCGATGCCGAAGGACGTCGCGATGACTGCCAGGACCTGCCAGTCGGGTGCGCGGCGGGCGACGCGCCCGACGGTGCAGCGCGTCATGATCATGGCGCCCGCCGCCAGCAGTGCTGCCTCCAGCATGCTGAACAAGCCGGCGGCGACGCTGGCGACCATGGCCACCACGATGGCGATGGCCATCGGCGCGCGCTCGTGATTGAGCGGATGGTTGTCGCCCATCTGGCTGACGACGAGAAAATCCCGCGCATTGCGTTGTTGGAGCACGAAGTCCGGGCGGGTCTCGAGCAGCAGCGTGTCGCCGGGCGCCAGCACGATATCGCCGATTTTGCGCTCCACCCGCTCGCCGTTGCGCGACAGCGCGATGATCACGGCGTTATAGCGGGAGCGGAACCGTCCCTCGCGCACGCTTTGGCCGATCAGCGGGCACTTGTTCGACAACACGGCCTCGACGAAGCAGCGGTCCTGGCGCGGGCCGCCGAGCTTGAATACCTGGTTCGTTGCCGGCAGCAGTCCGCGCATCTGCTGCAGATCCATGACCGAGTCGATGATGCCGGCGAACACCAGCCGGTCATGCTCCTGCAGAATCTCCTGGGGCGAGACCGCCGGCATGATTTGGCCTCGGCGCTCGATTTCCACCAGGTACAGCCCCGGCAATTGACGCAGGCCGGCGGCCTCGATGCTCTTGCCGGCAAGCGGGCTGTTCTCCGCGACGACCATCTCGCTGGTGTAGCGGCGTACGTCCTCGAAGACGCCCCCGGGGGGGGTGCGGTCCGGCAGCAACCGGTGGCCGAACAGCAGCATGAAGCCGATCACGGCGGCAACGATGGGCACGCCGATCCAAGCGAGGTCGAAAAGCGCGAAGCCGGCCTCGCCGGTACGGGCGCTATAGAGGCCGTCGACCACCAGGTTGGTACTGGTGCCGATCAGCGTGCAGGTGCCGCCGGCGATACTGGCGTAGCTCAGCGGGATCAGCAGCCGGGAGAGGGATAACCGATAGCGTTTGGCCCAGTCGAGCACCGCCGGAATGAAGATCGCCACCACCGGCGTGTTGTTGAGGAAGGCGCTCAATGCCGCGACCGGTGCCATCAACCGCCATCGGGCGTGGGTCTCGCCGCGCGGGCGTCCGAGCAGCGACTGGCCGATCCAGCCCACCGCACCGGTCTCCGTCAGCCCGGTGACGACCACATAGAGCACGGCTACCGTGAGCATGCCCTGATTGGAGAAGCCTGCCAGCGCCTCGCTCGGTGTCAGGATTCCCGTCACCAGCAACAGCGTCAGCGCGCCGGACGTGACGATATCCGGTGCGATGCGGGTGCGCACGAACAGCACGAAACTGAAGACGACAAGCGCCAGCGTCAGCCAGCCTTCCCATCCCAACCCCGCGGCGGCGGCAACCAACTGGGCGGAATGCGGTTCCATCGCCGTTGTGCGGTATCGGGCTCAGACGCTCGCGCCGAGGCGGCGCGCGATGTCGCGGATTTGCTCCGGCGGCGGGTAGGTGTGCGCGGCGTCGTCGCTCTCGAGATAGGTGCGCCAAGCCGCGAACGGCTCGGCGAGGTCCGGGTCGGTGTTGTGACAGCCGAGCACGGCAATCACACAGTCGCCGATGCGCCAGGGCCCCTCGCCATGGAGCTCGCCGTGGAGCAGGTGCGCCGCGTCCTCCGGGCGCTTCAGGTGCCAGAAGGTGTCCAGATAAAGCAGGCCGAACGGGTGCGGAAAGCAGGCAGCGAGCACCTTTGCCATGCCGCCCCGGCAGCGCAGCGACAGCGGTGCCGTGACGTCGAAAGGGGTCGGAGCGCCGTGCGACATCGTGCTCGGTTCCGTAATCAACTGTCGTCGGCGCCGCGCTGCAGGGCCTCGTAGCGTTCTTTGAACGCCAACTGGCGCAGCCGCTCCGCCTCCTGCTGGCCCGCGATCAGCGGTGACTCGTGCCATGTGCCGGAGGCGTGATCGTAGACGGAAAAGCGCCACGCCTTGCCCACTTTGAAGACCTTGGTGACGTCGTTTCCGGCCTGCGCCATCGCCTCCATTCTGCTCAGGCCGCCCGGCACATCGGCCTCTGCGGCCACGGCTACGGCCGCTGGCGGGCTATCCGCCTCGGTCGTGCGGAAGCGGAAGCGGTTGTTCTGGATCTCGCCGGTGATGTCGAGCTCCACGGCCTCCACGCCGGGCAGCCGATCGAGAATGTAGCCGGCCATCAGCATGCCGACCTTGGGGTTTTCCTTCTCCAGCGCGCTGAGCAATTTGTCGGCGACAATCTGGCAACGCTGCTCCCGATCCGGCTCTTGCACCCAATCGCGGCTCATTTGCCAGCCGTCGGCCATGTCGCGATCCAACTGGGCGAAGAACGTGCGGCCCTGTTCGATCACGTTGTCGGGCACGTTCAACGTGTATTCTTGGTCTTCGATGATGGCCTTCAAAATCATCCGCGGCCTCCTGTTGACTGCTGGCTTTGCCGATGCGCCCGCATTCTAACGCAGAGCCCCCGACGCAAACCGAGATCGACATGCTGCTGACGATTCCGCAACTTCTCAACTCCGCTCAGCTCGATAAGATATCCCAGGTGCTCGAGGGCGCCGATTTCGTCGACGGCAAGCTCAGCGCCGGCTTCGCCGCCGCCAAGGTGAAGCAGAACGAGGAAATGCGCCAAGAGCCCGAGCGCATGCAACTGCTGATCCGGATATTGATGGCGAGTCTCGGCCATCACGCGACCTTCCGTTTCGGGGCGCTGCCGCATCGCGTCGCCGACCCGATCTTTGCCCGCTATCGCCCCGGCATGGCTTACGGCGACCATGTCGACGACCCGATTATGGGGACGACCGGTCCGCGTTTCCGCTCCGACGTGTCGATGACGGTATTTCTGAATCCGCCCGGGGACTACGACGGCGGCGAGCTGGTCATCCGCTCCACCTTCGGCGAGCGCAGCGTCAAGCTGCCGGCCGGCGACGCCGTGCTTTATCCGTCGTCGAGCCTGCACCATGTTGCCGGGGTGACCCGCGGCGAGCGGCTAGTGGCGTTGACCTGGATCCAGAGTTACGTGCGCGATCCGGCACGGCGGGAACTGCTCTACGAGCTGAATCTGGCCCGCGAAGCATTGTTGAAGGAGGCGCCCGGCGCCGAGCATACCGGCTACGTGGACCGCTCCTACGCCAACCTTGTTCGGATGTGGAGCGACCTGTGACGTACTCGGGGCGCATCCGGGCGCATCCGGGCGCATCCGGGCGCATCCGGGCGCATCCGGGCGCATCCGGGCGAGCTCGGGCGCCGCTGCGCAGGGCGCTCTCGTCGGCGCCGATCATCGCGCGACCTGCCGCGCCGAAAGCGCCGGGGGCCGGCTCCGCTCCGACGCTTTCTATCGCTGCGGGATGTTGCACTGCATGAGCGTGCCGCCTTCGTCCAACGGTTTCACGCTCAGCGTGCCGCCGAGCAGCGCGGCCCGATAACCCATGATCTGCAGGCCGAGTCCGCCCGCGCCGCGGTCTCGCCGCTCGACCCAGCGGCCGTTGTCCCTGACCGTCAGGCGCACACGGCCGTTCTCGCAGGCGAGATCCACCGTGATGCGTGACGGCTTCCCATGCCGTATCGCGTTGCTCAATGCTTCCTGGGCGATGCGGTAGAGGTTGGAGGCAATCACGGGCTCGGCGATGCACAGGTCTTCGCCTTTGCTAAACACGCACTCGATATCGCCGCTGCGCTGCGCTTGCTCGGCCAGCTCGCGCAGTGCGTCCGGCAGATCTTCGGGACCGGTTCCGACCGGCGCCAATCCTCTGGCGATGGCCTTCGACTCGCACAGCGCGCGGTCGATCTGCGCCGCCAGCTCTCTTGCCTGGCTTGCTTCCGGCTGCGCGCGCTTGTCTAATTTCGTCGTCAGCACCGACGCCATCATCGCCGCCGCCGCCAGTTCCTGGCCGAGACCGTCATGGATCTCCCGGCCGATGCGTTGCTGCTCCTGGGTGCTGGTCTCGATGATCTGGCGCTGTAGCTCGCGGCGCTCGCTGACGTCGCGTATCAGCAGGACATAGATACCCAGATGATCGATCTCGGCGCCGCTGACTTCGATGGGGAAGGTGACGCCGCCGGGCCGCAGGCCCTCGCACAGGCAGCTCTTGTCTGCCCCGGGCTCGAGGTGTTTCAGCAGCACGGCCATGATGTCGTCGTCGCCATGCGTGGACACCGGTCGCAGAAAACGCTGCAGCGGCTGGTCTGCCGCGTCCTGCGCCCTGCACAGGAACAAGCGCTCCGCGGCGGCGTTGAATTCTTCGATCACACCGTTGCGGTCGACGCTGACGATCCCGTCGACGACATTGCTCAGGATCGCCGATAGCCGATTCTCTCGCTCGGCGAGATGCCGTTCCATCGTCTTGCGGACGCTGATGTCGATGACTGCGACCTGTACGCGCTGCAGGCTCTCCTCGCAGCCGACCGCGGGCACCATGTGCATCAGCACGGGAATGTCCCGGCCATCGGCGGTCTTGACGGCGAACTCCTGCACGCTGCCCTGCCCCCGCAGCAAATCCCGCAGCAGCGCGTTGAAGGATTCGCTCGGCTGCATCGGCAGGAAGCGCATGGTGGACGCGGCGACCTCTTGTACGGATTCCGCGCCGAGCAACCCCAACGCGGCCCGGTTGATTGTCTTGACCGCGATGTGCGCGCGGCTTTCCGCCGCTTGCTCGGGATGTCCGTCGGCCCATTGTGCCGGTGTCTCGCCCGCGGCGGATGCCGGCCCGGCGAGATACTGCTTGACCGCCGACCAGTCCTGCTCCATCAGGCACATCGGCGAGCGCTCGAAGAGCATCCGATAGCGGGCCTCGCTGGCACGGTTGGCGGCCTCGGCCCTCGTCTTCACCGTGATGTCCGTGAAGGTGACGACCACGCCCTCGATGCGATTGTCCTCGGTGCGATAGGGCAGGATGCGCCGCAGATAGTGTGTGTCGTGCTCGCCGGTGATCTCCTTCTCGCGGGGCACCAGCCGTTCCAGCACGTGCTCGGCGTCGCCGAGCAGATCGCCGTCGCGGATATTCGGCGACAGGTCGCGCAGCGGGCGGCCGACATCACCGGCGCGCAGGTTCAGCAGGCGTGTCGCGCCGGGCGTGAAGCGCTTGATACGCATCTGCGGATCGAGGAAAACGGTCGCGATCTCCGTGCTCGCAAGCAGATTATTGATATCGTTGTTGCTCTGCTCGAGCTCCTGCACCTTCTCTTCGAGCTGATTGTTGAGGGTGCTGAGCTCTTCGTTCAGCGACTGCAGTTCCTCTTTCGAAGTCTCCAGTTCCTCGTTGGCGGACTGCAGTTCCTCGTTCATGGACATCGCTTCTTCGTTCGATGCCTTCAGCTCCTCGTTTGCGAGCTCCAAGTCTTCGATGCTGCTTTGCAGGTCGTCGCGCGTGGCCTTGAGCTCTTGCTCGAGCTGATGCGCGATGGCCGAATCCGGCGGATCGGACGCGGGCCCGCCGGCACGGGCGTCGTCGGGTGTCGGCGTCGCGCGCTCCACGAAGCTCACCAGCAGCAGTTCGTCGCCCGCCTTTTGCTGCGGCATCAGCCGCACGTGGATCTCTACCGGCGCGTAGCTGCCGCCGCGCTCCACCCGCGCGTCGGTCACGCGCACGACGCTGTTGTTCTTCAGTGCTTGATGGCAGGCGCCCCGCAGCCGCGTGCGCAGGCCTTGACGCGCCATGCTCATCAGATCCAGTGTCGGGCGCCCCGCCGGCAACTCCAGATAGTTCGATGTCGGCCCGAAGAAATACAGGATTTCGTAGCGGCGGTTGATCAGCACGGCCGCCGGGCCGTGCTCTTCCAGCAACAGGCGCTGTGCCACACTGCTGAGATCCTGATCGGGCGGCTGTTTCACGGCTGTGAGGGGCGACGTTAACCGGGGAATGACGGGAAAGGATGGTAAAGCAAAGCCATCGGCAGAAAAATGGGCCTCGTCCTTGCGTCGATACAGGCGCCAGCGCTTCGAGACGGTCTCGAACATGTCGCTTTTCTGGCCGATGCTCTCCGAAGGGCCGAGCAGCAGATAGGCGCCCGGGCGGAGCGCGAAATGAAATAGCGCGATGATCTTGCGCTGGACTTCCGGTTGAAGGTAGATCAGCAAGTTGCGGCAACTGATCAGGTCGAGCTTCGAGAAGGGCGCGTCGGTGATCAAATTCTGCGGCGCGAACACGACCGATTCACGCAGTTGCTTGCTCACGCGGTAGTGGTCTGCACCGGCCTGCACGAAAAACCGGCGCAACCGCTCGGGGCCGACAGCCGCGGCGATACTTTTCGGATAGCGGCCGTCGCGGGCTCGGTGCAGCGCGCGCTCGCCGATATCGGTGGCGAAGATCTGCAACTGCGGTTGTCGTTGCCGCCGCTCGAACGCTTCCGCCATGAGCATGGCGATGCTGTAGGCCTCCTCTCCGCTGGCGCAGCCCGGAACCCACACCCTGAGCGGTCCGCTCCTGTGGTCGTCGCGTATCAGCGAGTCTAGCACCCGCTGTGCGAGGACCTCGAAGGCCTCGGCGTCACGAAAGAACCCGGTGACGCCGATCAGCATATCGCCAACCAGCCGGTTGACCTCGTCGGGGTCACGGCGCAGGCGTTCCAAGTACACGGATTGCTCGGCGATGCGCACCAATCCCATACGCCGGCGCACTCGGCGCAGCAGCATGTTGGTGCGATAGAAGCGGAAATCGTACTTGGTGCGCGCCCTGATCTGGGCCAGGATCGCGGACAGCTGGTCGAGATCCGCGTCGGTCGGGGCCGCGCTCCCGGTAGTCCCGTGAGCGGCAATATGGCGACTGTAGTCGATGAGCAGGTCGGCCATCGCGGCGGGCGCGAGCACGCGGTCGGCGCAGCCGGCCTCGATGGCGTTGCGCGGCATCTGCTCGTGCTCCGCGGTGGCCGGGTCCTGCACCAGGGTCAGCCCGCCATGCTCCTTGATCTCGCGCAGACCATCGCAGCCGTGCGAGCCCGTTCCCGAAAGCAGCACGCCGATCGCGGTGTGCTGCCGGGTTTGCGCCAGCGAGCGCAGAAAGAGATCGATGGCAGCGCCGGGCGTCACGGCGTCGTCACCGGCGGACACCCGCAACCGGTTGCCGTCGAGGGTCGCCACGCCGTCGGGCGGCACGACGTACACATGATTCGGTTGCGGCACTTCCCCGTCCGTGACAGGGACGATCGGCATCGCCGTGTGCTCGGCGAGACAGGTCGCGAGCGGCCGATGCTCCTCCTGCGCCAGTTGCGGTACCAGCACATAAGCCAGTCCGCTTTCGGGGGGTAGTCCGGCGAGTAGCTCGGTAAAAGCGCTCAGTGCACCGGTCGACGCGCAGACGCCGACGATACCGACGCCTCGCTCTGCGCTCTCGCCGGACTCGCCCTCCGGATCCGGAATGGCCTCGTCGGGCCGGTGGCCTCGGCGAGCCTCGGCGCCGCCCTCGAGGCCGGCATCATGCTTCGATTTATCCGTGTTCTTTGCTGCCAATTCAGCGCTCTTTCCATGTTGTCGGCCCCGGCGATCTGGGGTTAGCCGATGCTGTTGGTTGACACCTTTAGTGTATAACGCATGGGATGGGGAGGTGATCAACAGGCGACGGCCCGGTGCCGAATTGCACTGCAGAGATCCTTGATTTAAGCACGCGCACCCAAGCATCCACAAGGTGCCATAACCGGAGCGACTGAAGAGCCAAAGCCGCTTATGGTGCTATGTTTTTTCGATTCGTGTGCGAAAGTGGCTACAAATTGGCGTGTACGTAGGAGCGGACTCGCCGGGACGCTGCCCCAGCGTGCTGCCCGGACATGCTGCACCGCTCGCGCCGCCCGGATGAACGCGCGCGTTTCAGGCGTTACCGGAACGAGCGCCGGACTCCTTCTCGGCGAGAAATCTCGACAGCATCCTGAATTGTGCCTTGATTTCCTGCTGCAGACGTCGCTCGAGGGTGCCGCGGCATGACCCCGCGCGGTCCGCCGCCAGTCCCGCGCAGAGCCGGGCCAGCCGGCAATAGGCGGCGACCTGTTCCGCGCAGCGCATCCGGCGCCGGTCATCGGGACCTCGCCCGGCACAGAGCATCAATGCCTCCAAGACGAGATAAGCGGCATGACGGCGGTAGTCGACGGCGCCCGGCATTCTATCGGGGTGACTCCGCGCATGGATTTCCCCGATAATGCGTCGAATTTCGTCGATCTCCCGTTCCTGCGTCTCGGCACGACTCAACGCGGCTTGCATTGCATTGAGCTCCGGCTCATGGGCAAGCTCGAGCACGTTGCCGATGAAGCGAGCGGCGATGCGCCGCTGTTGGTCCGCCGGCAGCCGCAACAGTGCGCGTCGGAACGTTTCTTGGTCGTCGATCGAGTCGGGCGCTGTGACCGACTGCGCAGAGGTGATCATAATGATCTCCGGCGGTGCCGCCAGATGACGTCCGGCGGCACCGCTAGCGCGGGCCGAGCGCGGCGGCGGTCACGCGGGCCGCTCTTTGCAGGCCTTCCGGGCGCGTTTGGTCCGGTACATGGCCTCGTCGGCGTGACGCAACAGCGTGAGCGGCTCGCCACCGTCGGTGGGGAACAGCGCCAGTCCGAGGCTGACCCGAAGATCCAATGGCGTGCCGTCGAAGACAACGGGCGCGTGCTCCAAGTACGCGCCGATGCGCTCTACGGCCTGCCGGGCGGCGGCGGCATCTCCGATATGCTCGAGGATCGCGACGAATTCGTCGCCGCTCATGCGGGCCGCGGTATCGCTGGCGCGCAGCACCTGCCGAAGCCTGTCGGCGACGCCGCGCAGCGCGCTGTCGCCGGCCAAGTGACCCTGCGTATCGTTGATGGCCTTGAGCCCGTCCAAGTCGATGAACACCAGTGCGAACGATTCATTCTGGCGACGGTGGCGCTTGACGGCGCTGTCGAGGCGGTCCATCAGCAGTGCCCGATTGGGCAGGCCGGTCAATGTGTCGTGATGGGCGAGGAAGCGCAGCCGGGTCTCGGCGTCGATGCGTGCGCTGATATCGCGAAGTAGCAGCGCGTGACCGCGCAACCCGCCTAGCTGCAACGTCGAGACACTGCCCTCGAGCGGGAACTCGGTACCGTCCCAGCGCCGCCCGTGCAGTCCGAGCGCGTCGAGCGAAACGGTTCGCAGCCCGCTGTCCGCATCGAGCGCCTCCAAGGCGCGACTCAGCGCGTCGGGCACGGCTTCGGTCACCAGACTATCCCATCGGCGTCCGCGCATATCCGACCGTCCGAGACCGAAAATGCGCTCGGCGCCCCGGTTGGACAGCACGACGCGCCCCTGCTCATCTAAGCAAAGCAGCGCGTCGCGGCCAAGGTCGAGCAACTGCACGGCCTCGCCGAGCTCACCCCAGCCGATGCCCGCGGGCGACGCGATGGGCCCGCTCGCCGCGGCATCGGGCCGTTCCTGTCGGTGGTGTCTCAAGCGTCGGCCCTCACGCAGCGGCGCGCGTCGTCGAGATGGAAGAGCGAGCTGACTCCGTTGTCGCGAAGACGCTGCAGTACCTCGGCCGCGGCGTTGATCAGATAGATCTGGTCGCGGGCGGTGCCCGCTTTGGCGTGCAGGATCAACAGCAGCGCCATGACCGAATCGGACAAACTCGAAACCTCCCGCATATCCACGACAATCCGCTCGATGGTCGGGCTGCCCGCATCACCGACGGCGCGGGCGATCGCGTCCGGGAAGCTTCGGTCTACCGGTGAGCGCAATCCGACGAGCACGGTTTTCCAGCCAACGTGAACCCATACATCGTCAGCGTCGATCCGATTAGGGGACCGAGTTGGCAGGCTGGCGCCGCGCTGTCCTCGAGTCGGCAGGCTCGCGCCGCGCTGTCCTTTGGACCACCCGGATTCTGTGTGCACGAGTTTCATGTATTCCATAGCTGACTCCTTTACCCCGTGTCTGATTGTTCGGCCAACGCGCGACGAAGGTCGGATGCCGGCGCCGCCGGGATCGAGAAAGCGTCGCACGGCAGACACGTAGAGTGTCTGTCTGGTTGTCTGTGTTTGGACTAATGTTTAGTTAACGCGTCTTCAGTGCCGTGCGTGGTGTAGGCAAAAGTCTCTCACTGTCGACGCAGCGCACGGATCAGGCATTCCCTGATGGCGGGCTCATCCGGCGACCGACAAACTCTTGGACACATCACGCGCCGTGGCCCTAAGGCCCTGACTGAACGAGCCTCCTGGCCTCGAGAATCAGGTTCTCGGACGCGATGGCGGGTGCGCTCTGCACGAACAATTTCGTCGTCGTCGCACGCCGTGGGCCGCCAAGAGGCCTTGACCGGGGTGCCTATGCACCCGCGGCATTCAGTAAGGAACGAAAGTGCCCTGGGCCGAGGCCGCGACAGCGATGCAGGCAAGCGTCGGCGTCGGGAAGCAGAAAGCACACGGAACGCGGCAGGCACGATGATGCTTGCCCGAGGCTCTTCGGCATCCAGTGCCGTGCGGCGCCGATACGGTTATGCGTCGCCGTCGCCGAGTCGTCGCTAACCGGGTGTTCCCGGTATTCGACACACTCCGGAACGTCGGCTGTGTCGCCATCACGCCCGGCTCGCCGTCCGAAGCGGCGCAGCAACGGCGGCAGAGCGCAAACCTGGCGTTCGCCGGGTAGTCGTCCGGCCGGCGGAGCCCTCGGCAAAGGCCTTGAGCAATAGAGCGTTGAACAACAGGGCTTTGAAAAACAGCGTTGCTCGGACGGCGGGCAACATCGCACAGCAGAGTAAGGACAGGGAGAAAATCGCAATGAACGGCAGCGTCAGCAGCGTCCTGATCGTGGACGATCACCCACTCGTGCGCGAAGGTCTGAAGGGCCTGATCGCCGATGAGCCCGGCCTCGAAGTCTGCGGGGAGACCGGCAGCATGCGGCAGGCACAGGACATGGTTCGGCAGACGCAGCCGGATGTGGTCATCGTCGATCTGTCGTTGATGGACGGCAACGGCTTGGAATTGATCCGCCGCCTGAAAAGCCACTATCCGCACATCAAACTCCTGGTGTGCTCCATGCGCGACGAATCCCTCTTCGCGGAGCGCGCCATGAATGCCGGCGCGCACGGCTATATCAATAAGCATGAAGTGGTCGGCCACGTCGTCGACGCGATCAAGCAGGTGCTGGCCGGTAAGGTCTATTTAAGCCCGGATATCGTCGAGCGCATCATCAGCGGTTTCGCCAAGAGCCAACCGGCCGGCGGCTCGTCGATCGACGATCTGAGCAATCGCGAACTGGAAGTGTTTTGGCTGATCGGACAAGGCAAATCCACGGCCGAGATCGCCAAGCAGCTGAGCTTGAGCGTGAAGACGGTCGAAACCCACCGGGAGAAAATCAAGCGCAAGCTCGGACTGACGTCGGCCGGGCAATTAATGCGCCACGCCGTGCAGTGGGATTTGGAGCAGGGATGAGCGTTACAGGGCTCCCGAGCCGCGGGGCAGTGTAGACGTGGCTCGGCCCGACGCATAGCACGGAGGGAGACATGGCGGGCAATGAAATCCTTACCCCTGGCCGCAGCGATCCGAGCCTCCTGCAAATGCGCCGGATCTTCGCGCTGCTGCGCTCGAGCGACGGCGCCGTGCTGCGCGGCCAGCGCCCGGAAGTCATCGAGCAGCGGATTCGCGAGCGCATCGCCGGCTCGGGAACCGCCGATGCCGGAGACTATCTCAAGCGATTGCATACGGACCCGGACGAGTTGTCGATGCTGCGCGCGGACCTATCCTGCGTCGCGACGCCCTTGTTTCGCGAGGCGCCGCAATTGGAGACGTTGCGCCGGGAAGTCATCTCGCCGCTGCTGCGGGAGCGCGACGCCCGGCGGGCGCTTCGGGCCTGGGTGGTCGGTTGCGGCAACGGCGAAGACGCCTACAGCCTGGCAATCGTCCTTGCCGAAGCGCTTTCGCAGCACCGCGGCACACCGCGGCAACTGCGGCTGTTCGCTACCGCGACGGACCAGGGAGCGGTGCACACGGCGAGTCGCGGGTGCTACCGCGATGCGGCGCTGAGCGCCGTGGCACCCTCCGTGCGCCAGCGCTTCTTCGAGCGCGTGGATAGCGAGAACTATCGGGCGTCGGACGTGTTGCGCCAATGCATGCTGTTCTCGGTCCACCGCCCCGGTGTTGATCCGCCGTTCTCGCGTATGGACCTGATCTATTGCGCCGAGTCCTTGGATGCGCTCACGCCGGCACTGCGCCGCGAGGTGCTGCAGAGTTTTCACTTCGCGCTGAATGGCGACGGGGCGCTGCTGCTGAGCGAGACGTCGACGCTCGACGAATGCGTCGCGCTGTTCGATCCGATCCCCGGCGGCGCCGGTCTGTACCGGGTGCGTGAGCCTTCCCTGTCCCGGCGCGGGTCGCCGCCGACCGCCGGTGCACGCGCACAGCGGTCCGGCGATGCCGCGGATGCTGCGCCGTCCCCGCGCGGCTCGCTGCGAACGCTCGCGCAGCAGTTGCTTTCCGATGCGTTCGCGCCCGCGTCCGTGCTGATCGATGCACGCCGCGAGGTGCTCTATCACCACGGCGCCACCGAAAAGTACCTGACCATCCCGGCCGGCGCGCCGACCAAGCTGTTGACGGCACTGGCGCGCAGCGGGCTGGCGGACGCGTTGAATCTTGTGTGTCTGCGCGCTGAGCGTACCGGCGAGCCCGCGATGCTCGACGACGTCCAAATGCAGCGCGACGGCGTTGCGGTGCCGATCGAGGTCGAGGCGCGTCCTGCTTTCCCCGGGCGAAACGAGGCGGGGCTCATGCTGATCTCCTTTCGGGATCGCCCCTGCAAAGAGCTCGGTCAGGCGCCGACCTCCGCGGGCAAGTCGCCGAGCGAGGCGCCGGACGGCTCGGCGGAACAGCGCGTCGCGGCGTTGGAGAAAGAGCTTGCGGCAATGCGTCGGGACGCGGCCGATGCCGCGCGGGCTTTGCAATCCGCCGAAGCCCGGCTGCAGGAGGTCAGCGAAGACCTGATGGCGGCGAACGAGGAGTTGCAGGTCAGCAACGAGCAACTGCAAACCACGCGCGATTCTCTGCAGTCGACCAACCTGGAGCTGGGCGCGGTCAATACCAGTCTGCGGGAGAAGGTGGACGCACTGCAGCAGGCCAATAGCGACATCGCGAACCTGCTCGCGAACGTACAGACCGCAACGATCTTTCTCGACGGCCAGCTGCGCATCAAGCTCTTTACAGCCGGCTGCGCGGCGCTGGTGCGGCTGCGCGGCAGCGATATCGGCCGTCCGCTGCGCGAGCTGTCTTTTGTCGTTCCCGACAGCTGTCTGATCGATGACTGCGAGGCCCTGCTTGCGGGCAGGCCGGCGCGCGAGCGGGAAGTCTCGGGCGACGATGGCGACCGTTATCTCAGGCGTGTCGAGCTGACCAGTTCCGGCGGAGTTGTCGTTTCCTATATAGATATCAGTGCCCGCGCCGCCAGCGAAGACCGGCTGCGCAGCAGCGAAGAGCACTACCGCGCCGTCTTCGAGCGCTCGCCGATCTGTCTGTTGGAGCAAGACTGGTCCGATGTCAGGGCGGGCTTGGACGAATGGCGCAAGCGCCTGCGGGACCGCCCGAGCCTGCTCGACGACGAGCCCGAAACCATGGCGATATGGCGCAAGCGCGTGCGGCTCACGGCGGTCAACCGCGCCGCCCGGGAGTTGCTCGAGATCGACGGCGAGGTTCCGCCCGAAAATCCGTTGCTGCCGAGTGCGCGCCCCGAGGCCTTTGCGGAAGTGTTGCGCCAGCTTGCGCAAGGCCGCACGGCGGTGACCGTGGAGGACGAGCTGTGCGTTTCGGGGGACAAGCCGGTGGCGGTCCTGTGTCACTACGTGATGCTGCCGGGAAGCGAGGACGATATGCGCCGCGTCCTGGTCACGATGATCGATAACCGCGAGCGCCGGGCCTTGGAAGACGCGATCCTGGCCAGCGAGCAGCGATTGCGCCGGGCCCTGCATGTGGTCCATGAAGGCGTCTGGGACTACGACGCGCGCAACAACCACCTGTGGTGGAGCGAAGAGTACGCACGCCTTTGGGGCGAGCCGCCGCCCGGGGCGCGAACCAGCTACCAATGGCTATTCGATAGAATCCATCCGGACGATCGCGACGAAGTCTGCGCCCGCATTCGCGCGGTCATCGACGGCGACGGCGATCTATGGCGGGTGGAGTATCGCTTCCGCCGCGCCGACGGCAGCTATGCTCATGTGCTCGACAGCGGAGCCATCACCCGCGACGAGTCCGGGCGCGTGGTACGCGTGCTCGGCTGCATGCTCGACACCAGCGACCTGAAAGAGACCCAGCGAAAACTGCAGAAGCGCGAGCAACGGTTGCGCTCGGTACTGGATGCCGCCGCCGACGCGATCATCACCGTCAACAGCAACGGTCGCATCCTTAGTTTCAATCCCGCCGCGGAGCGGATCTTCGGCCACATTTCCCGCGACATGCTCGGTCAGTCCGTCTGCATGCTGTTCAGCACCGTGGACGGGCGCTTGCTGCAGCGGGACTTGGCGTCGGAGCGCCGCGAAGGGGGGTGGCCCGAGCAGTATGATCGGCGCGTGCTGGAAGGCCGGCGGGCCGACGAGACCACGTTTCCGGCCGAGGTCTCGGTGCGACCGACCGAGAACCGCACGACCTTTGTCCTGTTCGCGCGCGACCTCACCGAGCGCAGGCGCTTGGAGCGCGAAATCATTGCGATGGGCACCCGCCAGCAGCAGGAGATCGGCCGCGAGATCCATGATGGCCTTGGCCAGGAACTGACCGCACTGCTGATGCTTGCCTCGGGCATGGAACGCAAGCTCGCCAGGCAGGACGGCTCACTCGGGGTGGAGGAGTTCGGGAAGCTGACCGCCTACATGAAGCGGGCGCTGGACACCGCGCGCAATCTCTCCAAAGGCCTTGCGCCGACCGATATCCTAGCCGAGGGATTACCGGCTGCACTGCAGGACTTGACCGGCCGGATGGAATCCGCAACAGGAATTCCGTGCCGCTGCACCACCAAGGGCGATATCGGACTTGATGATTCCAACCGGGCAACACATCTGTATCGAATTGCCCAAGAGGCGTTATCCAATTCCGCGCGTCACGCCGAGGCAAACCGGATGGAGGTGCAGCTCGAAGCGGTTGCCGACGGGGTGGTTCTGACCATTTGCGATGACGGTATCGGCATTTCGCCGACGGCCGGCGAGTCCGGCCGATTGGGGCTGCACCTGATGCGCTACCGCGCGAATCTGCTCGGCGGCCAATGCACCGTGGATGCCCGTCAGGGAGGCGGCACCGTCGTGCGCTGCGAGGTGCCGATCGAGGGTGTACGACTACCGATTTGAGTCGCCCGGCTTCAAGTCGCCCGGCGCCCGCATTGGGCTCGACCTGAACAGCGGCGACGGGCACAGGGTCTGCGACACGTCGTCCTGCGGCCTCGTCTCCAGGGTCGATTCTTCGCGTGGCCGCGGCACGCTGCGCGGTGGCCGAGCGCCTGCGGAGTGCGGATGCGGCTCTCGCGCTCGCGCTTCACGCCGCAGCGGCGATCGAACTTCATAAGGGTGAATCCGTCCCGGAACGCAGACGGCGCCGGCCGCCTATTATTGGACCGGGGGCGGTGATTCTCAGATGCAAAACCAACTCTCTTTCCTGATGCTCGACCCGGAGATCTGGCTGGCCGGCGTCTCCTTACTGGGCGTGCTGGTCGCCGGTCTGCTCTACGTCCGGGGCGCGCGCCCTGCGCATGCTGGCGCGCCCGAGGGCCGAGGTCTGTACGGCGCCATCATCGATGCGGCGCCCGATTCGCTGTCGCTGGTGGATCGAAACTATATCTACCGCGCGGTCAACGCCGAATATCTGCGGCGAACCGGCAGGTCCCGCGAGGCCGTCGAGGGTCGCTCGGTGTCGGAAATCATGGGCGAAGACGTCTTCGTGCACACCATCAAGCCGCATTTGGACCGGGCGCTGTCCGGTGAGCGCGTGCAGTACGAGGCCTGGTTCGAGTACGCGATGCTGGGCAGGCGCTGCATGCTGGTGGGCTACACCCCGTTTCGCGAGAATGCCGACGCCGACGCCGTGACGGGTGTCTTGGTCAGTGCCAGCGACATCACCTCCCTGCGAGAATCCGAGCAGGCCCAGCGGGAGGCGCAGGTACGCCTCGAGCAGATCGTGGACAACAGTCCGGCGATCATTTGCGTGAAGAACCTGGAGGGCCGCATTCTGGTGCTGAACGGGCCCGGCGAGGCGTTGCTGGGACTCAAGCCGGGCTCGGGTGCCGGTCGTCGGTGCGAAGATCTCTTTCCCGAAACTGTGTGGGAGATGACCGAGGCGGCCGAGAATCAAGTCGTGGAGACCGGAACGCCGATGACCCGGGAAGAGACCCTCCCTCTGCCCTCGGGCACCGTGACGCTGCTCGCCACGCGTTTTCCGCTGTTCGCGCTCGACGGCGAGCCGAATGCCGTCTGCACCATCGCGCTCGACGTCACCGAGCGTAAATCGATCGAACAGGAATTGACGGTTGCGCTGGCAAAATACCGCATCCTCTTCAATCAATTTCCGCTGGGAATTACGGTGACGGACAGCCGAGGCGACATCCGTGAAACCAACAGCGTTGCCGAACGCCTGTTGGGTATTTCCCGCGCGGAGCATGTGAGCAGGACCATCGATCATCCCACCTGGGAGCTGATCCGCGCCGACGGCAGCATCATCCCGCCCGATGCCTATGCATCGGTGCGCGCGCTGAAGGAGGGCCGCGTCGTTCGCGAGGACGAGATGGGCATTCGCCACGCAGACGGCAGCGTCACTTGGCTATCGGTCACGGCAGCGCCGCTGTCGGTGCCGGGCTACGGGGTCGTCATTACCTATCACGACATCAGCGCGCACAAGGCGGCGCTGGAGGCGCAGCGCCGCGAAGCGAGCCTGCGCGAGAGCGAGCGGCGCTTTCGAACCATGGCGGACGGACTCTCTTCCGCCGTCTGGGTGACCGACAGCAGCGGTACCATCGAGTTCGTCAACCAGCGCTACGTCGAACTGTTCGGCGTCGATCCCGATGCCGTGCAAGGCAGCCGCTGGCGCGATCTGGTTCACCCCGACGACCTGCAGGTGTTCGTCGACAAGATCGAGACGGCCATGCAGCGCCGCCGCCCTTTTAATCTGCAATGCCGGGCGCGTCGCGCCGACGGCGAGTGGCGTTGGTTCGGCTCGTCCGCTCGGCCCCGGTTCGCCGATGACGGTACGTTCATCGGCTTCGTCGGCTCCAGCAACGAAATCACACGGCGTAAGCGCATCGAGCAGGCGTTGCGCCAATCGCGCCGTGAGCTCAAGACGCGCTCCCATCAGCTGGCCCACCTTGCCGGGGAATTGACCCGGGCCGAGCAGCGCGAGCGGCGCAGGCTCGGCAAGCTGCTGCATGACCATCTGCAGCAGTTGCTCGTCGGAGCGGCGCTGAGCGCCGACCGTGTCGGGCGGCGTATCGACGGTGCCGCGGTGGATGAGCTCACGCAGCTGAAGTCGGTGCTCGACGAGGCCATCGCGGCGTCGCGCACGCTGATGTCCGACTTGTCGCCGCCGATCGTCTACGAAGTCGGCCTGGCGGAGTCGCTGCATTGGCTGTCGCGCTCGATGTACGAGAAATACCGCCTGCAGGTGCGTATCGATGCGGACGATAGCGTCGTGGTGGAAGACGACGTGTTGCGTGTCTTCCTCTTCGACGCGGTGCGCGAGGCCTTGTTCAATGTCGTCAAGCACGCGGGGGTGTCGACCGCCCGGGTCACGCTGCGGCGCTGCGGCGAGGACGAAGTGCGCATCGAGATCGCGGATGCCGGCAGCGGTTTCGAGCAGTCCGATGGAGCGGATCGGCTGCGCCCCAAGGGCCTCGGGCTGCTGGCCATGCGCGAGCGCATGCTGTTGCTCGGGGGCGGGCTCGACATCGACAGCGCGGCGTCGAAGGGCACGCGGGTCACCCTTTCGGCTCGTCTCTGTCCGGCCCCGGAGCGCGAGGCGGCGCCGCAGCTTCTCGACACGCCGGCGGCCGAAGTTGCCTCGCCTTCGTCCGATGTGACGGTCTTGCTGGTAGACGATCATGCCGTCGTCCGCGAAGGGCTGGCCCTCCTGCTGGCCGATGAGCAAGGCATCGCGGTGGTGGGGGAAGCAGCCAATGGCCAGGAGGCGGTCGAGAAGGCACGTGCTCTGCTGCCCGACATCGTCGTGATGGATTTTTCGATGCCGCTGATGGACGGTGTCGAAGCCACCCGCGTGATCCACGAGCGCTGGCCCGGCATGGCGATCATCGGCTTGTCTTTGTACGAGCAATCCGACCGCGCCAAGGCGATGTTGGCGGCCGGCGCCGTCGATTACGTCTGCAAGACCAGCGTCACCGAGGAGCTTCGCGAGAAGATCCGGATGTACGCCCCGGTCGGCGATGCTCGGCAGCGCCGAATGGGACCGGACGCCTCAATGCCGCGGACCGCCGCGGGCCGCGACACCTGAAAACCGACCCTGCTACCGACTTGCTTCCGGTACAGCGCACGCCCTTGGCCACATAGGCACTCCCGCGTGCCGCCGAGTGCGGCGCCCCCGACGCCGTCATCCAGCCATGCCATGCCGGCCCGTCCCCGGCTGACGCCTTCCACCTCCGATCCGCCGGGTTTTTCCCGATCGTTCGAACGGTGATACGCCGCTTCGGGTTTGCTCCGGGGCGACCTAGTCTGCCGGTGGGCGGGAAGCGTCATCCGCGAGCGCCCACGAGAACGGCGCGCCGCGTCCGCGCAGCGCCCGAAATAGGGGTCGAGCAACGCGGAGCAAGCGCGCATGAACCGATACCGGCCGAAGGCATTCCCGGGGTCCGCCGCGACCCGGTTCGCGGCCATCAACGCGGCGCTTGCGCTGTTGCTCGGCGGCTCGTCGCTCTCGAGCGCGGTGGCGGCGGGCGGGCAGTCGCTCTCCAGCCAACTCGAGCCGCTGTCGATCATTGTCGACCCCCGACGCGAAGGGTGGCCAAACGCAACACCCTATGCCGCCGATCCGGTGGGTGACGGCGGAGCGCCCGGGCAGGTGGATTGGCACATTCTCACCATGGCACACGACTGCGACGATTTGTTCGTGCGCTACCAATTGGCCGACGGACCCGCTTTCGATCCCGAAGGCTGGCGCTACAACCTGTATATCGACGCCGACCGAGACATCGACACCGGCTACCGCGGCACCGGGCTTTGGCTGCCGATCGGCGCCGACGTCCTGATCCAAGGCGGCCGCGGCAAGGTGACCACGTTCGCATTCGCCGGCGGTGATGCGCAACAGGCCTGGGCGTGGAGGTCCGTCTTCTTTTACCCCGCCGACGATCGGGCCGTGGCGGGGGGCGGGCGCGAGATCGAGTATCGCGTGCCCCTTGCCGACCTGGAAGTATTCGGCAGCGGGCTCGACAGTTTCGATTGGGTGGCGCAAGCCGACTATTCCGGCGGCGCGGCCGATCTCTATCCCGACATCGGCTCCGTCGCGGACGGCGAAGACTTCAATACCTATCGCCTGGAGTACCGGCCGCTGGCCGCCGCGGGGGCGAATCCGGAACGGGGCCTATTCGAAGCGACCGAGACGGAGGCCGGCCGCTACCGGCCGCTTTCGGCAAAGACGCTGCGCTGTCACCGTGAGATCGAGGGCACGGGGCTCATCCACCGGTATTTCTATCTGGAACAGTTTGTCGACGCCGACATCGGCGAAGACTACTTGGCCAAGATCGCCGCGGACTTCGCCGCCATTCGCGAAGCCGGCGTCAAGACAGTCCTGCGCTTCGCTTACTCCGCCTCTGCGCCGACCCCGCCTTACGGCGACGCCGACAAGGCGCGCATTCTTGCCCACATCGGACAGTTGTCGGACCTGTTGCGGGAAAACAGCGATGTGATTGCCGTTGTTCAGGCCGGCTTTATCGGGCTCTGGGGCGAATGGTGGTATTCGGATCACTTCGCGCCGGATGCCGACTGGGCCGAGCGCCAAGACGTGCTCATCGCACTGCTGGACGCACTGCCGGAGTCGCGCATGGTGCAGGTCAGGGCGCCGCGCTATAAGCAGCAAATGTTCGCGCAGTGGACGCCCCTCGATGCCGGCAGCGCCCACGACGGCTCTGACCTGGCGCGGGTCGCCCATCATAACGACTGCTTCCTCTCCAGCGCCTCCGACGGCGGCACCTATACCGGCGCGGGGGACGAGATCGCCTACCTCGAGCAGGAGTCCGCTTGGGTGGCTATGGGTGGCGAGACCTGCGATTACCATTTCCTGGCCGATCCCGCGCCCGAGCGTCTGTCTTGCGCATCGGCGCTCGACGAAATGGCGGCGCTGCACTGGTCATTCTTGAACATCGATTGGTACATGCCGACGCTGCAGGCCTGGCGGGATGCCGGCTGCCTGGAAGAGATCGTCCGGCGGCTCGGTTATCGGTTGCTGCTCACCGGCGTTACGAACGACGAGCGGGCGCGGCCGGGGGGCGAATTTCGCTTCGATCTGAGCCTGCGCAACGACGGCTTCGCGGCGCCGTTCAATCCGCGCGGGGTGGAGTTGATCCTGCGCCACGACGACGGCGCAACCCATGCGTTCGCGCTGCCGGACGACCCGCGGATGTGGTTGCCCGGCGGGCCGCACCGGATCGCCGGCTCGATCGAGATTCCCGCTTCCATGGCCCCCGGCAATTACGAATTGCTGCTGCATCTGCCGGACGCCGAAGCAGCCTTGCGCGAGCGGCCCGAGTACGCGATCCGTTTGGCCAACGAAGACGGTTGGGAAGCGCAGACGGGCTTCAATCGGCTGCAGGCCTTTCTCGAGATCGCGGCCGAGCCCGCGACCTATCGCCCGCAGTCGATCCGGGTCGATCGCGGTCGCTACGACTGGGGGACGCTCGCGAGCTTCGACGCCATTGATGAGGACACCTACGATGTCGAGGCGGCGCGTGCCGGCTCGCAGCGCATCGTCGAATGGACAGCCTCTACGCGCATCGACGCCTCGCCCGAGTCACTCGAGCGGATCACGGTGGTCTATGACGGCCATTACTCCAGGGGGCGGGTTGCGCAAACGGTCTCGGCGCACAACGTCCGCGCCGGCCGCTGGGACGTCATGAGCACGCGCCGGGTCGGCAATCGCGACGATGTCCGCGTTTCGCTCGTGCTCGATGAGCCCGCCGCCTACATCGATGCCGACGGGCAGACGCGCGTGCGCGTGCGCGGCATCAGGGACCGCGCGGCCCGCTTTTACTGCTGGGCCAATGCGCTGCGCTGGGAAGTTCGGTAGGGGGTGTGCTGCACGGGCGACCGCCATCATCCCGGCAGTGCCCGATTCGCCGCCGTGTCGCGTTAGCGGGAGGCGAGCTGGGCTTAGCGGGATGCGATCTGGGCCTGGCGCTTCATTTTGTTGACGATGGCGTAGACGCCGACGTGGCGATTGGGGCTCAGGTGCTCTTCGAGCTTGAGGCCTTCGAACAAGGCGTCGACATCGGTATCGTCGATCTCGGTGGGCGTCTTGCCCGAGAACAGGCCCACCAGCAGCGCCACGACGCCCTTGATGATCGCGGTGTCGCAGTCGCCCTGGAAGTGCAAGCGTCCGTCGTCATCCTGCGGCCGGGCGACCACGTGCACGGTGCTCATGCATTCCATCACGCGATTGGCGTCGGTTTTGTCGGCGCCGTCCATCGGTGGCATCCGCTCGCCCAGCTCGACCAGATACTCGTAGCGCTGGTCCCAGTCTCCGAGCAGCTCGAAAGTGTCGACGATGTCTTCGATTTCCGCGCTTGTCATGATATCGCTTGTCGCACCCTCAGACGCTGAAGGACTCGCCGCAACCGCACTGGTCCTTAATGTTGGGGTTACGGAACTCGAACCCTTCGTTCAACAGGCTGGATTTGACGAAGTCGATCTCCATGCCGTCGATCTGACCCAGGCTGTTGCTGTCGACGACGACTTTGACGCCGTGGCTTTCGAACACTTGATCTTCGTCGCCGACGTCGTCGGCATAGTCGACGACATAGGCGAAGCCGGTGCATCCGCTTTTCTTGGTGCCGATGCGCAGGCCGACACCGTGGCCGCGCTTGGTCAGCATATTGGAGACGTGGCTTGCGGCGGAATCGGTCAGGGTCACTGCCATGGTGCTGCTCCTGTTATGGACGGTCGGATGAGCGGGTACGAAGAGCCGCGCTCGTTCTTTGCCGGGTATTTGCCTTTACTGCTCCCGATTTCAAGGCCCCGCGCCGCCGCGGTCAACCCCGCCGGTATCGGGCTCAATGGCGCTGCTCGTTGCCGCTCGACGCGCTGAGTGTCGACATTTCCATCAGACCGCGCATCAGGCTTGCCCGCTCGCGCAGGTCGACGGTTTCGATCAATGCCTGCTTGTCGTCCGCCCCCAACGGCAAATGCGCGCAGAGCAGGTTGATCAGATCCAGGTCGGCCATCTTGCCGATGTCGTCCCACGGCACTTCGACGCTGCGCTGGGTGCAGAAGGCGCGCAGCGAGCCCATGAACCGCTCGCGCTCGCTGATGTCGCCCTCGTCGGCAACGTAGTCGCCCGAAAAGCGTTCCCAATCGGGGATCACGCGCCGGAAGCCGTCGCGCGGCTCCAGCTCCTGCGCGATCTCGAAACGGCAAAGGCCAGTCAACACCATGACGATGCGGCCATCGTTGGTCTCGCTGTAGGAGGTGATGCGCCCGGCACAGCCGGTGCGGTGGAGGGCCGGCTCGCCCTCCGCGCTCTCCCCGCCGAGCGGCTGGACCATGCCGATCAGGTGATCGAGCGCCAGCGCCGCCTGAACCATGTTCAGATATCGCGGCTCGAAGATGTTCAGCGGCAATTGGACGCCCGGCATCACCACGGCGCCGCTGAGCGGAAAAATCGGCAGCTCCTTCGGCAGTGCGTCGAAGGTCGGTAAAAATGGGCTTCTCACGGTCGTTGCTCCTTGAGCGGCTGGAACGACGCTTGGCCGGCTTGAAACGCCGGCCGCGGCTCCGCGGCGGCGTGCTGTTACGCCTTTAGCTTACCGAAGATGGGGACGCTCGCGGCGTCTACGAGGGAAGGGGGGCATCGCTGCCCCGATCGGCGTGCCGGGTTTCGCCGACACGCGAGGCCGGCGCCGGATGGGCAGGCGTGATTCGAGCCGCTCGTCGCGAAGCCCGACAGACGCCGCGGCCGCTCGCTTGCGCGGCGCCGCGACCTCGACAATGCCGGCCCAGCGCCCAGCGCCCAGCGCCCAGCGCCCAGCGCCCAGCGCCCGCGGGGGACTATCAGCCCAGCTGCGGCAGATCGGTGCCGATCTCCGCGGCGACGCGGCGCAGCTTTTCGTAGGCGAGACAGAAATCGAACCCGTTCACGGCGCACTGCAGCTCGTCGATCAGGTCTTGCGAAACCAGGCCCGTCAGCGATGCACGGAAGGCTTGGAAGCGGTTGATCGCGGCGGCATCGAAGTCGCTCAGCAATGCCGATAGCTCTTGCAGCTCCCGGTACAACTCGGCGCGGCCGCCGCCGAGGTCGGCGTCCGAGAGGGGCGCGGTGTCGTCCTCGCCGGCGGACGCCTTTTGCGCGCATAGCTCATCGGGGCTCGCGAGCCGCGTCTCGATCTCCGCGAGCACATCACGCATCAGTCGCGCTACGAGGTACATGTCGTCGCTGGGATCGTCTTCGCCGCGGCGCTTTTTGGCCAAGCGGTCGGCGGCCTCTTTCAGTTCGATGGCCCCCAGATTCCCGGCGGCGCTCGACAGCGCGCGCGCCAGCTGCGATGCGGCGAAGCGGTTGTGGGCGCTGCGCAGGTCGCGATAGTCGGGGACGAACGACTCGTAGTCCTGGTGAAAACGCCGCAGCACGCGCCGCAGCAGACGCTCGTCGCCGTGCAGGCGCACCCGCGTACCGCTCAGGTCGAGCTGCGGTGCCGGCATCGGGCTCCGCCGGCGTTCCTCGTCCGGGGCGCGGCGCTCGGCTGCATTGGGCGACTGCGCGCGGGCACCGCCGTCCGCGGCCGCGAAAGCCAGCACAAAGGCAAAAGTGCTGCCTTGGCCGGGCGCACTGTCGGCGCGCAGCTCGCCGCCCATCGCCTGTACCAGGGTGCCGCAGATGCTGAGTCCGAGACCGATGCCGCCGTAGCGGCGAGTCATCGATTCGTCGCCTTGCGCGAACGGCGAGATCAGCTCGCCCAGATGAGTCGGGTCGACCCCGATGCCGGAATCGCGGACCTCGAAGCGTACCTGGACCGAGCCCTCGTCGCTCCGCGCAAGTGCGCAGCCGATGGTCACCGTGCCGCGCTTGGTGAACTTGACCGAATTGTCGGCGAGGTTGCCGAGCACCTGCGTCAGACGCTGCGGGTCTCCGACCAACGTGTTCGGGATCTGCTCGTCGCGCTCGAGCGCGAGATGGATGTCCTTGTTGCCGATCTTCAGGCGAGCCAGACCGACCACCGTTTCCAGAATGTCGTCCAGGTTGAAGGCGACCGCGTCGATATGCAGATCGCCCGCGTCGAGTTTGACGTAATCGAGGATATTGCTGATCTGATTGAGCAGCGTATGCGCCGCGCGGTCCACGCGCTCGAGGTAGTCGCGCTGCTGCGGGCTTTGGGAAATGCGCATCGACAGCCGCGTCATGCCGATGATCACGTTCATCGGCGTTCTCAGCTCGTGGCCGATGTTGGCGAGGAACGCGCGCTTTGCCTTTCCGGCGCGCTGCGCCTCGGCCTCGGCCCGCGACAGCTTGGCCTCCAGATCGCGGATGCGCTGCTCGCTGGTTTGCAGACGCTGCGCCGCCGCTTCGAGGGAGGCCGCGATCTGCGCCGGGCGATTGCCACGGCCGGCCGCCTGAGATTCCGGCACCAGCCGCTGAGCCGCGCGCAACAATGTCTGCTGCGGGCGCATCAATTTGTCCGAGGTGTAGGTGATATAAAGCGCCATGGCCGCAAATGCGCCGACGATCCCCAAGGGCGAGTCCAGTGCACCCACGCTTGATAGGGCGGTGCCGACGATTAGAATCGGCATCATCAGCAAGAGATATTTGAGGCGAATGGTCAGCATTGTGTCTGTTCGATTTTCCGGACCGCGGCATGCCGCCGGGACCGGAGCAGCGACCGATTGTCGGAGCCCTCGGCACGGCGTCGTGCATATGTCCCTATTTGCTAAATCACTGACAATACGGTAGCCGAAGGGGCCGCGATGCGACTGTGAACCAAGTCGGGAATTGGGCCGGATTGGTGTTTTCCGGGGGGGCCGGTAAGGGGTGCTCCTAGCGGCCTCGGGCCGCAACCGGCCCCGCCAACGCGCTGATTTACAAACAGGCATTGCCGGCGGTTGCGCGCGGCGCGGTACGGCCCTGGCCGAGGACGACAACGGCATCGCCGCCATCCGCACCATGACCTTGCCGGGCGACAACGACGCGGCCGACCACATGGCGGGCGTAGCGGGCGTGGCAGGCGTGGCAGGCGTGGCAGGCGTGGCAGGCGTGGCCGCGGTCGCCGAGTCCTTTGCGAGGCCGCGCCCCGGTGTCCACCGGCGGCGGCGCTTCCGATGGCCGCGAGAGGGTGACATCAAACCGAATTGGCGCTAAGCTATTCGGCTTCGGCTGAGTGGCAGAGTGGTTATGCAGCGGCCTGCAAAGCCGTGTACGCCGGTTCGATTCCGACCTCAGCCTCCAAACTTCCGATCCGCGGCCGGCAGCCCCGCAGCTGCCGGCCCGCCTCTCCCCGAAAAGCCATCCGCGCCGCGAGCGGCGACCATCCGCCCGGGTGGTGAAATCGGTAGACACAAGGGACTTAAAATCCCTCGGCTTCGGCCATGCGGGTTCGAGTCCCGCCCCGGGCACCATCAAACACTTGGCTTTGAAGTCTCGCCCCCGTGCGCGGCTACGCACTGACGTAGCTGGCGAATGTTTAGACGGCGAGGAGGTCTCGCCGCCTTGTACGGGGATTCCCCGAATCACCGCCTAACGCTCGGCATCGATCACGACCAAGACTGTCCTTCGTGGCGATTCCCGATGGCAGCCGGAATCCATCGATTGCCGCGCCGGCATAACGGCCATGGCGGTGCCTTTCGATAACATCGCGGTGCTGCTTCTTGCTCGATGAGGACCATCCAGGACCTCGGGACCGTGGATCGCACCGCCGGCCGATCCGATGCCGCTGTTGGATGAGGCACTCGCCGCGTAGTAGGACAACGCCCGCCCGAAACCGGCCGATTCGTGCGTTGATGCGCTGTCGAGAGCCAACTCGTGAACCGCCCGGTCAAGATATAGCAGGCGGTAAGCGGTAGGCGGTAGGCGGTAAGCGGTAAGCGGTAAGCGGTAGGCGGCAGGCGGCACAAGCGGTGGCTGCGCGCGCGCCACGAGCCGTTGTCAAAATGTCGATCAATGTGTTTCGAATATTTCGTTTATTGGCTAGACTTCATCTAAGCTCGGCTAAAGCCGGCGTCCTGGCGACTACAAGACTTCCAGCAGGAGATTGGCCGTGTCCGGAACATCGAGTACTTTGCGGGCGCCCGTGCGCCTGCCGACAGAAGAAGAGGTCCACCTTGCCGCCGAGAGCAGTCGCTTGCTTGCGGCATGTATCGGGAAAGGCGAGCAGGCGCGTCTTCGTTTGATTGATGGCGACGCCGACGTGAATGTCCCGGTGTCGGCTATCCATATGCTGGTGGACATCCTCAGCGAGATGGCACGCGGCAATGCGATTTCCTTGGTTCCGGTCCACGCGGAATTGACGACCCAACAGGCGGCGGATCTGCTGAATGTGTCGCGCCCGTACCTGGTCAAACAGTTGGAAGCGGGAAAGATCCCTTTCCACAAAACCGGCCGTCATCGGCGCATTCGGTTCGACGACCTGATGGCGTACAAGGTAGAGGTGGATGCGCAGTGCAGGCGCATCGCGGACGATCTGACCGCAGAAGCGCAGGAACTGGGGCTCGGGTACTGATTTTGGCCAACTTCACGGTCATCTACGACGCTTGTCTGCTCTATCCCGCGCCGCTGCGGGATCTGATGATCAGGCTGGCGTTAACCGGGAAGTTCCGCGCGAAGTGGACCGCGCAGATTCAGCAGGAGTGGCTTGATGCTGTGCTGCGCGATCGCCCTGACCTCGATAGGCGGCGGCTGGAGAGGACTATCGACCGGATGAACGAGGCGGTGCCGGACTGCCTTGTAAGCGACTACGAGTCGCTCATCGATGACTTCGAACTGCCGGACCCGGACGATCGACATGTTTTGGCCGCTGCGATCAGAGCCGGCGCTCAATGCATCGTGACAACCAACCTCCGGGATTTTCCGGCGGACACGCTGAAGCGTTTCGACATCTTTGCGCGACATCCGGACGCCTTTGTCCTCGATCTCGTCGACCTCGAAGCCGAAGTTGTCCTTGCCGCCGTCAAGCAACAACGGGCCGCGCTCAACAATCCACCATACACGCCGGAGCAACTCATCGACGCGCTTCGCCAAGTGGGCTTGACCGGTGTCGCCTCGCTTCTGACGGACTGGATCGAGGTGATCTAATCGCCGCTATTGGTCGTCATTGACCGAGCCTCCAGATCCCAGGCGACTAACCTGCTTGCGATTCGCGGGGACTTAAAATCCCTCGGCTTCGGCCATGCGGGTTCGAGTCCCGCCCCGGGCACCAATGTGGAATCACGCCTCGCGCGCCGCCTGGCCGAACGCTTTGCCGGGCCGGCGACGGCCGCTTTCGGTCGGCGATAGCTGATCGGGGCCGCCGGCTTGCCGGGCCGATCTACCGGTCGGCCGCGGCGCTGGCGGGCATGGTGACGGGCTTGGCGATGAGCTCGGATAGCAGCAGTCCGTCGCGCGCACTCAGCAGGTGATTGCTGGCCATCACGACGGTACGGGCGCGGCCCTGCAGCGCCGGAATCCGGTTGAGATCCTGGCTCATGGCCGGGACGATCTCGTCGCCGGGCATGCCGTAGGCGGCGCCGCGCACGACGGCGATGTATTCGATGTCCGGATGGGTCTGCGAATTCAGCCAGAACAACAGGTTGCCGGGCATGGGCGGGGCCAGATCGAGCAACGCGCCGCGGGATGCGCGCACGGTATGGTAAAGCTCGTCGCCGACCGCCCGCTTGACGAACCAGCGCTTGACGCCGCCGAACAGACCGTTGTCGTCGGTAGCGCTCAGTGCCTCCCAAGCGCGCTGCGTGCCCGCGTGAGGCGATGCGATCGTCACCAGGCGCCGCACGCTGCCCGCCCCATAGCTCACCAGCGCCAGCCGTGCGACCACGCCGCCGGCGGAATGGCCGACCAAGTCCACGCCGACGTCGGGATGCCGCTCGGCGACGGCATTGAGCATGCCGCCCAGAAAGCGGGCCTGCTCCGCCAGGGGCGCTGTCGACGGCAGGTTCGCCGTGTAGACCACAAAAGGCCCGGGCGCCTCGAGCGCGGCGTCGAGGCGCACGCCCGCCGGCGTCGACTGCCAATTCCCGCCGAAGTGCCACCCCGCTTGCTGCAGCACCGGCAGCACCCCGTCCCGCTGCCAGGACGACGCATCGCCCAGGTAGCCATGCACCAGCAGCAGCACGCGGTCCGCCCACGCGGGTGCGGCGACGATCAGTAGAAACGACAGCACTAGGGCGCGATACACCGTTCAATCCCCCTTCGACAGCGCGGCAACAAGCGACCAAGCATAGCCGGGCAGGGCGGATTTGTCGGCTGTTGCCGAGGCGCGTTGACCCACCCCCGGGGCAGAGCCGCATGCCGATGTCGCGAAAAGCGCGACCTCCGCGCCGATTCTACCGGCCGCCCCGGCCTGCTTCAGCTTTTCCGCTCATGCCTGTCCTGACATGGCGTGCAACGGCAAGCATTGGGGACGAGCGCCAGGCGATCCGCGTGGATGGGGTGTCCGCAGTCGAGGCAGTCTTGGCGGCCCGCGCCCGTTTGCGTACGTTGGCGGATGGCCGCGATTGCGATGTCCGTCAGTTGTTGCGCGCGATGCTGTGCCAGATCGAGTTCGTCGGCGTAGCGGTCCAAGGTGCTGACCTTTCGGTTGATAGGCAGAAGGCTCCGATGATGACAAAGGTGCGTGACGACCGCGTGACCGTCCGCATTGCACGGGCGAACAGGCGAGTGCGCGCGGGATATCGTGGACATTCTACTGCCATGCCGCGCGCATAGTTCCAACCTCCGGCACTGCTGACTCCGAGCACGTCGTATCGCGAAACGGCGGGTACGAGTAGACTTGCAACGCGTTCGGTATGCCATCGGGTCTGAGCTCGGTCATTGGTCGCAGGACATTCCGTCCGGCGCGCATTGCTCATTTCAGAGTTGCCATTTGCTAAATCCCGAAATTCAAAGATAAAGCGCATTGATCAATAAGAAGAAGATCATCACGGATAGGATATCGTTGCCGGTGGTAATGAAAACGCCGGTCGCCATGGCGGGATCGATGCCGAGGCGATCGAGCAAGATCGGAATGGTTGCGCCGACCGAGACCGCGACAACGACGACACAAAGCAGAGCGAGACTTGCGGTCAGCGCCAGCAGCAACGGGGCTTCGAAGTCCGCAAACTGCGAGACGGCCAGGACCATCGCGATGAGTACGGCTGCGGCAATCGCGCCGTTGGCCAAGGCGGCCGACAATTCCTTGGTCAAACGCCAGCCGAGATCGCCGAAAGTGACGGCCCCGGTCGAAAGTCCCTGAACAGCGACTGTCGCCGCCTGTATGCCGGCATTTCCGGCCATCGACATGACGATCGGAATAAAACTCGCCAGGATCGCCGCGCGGGCGAGTTGGTCCTCGAATGCTCCGACAACCGCCGCGGACAGTGATGCCCCGAACAAGCCGATCAGCAGCCAGGGCGCTCGGCCGCGGACGATGCGACGGATCGATTCGTCCGGGCGCGTATCCGCGGGTAGTCCCGACATCAGATTCAGATCCTCTTCTGCCTCCTCCCGCAGCACGCGGCGAAGCTGCTTCGGGGTGATCCGGCCTATGAGCCGGCCGTCGCGATCCACAACGGGGACCACGGACAATTCGTAGTGGTCCGCTAGCTTCGCTACATCTTCCCGGTCCGTATTAGGGCCGACCGCGACGAAGTCGGTGCTCATGATATCGCGGACCGGCGCCTCCTTCGGGGATAGCAGGAGATCACGAAGCCGGAGGTAGCCGAGCGGCCGGTGAGCGGCGTCGACGATGTACACCGCATAGAGTTTCTCGATGGCCTTGGCGTTGGCACGGATCTCGTGGGTCGCCTGGGCCACCGTCCACTCGGGCGGTACTGCGACGAATTTGCGGCTCATGATGCTGCCCGCGGAGTCATCCTCGTAGGCACGCGATACCTCTATCTCCTGTCGATTTCGTAGCCTCGGTAGCAACTCACCGGCCACTTCGGCGGGTAGATTCGCCAGCGTATCGGCGGCGTCCTCGGGCTCCATACCGTCCAGCACCTCGGCTAACCGGCGCAATGTCACGTCCTCGAGCAGTGCGTCTCGGAACGATGGATTGAGCTCCGCAACGATCTTGGCCTGAACGGGGTCAAGCCAATCGAGCAATGCCCGAGCGCGCTTTAGCGGGAGGTAGACCAGAAGCGCCACCAAGTGCGCCGGCGGCCAACGGCGCAGTGCCTGCGTGACGGTTTCTCTATCGCCCGCTTTGATGAGCTGCGAGAAGGTCTCGACAACACCGCGGTTATGCTCGTCCAAATCGTCGCTGATGCCGGCCTCGCCGGTCGGGCGCCAGCGGAGCGTAGCTCCGGTCGGAGTATTGTTCATGGCTTCCGTCAGTCAACGAGCTTGTATGGGTAAGCAGTTGTATGGGTCTTCGAGGGAAATGAAGCCCTACGTGTCTGGCTCGCGCGCGGCGCGTCGCTTCGATCAATCGGTTTCCGATTGCTTCAAGCCGGCGTATTGACGCGGAGGGAGTGCGGATCGGCCACCCCCGCAAAGCGCGTCCGTGATGTGGCGAGCTGAACGGCGGTCAATCGTCGTCTTCGGCTTCGTCGTCGAAGACGCCTTCTTCGACAAGAGCAGTCATTTTCCGGTAAAGACGTTCGATCAGTTCCTCTTGGAACTCGATCATCCATACAATATTCGAGTTCTGTGCCGCCTCGGATGCGATCTCAGCCGCCATTTCCATAATCGACAAACGGTCTTCGATATCGAGCTTGCTCATTGTGGCTCCTCATGCGGGGTAGCAGCCGGCAAGAGCCGGCGAATATTGAATGATTCGGTGTACAGGTCGCAAAAGCGTCGTGCGATCGCGCCGGCGGCCACACCTTATGCCGGGACAAACCGGAAATCCGATTCGCCTCACGTGCGCCGGTGGCTCGTTCCGTCACGCAGTAAACACCGTTTCGCTTACCGTGCGATGACGACTAGCCTACCGGTGCAGGATGTCCGCGCCCGCCTTTCCCGCGCCAGCCGGGGGGCTCGTGAGCCGTATGAGTCCTGCAACGGGACCTGCCGTCGCGCTGGCGAGCGCGGATGCCCCGCTTGGTCGTCTCGCTCCCGCCGGTGCGGGTGCGGGGAGCCCCGACACCGATCCCCCGTCTTGAAGTCACAAAAAGGAAAAACCGGATTCATCGTCACGCAATGCTTGCCGGCTAATCTCTTGTGCAGCGCAGCAAAGCGGACGCCCTTGCGTTCGGCAGCCTACGGGGAACTTTTTCATGGCCGACCTGCTCGAGAACCGCACTTACGACGAAATCCAGCTCGGGCAGACCGCGGAGCTGCAGCGCACGCTGACACGGGACGACGTGGCGCTTTTCAGCAAGGTCTCCGGGGATCTGAACCCCATTCACATGGACGAAGCGTACGCTCGTTCGCGGGGTGCCGACGGCGTTGTCGGCCATAGCCTTTGGGCGACAGGTCTCATCTCCAGCTTGCTCGCCAACGTGTTGCCTGGGCCGGGGACGGTTTACCGGAGCCAGGACGCCGAGTTTCACCGCCAGGTCCGATTGGGCGATACGCTGACCGCCCGGGTGCGCGTCATCGAGAAGCTGCCCGAAAACCTGATCGAATTGGAATGCAGCGTCGTGAACCAGGACGTTCACCCCGTGATGACAGGCCGTGCCGTTGTCGTCGCGCCGACCGAGAAGCAGCGCATCGAGGTGGCGGACCTCGCCGAGGTCTCGGTACGCCACCACGACAGCTTCTCGGCCTTGTTCGACAAAGTGCGAGCCCTGGAGCCGATCCCGACGGCCGTAGTGCATCCGGTCGATCGGGTGTCGCTGGCCGGTGCCATGGAAGCCGCCGAGGCGACGTTCATTGCGCCCATCCTGGTGGGGCCGGGGGAGCGCATCCGCGCGGTTGCCGCGGAGCACGGCATCGATCTCGGTGCGGCCCGAATCGTCGATGTGGAGCACAGCCATGCGGCTGCCGAGCGCGCCGTGGAACTGATCCGCGAAGGCAGCGCGGAGATCCTGATGAAGGGAAGCCTGCATACCGACGAGGTGCTGAGCGCGGTACTGAACAAGGCAACCGGTATTCGGACGGCCCGACGCATCAGCCATATCTTCGTGATGGATGTACCCACCTATCCGAAGCTGCTGCTGATTTCGGATGCTGCCGTGAACATCGCGCCCGACCTGGATGCGAAGCGCGACATTTGTCAGAACGCCATCGATCTGGCGCGCACGGTCGGCGTCGAGCGGCCGAAGGTGGCCATTCTGTCCGCCGTCGAGACAATCCGCCCCAAGATCCAGTCGACGCTGGACGCCGCCGCGTTGTGCAAGATGGCCGACCGCGGCCAGATCACCGGCGGCATTCTGGACGGCCCGCTCGCGATGGACAACGCCATCAACCTGGAAGCGGCCCGCATCAAGAAGATCGACTCCGAGGTCGCCGGTGTGGCGGACGTGCTGATCGCGCCGGATCTCGAGGCCGGAAACATTCTGGCGAAGCAGCTGATCTTTCTGGCCAACGCCGAGGCCGCCGGTATTGTCCTCGGGGCGCGGGTGCCGATCATCCTCACGTCGCGCGCCGACAGCGTGCGCACGCGCCGCGCCTCCGCGGCGACGGCGGTCCTGCATGCCCACGCGGTGCGGCAGGGTCTGCACGATAAGCTCGCCGATTGAGGGGGCCGCGGCCATGAGCGCTTCCTCGAACGACTTTATCCTGACGCTTAACGCGGGTTCGTCAAGCATCAAGTTCGCGGTCTATGCCGCGGGCGCCGACAGCAGCGACCCCGAGTTCCGCGCCAAGGGCCAAGTGGAGGGCATCGGCACCCGGCCACACTTCATTGCCCGGGGCCTCGGCGGCCAAGTGCTGTCGGAGAGCTGGTGGGAATCCGTCGCCGACGGCGAGGGGCATTCCCGCGCGTTCAAACAGATCTGGAACTGGCTCGACGACTTCGCCGACGGCGGGCAGATCATGGCCGTGGGACACCGCGTGGCCCACGGTGGCGAGCAGTATTCGCGCCCGGTGCGGATCACTGCCGAGATCTTGCGAGCGCTCACCGGCCTGATTCCGCTGGTGCCGCTGCACCAGCCGAACAACCTCGCCGCCATCCGCGCCGTCGCCACGGACCACCCGGCGCTGCCGCAGGTGGCTTGTTTCGATACCGCCTTCCACCGCGGCCGCCCGAAAGTCACCGAGCAGTTCGGTCTGCCGCGCGCGCTGCTGGAGCGCGGCGTCAAGCGCTACGGCTTCCATGGCCTCTCCTACGAGTACATCGTCGAGAAGCTGCGGGAAGTGGCCCCGGAAGCGGCTGACGAGCGTGTCGTCGTCGCCCACCTCGGCAGCGGCTGCAGCATGACCGCCATCAAGGGCGGGCGCAGCGTCGACACCAGCATGAGCTTCTCCGCGCTCGACGGCGTCCCCATGGGCACCCGCCCGGGACTGCTGGACCCCGGCGTGATCCTCTTCCTGATGCGCGAAGACGGACTCGACGTCGAGGCGTTGGAGCAACTCCTCTACAAGCAATCCGGCCTTCTCGGCCTTTCCGGCATCAGCAACGACCTGCGCGCGCTGCATCGCAGCGACGACCCGCGTGCCGCCGAGGCCATCGACTTCTTCGTCTACCGCGTCGGCCAGACGCTGGGTGCGCTCGCGTCGTCGATCGGCGGCCTGGATGTGCTGGTGTTCACCGCCGGCGTCGGCGAGAACGATGCGGACATCCGAGAGCGCGTGTGTGCCGGCGGGGCCTGGCTGGGCATTGAGATCGATGCGGACATCAACATCGGCGTGGATGTGGGGCAGGGCCTGCGCATTAGCCCCGAGGGCCGCCGGCCCGCGGTCTGGGTCATTCCCACGGACGAGGAGCGGATGATTGCCCGCCATACCCTGCGGGTCATACGGAACGCCTGAAGGTCGATCGCGTGTCGAGTCGGGAATGAAGCCCGACACCTCATGTCGCCCGACCCGGAACCGCCGCACGACTACGAAAGCGTGACCAGCGGCAATTGCACCACCAGCCACCGAGGCAGCCAACGATGTTCGACGTGACCAAGCTCTTCCCGCAGAACGAGACGCGCAATGCGCCGACCGATTGGACCGGGTCCTGGACAAAGGCTCTCGACGGCAATAACGACGACTACGTGCAGTACGGCCGCGACCTGGGCTTCATCGTCCAAGCTCACGGGAAGCAGGCCATGGAGACTGCCGGGCAGAACACCCGGGCCAACCTGGAAACTTGGCAGCAGGTCATGTCCACCATGACGGGCACGGCTCTGCCGCAGCAGTGGTGGGCGTATATGGTGGACGGCACCCAGCGCGCGGTCCTCTTCGCCGATGCTATGCGCGAGCGGGGCAACTACTTCGCCGAGCACGAGGAAGGCAGCAACAAGACCGTGCTGAGCTGGAACCACGAGACGGTGGTCGACGGTACCAAGCTGACGCGCCCGGTGAACTACTCGCTGGTGCGTATCCTGCCGCCGGAGGGCGTTGCCGCCCGTGAGGACGGGCGTCCGTACATCATCATCGACCCGCGCGCCGGTCACGGTTCCGGTATCGGCGGCTTCAAGCACGCGAGCGAGGTGGGTGCCGCCATCCACGGCGGCCATCCGACCTACTTCGTCACCTTTACCCGGATGCCGATGCCGGGCCAGACCCTGGCGGACGTCACCGCCGCCGAGGCCGACTTCGTGCGCGAAGTGCGCCGGCGTCATCCGGACGCTCCGAAGCCGGTCATTATCGGCAACTGCCAGGGGGGCTGGGCCTCGATGCTGCTCGCCGCCACCAACCCGGATATCACCGGCCCCGTGGTGGCCAACGGCGCCCCGCTGTCCTATTGGGCGGGCCAGAAAGGCAAGAACCCCATGCGCTATCTGGGGGGGCTCGTCGGCGGTGCCACCACGGTGCACATGCTCGGGGATCTGGGCAACGGGATGTTCGACGGCTCCAGTCTGGTGTTCAACTTCGAGCGGTTGAGCCCGAGCAACACCTGGTGGGAGAAGTATTACAGCCTTTGGGACCGGATCGACACCGAGGTGCCGCGCTTTGTCGGTTTCGAGCGCTGGTGGGGCAGTTTCTACTACATGACCACCGACGAGATCGCGTGGATCGTCGAGAACCTTTTCGTCGGCAATCGCCTCGGCCGCGGCAAGGCCAACCTCACCGAGCGCACGCATGTGGACCTGCGCGAGGTGAAATCGCCGATCATCATCTTCGCCTCTCACGGCGACAACATCACGCCGCCGCAGCAGGCACTGGGCTGGGTCGCGGATCACTACACCGGCGTCGACGAAATCAAGGCCCGCGGCCAGCGCATCCTCTACACACTGCATCCGAGCGTCGGTCACCTGGGCATTTTCGTCTCCTCGTCCGTGGCGAAGAAAGAGCACGGGGAGATCGTCTCGACGTTGAAGGCCATCGAGGCCCTGGCGCCCGGGCTCTACGAAATGGTCATCACCGAGGAGCGCGGCGAGGGCGTGGAAAAGGCCTTCAAGGTCGCCTTCGCCGAGCGCAGTATCGAGCAGATGATGACCCAGTGCGGCGGCGACGACTCCGACAAGCCCTTCGCCACCGTCGCCCGCTTCTCGGAACTCGGTGTCGAGGTCTACGACTTGGCGATCCGGCCCTTCGTTCGGGCCATGGCCAATCAAGCCACCGCCGAACTGATGGCGAATACCGGCCCGATGCGCCTGCAACGCTGGCTTACGAGCGATCGCAACCCCGCCATGCAGCCGGTCAAGGAACTCGCCGAGCAGGTGCGAGAGCAGCGCCAGGCAGCGCCCGATGACAACCCGTTCCGGCAGTTGGAGCGTTTCAATGCCAACCTCGTCACCCAGTGGTGGGACGGCGTACGTGATACGCAGAACGCGCTCATCGAGTGGAACTTCCACCTGCTCTGGGGTGCACCGCCGGTTCAGGCCCTCGGCGAGCGACTCAGCAAGACCGTCGCCGGCGCCGAACCGCGCGAGGATCTGCGCACCCTGACGGAGGTACAGGACGCGCTCGACCGCATCGAGCTCGGCGAGTTCGTCGACGGCGTCGTCCGAATGCTGATCTTCTTGGCGCAGTCGCGCAAAGAGGTACGCCGCTCGCGGCTCGAGCGCTCGAATCAAATGTTGATGAGCACCGAGCCCTTCGCGAGCATGAAGCCGAAGCATCGGACCCGCATGATCCACAAAGAGACGCTCATCGTCGGCTACGAGCCGGAGGCCGCCATGGCCGCACTGCCGAAGCTGCTGCGCACGGAGGAGGAGCGCAAGAAGGCCTTGGAGATTTGCGAGCAGATCGCCGGACCCGCGGATGAGATGAGCCGCGAGACCATCGACATGATGAATCGCCTGGCGCTGGCGCTCGGGCAAGAGCCGGTGATCGGCACCGGCGACGATCCGGGCAGCATCCGGCGCATCGCCTGAGGCCGGTCGCGTTCATCATCAGCCAATGCAGCAGGATCACGACGCCGCCATACCCAAGCCGCTGCGCGAGTGGTTGGAGACCGTGCGCGCGGCCCGCGCCGTGGCGCATGCCAACAATTACCGGCGCACGGTCACCAATGCGCGGGAGTTTTTCGATGCCACGGTGCGCGGCTTCGTCACTCGACGCCCGGAAGTGGCCCTGGTGCGCGACGACGTCATCGTGGCGCCCGACTATCCGGTGCCGGTCCGCATCTACCATCCGGCGCCGGACGAGGAGCGACCGGTGCTGCTGTTCCTGCACGGTGGCGGGCACGTGGCCGGCAGCGTGGCCGTGTACGATCCGCTCGCCCGGAAACTGGCACTGGCTACCGGATGGATCGTCGTGGCGGTCGAGTATCGGTTGGCGCCGGAATGCCCTTACCCCGCCGGACTCAAGGACAGCATGGCCTGCGCGAAACGGGTGTTCCGTTGTCTCGCATCGCAGCAGATGCGCTATGAGCGGCGGCTTGCTCTGATAGGCGACAGTGCCGGCGGGGCGCTGTGCGCGACCCTGTCGCACCTGGCGCAGTTCGAGCCGGCCCTGGAAATCGAAGCGCAGGCGCTGATCTATCCGAGCCTCGACTACACGTTGTCGCAGCCCTCGGTAAGGGAATACGCGGAAGGTTACCTACTGGAGCGTGACCGGATTTTGTGGCTGTTCGACAGCTACCTGCAAGAGCATCAGGATCGTCGCCGAGTTTCGCCCCTGTTCATGGAGATCACCGACGCCCTGCCGCGAACGCTCGTCGTTACGGGGGAATTCGATCCGCTTCGCGACGAGGGTGCTCTCTATGCGGCGCGTCTCGAGTCGCACGGCATCGCCACGGAGCATCGAACGATGCCTGGATTGGTCCATGCGTACCTCAACCTTGAGGATCTGGTACCGGACGCCTGCGCCGACACTTACGCTGTCGTCGCGCGTTTTCTTTCAGGGGCATCCTGCCGCGGCTAAGCCATTAATCGCACCGTAATTGACCTTCTACGGGGCGGAGGCGCACTTCACTTTTTTTAGGGCGCTCGGTCCGTTGTGGATTTCTCGTTTCAGTTTGAGCGTGCCTGCAAACATGCCAGTGGAGGATAACAATGCAATCACCGGATCTACCACTTGCCGGTCTACGTGGCTTGGTGCTGGGAGTCGCCAATCAGCAGAGCATCGCTTGGGGCTGTGCGCTGCAAGCGCATCGCCAGGGCGCCAAGCTGGTGCTGTCCTATCTCAACGAGAAGGCCAAGCCCTATGTCGCTCCATTGGCCGAGCAGGTCGAGGCGCCACTTATTCCTTGCGACGTAACCGTGCCCGGTGCCCTCGAGGGCTTCGTCGAGCAGGGCGTATCGCACCTCGGCGGTCTCGACTTTGCCGTGCATGCGATCGCGTGGGCGCCGGCCGAAGACCTGCACGGGCGGGTAACCGACAGCAGTCGCGACGGCTTCAACAAAGCGATTGCCATTTCGTGCCACACCTTTGCCGAGCTCGGCAAGCTCTGCGAACCGCACTTCGAGCAGGGCGGGACCTTGGTGACGATGACCTACCTCGGCGCCAACGTGGCAGTCCCGCACTACGGCATGATGGGCCCGGTCAAGGCGGCGTTGGAGGGGTTGGTGCGCTATATGGCGCTCGAGCTCGGGCCAAAAGGAATTCGTGTCCATGCCGTCTCGCCCGGGCCGGTCATGACCCGTGCCGCTTCGGGAATCGCGCACTTCGACGAGCTTCTCGATACCGCCAAGCGGCGGGCACCTCTGCAGCGGCTGGTGAGTCAAGAGGAAGTCGGCGCCCTGACGGCGTTTTTGGTGAGTCCCGGGGCATCGGGGATGACCGGGCAGACGCTGTTCGTCGACGGGGGTATGCACGCCGTCGGCTGACGGCTCCATAAGCGGGAGCGGCCGCTCCCGAATTAATCCGTTTTCAGTCCGGAGTTCGCAACCATGCGTATGCGAGACAAAGTTGCCATCGTGACGGGAGCGGCCAGCGGCATCGGCCGCGGCATTGCGCTCGCGTTCGCACGCGAGGGAGCGAAGGTCGCCATTGCCGATCTCGACCTAGAGCGAGCGGAGGCGGTCGCCGAGGAGATCCGCGACGCCGACGGCCAAGCCATCGGCGTTGCGATGAATGTCACCGAAGAGGCCGAGGTCGACGCGGGTGTCCAGCGCACCGTCAATGAATTCGGGGGCGTCCACGTGTTGGTCAGCAATGCCGGGGTTCAGATGATCGGTCCGCTGGACGATCTCCCGTTCGAGACCTGGAAAAAGATGCTCGCCATTCACTTGGACGGTGCATTCCTGACGACGCGCGCCTGTCTCCGCCACATGTACGCACAGAAAGAGGGCGGCTCCATCGTCTACATGGGCTCCGTGCATTCCAAGGTGGCGAGTCTCCTCAAGGCTCCCTATGTGACTGCTAAACATGGTCTGCTCGGCCTCTGCCGCGTGGCGGCCAAGGAAGGGGCTGCCCATGGCGTGAGGGCGAACGTCGTTTGTCCCGGATTCGTGCGAACGCCGTTGGTAGACAAGCAGATCCCCGAACAGGCCCGCGAGCTCGGTATCAGCGAAGACGACGTGATCAAGAACGTGATGCTCAAAGATACCGTCGACGCGGAATTCACGACCGTCGAAGATGTCGCGGAAGCGACACTCTTTCTTGCCGCCCATCCCAGCAACGCCTTCACGGGCCAGTCGTTGATCGTCAGTCACGGCTGGTGCATGGAATAAGGAATGCCGATATGAAGAACAAGATCGTTTCCGCTGAAGAAGCCGTCCGTCTCGTCCACAATGGTGACACGCTGATCTTCTCTGGCTTCGGTGTCGTCGGTGTGCCCGACGAATTGGGGGTTGCACTCGAGAAGCGCTTCCTGGAGACCGGCGAACCGCGCGACCTCACCCTTTTCTTCGGAGGGGGCCCCGGCGACGGCAAGGATCAAGGCGCCAACCGCCTCGCGCACGAGGGGCTGATCAAGCGCGCCATCGGCGGCCACTGGGGTCTGGTCCCGAAGATCGGCGAGCTCGCTCTCGCCAATAAGATCGAGGCATACAATCTGCCGCTGGGCGTTATCTCGCATCTGTACCGCGAAATCGCCGCCGGCAAGCCGGGCAACCTGTCGCCGGTGGGTTTGGGGACCTTCGTCGATCCGCGGCTGGAGGGCGGCAAAGTCAATGCCTGCACCACCGAGGATATGATCGAAGTCACCACGCTGGCCGGGCGTGAAATGCTGTTCTTCAAGGCACCGACACCGAGCGTGGCGTTTATTCGCGGCACGACGGCGGATCAGGTCGGCAACCTCTCGCTCAACCGCGAGGCGCTGACCCAAGATACCCTCGCGATTGCAATGGCGACCAAGAACGCCGGCGGTCTGGTCATCGCCCAAGTCGAGTACATCACCGAGACCGGAACCCTCCTGCCGCGGCAGGTGCAGGTGCCGGGAATCCTGGTCGATTGCGTTGTTGTCGCACAACCGGAGCACCATTGGCAGACCTACGGCACCCAATACCTGCCCGCGCTTTCCGGCGAGATGCGAGTCCCGCTTGATGCGCTGCCGCCAATGCCGCTGGATGAGCGCAAAGTGATCGCCAGGCGCGCCGCATTCGAGCTGATGCCGAATGCCGTGGTGAACCTCGGCATAGGTATGCCGGAGGGGGTCGCCAACGTGGCGGCCGAGGAGCATCTCCTGCCCTACATGACCCTTACGGCCGAGCCCGGGATCATCGGCGGCGTGCCCGGTAGCGGTTTGAACTTCGGCACCTCGATCAACGCCTCTGCTCAGGTCGATATGAATCAGCAGTTCGACTTCTATGACGGCGGCGGACTGGACCTCGCGGTTCTCGGTCTCGCCGAATGCGACGCTCGGGGCAATATCAATGTCAGCCGCTTCGGGACTAAGCTGGCCGGCGCCGGGGGGTTCATCAACATCACCCAGAACAGCCGTGTCGTCCTATTCGTCGGTACCTTCATGGCCGGCGGACTGAAGATCGAGGTGAGCGACGGAGAGTTGATGATTCTCAACGAGGGCAAGTACCGGAAGTTCGTCGAGCGCATTGACCAAGTCACCTTCAGTGGCGAATACGCGGCGCGAAGCGGTCAACGGGTCATCTACGTTACGGAGCGCTGCGTGATGTTACTGACGCCCGGCGGCTTGGAACTGACTGAGGTAGCCCCCGGCATCGATATCGAGAAGGATATCCTTGCTCACATGGCATTTCGGCCGATCATCAAGCGTCCGCAGGCGATGGATGAGCGCATCTTTCGAGCTGATCCGATGGGGCTGAAGGAGTCGCTGCTCGCCATCTCGCTCCTCGACCGTATCTCCTACCAGCCCGAGCGCAACTTGTTGTTCCTGAACTTCCAGGCCCTGAAGCTCCGCACTCCCAAGGACGCTCTTGACGTTCAGGATGCGGTGGAGCGCAAATGCCGAGACATCGGCAAGAAAGTCGACGTCATCGTCAACTACGACGAGTTTGAGGTCAGCGAGCCGGCGCTCGGCGCCTACGCCCAAGTCGTCGACTATATGGTCACTCACTACTACGGCAAGATCACCCGCTATACCACAAGTGCGTTTCTCCGCGATAAGTTGGGCACGGCGATTCAAGAACGTGGGTTGGCGCCGCACATCTACGAAACTCGCCCGGAAGCGGAGGCTGCGTTCTAGTGCGGGAGATCCCACCGAACGGGACAAGCGCGAAGCCGCCGACGGGAAGGCGCTGTTGCGCGACGTAACTGCGGGTTATGGATGCGACGCATTTTGCAGGCCTCGATCCTGATACCGTTACCTGCGCGCAGGTCTATCACACGGTCCGGGGAGACCTCCAAGGCCGCGCCGACGCGGCGGCGGGCGGCAGTGAGCATCCGGAGTAGCGGCGCGGTCGCCGAAAGGTGGGAAAATCAGGGTCCATTGGCTCACGCCACGTTGACGAAAGACTCCGTCATTATTTCGTTGTAAATGAACGCCGCACCGCGCTGTAGCGCAACGGCAGTCGGATGCTGGTCGAATAATGCACAAGCGCAATCGAGTGTTTCCAGCATCTCGGTCAAAAAGAGTGCGTCGTCTTCTCCAAGCGCCGACCCGTCGGCAATTTGTTGCCGAATGCAGAGCGCGTGAGGCAACTGGCGCTGCTCGAATTCACTCGCCAGCGCCGAGATCGCTCGCTCGATTTCCAGGCTCGACTCGCTGTCCGTCGTCGTGATACCGATCATTCCCAGGGGAACTCGAGCCAGTCTGCCAATTCCTCCAAAGCGACCCCCGGCTCGCTGCCGCCGGGATAGACCGGCTGCATCGTCGACGGCTCCACCAGTCGATACAGGGGGATCTTGTTTCTGACTGCCGGTTGCACGAGACGCAGGCCGATTCGATCGGCCAGCGTGCTCACGTGATGCTCTCGTATCGGGCTCATCACCGACCTCGGGTGTAGTTTCCATGCCAGGGAAACTAGCAGGTGCCGATGTCCGGACCATGTAGCTTCGCTGAAGCTTCCGTGAATGGTAGGAACTTGCCGAGAGACCCAGGCCTGTCATGGGAAAATAGCGCTGCGGATCGCAGCCGAGGATGGGCGTGCGCGCCAGCGGCTTCGGGACAGGCGCGAGCCCCCTGGGATCAGTCGGCGGCCCGTGTGCTCGCTCGTACCCTTCGACGCCTCGAAAGGCCCAATCCGCAGCAGGCGCGGACGTGCTATTCCGGCGCCCCGTCGGATAGCTCCAAGAGACCGGCGACCCGCCAGCGGATATAGGTCTCCTGATCAAGGAAAAACGTACGCCCCACGGGACGGCCGTTGCGCCGGTGGTCCATCTGCACCGCCAACCGTCGGGCTTCTGCGGAAGTATCGGCAATCGCCACGGTCTTCCCCCGAAACGGTGTCTGGCCGCCTGAAACAATCACGTAATACATGACATCGAACTCGCAGGGTTGAACCTAGCTAAAGTATACGACAGCGCTCACGCAAGGCACGATGAACATTGCACGATTCGGTGCGAAAAGAGTAGCGATCATCCTTCGCGTTCGTAGTCGAGCCTAAGGATGTCGCTGCCGATAAGCAGAGTTCTCCCGACACGTGTCGCCCCTCTGCCGACAGCAGGTATTTGTCGGGTGAAAAATGGCATCGCTTACTCTCTCGATGCGACTCATGCCATGCTCGAGAGGCGTATCACTGATGAGTAACTAAACAGTCGCCCAGCACCAACGCGTCGATGTCACTGTCGGCGAAGGTATTCAGCGCCGTGACCGGGTCACGAACGATCGGCTGACCGCGAACATTGAAACTCGTGTTCAGCAAGACCGGAACGCCCGTCTTTTGTCCGAAGCGATTGAGCAGTTCCCAAAATCGCCCATTCGCCGTCTTCGCAACTGTCTGCACGCGCGCGGATCCGTCCACGTGGGTAACAGCAGGCAACATGGCGCGGAACTGCTCGCGCACGCTTGTCACGCACAGCATGTACGCATAGAGCGACTCGTCACCGGGGTCGATCGAGAAATACCGATGGGCGAACTCCGCCGGCACGGCGGGAGCGAAGGGTCGGAAACCCTCCCGTTTCTTGACCAGCCGGTTGATGCGTTGCCGCATATCCGGGTTTCGCGGATCGGCCAATATGCTGCGATTGCCCAAAGCCCGCGGGCCGAGCTCCATGCGCCCCTGAAACCAGGCGACCACCTGTCCGGCGCTCAAGAGGGCGACAACGGCTTCAATAAGATCCTTCGGCTCCGAATAGAATTGATGATGCAGTCCGGGGTACTCATCCAAGGTAAGAGCGATCTCGTCCTTTGTGAACTCCGGTCCCCAATAGGGCATCGGCATAGGGCCGCGCGGCAGTTGTTTGCTCCTGCCATGCAGAACGTAGAGCGCGGCCCCCAATGCGGTGCCGTCGTCGCCCGAAGCAGGCTGTACGAAGATGTCCTCGAACAGGCGGCTGCGTTTGATCGCGCCGTTGGCACTGCAATTCAGCGCCACGCCCCCGGCCATGCACAGGCGATCTTGCCCTGTCTTCAGCCGGAAGTGCTCCAGCATATGCATCAGCGCCTGCTCGAGTACCGCTTGAAGCGCGGCGGCGATATCTTTATGGCGTTGTTCGATTGCATCCCCCGGCTGCCGGCGAGGGCCGAAGATGTCTTCGAGAAGCTGCAGTGTGCCTGAATAGGTTTCCTTTGCCTGTAGCGTCTCGTTCCGAAACAGCGAGGCAACCGTATAGAGGCCGTTCTTCCGGAGTTTTACCAGGCCCATCATTTGATCGAAGTACTTACCGCAATCGCCGTATGGCGCCAAGCCCATGACCTTATATTCATCGAACGCCATCCGGAAACCCAGATACAGTGTGAGCACGCCGTAGAGAATCCCGAGCGAATGCGGGGCGGTCACGGTGTCCAGAAGCACGATATCCTGTCCGCTGCCGACAGCCACGGTCGTGCTGTGGACTTCGCCCATGCCGTCGTTGACGACGATCAGAGACTCGTCGAACCCGCTCGGGTAGTAGCAGCTTGCGGCGTGCGCCAGGTGATGAGGCACCGGCACGAACTTATCGCTCAGCCCGGCACCGGGATAGTGTTGTTCGATCAAGGCACGCTGCAGATCGGGCGCATACACTTGGTCGAATTGGCTTGCGCCGTAGTCCGTATGCCGGAACGCGTCCTCGAAGCTTTGATAGGATAATTCCCGCCAAGCGAGAAACCGGCCAGATGATAGGGGCCTTCGGGTTGGACGGTGCGCATGGCGGCGCACAGTTTGCCGGCGGTCTCCGACAACGGGGAGACCCGCAGTTCGGCGGGATTGAAGGCGCCGGGGTCGAGCGCGTAGAGCGGCCGCTGCGGCCCCAGCGCATCCGCAAGGGTCTTCAGCCCCACTGTTGCGCCGCCGTAGCCGGAAATGAAAAACAGAGGCCGACGGCTGCCGGTTGGCTTGATGGTCACCACGCGGCCGTCGGCCGCCGAAACGCCCGCGGCGGCGGTGTCGACGGCGCGCAACAATTGCCGCGGCGTCGGCGCCTCGAACATCGTCGAGAACCGCAGCCGCTGCCCGAATTCACGCTCCACCGCCGCGAGCAGCCGCACGCCGAGCAACGAATAGCCGCCGAGATCGAAAAAATCGTCCTCCGGACCTATGCCCCGCGCGTCGAGAATCTCGCTCCATAGCCGGATCATCGCCGCTTCGCGGGCATTGCTCGCCGCGCCTGGCCCCTTGCCGCGGCGCGGGCGGGTCGCCTCCGCCGCGGGCTCCGCGCGCATCAGCACATCGATGGCGCGCCGGTCGACCTTGCCGTTCGGGGTCAACGGCAGCACATCGAACAGCAGAATCCGCGACGGCACCATGTAGGCCGGAAGGCTTTCCCGCAAGCTCGCGCGGGCGCGGGCCTCCAGTGTTTCGTCGGCTCCCGGCGCGCGCGAGACCGCGGCGACCAATTGCCGGCCCGAGACCGGATGCTCCGCGGTCCACACGACCGCGCTGCCGGCGCCGGGCACCGCGCGCAGGCGATGCTCGATCTCGCCGGGCTCGATCCGAAAGCCGCGCAGCTTGATCTGGCTATCGTTTCGGCCGACATATTCGAGCACGCCTTCATCGGTCCAGCGTACCAAGTCGCCGGTGCGATAGACGCGCAAGACGGTGGCTTTCGGGTCATCGTCCGTGAGCGTGGTGTCGGTGTCGGCCAACTCGACGAATCGCTCCGCGTCCAGATCCGGCCGCCCGAGGTAGCCGAGCGCAACGCCGGGTCCGCCGACGCAGAGCTCACCGACGACGCCGACGGGCACCGGGCGCAGTGCCCCGTCGACGACGCGGCAGAGGGTATTCCCAATCGGCCGGCCGATCGGGACCCGGGCGCCGGGCACGGACAAGCTGTCCGCGGTGCCGGGGTCGACGGCGTGCCAGGTTGCGAAGGTGGTGGTCTCCGTCGGGCCGTAGATGTTCACGAGCTTTACGCCCGGAGATCCCGCCAGCACCCGCGCCACCACCCGCGGATCTGCCGCTTCGCCGCCGAAGAGCAGCTCGCGCAGTCTGCCGAAGGCGCCCGGCGCCCGGGCCGCATGCAGATTGAACAGCGCTGTCGTCAAGAACAGCGTTGTGATGCCCGCATCGGCGATGCAATCGGCCAGCGCCGCCGGGTCCAGCAGGGTGTCTTGGTCGATCACCGTCAGCCGGCCGCCGTTCAGCAGCGCGCCCCAGATCTCGAAAGTCGCCGCGTCGAAAGCCGGGTTGGACGCGTGCCCGATATTCGTTGCCCGGGTCAGCGACGCATAGTCGGCGCCCAGGCAGAGGCGCAAAATGCCGCGCTGCGGCACCATCACACCTTTCGGGGCGCCGGTGGTGCCGGACGTGTAGATGACGTAGGCCAGGCTGTCCGGTCCGACAGCGACGGAGCGGCCCGGATTGCCGGCCGGCATCCCGGCGAGGGCGGCGGCGTCGCGATCGAGGTCAACGATCTGCATGCCGGTACGATGAACGGCGGACTGCGGCCCGGAGCGATCGGTGATCAGCACCGCGGGCTCCGCATCGTCGAGCATCTCGTCCAGCCGCGTCGCCGGGTAGCGCGGATCCAGCGGCACATAAGCCGCACCGAGCTTGATCACCGCGATCACCGCGGCCACGAAGCCGGCGCCCCGAGGCAGCGTCACCGCGACCTTGGTCCCGGCGCCGACACCGAGGATCGCGAGCCGATGCGCAATCCGGTTCGCTGTCGCGTTCAGCGCGCCATAGGTGAGGGTCTCCTGCCCGTGCCGCACCGCGACCGCGTCGGGCGCATCCCGGACCCACGCCTCGAAGCGATCCGCCAGGGTCGCGGCCTGCGGGATCGCAAATGTCCTGCCTGTGCCCAAGCTCGCCAGTCGTGCGCGCTCGTCACGATTGTCGAGCGCCAGCGCGGACAGCGGCTGCGCCGCGTCCTGCGCCGCCGCGCGCAACAGCCGACGCAGATGCTGCCCGAGCCGTCGGACGCTGCGCGCATCGAACAGCGCGGGCTCGTACTCCAGCTCACCCATCAGGCCGTCGTCGCGCTCCGAAAATGCCAACGCGAGATCGAACTTGGCCGCCCCCGCGGCGACCGGTTCCGGCTCGACACGCGCCCCGGTGAGGCTCAACCCGCACGAAGGCACGTTCTGCAGCGCCAACGAGACCTGAAACAGCGGGTTGACGCCGGGGTCCCGGCGAGGCTGCAGCAACGCGACCAGACGCTCGAACGGAACCTCCCGGTGTGCCAGCGCATCCAGCACCACGGTCCTCACGCGCTCGAGCAGGGCATTGAACGGCGGATCGCCGGACAGGTCCGAGCGCAGCACGATCATGTTGGCGAAGTAGCCGACCATCGCCTCGTTGGAGCGCCCCGCACGCCCCGCGACGGGTGTACCGACGGCGACGTCGGCGACGCCGCAATAGCGCATCAACAGCGTCTGCAGTCCGGCGAGCAGCACCATGTAAAGCGTCGCTCCGCGCTCGCGTCCGACCCGCCGCAACGCCGCGACCAGATCGGGCTCGAGCGGCACCATCTCCCGTCCTGCCTCGGTCCGCCGGCGCGCACCGCGGGGCCGGTCGAACGGCAAGGGCAGCGGTTGCAGGTTCGCGAGACGGTGGCGCCAAAAGGCGACCGCGGTATCGAGCGCGGCGGACTCGACCCGCGTCCGCTGTCCGCGAGCATAGTCGGCGAAACCGCCGGCGGGCAGGGGCAGCGAGGCGGGCTCGCCGCCGGACGCTTGCCCGTAGAGCGGGCCCAGCTCCGCCTCGACGACGCCGAGGGACCAGCCGTCCGCGACGATGTGGTGGATCACCACGAGGAGCACATGCAGATCGCCGGACAGGCGGAAGACCCTTCCCCGGATCAGGGGCCCGACGCCGAGATCGAAGCCGCGCCCGGCCGCGTCCCGAAGCCGTTCCCGAACACTCGCCTCGCGCCGCTCGGCAGGCTCCGCGGAGAAGTCGACAAGCCCGAAATCCGGGCTGACACGGTCGCGAATTACCGTCTCCACGCGGCCGTCCCGAGCGCGGAACAGGGTCCGCAGCGCGTCATGACGATCCGTCAGTGCACGCAGCGCCTCGGCAACGGCGTCGGTATCGAGCCGCCCGTGGATACGCCAAGCGCGGGCAATGTTGTAGGACGAAAGCGCCCGCGGTCCCTCGTCCAGAAACCACAGCGCCTCCTGCGCATGGGTCGGCACGCCGGTGCGTGACTCGCCGAGGTCGCGCCTTCCCTCGTCGGCAACTGCGGCGACCGCGCCGGACGCCGCGCAAGCCGGAGGCGACGCACCGTCGGATTCCGCGCTCGGCCCCGGCCCGCGGACATGCCGCGGCACGGCGTCCACGGCCGCGCAGAAGTCCGCCAGCGTCGAGGCGCGCACGATGGCGGCCGGCCGCACGTCCGCCCCGAGCGCCTCCGAGACCTCCTGCACCATGGCGGCGGCAAGCAGCGAATGGCCGCCGAGCTCGAAGAAATCATCGTCGCGCGCGACCGGCTCCCCGAGCAGCCGCTGCCAGATCTCGGCAACCATATGCTCGGTCGGCGTCTTCAGCGTCACGTCGGCAGGCGGCGAATCGGTTTCGTGGAGGGACAGCGGCGCCGGCGGCGCGGTCTGCTCGGACTTGCCGCCGGTCGGCGCCGCGGGCGGCGCGGCCGGTAGGCTGTCATCGCTACGCCCCGATGTCATTATCGAAGCGCCGAACGCCGCCCGGAGCCCGATCCGGTGGGAAGTGCGCGGCGGGAGGGTTGGGTGCGGCGCGCGCCGAACTGCGAAGCTGCGCCCCTACCGGGCGCCGTGGGCTGGAGGCTATTCGGCAAGACGTCCGCTGGGAGAGCGCGCGCTGCAAGCGCCGCTGCGACATCGGATGCGCGAACCCGCACTCCTAAGGATGCAAGGTCCGCCCCGACGCAAACATGCCCCTCGATCGTGATTCTCGGATGCGGCTGCACGATGGCCTCCGGGTTTTTCTTGCTGTCCCGTCCCGCCCTGATGGGCACAAGCACGGCGGCGCATACAAGCATCAGTGTTGCGCATTTCGCGGGATCGTGGCCGACACCTCCGCAGGAGTGCCAACCGGGTCTCGATTTCCTTCTCCGAGGCCTTGCCGCCCCATGCGCCGGTTGCCCGGACCGTCGGCAGCCTCGCCCTCTTGCCGACACGCGTCGGCGTCTCTGGAGCGATCCGAAATCGTCGAAACGAGGATCGCCGCATCAGTGCCGCGCTCGTCAGCACGGCCGCAAGGCGTGTTTCCTGAGCCGATTTACTTCGGCAGCGGGCGTGTCAATTCCGGCATTTGCGAAGCACGCAGGATGGCCGCACCTCGACGGATGCAAGCGCTATACTTCGCTGCAGCGAGTTGCGTGAACTGCATCGTCAAGCGCATCAATGTTTGTTGCAAGAGGTAACCGAAGGCCATGTCCGGCATCCGCTCCAACACCGAGGCCATTGCGGAAAAAACCGAAACTCGCGGCGGCAGGACGTCGGCCGCGGCTACCGTGCCAGCCATCAAGTTCACCGTTTCAGGCGCCGGTGTCCTGCATGTGCGGGCTTCCGACGTTTTGCAGTCGGAAGCCGCCCAACGCCAGATCAGCGCTTTGTCTCGCGTCAAGCGACTTAGTCAAGAAAAATAGCAGTCCGCGAGCGTCATGGAACTGACGCCGTTCCTGCTTCTCCCTATCGCGGGAGGATTTGCCCTCTCCTCCGTCTGGACGCGTCTGCGCTATCTGGCCGCGCGCGAATCCGGTCATCGTCTCTATTTCCGGGCGACGCTGAACGCGTTTTATCTGCTGCCCGTCGCAGTTGCCGTGCACGTAATCTTGTTCGTTCACGTGACGGCCTATCGCGTCCAGTTCTTGCCGCTGCTGGGCGATGTCTTCGGCTTGGCCTCTTCTCCCATCGAGATGTGGGGAGATCCATCCCGCATCTCCTTGTTGATGCTGTCCGCAATCGCCGGCCCGATCCTCGGCTTGCTCTTAAACGTGCATCTTCTCGCTGAAGTCCCTTGGCTGGCTCTGCCGCCATTCTTGCGTCGGCAATTCAATCAGGTCACGATCTCTCAGCTGGATAGGGCGCTCAAAAACAACGACTTGGAGCGGCTTATGATGCGCTCGGCGCTGAAGGGCATGCCGATCTTGTTGACGCTGGACAACGGCAAGGTCTATGTCGGATTTTCGATCAGGCTGCCCAACCCCGAGCTCGAGCGTGCCGACGTTCGCATCCTGCCTTTGCTGAGCGGGTATAGGGATAGCGCGACGCATGACCTCAATCTCACGACCAATTACGATTTTGTTTACAAGCTTGAGCAAATTCCGCAACTTTCGCATTTGGCGACGGGCGACTTCGAAGTCGTGATACCCGTCGATAGAATTTGTTCGAGCCACCTGTTCGACCTTGTCGCCTATGAGTACTTTCGCAGCAATGGCGAAGTCGCGAACGATTCCGGCGGGGACAACGGGCAGGATGGGTCCACCGCACCCGCCGCCGAAACGGCCGCGAAAGACCAATCTCATTGAGCTTCACCCAAGCTCAAGCTGCTTTGCTCCGTGCGACGGCGGGGGGAATCGCGTAGGGGTCTCGTTGCGGCGGAAGCTCGGGCGTGCGCAGCACAATGTGTCGGATGAAGGGATTTGACCGTTGGACGAACCGCGGAAACATGCGGCGCACCCTTGCCCGCTCGGGCGGTCCCAGCAGCTCGAAGCTCCCTCCGGGCGCGATTGCCTGATCGTCGCTCAGACGGAGCGATCGCCGCAGGGCATGGAAATCGGGTCCTTCCGACGACGGCGGAAGCGGATTGCGCATCCAAGCCCACCTGTCGATTTCGTCGCTCGGCGGTTCTGCCTCCCCGAGCAGCAACGCCAGCGCCTCTGTTGCGGCCGGCGCCACTGGCTGCCGTAACCGCCCAGCACGGCATCGGAGCCGCGCCCGAGTGCATCCAGCAAGTCCCAGGCCTCGATCGGATGCAGTTGGACAGGGGTCGCGGTTGCCAGCAACAAGCTGCGCGTGCGTGGAGAGATGTCCCAAATGAAGCGCAGCAGGTTATTCGGCTGCGGCTGATCGTATTCTTTCCCGGGGCTGAGGTTCCGCCGGCGCGCCCGGTGGGCCTCGTCCAGGATCACGCACTCGTAATCGGCATTGATCAGCCAGTCCGTGATCTCCGATCCCGCGATGATCAGTCCGGTGGAGATGATACCGACCCGCCGCGGGCACTTTCGGATCGACTCGGGTCCGACGCTCGGATACTCGATTTGATTCTCGTCGACCCAGTTCTTGCCGTTCCAGACTGCCGACGGCATATCGAGCAGCGTCGAAAGCTCGTTCTGCCATTGCCAAATCAGCGGTTTGGGCGCAAGTACCAAGACGGGCTTGCTGCCCGACAAGGCCATCAGCTGGGCTGCCATCGCAAGCTGGATAGTCTTGCCGAGACCGACCTGATCGGCCAACACGAACCGCGCGCCGTGGGGGCCAGGTGGGCATCGAAGGCCAACTTCACGAAGTGCTTCTGGTGCTCCCAGAGGCCGACCTCCTTGCGATACACCGGGGCTTCGATGATTGGCGCGGCCGGGTCGGGTTGTTGCCGCCAATCATTCAGGTTGGGAATGACGGTGCGGGCCGCAAGTCGCTTGATGTCCTGCACGACCGCATCCGCGAGCTCGACGGCGAAGGGCGAATGCCAAAGCGCATCGAACTCCTCCTGCACCCAACCGACGGCCTCGTCGGAATCGTCCTCCCAAAGCAGCTCGTAATTCAGCCGCTAGGCGGTCATGGATTCATTTACGCTGCCGAGAAACGCCGTCCTGAGTCCGTCCGCTAGCGTGATGACACCCGCCTTGCCGTGGATCAGCCCGAAGCGCTCGTCGGGCAACACTCTGACCTGCAGCTTACCGCTTGCGAGGAAGTCATAGAGTCGTCGGAAGCGGGGCTTCGCCGGATCGGGTAGGGACTCTGGCTCGGTGTCGCACCATTCACGCCGCATCGCCGCCTGCGCCGCCTTCTTGGCCGTCTCGACGTCTCGGCTGTCGATCAACGAGTTGCAGACCAGCCGAACGGGTCCGGATACGGATTCCAACTCCTCTCCGGCGACTTCCATGATGGAGGACGAGAAAAAACCGCCGATGCGATCGTATTGCCTCGCGCCTCGCAGACGGTCCGCGAGGAAGCGATGATCAAGCCGGCCGCGGCGCGAGGAAAAACGGTTGATCATCGGGAAGGGGCGCGACTGACGTAATCAAGGTGCAACGACTTGTCCGTCGGCCATTTTTGCCTTCGCGCGTGAAGGGTTATCCTTCGATGCTTCCGGCATCGGTTGAAACTCGGGGTCGCCGCAAGCGACAAAGCCCTCGGGCCAAGGCGCGGTTAAGCGACAGCGCAGCCGATAGTGCAGCGGCGCATCCGGATTGACGCCATCGACGTAGACGGCCACGGCATCCGAACCAACGGCACCGAGCAGCCGCGTGATATCCGCAGAATAGTGCCGCGGCACATAGCCGACCAACTGCACCGGATCGCCCGTGCGCAGCATCAGTGCCAACCCGTCGACCGGGTTTTGAACATCCTGCATCAAGAACAGACGATCACCGGCACGGAGATGGCTCACGCGCTCCAATGCATCTCGAAGATACCGCAGCCCGCGGACAAAGAAATGGATCTCGTAGCGGTGATCTTCCGTGGGCTCCGGGCAAGCAATCATCTCCAAGCCATCGGTCGCGCGCAGGCCGCCGGTTCGGATCAACTCCTCGAAGCTGTCGGCATGACTCAGGCCCAACCAGGCCAAGTAGCTGTCGTACTCGGGGCGCACCGACGGCAGCACCCGATTGGCGAACAGCGGAAACAACTCCTCTGAAACGTACTCTGTGTTCAGATCCCGAAACCTTCCGAACGCTTCGAAGTCGGGGATCTTGCCGCAGCCTCGGGTGTAGACGAAACGGTACCGGTGACCGTCGCGCGTGAGCCGTGCAACGGGCGCCCAGCGCCGCGAGGTCTCGTCTTGCATCGCTACGAACAGCTTGCTCATCCGTCACTCTCCCGCCACGCGAGCAGGCGATTTCGGTTTTCGATCATGATTGCCAGCGCGAATGCCTTGGCCGGTTCCGACGCCACCGACGAAGGCACTCTGGAGACGATTGCCATTAGGGCGGCCGCATCGAGATTGTCTAGCCGCTCGATCCAAAAGCGCGCCGCGGCAGGGTTTGCCGCGGCCGCGTCGGCAAACGCATCGAATGTCGTCATCGGCTTGCGGCTGCCGTGCGTTTTGTACAGGCTCGACTGCGCGCGCCGGACATAGGTCGCAACGCTGCGGCCGGTGTCTTTGGTGCTTAGGCGCTCTCGGCGCACCGCATCGCTTTCGTTGCGTCCGAGGCTCGACCCGTGGTCGAAGTTCGGCGCAAGACACACCCCACTCTTCGGCAGCTTGATTAGGCCCCAGTTCTCGTGATGCCGATCCTGGTTCGCGATCAGCGCGTCCAGCAGCAAATACCCGACGAAGACGCCGGCAGCGTCGCCGATTGCGGCCGGGCACGTCCAGTCGCTCGGGGTCGCAACCAGTCGAGAGCGCAGAACGGCGAGCACGCGTCCGAGTGTGTGCTGGCTCGCCCTAAACCGCTTCCTCTCGTCGTACTCGGGCACCACGCGCGCCAGCAACTCGTTGCCATGGATCAGGCGACCGCCGTCGGGCACCATCATCGGCGAGACAACGCCCGGGCGTCCTTTGCAAGTCGCCAGTTCGTACTCCGCATGGGGTAGATTCAGGCCACGCGCGACCTCGCACGCGATCTTCTCTGCCCAATGCTCGCCGCTGCCGGGGTATCCCTCCTTGAACAAAGTCGGGGTTCCGTCGGCCGCCGGAAACCAGAACTTCGCCTTGGTGCCGAGTTGTTCCAACTGCGACGGCGCGTCGAGCGGGACTTTGCGGATCGGATACTCGCACATTGGCGTACGCCGCAGACTAACCGGGTAGGGGACTCATCTGCCGAGCCTGCCGGAGTTTGCTCGAAGGATCGAGACGCTTCGCTGAGACGTTCATGCGGGGAAGGATCCCAACGACTTACACATGGTCGTTGGCAACGGCTCCGGCCAGCAACCGAGCGGCCTCCGCGTCCACTCCCCAATGGGGCATCGGCAGGTTTCCCAGAAAGCGGAGCATGTCTGTCAAGTTCTCGCGCTGCGCCCAGTAGTCGGAAATCTCGGTCTTCAGGTAGCCCAGACCAGCCTTGGTCGCGTCCTGCTCCGCGGTTTGATAGACGGCGAACAGGGCGTGACGGAGCAGCGAGTTGCCGAAACCCTCGCTGCCCCATTCTCGGCGCTTGAGCTCCGTGGGCGTTTTCAGCCGAGTCTGGTTTGCCTTGCCACTTTGGAGCATGAAACGGTAGTCGCGCACACCGAAGCCACGGGCGAATTCCTGGAACACGCCGCTGCGATAGTCCCCGTGGGATTCCACTTCCAGGCACTTCAGGTAGAGCTTCTCTTCCGCGGCGAGTCGCCGCCAAAGCTGTTGATCGATCCCGGCAGGGACCAAGAAATTGCTAGCCGTCTTGACCGCGTCCTCGATGATGCGCTCGATAGGGGATTCCTCGCCACGCCTTCGCTCGCGGGCGAGCTCGTAGGCGATGTCGATATCCTCGATGCCCTTGTACTGCGTCAGAACGCGTAGCGCGGCCGCGTAGGCGGCGAGTTGATAATCCGCATCGGAGAAGTTCGGGTCCTCGAGGTCATCAAGATCCAGCATGGACCTGAGCTGCTGCTCGACCTCGATCTCGACCAACGGGACGATCTCGTCCAGGAAGGCGATGTCGTCCGAGGTCTGCTTGCGCAGGACCATGAGCACGGTGCCTTGGACGTAATTGCCCTCCTTCAGGGCCGACTCGGTCTCGGTGGCGATGGTCCAGGCGGCGGTGACCCGCAGGCCGGCGGCCCAAAGGATCAGCGCGAGATCCGCCCAGACACCGGCGTCCTGGTGGGTGAACATGACGATCTGCAGGCCGTTGTCCGGCATGTGGGCGGCGAGGTTGCGGTACGCGTCGACCATGCTCTCGCGGAACGGCTTGCCTGAGCCACGGATAGCCAGGGCGCGCTTGCTGTTCGAATACCAGTCGGGAAAGAGTTTCGTTAGGTGTTTTTCGTACCAGGCGAGGAAAAATTCGGAGAGCTCGTGGTAGCTGATAGCGTCGGCGTAAGGTGGATCTGTTAGCCAAAGATCACGCTGTAACATTTTTGAGCGACCATCGCTTACAGCTACAACAGAAGAGCCTGGCAACCTGAGTGAATCATGAGTAATGCCCGCGTTATTCCATAACAACCTGAGTCCCTTGGTGGGGTAGTTCAAAAGAGTGTTCAGCGCTTGATTGTAGAAGGTTTGGGAAATCGACTCACGTGCCGCCCCGGTGCCCCACTGACACAGTTTGCTATCCCAATTGGCGGCTCTCCCTATTCCCAAGAGCAAATCTATCTTTCCGGTGTTTCCGATCTTGGATTTCTCCGCAATTTCCGAGATAACGCCATGTATGAGAAGCTGTCTCGGCGTAAACAGATGGTGCCAATGCGTCCACCCCCGAGTCCGAATCGGCTCGTCTGTCTTGTCGCCCTGCTCGATCCGTCGGCTCGGGATGTATCCCTTCGCCTGCCACTCATCGAAGCGCTCCCGCAGCAGGTCCAACACCCGTGACTCACGTTCCAGATCCTCCGCGTCAATGCCGCGATAGAGGGTGCCCGGAATACGCTCGGCGAGTGAATCGAGATCGGCACGGCGCTGGGCCACGCGGGCGCGCAGATGCTTCAAGCGCGCGCGTGCTTCATCAATCCGGGCCTTGGGTGCCTTGGCGGCTTGCAGTTCGGCCAACCTCGCCTCGGCCAGCGCTAGCGCGGCGTCCTCGTCCAGCCAGTCGCGGGCGCGTAGTTCGTCCAGGTCCAGACGATCGCTCGCATCCAGAAGCTCGCTCAGCCCGGTAATGGCTTGGCTCAAGGGTACCCAATCCGGAACCAGGCGAGGGTAGCTCGCGCCTTCACGCTCGTGCTGCTCCGCCCACAGCAGATCCGAAAGCTCGGGCAGGCGCCAACGGATGCAGTACAGCCGTTCCTGAAAGACATCCTCCGGGCGCGGCACCAGATCTGCGTTCTCCCAGAGACGCAGTCCGTACTCGGAGCCGCCCTCGCCCCGGCGGTCGCCACGAATCATGCTCATGGGTGTCGATTGGCCGCACTGGGGGCATTCGAGCCGTGAACTCCTGACGGTGCCGGTCTTGGCGGCCTGCAGGTCGGCCGCTGTCACGCCCTGATGGATCGCGATGTCGAAGCCCGGCGCTTCGTCCTTCGCGGCAGTAGACCACCCTGGGCGAGCGACCAAACGCGCGATGGTCATGCGCTTCTCGCCGATCACCCAGGACGGCGTCAGCGGCACTATCCAGCCGCACTCGGGACAGCGGGTCTCGGCGCAATAGAGATACGCGTCGGCACGCCAGCCCAGCGCATTGTGCTCGATGCTCCAGTCGGCGATCTGCCGGTCGACCACTTCAAAGACCTGCTCTTGTGCCTTGCGAACCGCCTCGGCCACCTCGGCGCCACCGCCGACGATATTCAGCGCGCCCCAGGTGAGCAGGGCCGCCACCGGATTCAGGTCTGAGCCATAGGCATCGCAGCCGATGCGCGCGGCCTCGAAGGGAACGCTGCCGCCGCCGCAGAAGGCGTCCCCGACGCTCGGGTTGTGACCGAACCGGCGCTCGCCGAGCTGCCGCACCAGCGCGGGGAGACTCGCGGCTTCGGTTCCCAGATGGGCGTTGATCGCGCGCCAAGCCGTCTCCGAGGGGCCGTCGATCTGCTCGGGCCGGTCGCAGTAGACGAGCTTCTGGTCATAGGTCATGCGCTCGAAGGCCAGACGCTGCAGGGCCGCGCGCTGCTCGGCCGTCACGCCCCGGCGCAGTTTGGGCCGCTCGGCAGACGAGGCGAGCCAATCGGTGCGCTCCTCCGGCGTCAGCCAGTGATAAAGGTCCTTAAGCGCGATGGCCTTGGTCTTGCGCCGCCAGAGTCCCTCGTCGTCCATGGTAAGGATCGCGAGAAAGACCTCTCGGTCGCGCTTCGGATTGGTGCTCACCGGCATCAGCAGTCCGAGGATCGCCGCACGAACCATGATCAGCGGCTTGCGGCCCCACCACTTACCGAGACTCGTCAAGGTTTGCCCGAAATGGCTCTTTCGCTCGATATAGCTCTCCTTTGAGAGCTTGGAGACGGGGAATTGAGTCTCGATGAAGGTCGTATCGCTGTCCACTTGACTTACTGCGCTTGCTTGCTCGAGTTACCTGCCTTGCGGGTCCGAGGCGCTTTCGTTGCGGCGTCGGGCGTATCGGCGGCCGGATGCTTTTGGGCCGAAAGCTCGAAGAGCGGCGGCGGCTCGTGCGGAGCGGCGGTCACCGGGTTCTCCGTGAGCGCATAGCGCACGGCTTTGCGCCAGCCCTTGCCGCGGCCCTGGATGGCGTGGCCGGTGGCGGCGGAGGTCATCGTAAAAAGCCACCAGCGCTCCTCGGGCACCAGCCCGAGCCAGTTCTTGACGGCGGTCGGGACCAGCATCGGGTCGGCTTCTTCGATGGCCCAGCTGAGCAGCGCGACTTCCTTACCGAGCAGGCGCGAGACAGGGTTGGTGCCCGTCTTCCAACTCCCGGTTTTCAGGCCCTCGTGCTTGAGCCGCTTGTTGAGCTCGACGCGGACGTCATCCGCAATGGCGTTCCACTTGGCGCGAGGCAGTATGACGCGCAGCTTGCCGTCGGCCTCGCCGAGGGCGAATGTCGGCGGCGAGCCGGCGTCGCGCTCGTCCCAGGTGAAGTGCTCCGAGATCAAGACGTCCTCGCGGTTGCTCGCCGGGATGGTGACCAGAAAGTGGTGTGCGGACTCGGCCGGGCAGAAGCCGAATCCGAGACAGACGGGTTTCTTGCGCGCGGGCACGGTTACTGCTCGACCTCGTCGCGGGGCAGTTCCACGGCGATGTCCCGAACGTAGTCCAGGAGTTGTTGGCCGGTCGGGAAGCAAAGGGCCGCCGCCTCGACGGTAACCTCGCCCTCGTCGAGCAGGGAGCGCAGATGGTCGATAGTGGTTTCGATTCGATCCGGCGCCAGCATCAGGTCGTCGGCGAGGTTGAGGTCGACCCACTGGTTGTTCAGCACCGCAATGCGGGTGACCGCCGCCTCGCCGTCACGCTTGCGCAGCCGCTCCAAAAAGCCGTACGCGGTTCTGGTGGTCGAGAATGTGAAGCCGCTTGCGGGGCGCCAGGTCGCGGGCTCGTCCGGGTCGATGGGCTTCTCTTCCGGTGGCCTGTCCCAGTTGACCGACAGCTGTAAAGGGTCGGAGACGACCTCCCTGTCTTCGGCCACGGCGAGTACGAAACGGGCGCCGGCGGGTACCGCGAATGCTTCGTTGTAGGAGCCGCCCGCGATCTTGGGGTCGGACCCGTCCGTGGTGTAGCGGATCGGAACGGCGGGCGCCGCACGCAGTTCCACCATCTTGTCCGAGCCCGCATCGTAGAGCCGGCCCTTCAGCGTGATGCGGTTATGCCAGGTGATCGGCTCGCCGGTCTCATGCTCGCCAGCCGAGTCGACGGCCAGGAAAGAGACCGTCAGCTCCTCGGTTTCGTAGTCGCGGCCCGACAGCTTTTGGGATGCGCTCGTCGCCGGGGCGCCGATCTCGACATGCACGGTATCGCCGTTGATGGGCGTCGCGCGCAGCTTGACCCGGCCTGTGTCGTCGTCGCGGGACAGCTCCTGCAGTTTGATCGTCGTCGCGGGTTTCGGAAACGGGCCCTTTTCGACATAGCCGCCGTTCTCGCGCCAGATGTCCCGGTGCAGGGCGTCGTCCTTGAGCTTGTCCAGCGCATCGGCCCGATGCCACTGCCAGGCCGGGTTGGTGGCGGCGCGGCGCTTGACTTCGCTCCAGGGCATGACCTTCTGCGTGAACAACCGCTGCTCGACCTTTTTAATAAAGGTATCGCCACTGACGTCGTCGGTGTATTTCATCTTGCCGAGCAGCGTGCGGATGACCTGGTCTTCACCGTCGTACTTGTTTGCGGTGAATTCCATCGGAAAGTCCGCCGACATCAGGCGTTGAGCACTCGGGTAGTGGAGCGTCGCATACGTCTCGCGCAGGGCGCTGCCGAATTGGTTCTGGATGCGGTCGAGCAAGTCGCGGGCCTGCACCAGCTGCGGATCGTTGTCCGGCGTGCCCTCGGCTTTCAGCTCGTCGATGATGTGGCGGATGGCCTTCAGCTCCTTGGCCGCGTTGAGCAAGGCTTCGGCGCTGCGCTGGCCGGTGAGGAAGCAAACGCGGTTTTTGAAATCGATATTGTCGTACAGCGTCTGCAGATCCGGATTCAGTCCGCCGGCGTGGGGATTGGCGATGACCAGGACCGTTTTGTCCTGGGGGATGTCGATCTCATCCACCGCGGGCAGGGCGTGGACCTTCTGATAGCACCAGCCGTTTTCGGGCTTGAAGAGCTCGTTCAGCCTTTCTCTGAGTTCGCGTACGGACTGGTCGTGCAGATAGCTTTCGGCGGTGGTGCGCAGCCGCGCGACCAGATTCTGAACGTTCTTCAGGAAGAGTCGGCCATCGCGCCCCGTGTGCAGATACCAAGCGGTGGTCACCAGGCGATTGATGACCTCGTTCCTGAGCTTGGAGATATCCCGGCCCGGCGCGCAGAGGTTCGCGATCAGCTCGGGTAGGGTGAGCCCCTTGGTGCTGCCGGCAACGTTGGATAGGGATGCGACCAGCAACAGTTTCATTACGTCACGAGCATCGCTGCCGCCGAGGTTGGTGTCCACGATCTCGGCGATCGATTGCCCGCCCGAGGCGATATCGTGGGAGACGGCGTTCTCTAAGCTGCTGTTGATCTGATTGATCTCGGAGATGGTTTCGCGGTCGTTCAGGTCGATGTCGTGGGCGTTGATCAGGTGCACCTTGTCGGCCTCGCCACTCTGCCACAGGCGTGCGGCGACGATGCGCATGAGTCGAATCAGCCCCCGAGTTTGCTGGAAGCCCGGATTCTCCTTGAATCGGGCGTAGAGGTCGCGAATGGACGGGTGGAACGGGTAGGCCTCGATAACCCGCGCGGCAAACTGCTCGGGTGAGGCGTTGGTCACGTCCATCTGCCTCGCATCGCGGACCGCCTTCGCATAGCTCTGCGCCACCCCGGCGATCATGTCCCGCGACGGCAGCTCCGCGAAAATGCGCTTGCGCAGGATGTGATAGAACTCGTCCGTGTTCATCCGGACCGGCTCCAGGCTCATGGCGCTGCGGCCCGTTTCTTTGTCCAGATCGTTGAGGGCTTGGACGATCTGCTGGCTACCGCCGGCGTAGGACGCCGTCAAATCGGTTATGACCAGGCAGACGTTCGCCAACTCGTCCTTGCCGATGGCCACGAGCAGGTTTGACAGCGCTGTCGCGCTTACCACGGACAAATCCGAATTGCCGATCGTCTTTGCCTTGGCGTACTCGAAGTAAGGCGGCAGCTCGTCGAGCATGATGACCAGCGGATCGCCCTTGAGCAGGTTGACCCAGGCGGTTTGCCCCGGTGCCGACAGCGGCGAGTAGTAGTCCGCAAACTGCTCTTTCTTGCCGAGCTGCGTCGCGATCGCGCCCCAGATACCGAGCGGTGCATCGCTCTCGCGGCCGGAGAATGCGACCACGCGCACGGGCCCGGTCTCGCCGGGTGTGTAGAAATCCTCCATCACCGTCCGGCGCAATGCGGGGTGCTTGGCGAGCAGCCCGAGCGCGAGCAGATTGTGAGTCTTGCCGCCGCCCATGGCCTGTGTCAGCTTGAACACGCCTTGAGTGCTCTTGCCTTCGAGCCGCCGGAATCCCTCTGTCAGCAATGTGCGCATACCCTCCGTGATGTGGTTCTCCCGAAAGAACGCCTCGGGGTCAATGCGGTCTTGCAAGAGATCGGTCAGATCCAGGACGGTGTCGCGACGAGCCTTGTCGAAGATGCTGTCGCGGGGTTTGCAGCACTGGGCGAGGGTTTGCATCTGGCGGAGGTTCCTAGATTAGGGCGCAGGCTGGAGAATCTGAGCACGGTTTGGCTGTGTCCGAGGCATGTCGGAAGCGAGATGCCGGGCCGGCCGCGACGAACGTATGGTGCTTGATGATCGAGCGCTCGATTTGTATTGCTGCTTTATGCTCATCGCGCCGCCACTTCTACCAGCGGAGAGTATGCCAAGCAAGGTCGTGCTCGCGCCTGCTCGTCGTCGAACAGACCTGCATCGCACATGCTTTTTCGATTTCTGCGGCGGTACCGTCCGTCACCGCTTGCCTGTGCCGCGCACCGCGCCCACCCGGTCCGTTCGTCGTGACTCCAGGCGCACCCGCCAGAGTTCATTAGCGCCGCTCAATGTCGGAGAACGCGGGGTTCGGCCGACCGTCAGATGATGGCGCAAGACTCGTCATGGATGCGAGGCGGTGGCGAGACACCTGCTCTTGCGCCGCCGTCATCGATCCTTGAGGGAAACTGCAGAGTTTGTGAGGCTGCGGTCTCCGCTCTGCCCCGGCCAGACGACCGAGGCGGGCTGTCGTCCGTCTTTTGTTGTCGCCGGATCGGCTGCGCGAAAGGAATACTTTTCTGATCAGTTGCTTGCACGGACACATTTTTCGCCGCACGTGCCAGCTATGCTTACCCACAAGCGTCACGCTTGCGCCGACCCCCGAAACTCTCGGTCGGTCGGAAACGTTGTAAGTCCGGCGTCTCCTGGCACATGCTGCACGCCTACTGTGACTTGATTTCAAGCACATTTGGTGTTTAAGTTCTCGGCTGCCCTCAGCAAAGCATATCGACGCAGAGGACGTCATGGCGAAAGGGAAGACAGTCAAGCGTGGTACAGGCAGCGCAAAGCCGAGTGCAGAAAGCACGGAAAAAAAGGGATGGCCCGATGTTGCGTATCGGCTCATAGATGTACTCTATGATCTTGTGCAGACGGGAAATCTGATCGCAATTTTGTTGATTGCTGTGCTTATCATTCTGTTCGTTGTCGCTTTGCGGCTTCCGGATGATGCTCTTGCCGGCACTGTAAGCGGAATCGGGGCATTTTTCGCTAAAGAGCGTTATTACATTTTGCCCTTAAGCGCTTTGCTTCTCTTTAGTTTCTTTACTAATGTGATCCAAGCGCGAGTCTATAGGGCGCACATTCAGGACCTTACCGAGCATCGAAAGGTTCTGGTTCATGGATTGGAAACGGGTGAGTTAAAGCGACTGGCTAATCACACGTCTTCTGGCTTTGATGTCGAAACCAGTCAGTTGAAGCACGAAACAAGTTCTGTAAAACCTAAAACAAATTCACCGGAGAAACGCAATGATGACGTTTAACTTCGTCCTCTCTGTTTTCTGCGTATGGCTGATAGTGATTCTTAACACTAATTATTTGCAGCCCGCGCTAAAGAACAGGCGTCGCTTCAAGTTGTATCGTCTCAGAGATCGCCTTTCGCTGCTCGCGATGAGGGGAGACATTCCCGAAGACAGCGAAGAGTACATCACTCTGCTTAGGCTTGTAAACCACGCTATACGTGCCACTGGCTCGTTCAAGGTTACAGACTATTTTCGGTTCCTGCTCGTGGTTCATCAAGACGACCAGTTGCGCAAATCCATCAGCAGAATTCATGACAGAATTCGGAGTAGTCTGAAATCTGACCACCTTGAGTATTGTCAGATCGCTGAGGAACTATTTTTGACGATGCGTGGGGTGTTGCGTTCCGAGACAAGAATACTCCGGCGTATATTGATACCGGTGCTAGAGGTTCTGCTGGCTACGGCCAATAAGATGCGTCTGCTAAACCGAGCAACGCGTAAGGTGCGTAGCAAAGAAGAACTTATTGATCAGCTCGATGCGGAGCTGGGGAACTACAGCAGCGAATTTCGGACTGTTTGTCCGATCTGATTGCCGAAGATTCGCCACTTCTAAAGATTCCTTGCGGCGCTGTCTGCCGGTTCTGGCAATGAGCTATTTCCGTGGCTAGCTGGGCAGCGATCTTTTTGAGGCGGTACTTCCCTTTTAGCTCTCAATCCACAAGTCCGTGCGCGAGGAACTGAACCTGCAAGCCGGCCAACGCTTTGCGGTGATTCCGAAGGGTGACAGCATCGTGTTGGTACCGATCCGCTCTCCTGAAGCGGTGCGGGGCATCTTCAAAGGCGCCGATACCAGCCAATTCCGCTACCGGAGCGATCGACTGGAACGTTACCAGTGAATTTGCTGGATACGTGCGGTTGGGTCGAATGACTCACCGATGGTGTGCTTGCTGATCAGTTCAGGCCGGACGTGGTCCGGCCGTCTGACCCGTTTCCCAATCCCCTCGGCCGCCCCTCCTGCATCACGAATCATCGGCCGGCGTCACCGACACCAGGTTGTCGTCGGGCTCGCGGTCGATGCGCAGGTGTTGCGGGTCGATGCCGGCCTGGGCCGGCGTCTGCTGCACGACGACGCTGACGCGGTTGCTGCCCGGTCCGATCGGGTGCTTGTCGAGGTAGAGGAACTCTCCGCGGGCGTCGAGCACGCCGATGTCGAGCATTTCGGTGCCCATCTCGATCGGCGTCTGTGAGCCGGCGTTGTCGCTGCGGGCCTTGCTCGCCTGGATCTCGAGGGTCACCTCATGGGTGCCGTCGGGGCGGCGCACCGATGTGGCGCGCTCGGCCTTCAGGGACCAGAGGGTGATGGTCTCGAGCAGATCGGTGATCAGTGGCTGCTGCTCGGGCGGCGCCGCCGCGCGCAGTGCCTCCATCAGGTCGCTGGCGAGCGGGAAGGGCGGACCCTGCCGGTAGCGCGCGAAGAAGTCCGCCAGCGCGGCGTCGAAGGTGTCGGCGCCGAGCGCATCGCGCAGGGCGTACATCACCACCGCGCCCTTATGGTAGAAGACGTGCTGCTCGGTGCGCGCCTCGGCGAGGGGGACGTCGCTGCCTTGGGCGCGGGCCTCCAGATAGTCGCGCAGTTCCTGCCCGAGGAAGGCGCGCACGCTCTCCGGACCGTACTCCTGCTCGATGGCGCGCACGGCTCCGTACTGGGTCAGCGTCTCGAGGATGACGGCGTAACCGGGGGCCCGCGCCGGCACGACCTGCTCGCCCCACCACTGGTGGGCCACTTCGTGGGCCGCGACGAAGAAGGGCAGGTCCAGCACACCGCGCCGGGAGCGGTCGACGCGCGCCGTCATGCCGAAGGGCTCGCCGAGGACGGCGGTACCGGGGGTGCTTATGGCGGCGTTCAGGTACGGCACCTCGGCGATGCGCAGGTAGGCCAAGGGATAGGGACCATAGCTGGCGGCGGCGAGGTCGAGGGCCGTGCCCATCGCCTTCAGCAGGGTGTCCACGTTGAACGCATGATCGGGATGGTAGTAGACCTCGAGGTCCACTTCGCCGTGGCGCCGGCGCTCGACCGCGTAGCGCCCGGAGATGGCGTGGAACTGCAGGTGCTGGGGCGCGTCGCTGCGATAGGCGAAGCAACGGCGCCCGGCCTGCTCCCAGGTGCGCTCGAGCACGCCGGGGAGCAGCCCCGTTTGGTCCGGGTCGGTACAGATCTGTCCCTCGAAGGTGGCGCGCTGCTGCCAAGTCCCGGCCGCGTAGCGCCGTGGATCGCGCTCCCCGGACGCCCCGTCGCTCACCGACACGGCATCGATTGCGCCGGTCGCGGCGTGGCCGTGGCGGGCGTCCCCGTCGGCCGCTCGCGGATCCTCGGGCGTGCCCGATCGCGGCGTGTCGCGGGCAGCGTTCTCCAGGTAGCCGAGGTAGCCCACGCGCGGCAGCCACGAGGTGCTGAGGAGGTACAGCCCATTGGCCGCCCAGCCCTGCTCGGCGCCGTCCGCGCTGAAGCCGGCGGGCGGCATGCTCCGGTACTCGAAGGCGATCTGCACGCGCGCACCCGGCGCAAGCGGACTCGGGAGACGGAAGTGGAGCATGCGCGCACCGGCAACGCGCGTGAGCTCGGGGGTGAACGGCTGCCCGTCCACCTCGAACCCCGCCAGCGCATGCACGGCGGTGTCTGCCAGCAGGATCTCCGCGAGGGGCTGTGTCCCGCGGTTCTCGAACAGATACGCACCGCGCGCGTCCAGGATGCCGGCGGCGGGCTGGACGTCGAGATCGACCTGTACATGCGCCAAGTCGGGGTGCCGCTCCTCGAGGTGTCCGTAGGCGCGCGCATAGTCGGCGATCGCCGGGCGCATGGTCACCCGGTCGTCGGTGTCGCCGAACTCCGCCGCCCTGAGTTGCGTGGGACTGCGATGGAGCACCTCGGTCGCGTAGTAAATCCACCCGCCGGTGACGAGCGCCAGCGCCACCAGGGCCGCGAACGCCGGGCGCGCCGGCCCGCGCGCCCCGCGCATCGCCAGCCGCAAGCGCGCGGGCGCCCCGGTGTCGGCGCCGCGCACCCACAGCCTCTGCACCAGCACCAGCAGGACCAGGGCCACAAGCCCCCAATAGAGCTGGAACCAGCGCAGCGGGCCGAGGTCGCCGAAGCCGTTCATGTCGCTGTAGCGCACCTCCGGCATGGCGCCGTAGAGCGCCAGCTTCGGCACCCCGAGGGTCCGTTCCAGGACCTGCGGAAACAGCACCAGGGCGATGAAGTACAGGAGCGTTAGCAGGTGGCCCACGGACTTGTTGTTGGCCAGTACATGGATCAGCAGCACCGGGACCATCAGGATCGCGGCGTGCACCAGCCGGATGGAGAACAGGTCGACCAGCAACGGCGCGATCGCGACCTCACCGACGCCCCGAGTCGCCTGCATCACCACGGCGATCACCAGGAACAGTCCCATGGTCAGCGCAAGGATGGCGACGATCGCGGCGAGCAGGCCGCCCGAGAAGACCCAGTTCGGCGCCGGTGTCACGTCGAGCAGGCTGTCGATGCGGCAGGCGCGCTCCCGCCACAGGGCCTCGCCGGCCATCAGCGCCAGCACCAGCAGCACCATCGTCACGAACATCGGGCGCGCCAGCAGGTTGGCCGTGGTGGGATAGAGGGCAGCGCTGTAGGTCAGTTCGCCGCCCTGGAGGCCCGCCGAAACGCTCCACGCGATGCCGAAGGCGAGTGCGATCCAGAGCCAGTAGCTGCCGGCGAGCCAACGGAACTGCTGCAGGGTCCGAGCGCCCAGTTGCCGCAGCCTCGCCGGCAGATCGTGGCGCGGCTTAGCGGCCGTGGGCGCGGCCGTGGTCTCCGCGAGCCGGCCGGCGACGCGTCCCTCCTCGGGCTCTGCCGGTCGGTCGACCGGGCGGTCGACCGGGCGCTCGGGCGGGCGGGCCCGCACGCGCCGCTTGCCTAGGCTGCCGGCCGGCCCCGGGGGTACCCGGCTGAAGCGGAATTGCCGCGCCAGCAGGGCGGCCGCCGCCGCGGCAATGGCGAGCCAGATCAGCCGGTTCCAGAGTAGTTCGGCCTGGACAGGCACCGGCTGCAGGTTCCGTTCGACGGGCACCCAGGTGGTGGTCAGTTTCAGATCAGACGCGTTGATGGGCTGCAGGAGCTCGCCCAACTGCGCCAGCCCGACCCAATCCAGCGGCGCCACCAGCAGGCCGGGGGCCAGGAGCAGCACGAACGACACCAGGTAGACCCACAGGGCGCGTCGCAGCAGCAGGGCCGCGGCGAAGATCAGGGTGCCGGCCACCAGCACGCTCGGCACCGCATGCAGCGCGTAGCCTTGCAGGTAGGCGCGCAGACCCATGGGGCCGACGTGCTCCGGCAGGTTGCTCGGCAGCGCCAGGGCGCACAGGAGCCCGAGCGGGATGGCGGCGAGGATGGCGAGCGCGGTCAGCCAGCTCGCCAGCAGCCGCCCGAGCACGAACTGCCACTCGCGCAGCCCCGTGCTCTGCAGCAGGCCGGCGAAGTCGTAGTCCCAGTCCTTTTGGGCGGCCCGCGCGAACACGCTGCCGGCCAGCGCCAGCATCCCGAATAGCGCCAGCCACCGCGTCGCTCCGACGACCAGGGCGGGGGCGTTGGCGAACAGCGGCACCGGGTTGTTCATCAGCAGTTGCAGACGGCTGCCGAAGAACCCGCCGACAAGGAGTGCGAGCCCGAACAGGACCGCGAAGAAGACGTAGTTGGTCCTGCGCTGCGCCTGCTCGGCGAGGTCGAAGCGCAGGATCTCGAGCAGGTTGGTCACGGCGGTGATCCTAGTCAGCCGCCGACGGGGCCGGGAGCCAGCCCTTCAGCGCGCAGAAATAGACGTCCTTGAGATCGGCCGCCGCGGGCGAGAACTCGTCGCCGGGCGATTGCGTGCCGAAGGCGTTGAGCGCGATCCGACCGGCCACGAAGCGCGTGGAGATAACGCGGTGGCTTTCCTCGTAGCGCGGCAACGCCTCGCGTGGCACCAGCGTCTGCCACACCTGTCCCTCCAGGCGCTCGATCAGGGCCTGCGGCTCGCCGCTCAGGATCACCTGCCCGGACGCGATAATCGCCATCTGCGAGCAGAGCTCGCTCACGTCCTCGACGATGTGGGTCGAGAGAATGATGGCGGCGCGCTGGCTGACCTCGCTCAGGATATTGAGGAACCGCACCCGCTCGGCCGGGTCCAGACCGGCGGTCGGCTCGTCGACGATAACCACGCTGGGCTGGCCGAGCAGGGCCTGGGCGACGCCGAAGCGCTGGCGCATGCCCCCCGAGAAGCTGCTCACCGCCTTGTGGCGTGCCTCGAACAGGTTCACCTGTTGGAGCAGGTGGTCCACCGTCTCGCGGCGCTGCCGGCGCTCGGTCAGACCCTTCAGGATGGCGATGTGCTCGAGCAGGCTGACGGCCGAGAGCCCCGGGTAGACCCCGAAGGCCTGCGGCAGATAGCCGAGGCGGGCGCGCATCGCCTCCTTATCGCGCAGCACGTCCACGTCGCCCATGCGAATCGAGCCCGAGTCGGCCTCCTGCAGGGTGGCGATGGTGCGCATCAGCGACGACTTGCCGGCGCCATTGGGCCCGAGCAGCCCGAACATGCCCATCGGGATGTCCAAGGAGACGCCGCGCAGGGCATGCGTCCCGTTGGGGTAGGTCTTGCTGAGGTCTCGCACCTCGATGTTCACGGCGCCTCCTTACGGGCGGATTAATACATTGTCCTTGGCGGGCGCCCCCGCCGCCGCCCCGCCCCGCTCGGCCCCGGCCCCGGCCAGCAGCTTCCCGATCCGTGTCGGGGCCTGCGCCGCATTGGCGTCCGGGCCGGCGTCGTCGTCGATCGCCGGGTGCGGCGCCGGGGCGAAGATGGGGGTTTTGGCCCAAACCGTCAACAATGTGTACAAGTCTGCACCGCTCACCGGTAGGTTGACGCAGGGAGCGACAGGCAGGCTCCGGTCCCGACACGGGCGCGAACAGGCCGCGCTTCATCTACCCTGTGATCTATAGGACGCGGCGTGTTGCCGCGCTTCCCCGGAGAGCCGCCCCCCCGAGTCCCGCCCCGGAGTCCCGCGCCGGAGAGCCGCCCGGGCCTGCCCACCTCAACCGAGCCATGGAACCTCTGCACAGCGCCACGCACCCGACCCCGCACCGGCCCCGACGGCCGGACGTCGTCTTCCATATCGAGGGCGTCACCAAGGTATACCGTATGGGCGAGGTGCGGGTGCATGCGCTGCGGGGCGTGGATCTGGATCTGTACCGGGGTGAGTTGTGCGTGCTGTTGGGGGCGTCGGGCAGCGGCAAGTCGACGCTGCTGAACATCCTGGGCGGTCTGGACACGCCGACGGCGGGGCGGGTGCTGTACGGTGATCAGGACCTGACCGCGGCGGGCGAGGGAGCGCTGACGGCCTATCGCCGCCATCACGTCGGCTTCGTGTTCCAGTTCTACAACCTTATCCCGAGCCTGACGGCGCGGGAGAACGTGGCCGTGGTGACCGAGATCGCGCGCGATCCCATGCGCCCGGAGGACGCGCTGGGGCTGGTCGGTCTCGGCGAGCGGCTGGACCATTTTCCGGCCCAGCTCTCGGGCGGCGAGCAGCAGCGCGTGGCGATCGCGCGGGCGGTCGCAAAGCAGCCGCAGGTGCTGTTGTGCGACGAGCCGACCGGGGCGCTGGACTCGAAGACCGGCGTCGTTGTGCTGGAGGTGCTGGAGCGGGTGAACCGGGAGCTCGGTACGACGACCGTCGTGATTACCCATAACGCCGGCATCGCGGCCATGGCGGACCGGGTCGTGTCGCTGGCCGACGGGCGCATTGCGGACGTACACGCCAACGCCGAGCGCGTGGCGCCGCGCGAGCTGAGCTGGTGACGCCGTGCGCCGCGCCTTCCAAGGCGAGCTCCCACAGAGCGCTGCGCCGGGGCGCAGGGCCGCGGCCAGCCGGTGCGCAAAGGTGACGCCATGATCCGCGCCATCGACCGCAAGCTGCTGCGCGAGCTGCGGGCCATGCGCATGCAGGCGCTGGCCATCGCGCTGGTGATCGTCAGTGGGGTTGCGATCTTCATCATGTCGCTGAGCACCCTCGACTCCCTGTACGAGACCCGCGAGCGCTACTACCGCAGCCATCACTTCGCCGATGTGTTCGCGTCGCTGAAGCGCGCGCCGGAGTCGCTGGCCTGGCGCATCCGCCGGATTCCTGGCGTGGACAAAGTGCAGACGCGGGTGGTCGCCTATGTCTCGTTGGATATTCCGGATTTCGCCGAGCCGGTCAGCGCGCACCTGATCTCGCTGCCCGAGGCCGGTCCGAGCCTGCTGAACCGGGTCTTTCTGACCAGCGGCCGGATGCCGGAGGCGGACCGCGACGACGAGGTGCTGATCTCCGCCGAGCTGGCCGCGGCCCACGGGCTCGGGCTCGGCGATGGTCTGCGCGCGACCATCAACGGGCGCCGCGAGCGGTTGACCATCGTCGGCCTGGCCATGTCGCCCGAGTACATCTACCAGATCGCGCCGGGCGCCATGTTCCCGGACTATGCCCGCTACGGGGTGCTCTGGATGGGCCGCGAGGCGCTGGCCGTCGCCTACGACATGGACAGCGCGTTCAATAATGTGACGCTGACGCTGGCACCCGGAGCCGGAACCGGAACCGGAACCGGAGCCGAGAACGTCATCGATCGGCTCGACACGCTGCTCGCCCCCTACGGCGGCACCGGCGCCTACGCCCGCGAGCACCAGCTCTCGCACCGCTTTCTGAGCGAGGAGCTCAAGCAGCAGCAGACCATCGCGACGGTGTTCCCGCTGATCTTCTTCGGTGTCGCGGCATTCCTGCTGAACGTGGTCGCTAGCCGGCTGATCGGCCTGCAGCGCGAGCAGATCGCGTCGCTGAAGGCCTTCGGCTACAGCAACGTCGACGTCGGCGTGCATTACGCGAAGCTGGTGCTCGCCATCGTGCTGCTCGGCATCCTCGGCGGCATCGGCCTCGGCGTGCTGCTCGGCCACGGCATGAGCGGCCTGTACCGGGAGTTCTACAGCTTCCCGTTCATGGACTACGTGCTGCGGCCGCGGGTCATCGCCGCGGCGGCCGCGGTCAGCATTGCCGTGGCGCTGCTCGGCACGCTGCACGCGGTGCGCGGGGCCGCCCGCCTGCCGCCGGCGCAGGCCATGCGCCCGGAGCCGCCGCCGGTGTACCGCGCGACGCTGGTGGAGCGCCTGGGCCTGCAGCGCTGGTTGTCGCAGCCGACGCGGATGATCCTCCGCCATATCGAGCGCCGGCCGCTCAAGTCGCTGCTGACGACGCTCGGCATCGCGATGGCCTGCGGCATCATGATGATCGGCGGCTTTCAGCGCGGCGCCATCGACCATATGGTCGGCGTGCAGTTCGGCATGAGCCAGCGCGCGGACCTGACCGCGACCTACACCGAGCCCACCTCGGGCCGCTCGCTGTACTCGCTGCAGAGCCTGCCCGGCGTGACGCTGGCGGAAGGCTTTCGCAGCGTGCCGGTGCGCCTGCGCTTCGGCCACCGCGGCTATCGCACCACGCTGGAGGGCCTCGACCCGCACGGGCGCCTGATGCGCCTGCTGGACAAGGAGCTGGCGCCCATCGTCTTGCCGCCCGAGGGCGTCGTGCTCAGCGACTACCTGGCCGAACTGCTGCAGGTCCGCCCCGGCGACCGGCTCGTGATCGACGTGCTCGAGGGGGACCGACGCACGGTGCAGGTCGCCGTCGCCGCGATCGCCGAGCAATACCTCGGCGTCGGTGCCTACATGCGGCGCTCGGCACTGAACCGGCTGCTGCGCGAGGGCGACGCCATCTCCGGCGCGCACTTGGCCGTCGATTCGCCGCGCCGCGGCGCGGTCTATGCCGAGCTGAAGGAGATGCCGCGCATCGCCGGTATCATCGAGCAGACCTCGGCCATCCGGGCCTTCTACGACACACTGGCGCAGAGTGTGTTGTTTTTCACGCTGATCGCGACCCTGCTCGGGGCGACGATCTCCTTCGGCGTGGTCTACAACAGCATGCGCATTGCCCTGTCGGAGCGCTCGCGGGAGCTCGCCAGCCTGCGCGTGCTCGGCTTCGAGCGCGGCGAGATCGCCTACATCCTGCTCGGCGAGCTCGCGCTGCTGACGCTGGCCGCGATCCCGCTCGGCCTCGCCATCGGCTACGGGCTCTGTGCCTATCTGGCGGCCGCGTTCGAGTCGGACCTGTACCGTATCGCACTGGTGCTCGACCGCGGCGTCTATGCCTGGGCGGCGCTGGTCGTCATCCTGTCGGCGCTGGCATCGGGGCTGATGATTTGGCGTCAGCTGGGCCGGCTGGATATGGTGGCCGTGCTGAAGAGTAAGGAGTGACCGGGGTGCGCATGCCGCTGGGCAAATATCCGGGCGTCGTGATCACGGTGGCGATGATCGCGGGCCTGTTGGTTTGGGGCTTCTGGCCGGAGCCCGTGGTCGTGGACACGGTTGTCGCCAAGCGCGCGCCGCTGGCCGTCACCATCGACGAGGACGGGCGCACGCGGGTCATGGACCGCTACGAGATCCGCGCCCCGGTGGACGGCGTGGCCTGCCGTATTCAGCTGGAGGTGGGCGATGCGGTGAGCGACGGGCAAGTGCTGTTCGGTATTACGCCGCTGCAGTCCGAGGTCTTGGACCCGCGCAGCCGGGCCCTGGCCGAGGCCCGGGTCGCCGCCGCCGAGGCGGCGCTGGCCTCCAGCCGGCAGAACGTCGAGGCGGCGCGCGCGAAAGCCGCGTACCAGACCGCGGAGCTTGCGCGGATGGAGCCGCTGGCCGAGCAGGGCGTGATCTCGCGCGCGCAGCTGGATCAGGTCCGCATGGAGTCCGAGAGTGCCGACGCGGCACTGCGCGCCGCCGAGCACGCGGCGGACGTGGCGCGTTACGAGGTCGAGGCCGCGCGCTCGGCGTTGGCCTACTCTGCAGCGGGCGAGGCCGATGAGCCGGTCGAGCGGGTGCCGGTGCGCTCGCCGGTGGACGGCCGGGTGCTGAAGGTCTTGCGCGAGTGCGAGGGCCCGGTGGTCATGGGTGACGTGCTGATCGAGATCGGCGACCCGACGCGGCTGGAGGTGGAAGTGGATCTGCTGTCCGCCGACGCAGTGCGGGTGCGGCCGGGCACGCGGGTGCGCTTCGAGCGCTGGGGCGGCGAGGCGCCGCTGGAGGGCGTGGTGCGCACCGTCGAGCCGGTCGGCTTCACCAAGATCTCCGCGCTCGGCGTCGAGGAGCAGCGGGTGCTGGTGATCTGCGACTTCACGTCGCCGCCGGCTCTGTGGCAGCGGCTCGGCGACGGCTACCGTGTCGAGGCGAGCTTCGTCATCTGGGAGGCCGACGACGTGCTGCAGGTGCCGGCCGGCAGCCTGTTTCGCCGCGGCGGCGGGGCACGCGGGGGCAGCGGCGACGACTGGGCGTTGTTCGCCGTCGTCGATGGTCGCGCGGCGCTGCGCGATGTGGAGGTCGGCCAACGTACCGGGCTGGCGGCGCAGATCCTGGACGGCGTGCAATCGGGCGAAGTCGTCATCGATCATCCGAGCGACGAGGTCGCCGACGGCGGGCGGGTGAAGGTCAGGCAGCAGCGGCGCTGAGATGCCGTGTGGCGGATTCATCCAAAGAAGCGGCGTCATCGGCGCAATCGAGCGTGCACGGTGAGCCGCTACTCAAGCGGCTTCGGCGCCGAACGTCGAGACACACGCGGCGATGTGCCGGCGCCGCCGGCTGCATGATCCGCGCAGGCAGCGCACCGGGCGGCGGGCGCCGGCGTCGAGACGTCAAGCGCGTTCGTCGGCGTCGGATGTTGCGTGGTACCGCCTATGCGGGCATCCAGCCGGCACCGTCTTTCGGCAGCCGGCCGAAGTCGTCGATGACCAGGACCGCGCATGGCGGCTGGTCTGCCCATTGCCATAGCACGAGATTGCGCAGCGGAGGCGCTTCCGGCGCCCGGTTCGGCGCCGGCGCGAAGCTCGGCACAAGTGCGCCGTGGAAGGCCGCGCGGATCAGCTCGTCGGCAAGCTGCCAGCTCGGCGGCTGCGCGCCTCCGCTTGCGAGGTCTTCCCACGCGCAGCCGAGATCGGCCGGATCGATGCCGGCTGCAGTCACTGTCGCCGGGTCGGTCAGATCCGAGATCCGCGCGCAGCGGACCCGATAGGCCACCAGGGTCATGGGCTGGGCCTTGAACGGGAAGCCCTGCTGCGCCTCCAGCCAGGCGGTGGTGATGTCCAGCGAAGTATAGAGCGCCGGCCGGCCTTTGCGGTTGAAGCGCCCGCCGTGGCGGGCGGCGCCTTCGCCCGATGTGGGCCGGTAGGCCCAGCGCGGGTTATGGGCGCGATAGACGATACCGTCGAAGTCGACCGGGGGCGGCATACGGCCCGTGGCTGTCATCGCGCCGTCTGTGCGAGCGTCGCGCCGCCGTCAGGCATAGCCGCCGTCGGCGATGCGCGACAGATAGTCCTTCACGGCCCGGGCGCGCCCTTCCTTCAGCAAGTCCTCGGCGGTTTTGTCGCCGAACGAGGGCAGGGGCTGGGAGCGGAACCACGCGAAGGCGCGCGCGGTGGAGCCGGTCCATGGCACCGCCCGGCTGATGATATCGACGGTATCGCGCAGGCGCTGCTGGGTCTTCGGCGACTCCGCGCGGGCTCGCTTGGAGACGGCGTCCCGCGATAGCCCGGTTGCGCGTGCCAGCTCACCCTTCGTCACGTGAAGCAGCTCGGCAAGGCGGTCGGTCTCGACGACGCCGGCGTCCGACAGGATGTCGGTCAGTTGTTCGGCGGTTGCAGCCATGAATGCCTCTGAGAATGCCCTATTTCACGTCTAAAGTATGGGGCGTCTGCGACATTTTGCAAGCTGCTGTCCGCTGTCCAGGAGGCCGTGCGGCGAAGCGCGCCGACTGTGGGGGCCGGCGCCGGGAGATGGAGCGCGACACTGCGGCGGGCGCCGCCGCGGCGCCGGGCCGGGGGGGCGCGGAGAGCTTTCCGTCGCTGCCGGCGATCAACTAGGCCGGCATGACGCCCGACGCCCGGCTTCGGTGGCGGTCATGCCGCAGCGGTGTTGGCTATTCCGGCACGTCGTAATAGCTCAAATCCAGGTATCCGGCCGCGCTCTTTCTGTGCTCCCGATTCCAGCCGTTGATCCAATCATAGAAAAGCCAAAGCCGGGCACTGTTGCGCAGGATGCCGTATCGGGCCTTGAAGCGCTCCCAATCGGCCTTGTTTTCGATGCCGCGCAATGCGCCGAGGAAAGGGCCGGCCCGCTCCATGTCCAGGTCGACAAAGAGGTTGGGGAAGCCGTTGACGATGGTCGGATAGGCGCTCAACGAGTACAGCTCGGGCAGCGCCTGCCCGTCCTGGAACATCAAGGTGTACTGGGACTTGTAGACGCGATTGACGACGAGGGAATAGACCCGCGATTCATGCTCGCCGTCCAGCCGCAGGACGATGACGCTGGGCATGAAGCCGGTAAACGGCTGGCCCGGAACCACGGTAAGCGTCGACAGTGCGCGCTCCCAGTCGGCGAAGCTGCCGATCGGAGCGTCCAAGTCGACGCTCGGCTTCCGATCGGGGTTGAGCCGGTCCGGCGGACCCGCGATGGCCGGGCTGAAATACCGCTCGACGTCCGTGACGACCTTTGCCAACGACGCATTCGGGTCGGCCGACACATCGCCGGGCGACGAATCCCCCGCCTCGAAGGGGATCATCGCCAGTCCCAAGGCACCGACGCCCTGCGTCCAAGCCTTGCGGATCGCCTCGCGGTCTCCAGCGGGCAGCAGTGTCAAGAAATTGTCTTCGAACTCCTGGCGCAGGTAGTTGAAGAACAGCAGGGTCTGCAGCTTGGACAAGTCGCCGCCCCAGTATTCGAAGCTCGCGACAGTGTCGTAGTACATCCGTTCCAGCCCGCTGTAGGTCATCAGCCAGAGGGTACGGGGTGTGCCGCCTTGGCGGCCCTTCATGACCGAGACATTGGTGTTGTGGCGCATCACCGTCAGCCAGGCATTGGGATTCGTGCCGCCACCGTCCCAAATGTCGTCGACGGACCAGCCGCCGGGCCGGAGCTCGGCCAGGGATTTGTTGTACGCCTTTACGTAGGCGGCATTGCCGAATACCGAGCGGTCCATGAGGGTGTCCCATGTGGACAGTCCGAGCTCCGGGTCCTGCACGGAGGCATCCGCCGCGGGATCGACGAAGAAGACCCAGAAGTGGTCCTTGACGGCATAGGTGGCGGTCTGGCCGTTACAGACCGGGCCGTAGATGACGCCGGAGGTGATCGTCTCCGCATGCTCGAGCAGGAAGCGATAGCGCGCCTTGGCCGGAATCGCGCGGAAGACGCTGAATGGGTTTCCCTCGCCCCAAGTCGGCTCGAGCGATGCCGTTTCGGGCCAGTCGGCGCCGGGGCCGTCGGCGCCGAAGAACAGCTGTTCGAGATGATCCCGATCCCCGTGCTTGAGCCGCCAGAGGAACAGGTTCTTCTGCATCGGCGCTGCTGTCAGCTTGCTGAGTCGGTACCAAAAGCGGTCGACGCCCGCATAGGCATAGGGATCGTCGTAGGGCAGGCCGGTGCCGATGACGTCGACCGGCTCGCCCGGCGGCGTCGACGAGCGGACCAGGCGAAAGCGCTCGCCTGGACTTTCGTCGAGCACGATGGTCGCCAGGAACACGTGCTCGAAGATATAGCGGGACACCAGCCGGCGGCGCGGGTCCGGGTGATTGAAGAACGTCTCCCAGTGTGCGATCTCGTCGGGCCGCGCCGGCTCCGCCGCGGCCTGCAACTGCTCATCGGTGGGCCCGTGGGCGCCGGCGGCAATCCAGCGCTTGAGCATGTCGAAATCGTCGTCGTCGAGGGCGGGCAGCCCGTATGGCATTCCCATGGCAGGATTTGCCGCAAGCCGATCCGCCGCCGCGGACGGCGTGGACGCGCAGCCGTGGGCGAAGCGCTTGGCGTAATGGGGGGCCAGGGCGTCGCGGGAGAAGCCGGGGCTGTTGTGCGCCTTCCCGGCCTCGAGAAAACGGGCCATCAGCGATCCATCAAGCCGTTCCCGTGTCGTCGCAGGCGATGAGGCATTCGCGGTTTCCCGCTGCGACAGAACCGAGTAAAACCCGATCTCGCGCCACTGCGCCAGCGTCTTGGCTGCATCCATATCGGTCCGCGGATAGGCATCGATATGACCGGCGTAGGGATTCAGGGCAAAGGCTCCGCGCTCGGCGCCCGCGTAGGAGTCGAGCTTGAGATTACACGGCGAGCCCAAGCATCCATGGCAGGCAATGCAGCGGCGATCGAAAATCGGCTGAACGTCGCGCCGATAATCGATTCCGGAGGCTTCCGCGGCGCGGGCAACAGACTCGGAAGGCTCGGGTTGTGCCGCGATGGCCGGTTGCGCGAGGCCGACGACGATCAGCAACGCCAGGATGAACGTGCACTCGAGGAAAACGCCGAAAGACATGTAGACCCCCTGCTCGCCGGTCGAGACTCCGCGCCCAGTCCGCCGGCTCGTCTTGTGCTTGCACGGCCGCCGGCGCGCTACGACGTCCGATGCGTCGCAATGGTACATGGCTACGGGCCTTCGCCGAGTCTCGATCACCGAGGCCGAAGCGTGCCGAAGGCCCGGGACCAGGTTGGTCTGATGTTAAGGAAACTGTCGGGCGGCGAAACAGGTGCTTTGGGATGCGGACGTTCATCCTTGACACTACACTCATTCCTGCATGAGTCGATATCCGTTCAACCGAACCGATGTGGAGGTCGACATGAACTGGAAAGAGCAACTCGACAAGGCAATCGAATCGATCAAAGGGGCGGCCGACAGCGAGCGCGCCCGAGACATCGCGGCGAGGGCAAAGTCCACGACCAACTCGTTGGTGGAGAAGGTCAAGACGGGGGCGGTCGGTGCCGCGGCGTCCTTTGTGGAGGCCAATCGCGATCCGTCGTCGCTGGAGGTGCATTTCCTGAATGCCCACTTGACCATCTTGTCGCCGTCGGAAGGCATCACCGTCACGCGTCCCGACGCGGCGACGCTGGCCATCCAGGACGGGGCTGACAACGGCCTGGTCATCAACGCCGCGGCCGATCCGGCCTTCGTCGTCGAGCAGATCGGTAGCGTCGCGCAACTGAGCGGCAACAGCTTCGATCTCGGCCCCGAAGACGGTATAAACTTGGTCGTCACGAAGTTCTGAGGCCATCCCCCGGCCGCCGTCCGAAGCGGCGGCCGCCTTGCTTTTTCCGCGATGTCCGAGTGCGCGCCGGGGCGCCCCTGTGGCCCCTTGTCGTGCCGGCATACGCCTTCGTTGGCATGGGAAATCGAACGGCTGTAGTCTGCGCCCTTCGGGCACGGAAGACAGTACACAGGAGCCGGCGACCCCCATGAAGCTACGCTATCCGGAGCATCCGCTGCGCCAAGCGCTGACGGCGGAGCTCCATGTGCGCAATTTCGAGCCGTTGCGCGCCCCTGCACAGGTGGCGCATCTCGCGTACCTGAGCGGGCCGAGCGGTACCGGAGCGAACGTGCTGCATTTGCAGGCGCTGCTGCGGCAATTCGGTGTCGAGGCGCCGCGGGAAGACCCCGGGCAGTATTTCTTCGTCGATCTCGGCGATCTGCGCCTGCGCTGGGAGCGCCATACGGAGTTCGTGACCTACACCCTGACGCGCTCCGGCGCGTTCGATCGGCCCTTCGCCTATTCGCCGCTGGATGACCTGCCGGCCGATTGGCTCGCCGCGCTGCCGGGTAAGGTGGTCACGACGGCGCTGCTGGCGCTGGAGCCACGCGAGACACCGGAGCGCCGCCAGAGCGAGCTGATAGCGCTCTTCGACGACAACCCGGTGGTGGGCTCCGAGGTCGCGGGCGGTAATGCGATCGCGTGGACGGACCTGCGCATCGACCCGGACGGCTACGGTCGAATCCTGGTGCGCGATGTCGGCCTCTCGGATGGACAGGCGGGTCGGCTGGTCAAGCGAATTCTGGATATCAACGCCTACCGGGCCATGGCCCTGCTGGGGCTGCCACTGGCGCGCCAGGCGTCGCGCATCCTGACGCGGGCCGAGCGGCGTCTGGCGGACGTGGCCGTGCGCATGCGCGTCGGTGACCGCGGTACGGAGGGCCCCGAGGGAGAGGGCGAGGGAAAGGCGCCGCCGGAGCGGCGCCTGCTCGCCGAGCTGACGGCGCTGGCGGCCGAGATCGAGTCGGTGGCGGCGCGCACGGCATCGCGTTTCGACGCATCGCGTGCCTACTACCAAGTCATTACGCAGCGGCTTTCGCAGCTTCGCGAAGGGCGGATACAGGGGCTCCAGACATTGAGCGAATTCCTCGATGCCCGGCTGGCACCTGCGATCGCCACCTGCATCGCGACCGATCAGCGCCAACAGAGCCTGGCCGACCGAGCGGCACGTATGACGGCCCTGCTGCGGGCCCGCGTCGAGGTGCAGCTACAGGAGCAGAACCGCTCTCTGCTCGACTCGATGGACCGGCGCGCCAGGCTGCAGCTGCGCCTGCAGCAGACGGTGGAAGGCCTGTCGGTGGTCGCGATCGGCTACTACGGGGTCGGTCTGGTCGGTTACTTGATCAAAGGACTGGAAGCGGGCGGCATCGCCATCGATGCCGAGCTCGCCATCGCGGCGGCGGTGCCGGTGGTGATCGGGATTGCTTGGCTCGGGCTGCGGCATATGAAGCGCCAGCTGCACCGCGACGAGGGCGCTTGAGCGCTCTGCCGTCCGAGTGCGCCGCGGAGTTTTCGCCACGGCTGCCGTTCGCGGTTCGTTTCGGGCGTCGGGCGCGGTGAGCGCGTTGCGCCGCCTTGGCATCCGGCGGCTGTTGCGGCGGGACTCGCCGCACGGGTCGCCGGATTTCGGTATCGCCGGTGGCGGGAGGCTTTCTTTGGCCGGCGGGACTCTGCACGCTATACTGGCGCGTTTGCAATGAAATCCATCCTGAGTCAGGAGTGCCCGCTATGCAAGTGACCGTCGAGACCGGCGAAGGTCTCGCCCGCCGGATGAAAGTAGAACTGCCGCCGGAAGAGATCGAGCAGGAGATCGAGAAACGCCTGCGCGATGTGGCGCGTTCCGCGCGGCTGCCCGGTTTTCGTCCCGGCAAGGTGCCGATGCGGGTGCTCCGTCAGCGCTTCGGCGAAAGCGTGCGCGGCGAGGTATTCAGCGAGATGGTGAGCTCGTCTTTCTCCAAGGCGATCAGCCAAGAGCAACTGCAGCCCGCCGGCATGCCCGACATCGAGCCCGACGTCGACCAAGGCGAGAGCCGGTATGCGTACGTCGCCAAGTTCGAGGTGCTGCCTCAGATCGAGCTCCAGGGCCTGGAAGGCAAAGAGATCAAGCGCCCGGTCGCTGAAGTGACCGACGCCGACATCGACAAAATGATCGATCGCCTGCGGGAACAGCGCAAAACCTGGAACGCGGTGGAGCGCGCGGGCGCCGACGGCGACCGGCTGACCATCTCGTTCGAGGGCAGCGTCGACGGCGAGGCCTTCCCCGGCGGCAGCGGCGAAGACGTTCCGCTCGAGCTCGGCGCCGGACGCATGATCTCCGGCTTCGAGGAGCAACTCGTCGGCGCATCCGCCGGTGACGAGCGCGATGTCGAAGTGACCTTCCCGGAGGACTATCCCGCCGAGCATCTCGCCGGAAAGCAAGCTCACTTCAAAGTGAGGGTGAAGGAAGTGGCCGAGGCCGTGCTCCCGGAGATCGATGCGGACATGATCCGATCGTTCGGCGTCGAAGACGGCAACGTCGAAAAATTCCGCGCCGACATCCGTCAAAACATGGAGCGCGAGCTGAAGCAACGCATCGAGGCCAACGTCAAGAACCAGGTCATGGACGCCTTGGTCGAGGCCAACCCCGTCGATCTGCCCGCGGTGCTGGTGGCCGAAGAAGTGAAAGCGCTTAAGGAGCAAACGCTCCGCGGCGCGGGCGGCGCGACGATGGAGCTGCCGGACAGCTTATTCGAAGAATCGGCCCGGCGGCGCGTCGCATTGGGATTGATCATTGCAGAAGCCGCGAAGCGTCACGATATTTCGCCGGTACCGGAGCGCGTGCGCGCGGCCGTCGACGAGATGGCGTCCACCTACGAGACGCCGCAGGCGGTAGTCGACTACTACTACGCGGACCGTCAGCGGCTGGCGTCGGTGGAGTCGCTCGTGGTCGAGGAAATGGTCGTCGAGCACATGCTCGAGCAGGCCGATGTCCGCGACGAGCCCCGCACCTTTGCAGAGCTCACCGAGAACGCCGACAGCGCCTGAGCGGCACGCCCGCGCATCGGCGGAGCCAAGTAACGGGCATTTCCGAGGCGGCGCGCATGTCGCGCGCCGCCGCGCCAACAGAGGTTAATCGAGCATGAATCCCGTAGCCGCAAACAACGGTTGGAGCCCGCAGGCGCTCGGCCTGATCCCCATGGTGATCGAGCAGACCGCCCGCGGCGAGCGGTCGTTCGACATTTTCTCGCGCCTGCTGAAGGAGCGCGTGGTCTTCCTGGTCGGCCCGGTCGAAGACCATGTCGCCAACCTGGTCGTGGCGCAGCTCCTGTTTCTGGAATCGGAGAATCCCGACAAGGACATCCACTTCTACATCAACTCGCCGGGAGGCTCGGTGACGGCGGGGCTGGCCATCTACGATACGATGCGCTTTATTCGCCCCGACGTCAGCACCATGTGCATCGGACAGGCGGCGAGCATGGGCGCGTTGCTGCTCGCCGGCGGCGCCAAGGGCAAACGCTTCTGCCTGCCGCACTCGCGGATGATGATCCACCAGCCGCTCGGGGGCTTCCAGGGTCAGGCAACCGACATCGATATCCATGCCCGCGAGATCCTGCACATTCGCGACCAGTTGAACCGAATCCTCGCCCATCACACCGGCCAGCCGATCGAGAAGATCGCCGAGGACACGGAGCGCGACCGCTTTTTGGGCGGCGAGGCCTCGGTGGAGTACGGCCTGATCGACAAGGTGCTCGACGAGCGGACCGACGCGGCGAAGGCTTGATTCGGCGCGCTGTGTTACCGGTTTGCGCGGGCGGCGGAATCGCCCGCCCGCGGGCCGCTCGAAGCTTGCTGCACGCTCGCGCCGTTGCCGGTTGTCGACCGTCCGCCCTTAGGGCGGACACCGGCCCCTGTCTTGCGATATCTTTGCAAACCGTTATGATTAGATGCACCCTCTCTCGGGCGTGCACTGTCTGCCCCCGCCGTATCGTTCCTCGGAGACAACCCCACTCATGAGCGGAAACAATCACGGAAAGAACGACGAAGGCAAGCTGTTGTATTGCTCCTTCTGCGGTAAAAGCCAGCACGAGGTCCGCAAGCTGATCGCGGGCCCGTCGGTGTTCATCTGCGATGAGTGCGTCGAGCTCTGCAACGACATCATCCGCGAGGAGATGCAGGAGGGCATCGGCGAGGCGACCAGCCGCCTGCCCAAGCCCCGGGAGATCAACGACAGCCTCGATCAGTACGTGATCGGCCAAGAGCAGGCCAAAAAAGTGCTGTCGGTCGCCGTCTACAACCACTACAAGCGGTTGGAGGCAGCGGACGCGAAGGAAGACATCGAGATTGCGAAGAGCAATATATTGCTGATCGGCCCCACCGGCTCCGGCAAAACGCTGCTCGCTGAGACCCTCGCGCGCCTGCTTAATGTCCCGTTCACTATCGCCGACGCGACGACGCTGACCGAGGCCGGCTATGTCGGCGAAGACGTCGAGAACATCATTCAGAAGCTGTTGCAGAAATGCGACTACGATGTCGAGAAGGCGCAGACAGGTATCGTCTACATCGACGAGATCGACAAGATCTCGCGGAAGTCGGATAACCCGTCCATCACCCGTGATGTGTCGGGCGAGGGCGTGCAGCAGGCACTGCTGAAGTTGATCGAGGGCACGATCGCCTCGGTACCGCCGCAGGGCGGGCGCAAGCATCCGCAGCAGGAATTTCTGCAGGTCGACACCTCAAACATCCTGTTTATCGTCGGTGGCGCCTTCGCCGGTCTGGACAAGATTATCCAGAACCGCTCCCGCAAGGGCGGAATCGGCTTCTCGGCGGAAGTCCACAGCCAGCAGGACGAGAAAAAGATCGGCGAGCTGCTGAGTGCCGTCGAGCCGGAAGATCTGATCCGTTACGGGCTGATCCCCGAGTTCGTCGGCCGCCTGCCGGTCATGGCAACGCTCGACGAGCTCGATCAAGACGCGCTGGTGCGTATCCTGACCGAGCCGAAGCATGCCTTGTACAAGCAGTACGCACGTCTGTTCGCGATGGAAGGCTGCGAGCTCGAACTGCGCGAGGATGCGCTGCGCGGCATCGCGACCAAGGCGATGGAGCGCAAGACCGGCGCACGCGGGCTGCGCACGATCATGGAGCAGGTGCTGCTCGATATCATGTACGACCTGCCGTCGATGGAAAGCGTCAGTAAAGTGGTCGTCGACTCGTCGGTCATCGCCGGCGAGAACAAGCCGTTCGTGATCTACGACGGCGGTGAGCAGCAGCGCGCCGCTTCCTCGGACTAAGCACCGGCCCGGCGGGGCTTGTGCCCCGCGGGGTTCTCGGCCGCCGCCGTGGCGGTCAATTCACACCCTTGCGCTCGGTTTTTTGGGCCCGGCGGTTCCCGCTGTTGCCGAGCGATGATTGAACCGCCCCGTCGGCGCCCAAACCTCATCCCATAGCGTACCTCCACCTTTCTAACCGTCGCCCGCATGCCGTCTTGCGGTTTTCCGCCGCAAAGACCACTAAACATGCGAGAACGGGCGACACAGCAGAGCAGGGTTTCAATGGGCAAGAGCGATTCCGATTCCAACTATTCCGAGCAGGCCGTCGTGGAAGTGCCGGTGTTGCCGTTGCGCGACGTCGTCGTCTATCCGCACATGGTCATCCCGTTGTTCGTCGGCCGCGATAAGTCTATCAAGGCCCTCGATTCGGCGATGGCGAGCGACAAACAGATTCTGCTCATCGCGCAGAAGAACGCCGATGTCGACGATCCCGGCGTCGAGGATCTGCACGACATCGGCACGCTTGCCAACATCCTCCAACTGCTCAAGCTGCCGGACGGCACGGTGAAGGTGCTGGTGGAAGGTCATCGCCGCGCGAAGGCGGAGAACTTCATCACCACCGACGAGTCGTTCACGGCCAAAGTCTTCCCGCTCGAGGAGCAATTGGAGGCCGACGAGCGCGAGCAGGAAGTGCTGATGCGCTCGGCCGTGACGCTGTTCGACCAGTACGTGAAGCTCAACAAGAAGGTGCCGCCGGAGGTGCTGACGTCACTGTCCAGCATCGACGAGGCCGGCCGTCTGGCGGACACCATGGCCGCGCACATGTCGCTGAAGCTCGAGGAGAAGCAGCACGTCCTCGAAATGATCGACGTGCAGCAGCGCCTGGAGCACTTGATGGGCCTGATGGAGGCCGAGAACGACATTCTGCAGATGGAAAAGCGCATCCGTGGCCGCGTAAAGCGCCAGATGGAGAAGAACCAGCGCGAGTACTATCTGAACGAGCAGATGAAGGCCATCCAGAAGGAGCTGGGCGAGCTCGAGGATGCGCCGAACGAGCTCGAAGACCTGGGCCGTCGTATCGACGACGCGGGCATGCCGAAAGAGGTCAAGGAGAAGGCGACGGCCGAGCTGAACAAGCTCAAGCTGATGTCGCCGATGTCGGCCGAGGCCACCGTGGTGCGCAACTACATCGACACCTTGGTCTCGGTACCCTGGAAGAAGCGGACCCGGATCCGCAACGACATCCGCGTCGCCGAGAAAGTCCTGGATGCGGACCACTACGGCTTGGAGAAGGTCAAGGAGCGCATCCTCGAGTACCTTGCCGTCCAGCAGCGCGTGCGCAAGCTCAAGGGCCCGATCCTGTGCCTGGTGGGACCTCCGGGTGTCGGCAAGACCTCCCTCGGACAGTCCATCGCACGCGCCACCAACCGGAAGTTCGTGCGCATGTCGCTCGGCGGGGTACGTGACGAGGCGGAGATTCGCGGCCATCGGCGCACCTACATCGGCGCGCTGCCGGGCAAGATCATCCAGCTGCTGTCGAAGGCCGGCTCGCGGAACGCGTTTTTCTTGCTCGACGAGATCGACAAGATGGCGATGGACTTCCGCGGCGATCCGGCGTCGGCGCTGCTGGAGGTGCTCGACCCCGAGCAGAACCATACCTTCAACGATCACTATCTCGAGGTCGATTTCGACCTGTCGGAGGTGATGTTCGTCGGCACCGCCAACACGCTGAACATTCCGCCGGCACTCCTCGACCGGATGGAGGTCATTCGTCTGGCTGGCTACACGGAAGACGAAAAAGTCAACATCGCCGAGCGTTATCTGATTCCCAAGCAGATGAAGAATAACGGGCTCAAAAAGGGTGAGCTGGTCATCCGCGAGTCGGCGCTGCGCGACATCATCCGCCACTACACCCGCGAGGCGGGCGTGCGTAACCTGGAGCGGGAAATCTCCAAGGTGTGCCGCAAGGTGGTCAAGGAAGTGTTGCTGAAGAAGCGCTCTACCTCCGTCATCGTGACCCCGAAGGCGTTGGATAAGTACCTGGGTGTGCAACGGTTCCGCTTCGGCCGCGCCGAAGAGCACGACCAAGTCGGGCAAGTCACCGGCTTGGCTTGGACCGAGGTCGGCGGCGAACTGCTGCGCATCGAATCCGCGCTGGTGCCCGGCAAGGGCAAGTTTACTTATACCGGGCAGCTCGGCGACGTGATGCAGGAGTCGATCCAGGCAGCGCTGACGGTGGTCCGAAGCCGCGCCGAGGCGTTGGGGATCGATCCGGACTTCCACCAGAAGTTCGATCTGCACATCCATGTCCCCGAGGGGGCGACGCCGAAGGACGGGCCGAGTGCCGGCGTGGCCATGTGCACGGCGCTGGTGTCGGCACTGACCAAGGTGCCGGTGCGCTCGACGGTTGCGATGACCGGCGAAATCACGCTGCGCGGCGAGGTGTTGCCGATCGGCGGGCTGAAGGAGAAGCTGCTTGCCGCGCACCGGGGCGGTATCGAGACGGTCTTGATTCCGCGGGAGAACGAGCGCGACTTGATCGAGATCCCGAAGAACATCAAGCAGAGCCTGGATATTCGGCCGGTCAACTGGATCGACGAGGTGCTCGATGTGGCCCTGACCAAGGAGCCGGCGACGCTGGCCGAACAGCCCGGGGAAGACTCCGGCGCGGCGGAGAACGACGATTCGCTGCCGGCGGCCAAGGGCGAGGAACCCAAGCCCACGGGTGCGCGCACTCACCACTAAGCGGCGCGGCTGCATGTGGAGCTTAAGACCGCTCGGCCCCGGCCGATGCCACGCATCCGGGGGCCGAGCGGTCTCCCCGGGGGGGCGGTGCTCGACAGTTTTTCCACTACTGTCGCCTTGCCTTTCTCCGCGCCCGGGCCCTTCGGACGCCACGGTGTCCGCGCAACCGGATTGCGCCGCCGAACACCTTTCGCAGCGCGAGCCTATCGGCCGGGAGCGGCCGCTGTACCGTTGGCCGTCCGTCGTATCGGTGTTTCGGGACAGATTGTCGGGCGATGCGGTCCATCGCGCTTGAGAACCGGGCCGGCGGTCTGTTTTCGGCCACGCTTCGCTGCCGTCGACTGACTCCCCGTGTACACGTTTCGGGCGGCATGTCGGCTGGATGCCGGTGCGTGCAAGAATTCGCAAGTGGTTAATTGCGTACAATAATTCGCCCGTCAGTGAGCCGCCGGTACGCGCGCGCTGTCGCTTGACAGCCGCCGGGCTACTCGACAACAATCCATCGCTCGCACGCCACATCGGCGACCGGGGGCGCGTCGGGCTCGACTCACGCGTAGGACGGCCGGCTCATCTTAAGGTCACGTACAAGGGGGACGAATGAATAAATCGGAAATTATCGACGCCATGGCAGAGGCGGCTGACATTCCCAAGAGTGCCGCCGCTCGGGCGCTGGACGCATTTACCGATTCCATCGCCGTCGCCCTGAAGCAGGGGGACAGTGTTTCGATCATCGGCTTCGGCACCTTCTTGGTGAAAGAGCGTGCCGCGCGCACCGGTCGCAACCCGCAGACCGGCGCCGTGATCGAGATCGCCGCATCGAAAACACCTTCATTCAAGGCTGGCAAAGCCCTGAAGGAATCGATACAATAGTCGCTTCCGTCGGGGCTGAAGGCGGCAAGCACTCACCGATGTGCTTGACCAGTGCCCAGCCGGATCCCCTGGTTAGGTGACGCGCCCCACACCGCGCGTTCCGCTCCGAGGTATCCAACGCGGGTGCTTAGCTCAGCTGGGAGAGCATCGCCCTTACAAGGCGAGGGTCGCAGGTTCGATCCCTGCAGCACCCACCAGTCAGTCTCGACGAGCTTTCGCCCGCATATTTCGCGAGGCTGTGCCGGCAACGCTGGTCGTTATGCCGGGGGCGCTACCAGTTGGTGGCTGAAAGGTTATACACGGTTGATCTGCCGGACCGGCGCATGGCGCGAAGACGCAGGAATCAACGCAAGGAGTGGTAGTTCAGTTGGTTAGAATACCGGCCTGTCACGCCGGGGGTCGCGGGTTCGAGTCCCGTCCACTCCGCCACTTTTGATAAACGCGGGGTATCTGTCCCAGATACCCCGCGTTCTTTTGTGCGCCACCGAAAATCGGGCTCGGCGCATTTCGCTTCCGTACCTCAGCCCGACAACACGCATTTCCGAGACGCGAGTATGCTGCTGGAGATCCGAGAACGTGCCCAAGGGTGGATCGCCTACGCGATCATCATCCTGATCAGCATCCCCTTCGCCCTGTGGGGCATCCAGTCCTACCTGGGCGGCGGCGGCGAGCAAGTGGTTGCCGAAGTCAACGGCAACAAGATTACCGACCGCCAGTTCAGCCGCAACGTCCAGCGTGCCCGCATGGAACTGCGTGAGCGCTTGGGCGACGCCTACGACCCCGAGTTGTTCGGCGGGCAACGCCTTCGCCAGCAGATCCTCGACAGCATGATCAGCGACGTCGTGCTGCTGGATGCCTCGCGCTCCATGGGGCTGCGTGTCTCGGATCAGGCGGTCCGCGCCGCGATCCTGGGCGAGCCGGCGTTTCAGCGCGACGGGACCTTCGACAACGATGCTTATAAGCGCGTGCTGCAGCTCCAGGGACTGACCCCCGCGGCTTACGAGGAGCAACTGCGCACCCGGCTCCTGGCGACGCAGTTACCGCGCGCGGTGTCCGACACCGAGTTCGTGACTGCAGCTACCGTCAACGAGGCCGCCAGGCTCTTGGAGCAACAGCGCGAAATCGCCTATGTGAGCATTTCGGCGTCGGAGCTGGCCCCCGAGGCGCCGCCGAGCGATGAGGAAATCCAGGCGTTCTACGACGAGAACCAAGCGCTGTTCCAGACGCCCGAGCAAGTTCGCATCGCTTACCTGTTGCTCGATGCGGATGCGCTCGCTGCACGGACCGGCGACGTGGCGGAGGCGGACGACGAAGATGCCCTGAGGCAATTGTACGAAGAGCGCATCGACGAGTTCACCGAGCCCGAGCAGCGCGCCATGCGGCATATCCTGATTGCCGTGGCGGCGGATGCCGCCGATGCCGAGGCGGCAGCGGCCAAGGAGCGGCTCGCCGCTTTACGCGAGCGGATTCTGGCCGGCGATGACTTCGCGGATGTTGCCGAGGAGGTCTCGGACGATCCCGGCAGCGCCGCGGACGGCGGTGATCTCGGGCTGGTCGGCCGCGGTTTGATGGATCCGCTCTTCGAGCAGGCCGCGTTCGCGCTGGATCAGGGCGAGCTGAGCGAGCCGATTCGAACGCCGTTCGGGTATCACCTGATCGAGGTGACCGAGATCCGAGGCGGCGAGCCCAGGCCGTTCGAAGAGGTCCGCGACGAATTGGCGCAGCAGGCCGACAGCGGACGCGGCGAGGCGCTCTATTTCGATGTGGCCGAGCGGCTCGCGACACTGGCCTACGAAGCGCCCGACAGCTTGATCCCGGCCGCCGAAACGCTGGATATGGAAATTCAGACCTCCGACTGGATCGACCGCTCCGGCGGCGAAGGCGTGCTCGCCAACCCGAAGGTCATCGGTGCCGCATTCAGCGAAGACGTACTCACGCTCGGCAACAATAGCGAGCTGATCGAGCCGGAGCGCGACGTCCTGCAGGCGATCGTCTTGCGCGTGGACGATCATCGGCCACCGGCGACGCGGCCGCTCGAAGAGGTACGCGAGGACATCGTCTCGCTAATCCGCGAGCGCAAAGCCGCCGAAGCGGCACTGGCCGCCTCCGAGGACATGGTCCGGCGTCTGCGCGAGGGGGCCGCCCTGGAGGACGTCGCGGGAGAGTACAGCGTCGAGACCCCGGGCCTGATCGGGCGGAACGCGCCCGATGTCCCGCCTCGGGTGCTGGAGCTGGCGTTCACGCTGCCACGGCCGGCGGAGGACGCCCCGAGCTATGCAAGTGGTGCCGGCGGAGCCGGCGCCGTGGTGGTCGCCGTTTCCCGTGTCGTGGACGGGAACCCGGTGGCTTTGGAACCGGAGCGCCTCGAATCCGAGGCGCGGCTGCTCGCCGACGCCCGTGCCAGACAGGCATTCGAAGCGCTGCGGACGGACTTGGAGAGCCGCGCGAAGATCGAGCGCGCACCGCTGCCCGAAGAGACCCCTTAGCCGCCTTCCCGGAGTCGCCGCCCCGGGAATCTCCCCGGGCGGTCTCTTCCGGGTAATCTCCCGCCCCGCAATCTCACCCGGCGCTCTTCCCCGGCGCTCTCCCCGGCCGCCCGTCAGCGAGCCCGCATAGCGCGGGGAAAGCCGGTGGACCGCGGCCCGAGGAGTGCTCGAGGCGTGTCGGCCGAGGCGTCCCGTAACGCCTCCGTCCCGGCAGGTTTCAGCCCAGTCCCAGGATGTGGTAGCCGGTGTCGACGTAAAGCACGTCTCCGGTGATGCCGGAGGCCAAGTCCGAGCACAGGAAGGCCGCCGCGTTGCCGACTTCTTCGATGGTTACGTTTCGGCGCATCGGCGTGCGCTCTTCGACTTGCTTCAGCATCGAGCGGAAGTCTGCGATGCCCGCGGCCGCCAGCGTGCGGATGGGGCCGGCCGATACGGCGTTTACCCGAGTCCCGTGGGGGCCGAGGGACGCCGCCATATAGCGCACGTTCGCCTCCAGGCTCGCCTTCGCGACGCCCATGACGTTATAGTTCGGCACCGCGCGCACCGCGCCTAGGTAGCTCATCGTCAGCAGCGCGCCGTTGCGCCCGGCCATCAGGTTGCGCCCCGCCTTGGCAAGCGCCGTGAAGCTGTAGGAGCTGATATCGTGCGCTGTTGCGAACCCTTGCCGGGTGGTGGCGTCCAAGTAATCGCCTTCAAGCTCTTCCTTCGGCGCGAAGGCGATCGAGTGTACGATGCCGTCGAGACCGTCCCAATGCTCCGCCAACTGTGCGAAACAGGCCTCGATCTCCTCGTCCCTTGAGACGTCGAGCGGCAACGCGATGTTGGAATCGCACTTCGCGGCCAGATCTTCAACCCGGCCCCGGAGCTTTTCCCCCTGATAGGAGAATGCCAGTTGCGCACCTTCGCGATGCATCGCTTGGGCAACGCCCCAGGCGATGGAACGGTTGCTGGCGACGCCGGTGATCAAGAAGCGTTTGTCGGTCAGAAAACCCATGCATTGGTCTCCGTTGGTTAGGTCCGAGTGCAGTCTGGCAAGCGCCGCGCCAGGGTGCGATCATGAGCCGGTGAAACCGGCACGTAACCTTACAGAAAGCGGGCGTTGCGGGAAAGCGCGCCGGGTCATGCGCCGGGCGCTTGCGGCCATCGCGCTTCTGGCGCTCGGCGGCTGCGGCGAGCCGCCCTGGAACAACCCCTATCCCGACGAGCAGGCCGGCGACAATGTTCTCTATGGCGCCTTCGGCGAGCGCCCCAAGCACCTGGACCCGGTGCGCTCCTACAGCGCCAATGAATACGCATTCATCGCCCAGATCTACGAGCCGCCGCTGCAGTACCATTTCCTCAAGCGCCCCTATCAGCTGATTCCGCTGACCGCCGAGGCGGTTCCGGTGCCCGCTTACTACGACGCCGACGGCAATGCGCTGCCCGCCGATGCCGACCCGGCGCAGATCGCCTTCAGCGAGTATCTGGTGCGCATCCGCCCGGGCATCCTCTATCAGCCGCATCCGGCTTTTGCCCGGGACGAGCGCGGCGAGCTGCTTTATCATGGCCTCGATCGCGCCCGCGCGGAGGCGGTCGACACGCTCGCCGACCTGCCCGAAACGGGTACCCGCGAGCTCACCGCCGAAGACTACGTCTACCAGATCAAGCGCCTGGCGACGCCCTGGCTGCATTCGCCCATTTCCGGCCTGATGGGCAAGCACATTGTCGGTTTCGAGGCGCTGAGCGAGCGGATCTCGGAGCTGGCACCGGCGCCGGTGGACGGTGAGCGCCCGTTCTTCGACCTGCGCACGGTGCCTTTCGAAGGGGCCGAAGTCGTCGACCGCTACAGCTACGTCATTCGTATCAACAACCGCTACCCGCAGTTTCAGTATTGGCTGGCGATGCCGTTCTTCGCGCCGATGCCCTGGGAGGCGGAGGCCCTGTACGCGCAGCCCGGCATGAAGCAGAGCAACATCACGCTCGACTGGTATCCGGTCGGCACCGGTGCATTCATGCTCGCCGAGAACAACCCGAATCTGCGGATGGTGCTGGAGCGCAACCCGAACTTCCACGGCGAGCGCTATCCGAGCGAAGGCATGCCCGAGGACGCCGCCGCCGGACTGCTGAAGGATGCCGGCGAGCCGCTGCCCTTCGTCGAGCGCGCCGTCTATAGCCTCGAGAAAGAAAGCATCCCCTACTGGAACAAATTTCTGCAGGGCTACTACGACAGCTCCGGCATCAGCTCCGACGCCTTCGATCAGGCCATCCAGTTCGACGCCGCGGGCGAGGCGGGGTTGACCGAAGATATGCGAGAGAAGGGCATCGATCTGGCAACCGCCGTCGACACGTCCATCTGGTACATGGGCTTCAACATGGTCGATCCGGTGCTCGGCGGCGACTCCGAGCGGGCGCGGCTGCTGCGACGGGCTATCAGCATCGCGGTGGATTTCGAAGAGTACATCTCCATCTTCGCCAACGGCCGCGGGGTCGCCGCGCAGGGGCCGCTCCCACCGGGCATCTTCGGACACCGAGAGGGCGAGGCCGGCATCAACCCGTTCGTCTACGAATGGCACGGCGGCAAGCCCGTGCGCCGCGGCCTGGACGAGGCCAAGGTGCTGATGGAGCAGGCCGGCTACCGGGACGGCCGCGACCCCGAGACAGGTCGGCCGCTGACCATCTACTACGAGGCCATGGACGCCGGTCCCGACGGAAAGGCGCGGCTTAATTGGATGCGCAAGCAGTTCGCCAAGCTCGGTATCGAGCTGGTCGTCCGTGCCACCGACTACAACCGCTTTCAGGAGAAGATGCGAGAGGGCACCGGGCAGGTGTTCATGTGGGGCTGGAATGCCGACTATCCGGACCCCGAGAACTTCTTCTTCCTGCTCTACGGGCCGAACAAAAAGATCGACGGCGGCGAGAACGCGGCCAACTACGGCAACCCGGTATTCGATGCCCTGTTCGAGCAGATGAAGAACATGGACGACGGCCCGCAGCGCCAGGCCATCATCGATCAAATGACGGAGATCCTGCGCCGCGATGCGCCCTGGTCATTCGGCTTCTACCCGAAGTCGTTCAGTTTGCACCATCAGTGGCTGTACAACGTCAAGCCGAACTTGATGGCCAACAACACGCTGAAATATCGCCGTCTCGATCCCTCCGTGCGCGAGGTACTGCGCGAGCAGTGGAATCCGCCGGTGCTCTGGCCGCTCGGCGCCCTGGTCCTGGTGCTCGCCCTGGGGGCGCTGCCGGCGATCGTGATCGCGCGCCGGCGCGAGCGGAGCAGCGCCCGATGAGTGCCTACATCATCCGCCGATTGCTCTATGCGCTGCCGATCCTGATCGGCGTGAATCTGATCACCTTCGTGCTGTTCTTCGTCGTCAACTCGCCGGACGACATGGCGCGCATGCAACTGGGCGACAAACGCGTCACCCAGGAAGCCATCGATACGTGGAAGGCGGAGCACGGCTATGACCTGCCGCTGCTGCTCAACGAGGAGGCCAGGGGCCTCGACAAGCTCACGGAGACGATCTTCTTTCAGAAGTCGCTGAAGTTGTTTGCCTTCGACTTCGGCTCTTCCGACAGCGGCCGCGACATCGGTTACGACATCTCTCAGCGGATGTGGCCGAGCCTGGCCATCGCGCTCCCGGTGCTGCTGGTGGGATTGTCGATCAACATCAGCTACGCGCTGATGATCATCTTCTTTCGCGCCACTTATATCGATTGGGGCAGCGTCGTGCTGCTGGTCGCGATGATGTCCATCTCCGGTCTGTTCTACATCATCGGCGGGCAGTTCCTGATCGGGAAGCTGTTTCACCTGGTGCCGATTTCGGGCTACGACACCGGCTTCGACGCGACCAAATTCCTGATCCTGCCGGTGCTGGTCGGCGTCGTCGGCGGCATCGGCAGCGGTACGCGGCTGTACCGCACCTTCTTCCTGGAGGAGGTCAACCGCGATTATGTGCGCACGGCGCGCGCCAAGGGCATGCGCGAGCGTGTCGTGCTGTTCCGCCATGTGCTCAAAAACGCGATGATTCCGATCCTGACCGGCGTGGTCGCGGTACTGCCGCTGCTGTTCATGGGCGCGCTGATCACCGAATCCTTCTTCGGGGTTCCGGGGCTCGGCAGCTATACCATCGATGCCATCAACCGGCAGGACTTCTCCATCGTGCGGGCGATGGTCTTCCTCGGTTCCGTGCTCTACATCCTGGGCCTGATCATGACAGACGTCTCCTACACCCTCGTCGATCCCAGGGTCAGGCTGTCATGATCGCGGCGCCTGGGCTTGACGGGCCGGTGCGATCGAAGCGGGCCGGGGGGCGGTACTGATGCCGGTCATTCTGCTGACGGATGCGCTGATTTTTCTGCTCATCGCCGTGGCCATCGGCTTCGGCGTCTACGCCGCCCGCCACGAGCATCTGCGCGGCCCCTGGCGCAGTGTCGGGCGCTCGCCGGTGGGCATCGCGGCGCTGGTCGTGATCGCCTTCTATGTTGCGATCGGCCTGCTGGATTCGTTGCACTTCCATCCGCGGCTGGACGCGCCGACGCCGGCCGAGCCGGTACAGCAAGAAGCGGCGCCGGAGAACGGTGCGCCCGACCCGGGTCCGCGCTATTCCACGCAGGTGCTCTCGGTGCTCGACCTCTGGCTCACGCCGCTGCGCGAGCGCGATGAGAAGACCTTCTCGGCGCCGTTCGCCACTCATCTGTTCGTCAAGGAGGCCATCGAGCAGCCGGACGGCAGCACGGTGCGGGACTACCCCCGTCTGACCCACGGCGGCGCGCACCTGAAGAATCCTGCCAACAGGACAGCGGACATCGTGCTGCGCACGTTGCTCGGGCTGGTCAAAGGGCTGATGGCGTGGACGCTGATCCTCGCCGCGCTGACTTGGTGGCTGGCCCGGCGTCGCGGCGAGACATTCAACGACTGCGCGCGCGCGATTTGGAGCGGACGTACGCAAGTGCCCTGGCGGGTCGGGCTGATCACGCTGGCGCTGATGACCGTGCTCGGCTTCGTTGCCGCCGAACTGGCGGTGAAGTACCACATCCTCGGAACCGACAAGGTCGGCGAAGACGTGTTCTACCAGAGCCTGAAGAGTATTCGCACGGGACTGGTGATCGGCACGCTGACCACATTGGTCATGCTGCCGGCTGCGATCATCCTCGGCATCATGGCGGGCTACTTCCGAGGCCTGACCGACGACATCATTCAGTATCTGTACACCACGCTGAGCTCCATCCCCGGCGTGCTGCTGATCGCCGCCGCCATTTTGATGCTGCAGGTCTACATGACCAACAACGCGGAGAGCTTCGAGAGCCTGGTGGAGCGGGCGGATCTGCGGCTGTTGTTCCTGTGCCTGATCCTCGGCATCACCAGTTGGACCGGCCTCTGCCGACTGCTGCGCGGCGAGTCGCTGAAGTTGCGCGAATCCGACTACGTGCAGGCAGCCAGTGCACTCGGCGTGCGCCATTCCACCGTGATTGCCCGCCATATCCTGCCGAACGTGCTGCACATCGTCATGATTACGGTGGTGCTCGACTTCAGCGGCCTGGTGCTGGCCGAGGCGGTGCTCTCCTATGTCAATATCGGTGTCGATCCGACCATGAACAGCTGGGGCAACATGATCAACAGCGCGCGGCTGGAGCTGGCGCGCGAGCCCATCGTCTGGTGGTCGCTGGCGGCGGCGTTCGTGTTCATGTTCACGCTGGTGCTGGCGGCGAACCTGTTCGCGGACGTGGTACGCGATGCCTTCGACCCGCGTCTGCGGAGCCTGCGATGACGGAAGATTTGCTGCTCAGGGTCGAGAATCTGACCACGGACCTGGTCACGCGCGTCGAAGGCGGGGAGCGGGCGCTTCGCGTCTGTGACGGCGTCGGCTTCGAGATCCGCCGCGGCGAAACCCTGGCGCTGCTCGGCGAGTCCGGTTGCGGCAAGTCCATGACCGCGCTGTCGCTGATGCGCCTGCTGCCTCTGTCCGGGCGTATCGTCTCCGGCAGCGTGCGCCTCGACGGAACCGATCTGCTGGCCCTGCCGGAGCGCGAGATGCGCCGGGTCCGCGGCGGGCGCATGGGTATGATCTTCCAGGAGCCCCAAACTTCGCTGAACCCGGTGCTCACCGTCGGCCAGCAAATCGCCGAGGCGGTAAAGATCCACGAGGGGCGCGCCAAGGCCTCGACACCGGCGCGTGTCGTCGAGTTGCTGCGCGCCGTCGGTATTCCCGACCCGGCCCGGCGCGCGGGTGAGTACCCGCATCAACTCTCCGGCGGCATGAAGCAGCGCGTGATGATCGCCATGGCCTTGGCCGGCGATCCGCAGCTGTTGATTGCCGACGAGCCGACCACCGCGTTGGACGTGACCATCCAGGCGCAGGTGCTGCGCCTGCTGAAGGGACTTCAGCGTGAGACGGGGATGGCGGTGCTGCTGATCACGCATGATTTGGGCGTCGTGGCGGAGACCGCCGACCGGCTTGCGGTGATGTACGCCGGGCAGATCGTCGAGCAGGCGAACTGCGACGACTTCTTCGCCGGCCCGGCCCATCCCTATAGCCGCAAGCTGATGGAGAGCGTGCCGACGGCCGAAAAGCGCGCCGGGGAGCTTGCCGTCATTCCCGGCCGCGTGCCGCCGCTCGATCGGTCCTTCGGCGGCTGTCGTTTCGCCGAGCGCTGCTTTCGCGAGATGGAGCACTGTGCGACGACGGTCCCCGGTTGGTTTCGCGCCGGGCCCGAGCACCGCGTGCGCTGTCTGCTCTGGGCCGACGGTCAGCCGAGCTTCGAGCCCGCCACCGCGCAGGCGGCCTCGCCGGCGAATACGCAGACCGCGGGTGAAGCGCTGGTGCATGTGGATGCCCTGCAGGTGCACTTCCCGATCCAGCGCGGGCTATTCAAGCGCACCGTCGGTCACGTCAAGGCCGTCGACGGGGTGGATCTCGTGCTGCGTGCCGGGCAAACGCTCGCCCTGGTCGGCGAGTCCGGCTGCGGCAAGACGACGGTGGGCAAGGGCATCCTGCAGCTCGAGCGCCCGACCGGCGGCAGCGTGCGCTACGACGGCGCCGACCTGGCCCGGATCGGCGCCGGACGCATGCGCCGTTATCGCAAGGACCTGCAGATCATCTTTCAGGATCCGTTCGCGTCGATGAATCCGCGCATGCTGGTGGGCGACATCGTCGGCGAGGGGCTGCAGGCACTCGGTATCGAGCGCGGCCGCGGCGCCCGGCGTCGGCGCGTCGCCGAATTGCTGGACCAGGTGGGGATCGGTGAGCAGGCCATGGAGCGCTATCCGCACGAGTTCTCGGGCGGCCAGCGTCAGCGTATCTGTATTGCCCGCGCGCTGGCGGTGAGCCCCAAGGTTATTGTCTGCGACGAGCCCACGAGCGCCCTGGATGTGTCGGTGCAGGCGCAAATCCTCAACCTGCTCAAGCAGCTGCAGCGCGATCTCGGCATTAGCTATCTGTTCATCACCCACGACATCTCGGTGGTTTCTTACCTGGCCCACGAGGTCGCGGTGATGTACCTGGGCCGTATCGTCGAGCGGGGCACGACGACGGAGGTGCTGGAGGATCCTCGCCACCCTTACACCAAGGCGCTGTTGTCGGCGGTGCCGGTGATCGATACCGAGCAGCGGCGCAGCATCATCCGCCTGGACGGCGATATGCCCTCACCGGCGCAGCCGCCCGCGGGCTGCCACTTCCACCCGCGCTGCCCGGAAGCCTTGCCCGAATGCGCGAAGGCCTATCCGGAACAAACCCGGCTCAGCGACACGCGCACGGTGCGCTGCATTCGCGTGTCGTAACGGGGCCGGAGCACCGTTTCGCCGGCGCTTCCGCCCGTAGCCGAGCGCGTGCAACACGCGCCCGAGCGACGGTCGGTTCAGCAGGAAGTTCGCCGGATCAGCGCACGCCGCCGACGGGCATCATGTCGACGTCGCAATAGCCCCCGACGCTGACGCTGCGGGTCTGGCCGCCTCCTCGGCAAGACTCCCCGCGGTCGGCGATGCGGCAGTTCAGCGCCACCGGTGTGCCGGCCGTGAGCCAGTTGGGGGTCCTTCGATAGCGGCCCACTTTCGAGAATTTGCAGCCGGCGGAGACGCCGTAGGCCGTGCAGCCACCGCCGCCGCCGAGGCGCACCTTGCGTCCGTCGACGACGAATCCGGTGTAATTGTCCTCGAAGCGGATGGCGTCGCCCCAGTCCTCCTGATCGAAGCGGAACTCCCGGAACCGGTAGCCGCCCCCGTCCTTTTCACCGACCTGAATGCGGGTGTTGGCGATCAGGGCATGGTCCGCTCCCTTCTCGGCGACGGCTCCGGACATGTACTCGATGCGGTTATGTTGCGGGAAACACTTGCCCATTGCCGGCGGATGGTAGTAGTGGCGCATCTCGGTCAGTTCCGCCAGCGAATTGCCGGGGAACAGCGCGCGCAGGTCCGATTCGCTGCCGTACAGCATGCGCTCGGCATCGCCGACGCTCTGGGTGTACATGGCCTGGACGCGGTCGTAGTAGTCCTTGTCGGCCAGGTCGGTGCGCAGGTAGCAGGCCGTTAAGCCGGAGATCTGGGTGAGATAGTCGTCCCAAATGTTGTATTGGGACGGGTCCGATGCGGCCCCCTGGAAGTCGCCGGGGAAGCGGCAACCCTGGCGTGTCAGGCACTGTCCGACGGCCCGGTTTCTGATCGATAGCACGACGGTATTGCGCTCGCAGGCACCATAAGCGGAGCAGCCGCGGTCGAGATGACCCTCGTAGATCGCCGTGCGCATGCTGTAGTCGAGGTGCTTCGCACGTGCGAGCGTGGTCTTGTCCCAGCGCCCGCTGTTGCTCGACATGAAGTCTTCCCAAGCGCTGGCGAGGCGTCCGCGACGTCCGGGCAGGCGGTTGTTGACGCCGGCACACTGGGCCGAGTTATGGAAGCTGCGCACGATGCTGTCGAGTGTGCTCTTGCCCGCGCGCTCCGCGGCTTTCCGGTCGCCCTTGCCGGGCGGGTCGAAGAACGGGGCCTTCTCGAGCGCATACAGGTCTTTCACGTTCACCACGTGCCGCACGCCGGCGTCGCAGTGGTGATTAGGCACGCGCATGGACGCGCGCTCCTTGAAGGCACGCTTGAAGGTTTCGGTGGCCGCCGGTCCCGAGGCCTTGCGCGAGTCGACGACGATCTCGAAGCCGACATAGGGTGTGCCGCCGGAGTCCGTCAGCGCCCGGCCGTTGCGAACCACCAGGCACGGGATCAGTGACGTGCCCTGGGTCAGCGAGCCCGCCTTTGGTCCGGGGCCGTTGTCGCCGATGCGGTAGTAGGGGATCTCGAGCGGTCCGTTGAACTTGTACAGCGTCATCACCGGGGTCGCGGGGATCGCGGCCGCGGATAAGGACGGAAGCAGCAACAAAAGCGCGGGCAGGAATCTCTTGATCATGGACTTGTAACGAAATCTCCGGGCGGCGTTCATTGCCGGCTGCGTCCGTTTGCGAAGAAGCGGGCGAAGTCGGGCGGGGGCCGTTCGTTCGTGCGGTTGCGCCGGCACCGATGTGGGTGACGCGGGGCGGCGAGGGCCTATTCGGCCAGCAATGCAGAGTCGTTGCAAGGGGGCCGAGAAGATTGGGTGCAGTTTGGCGGCGAGCGGTGTACGGAAAAGCCCTTGCCATCATCCGCGGATGCCGTGCGCCGGGCTCCGAGCAAAAAAAAGCCCGCGTTACGCGGGCTTTCGGACAGTGTTGCAGGACGCGTGGAATCAGAGCTCGAGCTGGACGCGGAGCTTGTTCATGGCGTTCTTCTCGATCTGGCGAATGCGCTCGGCGGAGACGCCGAATTGCTGTGCCAGCTCATGCAGCGTCTGTTTCTTCTCGGTCAGCCAGCGCTCGCGCAGGATGGTCTTGCTGCGCTCGTCGAGACCCTCGAGGGCGGCCAGCAGGCGCTCGCGCTGATAGGTCTCGTTGTCTTCGTGCTCGAGTGCGCTGGCAGGCTCCATGCGCATGTCGGGCAAGTAAGTCGACGGTGCGGAGGGGCCCTCGTCGTCGTCGTCGTCGTGACCGTCGAAGGCCATGTCGTGGCTGGACAGGCGCGACTCCATCTCCAGTACCGTCTCGGGCTTGACGCCGAGATCCGCGGCCACGTCCTCCACCTCTTGCTTCGTGAACCAGCCCAGGCGCTTCTTGGAACTGCGCAGGTTGAAGAACAGCTTACGCTGCGCTTTGGTGGTGGCCACCTTGACGATACGCCAGTTGCGCAGGATGTATTCATGGATCTCGGCGCGGATCCAGTGCACCGCGAAGGACACCAGGCGCACGCCGACGTCGGGCTCGAATCGGCGCACCGCCTTCATCAGGCCGACGGTACCCTCTTGGATGAGATCGGGCAGCGGCAGGCCGTAGCCCAGGTAGCCGCGCGCGATGCGGATGACGAACCGCAGATGCGAGAGCACCAAGCGGCGTGCGGCCATCATGTCGCCATGATCCCGCAGGCGCAGCGCGAGCTCGCGCTCTTCTTCCACCGTCAGCACCGGAATCTGGTAAGCGCTGGCGATGTAAGCATCGATGGTGCCTGTCGATAGCGAACCGATTACGGCGATGTCTTTGGTCGTTGCGTCAGTCATGGCTCTATACCCAAGTAAAACTCTCGGAAATTATGCTAGCACCGGATGGCTGCTTTGACAATAACGCGATCGTGGTTTTCGATCAGGCTTTGAACGGGAAGTTCCTGTGGCAAAGGATGGACAAAGCCCGTTTCAACTCATGATAGCTGTAGCCCTAAGAACTGCAAAGGATTTTTCTTCATGATCTGGATCATTGACAGGGGCGCTGGGCGTATCCGCTGAATTCCGGGAACAACGTTCGGCCAGGGCCCGAGCGCCTCCGCGGGACTGCCCCGCGGGCGTGCCGAGCAAACTGACGGTTTTTTCGAAGTATCGCCCGCACGGCAGGAACTGCCGGGTGTCGCGGGCGCGCCCGTGAGAGGGGCGAGTGAGGAGACCGTCAGCGGAGGTTCGGCGCGACGCTCAATCGGGCTCGACGTGACTCAAGTGGCGGCCGACCGCGATCCAACTGCCGAGGGTGCCCATCAGGACGCCCGCCGCCAGCAGTGCCGCGGATGCTCGCAGATCCAGGCCGCTCAGATCGAACTGCGTGTGATAGAGATCGGCGAGGTGGCCGACCGGCTCCTGTAGCCAGAGCACGGCGGCGCCGACCATGAGCCAGGCGCCGATGCCGCCGAGCAGCCCGTACCAGGCGCCGCTGTAGAGAAACGGGCGGCGAATGAACCCGCGTGTGGCGCCCACGAGATCCATGATCTGGACCTCGCCGCGGCGGTTCTCGATCTCCAGGCGGATCGTGTTCCCGACCACCAGCAGCACGGTCAAGCCCAGCACGCAGCCGATCAGCAGCGACACCGTGCGCAGCAGCGCCACGATGGCATGGAAGCGTTGCGCCCACTGTGTATCCAGACGCGCGAAGTCGGCGCCCGGCAGCGCTTCGAGGGCTGCCAGCAGCGCTTGCGTCTGCGCCCGCGTGCGAATCTCCGGTGCGGGATGGATCGACAACACCGCCGGCAGCGGGTTCTCGCTGAGGTGATCCAGCGCAGCGCCGAGGCCGCTGTACTCGCGAAATTCGGCCAGTCCGGCCTCCTTGGAGATGAGCTCGACCTGCGCGATGTCCGCCCGCGCGCCGATGAGCGAGGCCATCTCCGCGGCCTCCTCGTCCGTGACGTCCTCCGCCAGGAACAGCGACACCGCGGCGCTCTGGTCCCAACTACCGCCGAGGCGCTCGATGTTCTGCAGCGCCACGAACAGCGTCGCCGGCAGCGCCAGTGCGATGGCGATGGCGCCCACCGTCATCAGTGTGCCCAAGGGGCTATCGATCAGCCTGTCCAGGGTCTCCAGCGCGGCGCGCCCTTCGCGTGCCAGCCAGTCCTGGAGGGCCGCGACAACGGGTATCGGGCGGCTCGGGCGCCGACGCTGCCTGCGCATGGCCTACCAGTTCCCCGAATCGGCGACCAGGCGGCCTTGGTGCAACCGCAGTGTGCGGTGTCCCATGGACGCGACCAGGTCCAGATCATGGGTCGCGATCAGTAGACTCACGCCCACTTGGTGAAAGCGCTCGAACAGCTGAAAGATCTCCCGCGAGAGCTCGGGGTCGAGATTGCCGGTGGGCTCGTCCGCCAGGATGACGGGCGGGCGCGCGACAACGGCGCGCGCGATGCCGACGCGCTGCTGCTCGCCGCCGGACAGTGCCGACGGCAGCACGCGCTCGAGCCGCAGCAGGCCGACCTGATCCAGCGAAGCGCGCACGCGCTTTGCGATTTCCCGCCGGCGCATGCCCATGGCGACCAGCGGCAGCGCGACATTATCGAATACCGTACGGTCGGTCAGCAGCCGGTGGTCCTGAAAAATCATCCCGACCTGTCGGCGATGGAAAGGGATCTTGCGTTGCGGCAGGCTGGCGAGATTGCGGCCGTTGACGATCACCTGTCCGCGCGTCGGGCGCTCGAGCAGGCCGATCAGGCGCAGCAGCGTGCTCTTGCCGGCCCCGGAATGGCCGGTCAGGAAGGCCATCTCCCCGGCGGCGAGGTCGAGACTGAGATCCTTGATGGCCTCGCCCCGCTCGGGATAGCGTTTACTGACGTGGTCGAACTTGATCATTGGCGTCCGCGCGCTTGCATCCCGGATCGTGATGGATACGTCGTTGGTCCATCCTTGCCCTGTCGCACCCGATCGCGAGTTTTGCCCGCCCCGGTCGGTCAGTGCGGTGCGGGGCGGCGAATCAGCACGACGGATCAGGGCGCCAGCAGGGCGTCCAGGAAGTCGTCGGCGTCGAAGTGGCGCAGGTCTTCGATCCGCTCGCCGATGCCGATAAAGCGAAACGGCACGTCCAGCTTGTCGGCAATCGCAAACAGAATACCGCCCTTCGCCGTGCCGTCGAGCTTCGTCAGGGTGATGCCGGTCAGCGGAATGACCTCGTTGAATTGCACCGCCTGATGCAGTGCGTTCTGGCCGGTGGTGGCGTCGACGACCAGCATGACTTCATGCGGCGCGTCCGGGTCGATCTTCTTCATCACGCGTGCAATCTTGCGCAGCTCTTCCATGAGATTGGACTTGGTGTGCAGCCTGCCCGCGGTATCGGCGATCAGCACGTCGATGTGGCGCGCCGTCGCCGCCTGCAGCGCGTCGAAGATGACGGATGCCGGATCGGCGCCGCTGTGCTGGGCGATGACCGGCACATCGTTGCGCTCGCCCCAGCGTTGCAACTGCTCCACCGCGGCGGCGCGAAAGGTGTCGCCCGCCGCGAGCATCACCGCGTTACCCTCGGCCTGCAGTTGCTTGGCGAGCTTGCCGATGGTCGTCGTCTTGCCGACGCCGTTGACGCCGACCATCAGAATCACTTGCGGACGGCCCGGTGCCGGCTGGCGCACCGGGGCATCGTTGTGCTGCAGCACCTCGCGCAGCTCGTGGCGCAGCGCCCGCAGCAAACCCTTGGGGTCGGACACCTCGCGAAGCTTTACCCGGTAGCTCAGATCGTCGATGATGCGCGCCGTTGCCGGCACGCCGACGTCGGCTGCAAGCAGCAGGTTTTCCAGCTCCTCGAGCAGGTCTTCGTCGATCTCCTTGCGGCCGGTGACGAGCTCGGTAATGTCGGCGTTCAGAACTTCTCGCGTTCTTGCGAGTCCTTCCTTCAGTCCGGACAGGAATCGGCCCTTGCTCTGCACACCGCGCTCGGCCTCTGCCTGCTCGGCGATGGCGCGTGCGAGCCGGCCCTCCTGCGGCTCGCCGGCCGTGTCCCGGGCGCGGGCGGAGCCGCCGCTGCCTCGCGACGGCGTTGTCGCCGGCGGCTCGCCGGCGGGTTGCGCCGCGGGGGAGGCCGCCTTCGGCGCTGCCCGGGACTGTGCCGGGACAGGCGCTTCCGGCACCGCCTCGGGCGCCCGCGGTGCGGAATCGTCGCGGACCGCGTCGGTCCGATCCGCATCACGCTTTTTCTTTTTGCCGAAGCCGAACATGTCGCAGCCGATCATTCATGCAGTGGGAACTGGCGGATGCTATCAAAAGCCGCCTGGCTCGTCGCTGCCGAATCGGTGCTGCGCACGGGTATCTCGAATCGGCCGCGGCGCCGGGAAGTTGCGCGCACCGGCGCCCGCCGCAATTTGACCGTTTACATATCGACAGCGCACGGAGCTTTCATGATCAAGCCTTTAGTTGCGATTTCGTTGACACTTGCCTGTGCCGGCGCGTCCGCGGCCGTGCAGGAGCGTATCCTCGACAACGGCCTCAAGGTCCTCGTCAAGCGCGATGATCGCGCCCCGATCGTCACCTCTCAGGTCTGGTACAAGGTCGGCTCCAGCTACGAGCACGGCGGCGTGACCGGCGTCTCGCACGTGCTCGAGCACATGATGTTCAAGGGCACGGAGAACCTGGAGCCCGGCGAGTTCTCGCGCATCATCGCAGCCAACGGCGGCGAAGAAAACGCCTTCACGGGGCGCGACTACACGGCCTACTTCCAGACCATGGCGGCCGATCGCCTGCCGGTCTCGTTCGAGTTGGAGGCCGAGCGCATGCGCCGGCTGACGCTGCCGGAGGAGGAGTTCGTCAAAGAGTTGGAAGTCGTCAAGGAGGAACGCCGGCTGCGCACGGACGACGATCCGGAGGCGCTGACTTTCGAGCAGTTCAACGCCGCGGCCTACGAGGCCTCGCCCTACCGCATCCCGGTCATCGGCTGGGGCAGTGATCTCGAGTCGATGCAGGTCGATGATCTGCGCACTTGGTACCGCAAGTGGTATGCGCCGAACAATGCCACGCTGGTTGTCGTCGGCGACGTCGATCCCGAGGCCGTGTTCGCGTTGGCCGAAACCCACTTCGGGCCGCTGGAGCCGGAGCCGGTCTCGTCGCCGAAGCCCCGGCGCGAGCCCGAGCAGCGGGGCGAAAAGCGCCTGATCGTCAAGGCGCCGGCGAAAGAGCCTTACCTGATCATCGGCTATAAGACACCGGCGATCGGCCATGCGGAGGAGGCATGGGTGCCCTATGCGCTGGAGATGCTGGCCTCGGTGCTCGACGGCGGCAGCAGCTCGCGCCTGAGCCGAGAGCTAGTGCGCGGCGAGCGCGTGGCCGCCTCCGCCGGCGCCAGCTACAACGCCTTCACCCGCCTGCCCGGCATGCTGCTGCTGAGCGGAACGCCGGCCTCCGGCAATACGGTGGATACGCTGGAGCAGGCGCTGCTCGCCCAGATCGAGCGGTTGCGCACCGAGCCAGTCGATGCCGAAGAGCTGGCCCGCATCCGCAGCCAACTGATCGCCTCGAAAGTCTACGAGAAAGACAGTGTCTTCTCGCAGGCCATGCAACTCGGGCAACTGGAGACCGTCGGCCTCGGCTGGGAGCTGGTCGACGAATACGTGGAACGCTTGTCGGCGGTGACGCCGGAGCAGGTTCGTGCTGTCGCCGAGAAGTACTTGCGGGACGATGTGCGCACGGTTGCCGTGCTCGATCCCCAGCCGCTCGACGGCAGCCAACGGACTGCCGCCATCAATTCAGGAGGTCACGGACGTGCTCGATAACAGCAAGCGCAAACAGCGCTGGCCGGCGCTCTGCGCCTTGGCCTTGATGGGCCTGCTCGGCGCGGGCGCCGCGGCAGCGGCCCCGGACATCGAAAGCTGGCAGACGCAGCGGGGGGCGAAGGTATTGTTCGTCCAGGCCGCCGATCTGCCCATGATCGACGTGCGTGTCGTCTTCGCGGCCGGCAGTGCCCGGGACGCGGATAAGCCCGGCGTTGCCTCGCTGACCGCGAACATGCTCGGCGAAGGTGCCGGCGGCCTCGATGCCGACAGCATCGCCGAGCGCGTGGAAGGTGTCGGCGCGGAGCTCTCCACCGGCGCCGAGCGCGACATGGCCTGGGCCAGCATGCGCAGCCTCACGGAGCCGACGGCACTCGAGACCGCCGTCGACACGCTGGTCAAGGTGCTTGCCGAGCCCGAGTTTCCGGCCGAGGACTTCGCGCGGGTGCGCCAGAATCGGCTCACGGCCCTGCGGCTTGCCGAGCAGGACCCCGGCAGCGTCGGCAGCAAGGCGCTGTACCGGGCGGTATTCGGCGATCATCCGTACGGCTCCGATCCGTCCGGCACGCCCGAGAGCGTCGGCGCGATGCGCCGGGAGGATCTGCAGGCCTTCCATCGCCGCTACTACACGCCGGCGAACGCGACCATTGCAATTGTCGGCGCCTTGGACCGCCCGCAGGCGGAGCGGCTGGCCGAGCGGCTGACCGCGGGCTTGCCGGAAGGACCCGCGGCGCCGGCCCTGCCGCCGGTCGACGACCTCGCCTCCGGCGGCGCGCAGCAGATCGCGTTCCCGTCCAGCCAAACGCACGTCTATGCCGGGCAGCCCGGCATGCGCCGCGGCGACCCGGATTATTTCCCGCTCTATGTCGGCAACCACATTCTCGGCGGCAGCGGGCTGGTGTCGCTGTTGATGCACGAGGTACGCGAGAAGCGCGGCCTGTCCTACAGCGCCTACAGCTACTTCGCACCCATGGCCGAGCGCGGTCCGATGATCATGGGCCTGCAGACACAGAATGCCCGCGCCGAAGAGGCCAGTGCTGTCATGCTCGACACGCTGGAACGGTTCATCGACGAAGGACCGAGCGCCGACGAGCTCGACGCCGCCGTCAAGAACATCACCGGCGGCTTCCCGCTGAAGATCGCGAGCAATTCGAAGGTCGTGCAGTATCTGGCGATGATCGGCTTCTACGGCCTGCCGTTGGACTACCTGGATCGGTTCTCGGAGCGGGTGTCCGCCGTGACCCGCGAGGAGATCCGCGACGCCTATCGCCGGCGCGTTCATCCGGAGCGCCTGGCCGTCGTGCAGGTCGGGCGGGCCGCCGGTGAGGACGCGGCCGCCGAAGCCGCGCCCGAGCCCTCGGGGAGCGGCGCGCCCCTGTCGGATGCCGCGGCGCAGCCCGCGCCCGGCGGCGGTGGCGAAGGTTAAGCGGCGCGGCGCCCGCGGCGGAGCCGTCGAGCGAGGCGCCGGCCCGCGGCCG
>JAIPFF010000057.1 GCA_021736785.1 Thiohalocapsa sp. | reverse complement strand
CGTGTCCTCGCTTTCTACACTCGTTCACGGGTGCCCGCCTCCAGCGGACCGATGCGCGGATCTCCCTGGTTACCACGTGCTCTCACTGTCAGGCTCGACACGGCCTCGGACCCCGGGAAGTACCCGTGCCGCTCGCCAGAATGCAGCACGGATTGTTGCCTGCCGGTGGGACAAACCCGTCGGCACTCCCAAGTGATTCTTTTCGGGGCTCAACACCTTCAAGGTCGGCATCACCCGTTACCCTTGCACCTCGCCTGCTTTCGTGCCTACGCATCGGCGCCGCTGTTACCAGCGACGCCGTAAGGCTCGATACTGGGCTCGCGGCGCACGATTACCCAGGCGGGAGTCACACCCGCTAGAACACGCGGCCTTGCCAGGCCGCACTGTCCCTGGAATCCCCGAATCCCCCCGGAATCCCAAGCGCGGTTGAATTCCCCATCCGTCGGCGATATCTATTTGCCTACGAAGCGACTGTGGTTTTACCGCGCGGGACAGTTCACGGCGGTAGACATAGACCGCATACCGGCCGCTCCTCGTCATTGATCTCGCGGCGACCGTGTCTGACGCCCGCCTCATCGATCCGTCATCACCCTAGGGCCAACTCTACGCACTGCCCGCGGTGACCACGAGTCCCCACGTCCTCCTAGCGCCAAAGCAAAACCCTCATTAACGATGCACACATCATCAACCTCTCCGCGCACTTTCGCGCGGCAGTCCGGCAGCGACGGTGCGCCGGCGAAGGTCCATTTTCAAGACCTGCATCCAGCGCCGGCGGACATGCGTGCCGATGTGCTCCATGGCCTGATGCTCCCGCAAAAGCGTCTGGCGGCTAAGTATTTTTACGATGCCCCCGGCTCTCGCCTCTTCGATGCCATCTGCGAGCTGGAGGAGTACTATCCGACCCGCACCGAGATCGACATCTTGCGCCGCCATGGGGCGGCAATGGCCGAGCGCCTTGGGCGTGACGCGCTGCTGGTCGAGTTGGGCAGCGGCAGCAGCCTCAAAATTCGCGTCTTGCTGGAAGCCCTGAGCCCCGCGGTCTACATGCCGGTGGACATCTCGAAGGACCATCTGCTGCACTCTGCCGAGTCCCTGGCCGCGACCTTCCCCGCGCTGCAGGTGCATGCCGTCTGCGCGGACTACTCGGTTCCCTTCGAACTGCCGGTGGATGACCACGAACATCCGCGCGCGGCCTTTTTCCCGGGGTCCTCCGTCGGCAATTTCGACCCAGCGGATGCCGAGCGGCTTCTGCGCCGAGTCGGCGACTTGGTGGGTCCAGAGGGGCGTCTGCTGGTGGGTGTCGACCTGGTCAAGGATCACCGCATTCTGGAGGCCGCCTACAACGACGCCGCCGGCGTGACCGCGGACTTCAACCTGAACCTACTGACTCGGATCAATCGCGAGTTGGATGCCGACTTCGATCTGACCGGCTTCCGCCATCGCGCCTGGTTCAATCCCGCATCGAGTCGAATCGAGATGCACTTGATCAGCACCCGCGAGCAGCACGTGGTCGTCGCCGGACAACGCTTTACGTTTGGAGTAGAGGAATCGATCCACACCGAATCCTCTTACAAGTACAGCGTCGACAGTTTTCATCAACTCGCCGGGCGCGCCGGCTTCGAGGCCGAGCAGGTCTGGACCGACGCCGACGCCGACAGCGATCAACCGCCGCTGTTCAGCGTACACTGCCTGGTCTGGCGCGGATGACCTCGGGCGGCAAGAGCGCCCAAACCAGCCCGAAGCTCGTCGGCGAGAACGCGCGGCGCACCGATGTCGACCAACCCTGGGAGCAGGACAATCAAGCCTGGTGGGATTGGTATCTGACGCTGGCCGACAATGCCGATGATCCCGTGGCGGCGCTGCGCGACGCCGACCCGCTGCCGCAGCTTGCCGCCATCGACGCGTCCGTCGTCGCTGAGGAGTTGCGCGCGCCGTTTTCGGTGTCGCCCGCCGATCGGGCATTCTTTCGCGACAACGGCTTCATCAAGCTGCGCGGCGTGCTCTCGCCCGCGGCGACCCTACGCCTTCGTCATGAGCTCGTCGAACTGCTCAGCACGACCTTCGACACGGTCCTCGACGGCGGCACCATGGCGCGTTTTCTCAGCGTTGAGTTGGCTTGGCTGCACAACCGGCTGCTGCGCGACTACGTGTTGAGTCCGCGGATCGCGAAGATTGCCGCCGACCTGCTCGACGTGCCGGCCGTGCGCCTCTATCACGATAACGCGATGTCCAAGGAGCCCGGCTGCGGGCGCACTCCGTGGCACTACGATGACCATCACTTCCCGCTGGCCACCCACGACGTGGTCACGGCTTGGATCCCCGCACAGCCCATATCTCGGGCGATGGGGCCACTGGCCTTCGCCCGGCCGATCGATGTGTACAAGCTGGTCGAAGGCATCGCCTTCAATAAGTTCGACACCAGCTATGACCGCCAGGTGGCAGCGGTATTTCGCAACCATGCGGTCGCGGTCGAAGACGGCCCCTTCGAGATCGGCGAGGTCAGCTTTCACCACAATCTCAGCTTCCATACCGCCGCGGCCAATCGCACCCGGCAGAGCCGCATCGTGCTGGCCAACACCTACTACGCCGACGGTGCGCGCGTTGTCGATGCGCCGACCATGGTGTCAGGCGATTGGCAGAAGTTCATACCCGACACCCAACCCGGCGACCTTGCCGCCAGCGTCCTGAATCCGGTCTGCTGGCCGGCGGAGTCACCAACGCATGCCTGAAGATACCTTTGAGCGCAGCTGCGAGCATTGGAGCGAGGCGGGCCGGGCCGGGATGGAGGCCTTCTATGCCCTTGCGACTGTCGACTATCGCCATCTTGCCGAGGCCCTCGACTGGAAGGCCTGGCTGCAGGCACGGCAACAACAGGCGGGCGATCGCCCATTGCGTCTGCTCGACGTCGCCTGTGGCTCGGGCAAGTTCCCCAGCGCCCTCATCCGGCATGCCGACGTCGCCGCGGCCGCGATCCAACCCATCGACTACGCCTTGCTCGACCCGGCGGCGTTCTCCGTCGCCGAGGCGCGCCGCGCTCTGGCGCGGCCCTTTGTCGCGGGTCGCGAGTATGTCTCGACGTTACAGGCACTCGATTGCGAGCACGGGGCCTTCGATATCGTCTGGGCCACGCACGCCCTCTATGCCTTGCCGGCAGAGGAGTTGCAGGCGGGCCTGGAGCGCTTCATCCGGGCCATTGGCGACGTTGGCTTCATCGCCCATGCCAGTGCCGATGCCCATTATCTGCGCTTCTACCGCCACTACCTTGACGCCTTTCGGGACGGCCAAGGCACGCCCTACACCACGGCCGAGCAGATCATCGCGTCGCTGCGGCAAATGGGCGCGAGTTTCGAGACGCTGGAGATCAACTATCAGAACGGCGCGCCGTCGGCACAGTGGCAACAGGTCGAGGGATACTTGCAACGCTGCGTTTTCGATGACTCCATCAGCTTGCAGCAGATGCTGGATCACCACATCACCGGCGACTATTTGTCGACTTGCCGACACACGAACAGCTGGCGATTCACGCAAAAGGTGCAGTTGATCTTTATTCGAGCAAATCGCCCCTAAGCCGAGACCGGTCTTCTGTTTCCTCAACGCAAAGACTTGCGGCTTGCCGATGCTTCCCCGCCAATTTCGGCAACCAGCAGAGCGAACCCGGGCAACCGCGGCGCTCGGCTTTGCTTTGCTGCTGACGTTGAGCTCCAACATTGGCCAAACCTATTTCATCGCGCTGTTTGCCGTGCCGCTGCGAGCGGACCTTGGTCTGAGTCACGGTGGCTTCGGCGGCCTGTTCATGCTCGCCACGATCGCGAGCGCCCTGACGCTGGTCTGGCTCGGTAAGGTCGCGGATTCACGCGATCCGGTCATGGTCGCAGCCCTGACCCTGGCCCTTTTGGCAGGGTCCGCGCTATTGCTTGCCGGGGCCGACTCGGTGCTTTGGCTGGTCATCGCGTTGTTCGGTCTGCGCTTATTCGGGCAAGGCATGACGAGTCATCTGGCAATGACCTTTACCGCCCGCTGGTTTGGCCGCGAGCGCGGTCGCGCGCTGGGTCTGACCTTCCTCGGCTATCCGGCTGGCGAGGCCGTACTTCCGATCCTGGTCGCCCTCCTGCTCGGACTGTTCACCTGGCGCTGGATCTGGGTCGGCATCGCCATCGCCGTTGTCGTGATCCTGGTACCGGCGCTGTTTCTCTTCGGACGTGGACTGCCCAGCGATGGCTCGATCGAGACGCCAGGGCAGACGGCGCAAGCAGAACGGCCCTCGGAGTGGTCCTGGACTCGGGCGCAGGTCCTGCGCGACCCGCGTTTCTACGGATTACTGCCGGGAATTTTGGCTGCCCCGTTCGTGATCACCGGGGTGTTTTTTCACCAGTTGCATCTGGTCGAGATCAAGGGCTGGAGCCTGTCGGACTTTGCCGCTTGCTACCCGCTCTATGCCGCGAGCGGGACCGTCGCCGCGCTTGCCTGCGGTTGGCTCGTCGATAGCTATGGTGCACTACGACTGCTGCCCTTCTTCCTGCTGCCGCTGGCGGTTGGGCTCGCGTTGCTTGGCAGCGGTGATTCCATCGCAACGGCCGCCGGGTTCATGGCGGCGATGGGTGCGACCGCGGGCGCGGCGACGATCTTGTGGGCGGCCGCCTTGGCGGAGCTCTACGGAACGGCACACCTGGGAGCAATTCGTGCTCTCGTCGTGGCCTTGAAGGTCTTGGCAACCGCGCTTGCGCCGGCAATCTTGGGTTTGCTGATCGATCAGGGTGTCGGCCTGGATCGACAAGCAACGCTGCTGTCACTGCTGGTCTGTGCCAGTGCGTTGGGCCTGGCGCTGATGCTGCCGAGCCTGCTGCGCGAACACGCGGCACCAGCACCGCGATCGATTTAGCCCTGTCGGGCTTCGTTTTTTCTTGAAGGATTCCACAACTATGCAGCAAGTCACCCACATCGATACGCCCTGGTCGCGGCGCCTGCAACGGGGTGAGCGGCCCGGCCGGGCCGAGCTGCGCGAGCATCTGCTCGAGGTGCACCGGCAGCACCCCGGTTTCACGGAGGCCTGCGCCGCGCGCTGTCGCGACGCAAGTGGCCGCAATAGCTATGAATGGCTGGCCGAGGTCGTCGACCCCGTCCAGCATCGAACCCTGCTTGACCTGGCGTGCGGCAGCGGCGCACTCACCGCCCTATGCCACGAGCGCTTCGGTGGACATGTTGCCCTGATCGGTGTCGACATGAGCGTCGATGAGTTGGCATTGGCGCGTCGGCGTGTGCCGGACCCGGTCGTGGTGCTGCATCGCGCCATGGCGCAGGAGATGGGGTTCATCGCAGATGACAGCATCGATGTGGTGATCTGCCATTGGGCTCTGACCTTGATGGACCCGATCGAACCTGTCCTGGCCGAGCTGCGGCGAGTGCTGCGCCCCAAGGGCATCCTGGCCGCGATCGTCGATGGCGAGCTGTCCACGGCACCGGGTTACGACGAACTGCACCACCTGATCTACGGCTGGGTACAGCGAGAGTATCCCGGCTATGGCGAGATCGATCTGGGCGATCGACGCGTGCGCACGACCGCCGCGCTGACGGAGTTGGTGGCGAACAGCTTCCCCGGCGCCAACATCGGCATCGAAGCGGCGGTGGTGAACCAAGTTGGCCCCCCGGATGCGCTGGCGCGCGAGGCCGCGGGGTTCTTCTATGCGGCCTTTTTGCTGTCGCCACCGTCGCGCACCCGGATGCTGAGCGAAATCGGGGCGCTATTCGCGCGTCACGGACACGGCGGTCTCGGCCGTTTCTCGATGCCGATCAATCGCCTGGTGGTGCGGCTGCCGCAGGCATGACCCATGTGTCCGTTCCGGGGCCAGTTTACTTAATTCCCGGAGAAAAAAGATCGCCTAATCGGGTTAGGGCGGGTGTTTAGCCCGTCCTCTCCAAACCACCTAGCATGCGGGCCCGCTACTCAAGCGGTTAACAAGAAGGGAGCACACGACGATTTCAGGCATAGCCATGCGCTTTCATCCGTTGATCGCGAATGCTGGATCAAGCCCTGGCGTTTCAGCCAGTCATTGGTCATCCCGGTTCGCGTGCCCAGCGAGCGGGACAGATGCCAATAGCTCTGCGAGCTCAAGGCTGTCCAGATCACGGTCCATGCCCGTGTCCCCAAAGCCCTCAGCCGGCGAATACGATTGGGCACCCCGCGCCACCGCTTGCAGTAGCACATACGGATACGTCGTCGCAGCCAGTGGTCCAGCTCGGCACTACCTACGTGTCAATGGTCAAGCCCCTGGATCAGCTGCGCGAAGTCCCGCGCACGCAGCGTCGGTCTCCGGCCAAGCCCCTCGCCGTCTTTGCCCGTCATGATCCGGACCGAGACGAGGCCATGGCCCGCGCCTTCCGCACCGGCGTCGACAGCAAGCAGGAGATCGCAGCCTTCTTAGGCGTTCACGACTCGACGGTAAGCCGAGCCATAGGGCGATTCGAGGCAAGCGTCGAGTTCACCTCGACCGAGCGGACCGACAGGCGAGATGCTTGAATGCACGACCGGACAACCTGTCGCCTCTTCGCCTGAGGCGTACAGGAACGCGACCGACGTCACGAACTCGGCCCGCCACCAATGCAACTTACCGCGGACGGAGTCATCATGATCCGCGGCACGGCGCCCGCGCACTTCGGCGCCAGCAGTGCCGTTCGGCTCGCGGCTCGACAAAAACCCCACGTTTCAATGCCACCGTCCACAGCCGCCGGTGCATTGAAAACGCTCGAGAAGAGGCAGCACCGATGCATACTCCGAAAAGGCCCCCGGCGCTCGGGCTCTTCGGTACGGTTCTTGGTTTGTTGAGCTTGCTCGTGGCAATCGCTCATTTCTACTTCGGACCGATTGAAGAACCGGAGCCAGTGGAGAACTTTATCGCGGAGAAAACCGTCAGCATCAAGAATGCGATATCCGCGAAGCTCAAAGGCGAGGAGTACCTTCCACCCCAACGCGAAACAGAGCAGGATGTGGATCAATGGGTGGCGAAAGGCGCCATGATCGCAGCACTGACCGCGCTGAGTCTCGGCGTGTTGGGATTTCTGCGAAGAGAAGAGTATCTGCCGTGCGGACTGGCGATCGGCCTGGGAGGGGCAACGGCCGTGTTTTCGGTTTCGGTGCTTTTGGCGGGGGCCATCGTTGCCGCGATTATTATCGGCGCGGTCATCGTGAGTCTGGGGTCGGGCTCGTGGCTAGGTCCGGACTTGTGAACCGTGTTTTATCGGAGAAGTTTCCGGGGTCAGCCAAATGCTGACCCTCTCCCTGCTCCGCATCCGGCCGTCGGTATCCCCCCTCAATCCTGCCGGTCGTTTTCGCCAGGAGCCCTTTCGCCCGGGGGACTTTGGGCAAGTTGTCGCAGCGCGTTCGCGGTCTCGGGGTTGCCCAGGTACAAGTGAACGTCGCGCTGCGGGAACGGAATGCCGATCCCCTCGGCGTCGAAGCGCTGCTTCACCGCGCGGGTGAGGTCCCAGTAGACCTGCCAGTAATCGGCCGTCTTGGCCCAGGGGCGGACGATGAAGTTGACCGACGAATCCGCCAGCGCGCTTAGCCGAATGGTCGGCGCCGGTTCCTTCAACACCTGCGGATGGGAGCTCACCACCTCTTCCAGGATGCTCTGGGCGCGGTCGATGTCGTCGTCGTATCCAATGCCGAATTCCATGTCGACGCGGCGCTCGCTCGCACCGCTCGCATTGACGATGACGTCGCTCCAGATCTTGTTGTTGGGGACGATCATCTTTTTGTTGTCGAAGGTCTTGATCGTGGTGGAGACCAGGTTCATCGAGCCAACCGTGCCCGAGACCCCGCCGGCGTCGACCACGTCGCCGACGTCGAACGGCTTGAAAAACAGGATCATCATGCCGCTGGCGAAGTTGCTCAGCGAATCCTGCAGCGCGAAGGCGATGACGAAACCGGCGGCGCCGACCAGAGCCAGCAGCGGACCGATGCTGACTTCGAGCGCCGCGAGGGCCATGATCACGCCGATCGCCATCACGACCCAACGCGCGGCCTTGACCAGAAACTCCTCGAGCAGTTTCGAGGTGCCGGAGATGCGTTTCATCGCCCGGTGGATGAGCGCGCTGAAGATGCCCGAGACGAGCCATGCGGCGATCAGGATTCCAAAGAACGTGAGCACGTTCAGCCCAACGCGGATGCCGCCCTCCCCCGACGTTGCCCAGCCCTTGATCGCCAGCCAGGCCGAGGTGGTGTCCTTCACGTCGAGATCGACGCCTCGCACCGCGGAGGCGTAGAGGCGGTAGTCCCGGATCTTCGCCAGAGTCTCGGTATCCTCCGCATCGGTCTTGACCTCGAGCGCCGCCAGCACGGCCTTGAGCTGGTCCAGCAGGACGGTACGCTGCTCGCGAAGTTCGGCCAGTTGCTCCAATAGCAGGACTTTCTCTTCTTTCTTCTCCCGCGCCGAGGCGGCCATGGCCTGCTCGGTGCGCGAGAGCGAATCGGCCGGGGCTGTCTGCTCGCGCGCGCTCTCGGCGGCCTCCTCGACCTTGGCCATGGCCTCGCTGTCGCCGCTCTCGCGCGCCTCTGCTTCGACCGCTTCGCGCTCGTTCTTGGCTGCCTCGGCCTCTTTCTGGATCTCGGCGGCCATGTCGATCTCGCGGTTCTGGCGTTTGATCGCGATCTCCGCCCGGGCGATCTCCTCGGCCTTCTCCTGCACCAGCGACTGCCAGGCCTGTGCTTCGACCAACAGCTGATCCTTGGTGAGCGGCTTGAGCAGAAGCTCCAGTTCCTCGGTCGGGAGATCCGGGTCGGCCGTTGTTAGCGGCTGCGCCTCGGCCGGCTCATCGGCGGCGATCGCGCCCATACCGGACGCGAGCAATGCCAGAACGACGCCAAGCGCGAGTGCGGTTCGATAGTTCATCGTGACTCCTGGGGAAGCTATTCCGACATTTCACCGGAGCCGGCGATTCGGTGCAACCGCGCTCGGGAGATGTCGCCGGAACCGAAGGGCCACCCGTCATCAGAGGTTGATCGAGGTCGCGACGGGGGGAGCCCGTGCTATCGATTCGGCCATGGCACGATCGATGCTGCATTCGAAATCGATGCCGGACTTTCGATGCGCCGACGGTTTGCGCCTGTTCGCAACCCGGTCGGCGCGCGCCGGGTCGCGGTATCGAATCGTTTTCAACCGATTAAGGAGATTTGCCATGAAGCGTCGAATCACCGCACTGCTTGCCGTCATCAGCCTGAGTTTCCTGGGCTCCGCGCCGGTCCTCGCTCAGGACGCCGGATACGGCGGCGATGACCCCGTCGATCGCGCCGAGGAGCTCGGCAACGCGCAGGAGACGGTTCTGGAGGCCGCGGCGGTGGTCGAGCAAATGGGCGCCGATGCCGATGCCCGGCAGCTGCTGGATCAAGCGGATGCCGTCTTTATCGTGCCCGACTACGCGCGCGCCTCGTTGATCGTCGGTGGCGCCGGCGGACAGGGAATCCTGATCGCCCGCACCGACGACGGCTGGTCGGCCCCCGCCTTCTACAATATCGGCGCCATCAATCTGGGCGCCGCCGCCGGCGTCGAGGGCGGCTCGATCGCCTTTCTGTTGATGAGCGACGATGCCTTGGACGGCTTCGAGAACCAGCACAACTTTTCTCTGAATGCGGATGCCGGCCTGACGATCATCGATTGGACCGAGCGGGCGCAGGTATCTGCCGGCAAGGGCGCGGATGTGGTCGTCTGGTCGGATACCGAGGGTCTGTACGGGGATCTCGCCATCAGCGTCAGCGACATCTTCTGGGACGAGCAAGCCAACGCCGCCTACTACGGCCGCGTCGTCACGCCCGTCACCATCATCGTCGGCACGATCAGCGACCCGATGAGCGAGAGTGAGCTGCGGTCCGAATTCAGCGCGCTCGAAACAGCCGACAACGAGGATCAAAGCCAGCAAGGCAAGACCGACGAGCCGGCCAAGCAGAACGGCCAATAGGGGCGTCGCAGCCGGAGCAGGCGTGAAGCGGGCGTGCCTCGGAGCGCGCCCTGGCCGGCAGAGACCGATCAGCGAGAAAAGCGCCCACAGATGGCCCTTGGATGGCCCCTTCACCCGGTGCATTTGGCCCTCGCGCGGTGGTAATGCCCGGGAGACGGGGCCGATCTCGACGCCGGACACGCACCCCCGGGCCACCGCCACGACGACGCACCGAGTGGATGGGAATCGGACATGACCCCGAACGACGAGCACGACGACGATCCGGGCCTGAAGCCGCCCTGCCACGGCATCCTGGTCATCTACGGCGCCTCCGGCGACCTGGCCCGCAGCAAACTGCTGCCGTCGCTGTACAACCTGGCCCGCGACGGCCTGGTGCCGGACGACTTCGCGGTGCTCGGCAACGGCCGCACGGCGATGTCTGACGACGATTTTCGCGGGCAAGTGGCGGATGCGTTGCGCACGGAGATCGGCGACGACCTCGACCTCGAGGTTTGCAGCCGCCTGACGCGACAAGTCCACTACGAATCGGGCGACGTGAGCGACCCGGACTTCTACGACCGCCTCGGCCGGCGCCTCGACGAGCTGCGAGAGATGTTGCACGCCTGTCGGCAGCAGGAGGCATCATCCGCCGACGCAGAGCCGGTTGCGGACAACGAGATCCACTATCTGGCCCTGCCGCCGTCGCTGTTCGGCAGCATCGTCGAGCATCTCTGCGAGGCCGGCATCCTGCGCCGGGACTGGCAGGCGCGCTCGCGCATCGTCATCGAGAAGCCCTTCGGCCACGATCTGGAGTCGGCGCGCGCACTGAACCACCGGCTACTCGAGCACCTCGACGAGAACCAGGTCTATCGGATCGACCACTATCTGGGCAAGGATACGGTGCAGAACCTGTTGGTGCTGCGCTTCGGCAACGCGATCTTCGAGCCGATCTGGAACCGCCGCTATGTCGACCATGTGCAGATCACGGTCGCCGAGGACGGCGGTATCGGCAGCCGGGGGGCCTATTTCGATCGGGCCGGCACGCTGCGGGACATGGTGCCCAACCACCTGATGCAGCTGCTGTCGCTGATCGCCATGGAACCGCCGAGCTCCTTCGAGGCAGAGGCCGTGCGCACGGCCAAGGCAGAGGTCCTCAACGCGGTCACGGCGGAAACTGCCGCCGCTGCCGCCGAACGGGCCGTGCGCGGACAGTATCGAGCGGCGCGCAACGGCGATGACGGCGCCGAGGCTCGCGGCTACCGGGACGAGGACGACGTGGCCGCGGACTCCACCACCGAGACCTATGCCGCGCTGCCGCTGACCATCGACAACTGGCGCTGGGCCGGCGTCCCGTTTTACCTGCGAACGGGAAAGCGCCTGGCCGCCCGCCAGAGCGAGATACTGGTCCAGTTTCGTCGGATACCGGCCCCTCTGTTCCGCGGCACCGGGGCCCGCGCAGACTGGCCGCCGATGGCAAACCGGCTGCTGATCCGCATCCAACCGCGGGAAGCGATCCTGCTGCGCTTCGAGGCCAAACGGCCGGGGCCGGCAATGCGGATGGACGATGCGGAGCTCGAATTCTGCTACCGCGACCACTTCGGCGCGGCCCCCGCCACCGGCTACGAGACCCTGCTCTACGACGCGCTGCACGGCGATGCCACGCTGTTTCAGCGCGCCGACAGCATCGAGGCCGGTTGGCGCATCGTCGACCCGATCCTCCAGGCCTGGGCCAAGGCCGATGCCGCCGGTCGGGCGCCGGCACCCTACCCGGCCGGAAGCTGGGGGCCGGAGGCCGCGGATGAGCTGCCGGCGCGCACGGGTCACGCTTGGCATAACCAGACGTGAGATCGGGGTCAGGCTTCCAAGGGGGTCGGGGTCACGACTACCCCCTACGCCAGGCGAAGAATCGTTCGGCGAACCGCAGTGCGGCCTCGGGCTTGCGGGCCTTCTTCCATTCACCGGCCGCGAATTTGTTGGCTTCGTTCATGGTCGGGTAGATGTGGATGGTGCCCAGGATCTTGTTCAGGCCGAGCCCGTGCTTCATGGCCAAAACGAGCTCGGCGATGAGCTCTCCGGCGTGGGAGCCAACGATAGTCGCGCCCAGGATCCGGTCCTTGCCGGGCTCGGTCAAAACCTTGACGAAGCCCGAGTCGGCGCTGTCGGCAATGGCGCGGTCGAGGTCGTCGATGCCGTAGCGGGTGACTTCGTAGTCGATGTCCTGCTCCACGGCCTCGGTTTCGCTGAGCCCCACGCGGGCGACCTCGGGCTCCGTGAACGTGGCCCAGGGGATGACGCGGTAGTCGACGCGGAAAGACCAAAAGGGCGCAAGCAGTGCGTTGACCGAGGCGAACCAGGCCTGATGCGCGGCGACGTGGGTGAACTGGTACGGGCCGGCGACGTCGCCGCAGACCAGGATGTTGGGGAAGTTGGTGCGCAGGAACGGGTCGGTCTCGAGGGTGCCGCGGCCGCTGACTCGAATGCCCAGTTCTTCCAGGCCGAGCCCGCGCGTGCGCGCCTGGCGGCCGAGAGCGACCAGCAGGCGGTCGAATTCGATGCTGACTTCCTCGCCGTCACGCTCGCAGATGACCCGGCCCGAATCGCCGACGGCCTCGAAGCGCTTGGCCTTGTGGCCGGTGGCCAGATGCAAGCCCTCGCGCTTCAGGCGCTGCATCAGCTGGTCGCTGGCGTCCGGGTCCTCGCGCGGCAGCAGCCGCTCCGCCATCTCGATCACCGTGACCTCGCTGCCCAACCGGGCGAACGCCTGGGCCAGCTCCGCCCCTATCGGTCCGCCGCCGAGCACCGCCATCCTCTGCGGAAGCTCGTGCAGCTCCCAGACGGTGTCGCTGGTCAGGTAGCCGATCTCGGACAGGCCGTCGATCGGCGGAACCAAAGGTTCGGCGCCGGTGGCCAGGATGATGCTGCGCGCGGTGAGGGTCTTGCCGTTCACCGCCACCGCCCAGGGCGAGACCAGCCTGCCTTCGCCTTGGATGACGTCCACGCCCATGCCGCGATAGCGCTCGGGCGAATCGTGCGGCTCGACCTTGCGAATGACGTCGCGAACCCGCTGCATGATGTCGGCGAGCGAAAAATCGGCGCTCATGGATCGGATGCCGAAGCGCTCCGAGTCGCGCGCTTCCTGCACCAGGCGCGCGGTGCGCAGCAGCGCCTTGGACGGCACGCAGCCGGTGTTCAGGCAATCGCCGCCCATTTTGTGCTTCTCGATCAGCGCCACCTTTGCCTTGATGGTCGCGCCGATATAGGCCGAGACCAGCCCTGCCGAGCCGGCGCCCAGCACGATGACGTTGTAGTCGAAGGATTTCGGCTTTTTGTGCCCCGCGTAGACCTTGCGGTTGCTCAAAAAACGCAGCACGAAGCGCAGGATCAGCGGCAGCAGCCCCAGTAGCGCGAACGCGCCGATCAGGCCGGGCGAGAGGATGTCGCCGGTCGATTCGATCCGCCCGAGCTGGGTGCCGGCGTTGACGTAGACGATGGTGGCCGGGAGCATGCCGACCTGGCTGACCCAGTAATAGGTCCAGGTGCGGATCGGCGTCAGCGCCATGACCAGGTTGATGACCCAAAACGGAAACACCGGCACCAGCCGCAGCGCCAGCAGATAAAACGCGCCGTCCTTCTCCACCCCGGCGTTGATCGCGCGCAGGCGCTTCTTGAACTTCTTCTGGATGCTGTCGCGAAACAGGAAACGGGCCGCCAGAAAGACCAGCGTGGCGCCGATGCTGGACGCGAAAGACACGGCGATGGATCCGGCCACAAGCCCGAACAGCGCGCCGCCTGCCAAGGTCAGGATCGCCGCACCGGGCAACGAGAGCGCCGCCATCAGGATGTAGGCGGCCATGTAGGCCGCGAGCATGCCCCAGAAATGCTGCTCGGTGAATGTCAGCAGCTGGTCGCGGCGCCGTGTGAGCTCTTCCAGGCTGACGTATTGGCCAAGGTCAAGCCAGAAGTAGCTGCCGATCAGCAGCGCGATGACGACGAGGACGAGGGCTCGGGTGATGGTTGGTCGCATGTCTGTCCGTTGGATTCGCGTTTGGCCGGCACGCGTTTAGGTTAGCCGGCTTCGCGGCGCCGGGCGTAGTCGGGGTTCTCTCGCTAGACCGGCATCGGCGGCGGGGTATTGCAGGTAAGCCGACGGCGAAGGCTTCCCCGGGCCTGGGGCGCAGGCCGCTGAAGAAGGGGCTCGCCGGAACCCGGTCGGCGCGGCTCAACAACGAGTCTCGCATTGTCTGCAACTCCGAAGGTGACACAACCTTGCTCCCCCACCCCCGATACCGCCACCGAGTCGTTCGCCGTCGATCCCCTTCGCCGGTTTCGCCGGCGCACCGTTCACCGGCGAACGACTTGACCGACTCCCTGGGCCGCCATACCATAATCTGGTACTTATTGGTATTTCCGGGGGCGCAATGGCCAAAAACACCAGCATGAGCCTTGGCGAGCACTTTGATCAGTTTATTGCCGCTCAGCTTGAAAAAGGACGGTATGGCTCCGCTACGGAAGTCGTACGGGCCGGGCTGCGTTTGCTCGAAACCGAAGAAGAAAAGCTGGATGCGTTACGCAGATTGATCGAAGAAGGCCGTAAGAGTGGGACAGCAGAGTACAACTACGAGAGCTTCATGGCGGAACTGGATAAAGACATCACCTGATGGGTGCATTTTCGCTGACTAACGCCGCGAAGTCCGACTTGCGAAATATCGCGAAATTCACCGAACGACGATGGGGACGAGAACAGCGCCAACTTTATTTGAAAGGAATGGACGATGCTTTCCATCGGCTGGCCGATTCTCCCACGCTCGGCGTTTCCTGTGGACACATTGCTTCGGATCTGCGAAAGCACCCATTTCAAAGCCACATGATCTATTACGACACTGTTTCCGCAACCCACATTTCGATCGTCAGGGTGCTTCATAAACGAATGGATGTATCGCGGGTACCTTCCGGCAAATAATGGCCCCATGCCGTTTAGCGTGCCCCCCTTTCGCCCGACCTGGCCCGGGCGGTCACGCAGTACTCGTCGGGGAAAGACCGAAAGGGTGCGAGCAGTGCGGCGACCTCGGCCGGCGTGCCCTGCTTCTCGGCGGCGGAAAAGCGCGGTAGCGCGGATCGCTGCGCTGCAGGCCTCAGCAGGACGAGATCACCTGCGCCAGCGCCCGACGTGAGCCCTTCAGCGGCGCGTCGACAATGGTGCCTGCCTCGTAGGACAGGACTTTGACGCGGCTGCCGGTTTGCAGTGCTTGGATCACGGGGGCGGTATAGGGGAGTGCCGATTCGGGCTGGTTGCGGCTGTTGGGGCGGAAGCTCAGCGGAAACTGCTTGCCGTCGCCGGGAGCGCGGCGATGCAAAGCCCGGCAGGATTCAGCAGCCGTTTCCGGCCCGCAGCAGGGCGTCGGCGCGGTACAGGCCGATCAGCGTCTTAGCATCGGTGATGGTGCCGTCGTCGCACCAAGCCAGCGCATCGGTCATCGGTAGCCAGTGGACTTCGATGACTTCGTCACCCTCGTGTCCGAGGTCGACCTCGCTGAGGCCGCGAGCCAGATAGAGGTAGATGATCTCGGCGAAGACGCCGGGGGAACTGTGCAGCAGGCCCAACGGCTCCCAGCTGGCGGCGACCACGCCGGCCTCTTCGGCCAGTTCGCGCTCGGCGGTGGAAGACGGTCCCTCGCCCGGGTCGATCTTGCCGGCCGGCAGTTCCCACAGCCAGCCACCGGCGACATAGCGGTACTGGCGCAACAGGCACACGCGCCGGCGATCGTCGATGGCAACGGCGGCGGCACCGCCGGGGTGGCGAATGACTTCGAGCTCCACGTCCCGGCCGGTGGGCAAACGCACTGTCTCGACACCGACGTCGACGACCTTGCCGCGGAAAACGGTGCGCCGGCCCCCAGCGGCAGCGGGCTCCGCGACGGTGGCTGCAGCGGTTTCTTCTTCGTGCGTGGACATGGCTTGCGGACGCTCGGTTGCAACACGTCGCCCCATGTTACCAGCCCACGGCCCCGGGTAACGGGCGCAGCGTGCCGATGATCTCGCGCCGCGGCGCGTCGGGGCGCTCGTGCAGCGCAATGCGCTCGCCGCGCCGTGCGATGCGCAGGCCGGCGCGCTCGATATCGTCCGCGGCCTTCTGCGACTCGTAGTGGTACACGACCATGCGCAGCCACTGCTCGGGCTTGTACTCGGCGCGGATGTCCTCGACCGACGTGTGGGACGGATTGCGCGTCGTGCAGCAGTCGTGGAAGATCCACTCGCCGCGGTTGGCGTAGCGGTTGATCACTTCCGGGATCGGGCGGGTGTCGCCGGTGTACAGAAATACGCCTTCGAGCGCGAAGCCGAAGGCACTGAGATATTCGTGGTGGCGCGCCGGGAACACGGTGAAGCTCAGCTGTTCATACCAGAAGTGCTCGGAGACCGGGATCAGCTGGAACACGTCCCAGAAATTGACGCCGCCCTCGGCGAGCAGATTCGGATAATCCGCCAAGCGGCGCTGCAGCACCGGGATCAGCGTAACCGGCACAAAGAGTTTGGTCGGCAACGGCGGCTCGGCCGCGGTTGCCAGGCGGTAGAACAGCCCCTCAAGCCCGCCGATATGATCCAGGTGGGCATGGGTAATGAACAGCGCCGGCGGCAGCTCGCCGTAGGTGCCGAGGTAGCTGTCGAGCGTGCCGGGGCCGCAGTCCACCAGCAGCAGCGGTTGATCGCCGCGTTCCAGCACGGCGGCAGACGAGCCGAGCGCCAGAGCCTGCGAGTTGCCGACGCCCAGGAAGCGAAAACCAAGATCAGACATGCAGAATTTCCAAAGTTCGAACAACGGAGGAGCCGACTAACCACCTCCCCTCGTCGGTGAGATGGGGACATTGCGCTAGAATTCCGCTCAAGCGGCCACCCTGCGCCCAGCATACCGGGCGAGGATGAACGAACCGTTTCGGGCGTTGCCGCGACCCTTCGCGGCCCGGCCGGACCCGGCGAGAGGTAGTTGATGAGCGAGACCGATGGACCGGCACGACCGTGGGCGCAGCTAGGGCCGCAGGAGCAGACGGAGCTGCTCATCGAGTACGGGCGCTGGCTCGACACGCTGCCGCCGACCTGCTGCCTGGAAACCAAAATCGCACGCTTTAGAAGCTGGCTGCTGAGCCGGGGCGTGGACTATCGCGATGAAGCCTGACTCCGGCGCGCCAGGCCAATGCCTGCGCGGTCACGCGACCGTAACGCCTCGGAAATAGAATGCCGGCTTCCGCAGCGACCTCAAGCGATGACAAATCAATGGCTACCGTACTCATCGTCGATGACGAGCCCGATATCCGCGAAGTAATCCGTTTCGCACTGGAGGAGTCCGACTTCCGGGTGCTGGAGGCCGGTCATGCCGACGACGCCCGCAAGCTCATGCTCGAGCAGCCCGATCTGGTTCTACTCGACTGGATGCTGCCCGGGCGCTCCGGCCTGGAGCTGGCCGCGCAGCTCAAGCAGAATCCGAAAACGCGCACGACGCCGATCATCATGATCAGCGCCCGCGGCGAAGAGGAGGATCGAATCAAAGGGTTGGACACCGGTGCCGACGACTACATCACCAAGCCCTTTTCGCCTCGGGAGATGGTGGCCCGCGTCAATGCGGTCCTTCGCCGCAGCAAGCCGGACAATGTGACGGACGAAATCGAGATCGGCGGCCTGTGCATCGACAATATCAGCCACCGGGTCACGGCCGACGGCAGGGCTGTCGAGGTCGCGCCGACGGAATACAGATTGCTGCACTTCTTCATGACCCATTCCGACCGCGCCTTCAGCCGCTCCCAGTTGCTGGATCAGGTCTGGGGCGATCAGGTCTACGTGGAAGAGCGCACCGTCGACGTCCATGTACGCCGTTTGCGCAAGGCACTCGAAGCCACCGGACACGACCGGCTGCTGCAGACGGTCCGCGGCGTCGGCTACCGGTTGTCGGAGAAATGACCGGATTGCGGGACCGATGAGCGCTCTGTCGATCCGCAGCCCGGTCCTGTTCGAGGTCGGTCTCGGCGCGCTGCTCGTCGCTTCCGCATTGTTGCTGGCCGCCGCCGGGCTGCCGGCGGAACGGGCGGCGTTGCTCGTGCTGGCACCCTACATGGCGCGCCACCTCTACTTGTTCGGGCGCCTGGCACGGATGATTCGCCGTCATCACCGCCTTGTGCCGCCTTTCCCGGCAGGCCTCTGGGGAGAAATCTATCGTACCGTCGGCCAGTATCAGCAGCGCGGGCGCAAGGGCCGCAAGCGCCAGATCCGCTTTACCCGACGCTTTCGCGAAGCCGCCAACTCCGTGCCCGACGCCCTGGTCGTACTGGACAAGAACAAGCGCATCGAGTGGGCCAACCCCGCGGCGGCCGCGCTGATGGATATCTGCTGGCCGCGAGACGAAGGCATTCGCCTGACCGACGTGCTCGCGCATCCGGAGGTAGCCGACTATATCGACGCGGGCGAGTACGGGCGTCCGCTGGAGGTGTCGCCGGAGCACGATCGCTCGATCATGCTGTCGATCCGGGTCGCGCCGTTCGGAGAGCGCAAAAAGCAGCGCCTGGTGGTTGGGCGCGACATCACCAAAGTGTTCCACCTGAACATGATCCGGCGCGATTTCGTCGCCAACGCATCCCATGAGCTGCGCACGCCGCTGACCGTGATCGCCGGCTTCCTCGAGAGCCTGGGGGATTCCGCGCAGACACCGGACAATCACCGCCGCCCGCTACTGTTGATGCAGAACCAGACCGAGCGCATGCGCTCCATCATCGAAGATCTGCTGACGCTGTCGCGGTTGGAGATGGAAGATCACGCGCATAATGTCGCGCCGGTGGACGTCGCCCACGAGCTGCAGTCGATCGTCGCCGATGCGGCCGCATTGAGCAATGGCGAGCACCGGATCGATATCGATGCCGACCAGGACTTGTTGGTCCTCGGCAACGAGAACGAACTGCGCAGCGCCCTGTCGAATCTGGTGTTCAACGCGGTGAAGCATACGCCGCCCGGCAGTCGGGTACAGGTCGTCTGGCGCGACAGCGAACTGGGTCCGGTGTTCTCGGTGCAGGACAATGGCCCCGGCATTGCACCCGAGCATATTCCGCGCCTGACCGAGCGCTTCTACCGCATCGACAAGGCGCGCTCGCGTGCGTCGGGCGGCACCGGTCTCGGGCTCGCCATCGTCAAGCACGTGCTGAATCGCCACGATGCCGGACTCGGCATCGCGAGCGAGCCCGGAGACGGCACCACCTTCACCTGCCGCTTCCCGGGCGAGAGCCGGCTGCGCCGGCGTGTCGAAAACGCGCGTGTCTCGGGCGGCTGATTGAGGCCGGAGAGAGGCGGCGAGGCGCCCGGCCGGCGACGATGTGCCTCGGTCAGGCCTGTGCGGCCTTCTGGTCCGGCGTCAGGGTCTTGATCGACAGCGCGTGCAGCTCGCCGCTCGCGATCTGCGCCTTGACCGTATCCATGACCAAGCGCTGCTTTTTGATCGGCGTCAGCCCGTCGAAAGCGTCGCTGACGACCACCGCCTCGAAGTGGCTGCCGTCGCCGCTGACCTCGACCTCGGCGCCGGGAAGACCGTCGCGGATGAGCTGTGCTACTGCTTCTGTTTCCATCGATTCGTTACTCGCTTGTCGTTGGGCGCCGGCGGCGCCGGTTAATCCGTGCCCGTGATGTTGGGACCGTGGGCGGCCTCGCCAAGCGGGGGCGCAGGCATAGCGGCGGCGACCTCGGCCTGCACGGGCAGCGGCGCCCTACTCGTCGGCGCCGCCGGATTCGGCCAGTTGCTCCAGCGCCTGCTGCAGCACCGGCGGCGGAACCGGCTTGACCAGGTAGGCGTCGGCGCCGGCCGCAAGCACCCGCTCGCGGTCCTCGCGCAGCGAGGAGGCGGACCAAGCCGCGATCAGGCCGTCGTGGCCGAGCTCGCGCAGTCGGCGGATCAGCCCGGCACTGTCGCGATTGCCCAGATGCAGATCGACGATGATGATGTCCGGGCGGCGGATCGTGAAACGCTGCAGCGCGGTCTCCTCGTCGGGCGCCTCGTCGACGGCATAGCCCATCGTTTCCAGCACATTGGCATAGAGCAGGCGAATCTCGTAGGCATCGTCGATCAGCAGGACGGCGCGCCGCTCTCCTGCCCGGCCGTACACGCGCCGCGGCGGCGGATCCCGCATCGGCTTGCCGCCGCCTGCCATCCGCGCCGGGATGGCGAAGCCGAAAATGGAGCCGCCGCCCTCGCGATCTTCAAGCTGAAGCTCGCCGCCGAGCAGCTTCACCAATTGCGAGCTGATCGCAAGGCCCAACCCGACGCCGTGCCGGCCGGCAATATTCTGACCGCGCTGAAAGGGCAGAAAGATACGCTCGCGCTGATCCGGCGAGATGCCGGGCCCGCTGTCGGTGACGCGCACATCGAGAATGCCGTCGACCCAATGCCCGGCCAGCTCGACGAAGCCGGCGGGCGTGTACTTGATGGCATTCGTGACGAGATTGATCACCGCCTGACGCAGCCGCGTGGCGTCGGTGTCGACCCACAGCGGCAGGTTGCCGCTCAGCCGAAACCGGAACTGCAAGCCGCCCTGGGCGGCCATCGGGCGCACCATCACGCAGACGTCTTCGAATAAAGCGCGCAGATCGGTCGGCACCGGATTCAGCGCCAGCTGCCCGGTCTCGATGCTGGCGTGATCGAGGATGTTGTTGACCAGCGACATCAGATGGCCGCTGCCCGCCTCGATGGCCTTCAGGCTCTCCATCAGCGCATCGGGCTCGGCGACGGGTACGCGATCGCGCAGCAGCTCGACGTGACCGAGTATCGACGTCAGCGGCGTGCGCAGCTCGTGGGACAAACTGGCGATGAACCCGCTCTTGAGCTGGTTAAGCTCATCGAGCTCGCGGTTCTTCTCTTCGAGCTCGCCGCGGGCGGCCTCGAGCTGGCGCAAGGTCCGGCGCAGGCGGCGGTTGAGCAGTTCCACCTCGTGGGCATGCTGCTGGGACGCCTGGCGCTCGGCATGCTCGCGCGAGACGTCGGTCAGCAGCAGCATGCTCGCGCCGTCGTGCACCGCCTTGATCAGTACGTCGGCGTAGACGTCGTCGGCGACTGCGATCATCGGCCAGTGCAGCGGCCGGTCGATCGGCGGCTGCAGATCGGCCCCGTGCAGAAAGGCGAGGTGCTCGCGTGCGTCGTCGCCGCGGCGCACCTGCCCGAGACCATAGCGCTCGGCATCGCCGACGACGGTCTCGACGCGATAGCCGGGGCCGATCCGCAGCAGGCAGGGACCCACCTGCGCCATCAAAAGCTCGCGCAGATGCCTGGCGATGGAGACAGGGATGGTCATGGATCCGCCGCCGGCGGCTTCGGCGTGCCGGACGAGAGCACGGCCTTGCCCAGTATTTCGAAGGCCCGCTCGACGTTGTCGCCGGTCAGGGCGCTGGTGTCGAGCCAATCGACCGCACCGTAGAGTGTCGTGCGGGCCATGGAGGCGTCCAGCTCGCACTCGTCGACGAGATCACTCTTGTTCACCAGCACGACATGCGGCAGGCGGCCGACCGAGGCAAAGATGGCCTCGCGCAGGTCTCCGCAGCAATGCAGGGTCTCGGCCCGCGTGGCATCGGCAACCAGCAGGAAGCCGGCGGCGCCGCGGGCGTAGCGCACGAACAGGTCGGAGGGCGTATCGGTGCCCGCGATATCCCAGATCGCGAGCTTCAGCGGCGGGAGGTCGGGCAGCACCAGTTCTTTGGTATCGACCTTGACGCCGATCGTCGTGAGGTACTTGTCGGAGAATTGCTGCCGGACGAAACGGCGCACCAAGCTCGTCTTGCCAACCGCGAAGTCGCCGACGATGCATATTTTGCGGCTTACCATGTCGTCAGTTACCACAGTTCGGCGATGGCGGAATACCGAGATCGACGTGAAGATTTACGCGGCGCAATTCCGGGCGCGCGGTCATGCTGGAGCGGAAGTCGGTCGCTGCTTCCGCCTGCACGAGGCTCATCGGCACACGACGCTCGCGCAACTGTCGAATCACGAACTCGGCCCGCTGGCGGCGCAACCAGTGATTGCTTTGCGGGCTGCCGATGCCATCGGAATGGCCGACCGCCGCGATACGCAGGTCGAGCGCGGCCGCCTCGCTCAGTTCGCCCAGCCGCAGGATGGCGGCCGCGGCCCGGTCCAGCGCCGAGACCGCATCCGGCAGCGGTTGCACGCCTTCGTCGAAGCGGACCTCGACGTCGGCGAGGGTCTCTGCCAGCGCGCGGGCTTCCTCGGCCTCGGCGATCTTCAGCGCGCTGCTGTCGCAACCGCCGAGCCCGCCGACCTTCGCCAGCCGCGCGGGCAGGCCGTCGATCCAGCGATAGGGCGCGCTGCCGGCGAGGACCAGATCGGCGCCGTTCAAGCGCCAAGCGACCGAGCCCGGCGGCTCGATGGCATCGCGCACGCGCCGGGCAAGATCCGAGTCGTCCGGCATCAGCGCGTCCAGATCCATCGACTCCACGCCCGGCGGCAATATCGCCGAGGCGCGCAGGCGCGCGATCCAATCCCGCGGTGCGACGCCGGATATGCGCAATACACCCTGATCATGCATCAGCATAACAGTATCCGGTGGTTTGAGTTGCTGCCGGGATCGGGCCAGAACGATGCGCTCATCGGCGGAAATGTACGGTCGGCGGCTGATGCTGAGCCGCTCAGCCACCTCATGGTCCCGGATCAGCCCGGCCGGATCGGCGGCGAGGGGATCGACCAGTAGGCGCGCGCTCGGGCGGCGACCGGAACGCCAGTCGAGCAGCACCACACCGGGCTCGGCCTCGAGCGCCGCGCGCGCCGTCTGCAGGCGCCGATCCCACTGGTACCCCTGCCACCAAAACCAGCCGAGCGCCGACAGCAGAAACAGCGCGCCGATCGCCCAGGGCCACCAATTGACGGAGCGCGTCGCGGGATCGGCCTCCCGGTACTCCAGTGCCAGGCATTGCTCCAGCAGCGGATGCACCGCCGCCAGCGCCTCCTTGTCGCCGTCGAAGTCGCGCAGCGCGGGGCCGAAGGCCTTGTGAATGTCGTGCAGTACGCCCTCGAGCTGGGAGCGCAGTGACTGCGGCGGGATACCGCTGATGACACAGGCGAGCACGGCAACCGGTCCTCGGAAGACCCAGAGGGAGCGATCGCCGATCTCGACGGTTTCGAGTGTTTCGCCGTCTTGACTGAAGGATTCCTGAACGAAGTCCTCGATGGCGGTGAGCATCGCCGACATCGCGTCCTCGTCCTTCAGGGTCGTTTGCGTCTGCGCCAGGGCGTGATCGATCAGAAGCCCGGTGTCGGGATGGATCAGGTAGGCGGCGTCGACGCGATAGAGCAGCGTGTGCTTGAGCACCACCTCGGCGAAGCTGGAGCCGCTGCGCATGGCCTCGATACGCCAGCGCAGGCCTTTGATGGATAGGCTGTGCTCGACCGCTTGGTTGATGGACTGCACGAAGCCCTTCAACGTTTCCGTGATCGCGCGCCGGATGGCGGGGCCCATCACCGGGAACAAGGCATCGACGATGCTGCGGGGGTCGCGCTGGACGGATCGGCGCAGGCAGGCCTCGAGCGGTTCCTGCAAGGCGTCGATCAGCCGCTGGTCCTCCGCGGCGCGCACGCGTACCGCCTCCGGCAGCACATCGGCGACGTCGCGGGTACGCTCGCCGGGATCGTCGAGGCGCTGCTGCAGCGAATCGAGGCGCGAGCGCTCTTCGCCGAGCAACAGGCCGCGCAGGCGGTCGAATTCGCTCACCGTGGGCTGCCCGCCCGCCTCGGGCCGGATGCCGCCTTGCGGGGCCGGCGCGGCCCGTAAGCTGTCGCGGGGACGACGCCGCCGGACGACCCGGGTGGCGCGCCAGCCCGCGCGCCGGACCGCGTGCAAGCCATCGCCGAGCCGGTCGCCGAGCCGGCGGCCAAGCCAGTCGCGGCGCCGGTCGCGGGAGCCACGGACAATACCTCGCTGGACACGATCCGCTGCTGCATCGGGTACATCATTAGCTTGTGACGGGGGGGCCGTGTCCGGAGGCGCCGCGGCGCCACCGGCGCGTCAGGCGCCGCGCAGATCGGGGTCGAGGCGCGCGGCGAGCTCGCCGAACAGCCGGGCCAGCTCGTCGCGGCCGGTTTTCTGCTCCTGCAGGCGATCGCCCTCTTCACGCAGCATGCCGTCGAGTGCCCTGATGCGCTCGTCCATTGCTTCGGTCAGCTCGCTCGCCGTCGACGCCAGCGACGCTTCGCGCGCCTCGGACTCGTCCGACAATGCCGCCTGCAACGCGTCGAGCCGCGCCCCCAGATCACGGGACAGCGCCTGCACTTGGTCGAGCACGCTCTGATTGGCGGCCTGACGCGCCTCGTGCTCGCGCTGCTGCTCGTCGCCGAGGCGCTGGATTTCGCCGCGGATCAGCGCACCGAGCGCGTCGGCGCTCGCTTGCTGCTCCTCGCGCGCCCGCCCCAACTCGGCGCTCAGACGCTCGTCGAGCTCATCGAAGCGCGCCCGAAATTCGCGCATCTGCTCGCCGAACAGCAGATGACGAAGCTGCTCCATATGCGATTCGGGCGTCGGCTGCGGCGGATCGATGGTCGGCGCCGCGTCTTCGCCCTCGGCTGAGCGGGCTTCGGTCTCGGATTGTTTCGCCATTACACTCAAGCACCTTTGCCGATCTGGATGCGCACGCCGCGACGAACTTCGCGCGCCGTGTTGAACACGCGATTATGCCGCAAACGCGCCGGTTTATGTCGACCGGCAACCGCGCAGATCGCAACTTTCCCGACAAGTCGACGGCACGCAGTGCGGGTATAGGGCCGAGCTCGCGGGCACCGCCATCGCAGCGCTTCGGGCGCCGCCCGCCCCACCGGAGAAGCGCCCGCCCGGGGCTTTTCCACCGCCTTGAGAGACGACCTTAAATAATTGTTTTAAATGCACTTTAACCATCTCTTCCGGCTTGCGGAAGCAGCCGGCGCGAACTATATTTTTAGTGAGAGGAAAGACAAATGGAGGATCATCATGAAGACGAAAGACAAAACCACCGGCACGGCATTGCAACAGCACACGGCGGGATTGTTCGACGACATGGACCGCGCTTTCGACGCCATGATGCATCGCGGATGGCTGCGCCCGTTCCGCGAGCTGTGGCCCGATTGGCCAGCCTTCGAAGGTAAGCCGGAGCTCACGGCGCCACGGGTCGACGTCATCGACCGCGATACCGAAATCTTGGTGCGCGCGGAGCTGCCCGGCATCGACAAAAAGGACATCCATATCGATCTGACCGGCAGCCTGCTGACGCTGCGCGGCGAGCGCCACGAGGAGCAGAAGACGGAGGAAGGCAACTACTATCGCGCCGAAATCATTCGCGGCAGCTTCAGACGGACGCTGCAGTTGCCGACGGAGGTCAAGGCCGATGCCGCCGATGCGACCTTCGAGCGCGGCGTGCTCGAGATCCATCTGCCGAAGCAGGAAGCGACAAAGCGGGAGAAGATCGCCGTCAAATGACCGCGTGACATGGCCCCCGCGGCCGGCACCCGCGGATGCCCCCGCTGAAAAGCCCGGCACATCGTGCCGGGCTTGCGCGTTTAGGCCCGGCGTCAAGCCGGTGCGGATGCGCGCATTCGTACCGTCGCGGACAAGTTTCGGGTAAGCCGGGATCATCGGCCCCGTCGCGGCGAAAATGCCGCCATCGGCGCCATGCCGGCGATTATTCGAGATCGATCCAGATCGGACAATGATCCGACGGCTTGTCCAGGCCGCGAATGTCGTAATCGATGCCGGCATCGCGAAGACGCTCGCGCAACGGCTGGCTAATCAGTATCAGGTCGATGCGCAGTCCCCGCTTCGGATCCCGCTCGAAGCCACGGGAGCGATAATCGAACCAGCTGAAACGGTCGTCCACGTCCGGATACAGGGTTCGATAGGCGTCGATCAGTCCCCAGTCCATGATCGTCTGCAGCCAGCCGCGCTCTTCCGGCAAAAAGCTGCACTTACCGCTCTTCAGCCAACGGGCGGCATTGTCGGCACCGATGCCGATATCCGCGTCGAGCGGCGCAACGTTCATATCCCCCATCAGGACGATATTCTGATCCGGGCTGAAGTGCTGGCGCAGGTAGACCGCCAAATCGGCGTAGAAGCGGCGCTTACCGGGAAACTTGGTGGGATGATCGCGGCTCTCCCCCTGCGGAAAGTAGCCGTTCACGACGATGAGCTCCGCACCGTCCGGCAGCGAGTAGACGCCGGTGATGATGCGCCGCTGGGCATCGGGCTCGTCCGTCGGGAAGCCTTTGGTCACGGACCGCGGCGTCTGACGGCTGAGCAGCGCGACTCCGTAGTGCCCTTTCTGTCCGTGGTAGCTCGGCAGGTAGCCCAGCGCATCGATCATCTCGAGCGGAAACGCCTCGTCCGCCACTTTGGACTCCTGGATACCGATGACTTCGGGATCGTGGCGGGCCTTGATGCCCTCGAGTTGGTGCGGGCGGCTGCGGATGCCGTTGGCATTGAACGAGACGAGCTTGGGCATGCGTTCCTTCCTCGGGCGGACGCCGCCGCACGGTGGCGTCGGCAATAGTTACGCGCGAGACGGCGGCGGCCGGCTCGGCGAATCAGGCATCGGTGCGGCGCACGCGCGGCCGGGCGACGAGCCGTCGGCCGCCGGCCGGTCCCTACGACAGGATATCGAGCGCCTCGCGCTCGCCCATGGAGCGCCCGTGCACGTAGGCCTTGCCCCACGGCAAGTGATCCTGATCGCGGGCGTTTTCATAGGGATCGACCCCGATCAGGGCGTCGACCCGCTCGCCGAGCCCGGCTTGGCGCAGCGCCGCCGCCATGCCGTTCGCGTAACCGCGGTTGTACCAGAGCTGCGCATCATCTTGGCGCTCGAGGTAGCCCTCGGTATCCGAGGTCAGCTCGCTCAGCAGTTCGAGTAGTTGCTCGACGATCTCGGGTTGGGTCATGGCGACGGGACGAATGCAAGCGGCGGTGTCGGCAATCGGGGCTCTGCGGCGGCGCGCTCCGGCACCGGCCGCAGAAGGCTAGCACGCAATGCCGGACGTCTCCAGCGCAGTGCGGCCATCACCGCTGAGCGGACTTTCCTCCGGCTCCGGCTCCGGCTCCGGCTCAGGCTCCGGCTCAGGGCTCAGGGCTCAGGGCTCAGGGCTCAGGGCTCAGGGCTCAGGGCTCCGCCCCGGCCAGTCCGGGCAATGCAGCAGTCGGCAAGCCTGTTTGGGCCGCGGCATCAGACCGGGACGGCGTCGCCGCCGGGGCACAGTCGCAGATAGACGCGATCGGGCAGCAGGACGGCGTAGACGTCGTCACCGGGGCGCTCGGTGGCGCGCAGCGCGATCCGATTCGGACCCTCCCAACCGGGCGGGCGCCGGCGCGCCGAATGTGCGGACACCACGACCCGGTCCCAGCGCACATCGGCGACGTCGTCCAGGCTGTGACCGCACAGGTGCGGCGGCAGGCCGCGGTCGAGTCCGTTTTCCCGGTAGCGTCCCGGCCGCGCATCGCGCTCGGACAAATGGGCGAGCTGCGGCCCGATCTGCCCGGCGGCAAGCCCGGCATGGACGAACAGCCACCGGCCGGTGTCGTGGAACCAGGGCAGATCCGCGAGCAGGCGTCGATGGGCCGGCGGAATCCGCCGGGCGAGACCGGCGATGTCCCCCGGCATTGCGCCATAGCTGCTCGGCGTATCGCCAAGGGGATTCCAATACCCGCGACGCCACTCTCCGGCCCAAAACCGATGCGCATCGTCGTCGCCGGCTTCCAGCGTCTCCAAGGCGCGGCTGCAGACGCAGTCGTGATTGCCGGCGATCGCGACGGTGCCGTCGCCGCGCTCGGCCTTGAGCCGCACGATGGCATCGAGCAGCTCCGGGACGTCGGGACCGTTATCGACGTAGTTGCCGAGCAGCGCCAGCCGCCAGCCGGTCATTCGCCGGTCCGCCCAATCCACGACTGCCTGCAGCCTGTCCGCACGCCCATGCAGATCGGACACCGCGACCCAGGGCTCGCCGCGCACCGCCAGAGACCGGGCCAGGGTCTCGAGCATCTCGCGCGAGCGCACCCCCGCGCACCAGCCCGGCGGCAGCACCGCGGTGCCGCCGGCGGCGCCGAGAAACATCCCGGTCAAGGCCGCCACCGACTGGCTATTGCCGTCGATGCGAGCGGACTTCTCAACCGCGACGGAGAAATCTTCTCCCCAGCGCAGCGCCGCCGCCACTGCCAGCCCGAGCGCGCTCGGCGCGCGCCAGCCGCCGTCGCCGGACGGGATTGCGCGCTCATCGAGCCAACCGTTCAGAGGTTCCGTTGCTTGCCGAATAGCCGCACGCAGCGCGGCGGCAACCATGCTGCCGGACTCGAGCCCCGCCGCCGTCTGCTCGACCAGCGCACTGTCCAGCCGCCCTCGCACCAGCACCGCCCGCAGCAACCGGCAGGCGGCCACGGCTGCCTCGGCGGCATTCGGATGTCCATGGGTGAGCTTGGCGGAGATAAAGGCCGTGCGGTCGAGCTCCGCGCCCGCAAACGCGACGCCGAGCGGCGCGATACGCATCACCGCGCCGCTGCCGTCTGAATCGGGTACGCCGCTGGTGTGCCAATCGCGGGTACGGCACCAAGTGCCGACGCCCTTCAAGCAACCGGCTCCGGCCGCGGCGCTGGCCGTCGACGGGTCCGCAAGCCAGCGGCAGAAGACCTTGCCGACGGACTTCGCGAAGACGTTCTCGTCGAGCCGATCGGGCGCCTGCTCGAGAATCGCCGAGGCCAGATAGAGCGCCATATGCGTGGCGTCGGCCCAATCGAAGCGATCGCCCGAAACGTCGACCGGCAGGGCGCGCACCGCGGCCCCCTGCAACGGCTCCAGCGGCCGGCCGAAGGCGTCTCCGAGCGCGAGTCCGAGAAAGCTGCCGATGGCACGATCGCGGAAAGACATGCGTTACTCCTATCGCGGTGACTCGACGCTCCGGTCGGCGCCTGCGAGTTGCTTCGGGGCAGGTGACGGACCGATCGGCGCAGCGTGCGGGGCACCCCAGTGGCACGGGATGCGGCACTTCGGCGTGCACTTGCGGCGGAAACAGCGGCTGCGCGGAGCGTCCCGTCACGACTGCCTTCAGAATTAGCCGAGCCGGGAACGGGAGGCCCGGACGCGCGTCACAGACGGCGGCATCGCCGGCCGGCACCGGCGTCGAGCGCATTCGCGGGTAGGGTGAAGGCGGACAACGATTAACGACGAACCCGTGCTCGCCGGGTCGACGCACGGGCGACGAGCGACGTCGCGTACCGCGGCGGCCGCGATCATCCGCGTTCCGCCCGCCGGCGTCTGCGCCACCCGGGCGCGGGCCCGGCAGGCGCTCGATGAGACGCCGCCGGATGCCGAAGCGGACACGAGTTATCGGGCAGGACGGCCGGCGAAGCCCCGGCGCTCAGAAGAATCGCTCTTTCACGGTGATGACATCGCCGGGCTGCACGGGCGTTGTCGACCCGGCCCGAATGCCGGTCTCGCCGTCGCGCTGAATCAGAATCCGGCTCTTGGAGGCGTCGGGCGTAAACCCGCCGGCGATGGAGATCGCATGCAGGACGGTCATTTCCGCGACATAGGGATAGCCGCCCGGGTTCTGCACCGCGCCCATGATGTAGAAGGGCCGGTACTCGAGGATGTCGACGCTGACCTTGGGCTCGCCGATAAAGGCGCCGGCCAGCGCCTCGGCGATGGCGGCCTCGGCTTCGGGGACGGTGAGATCGGCGATATCGACCGGCTCGATCAGCGCCAGCGAGATCTTGCCGTCGGTCGTGACCCTGAACTCGCCGGATAAGTAAGGATCGCCGTAGATCGTGACGCGGACCTTGTCTCCGGGGCCCAGTCGATAGGCGGCTTTCGGGGCCGAGGCAGCGCCGGTGTCGCCGGGCGCCGCCGCGCTGCGCTGCTGCTCTGCAGGCGCAGTTCCAGGCGCGCCGGGGGCGCCGGCAGCCGTCTCGCGCCGGGTGTCCGCATCGCGCGCGGCAGGCTCGCCGGCGCTCGCGCCTACCGCCGCGGTGCGCGTGTCCTGCTCTTGCGCGGCAGCCTCGCCGACGGTCGCACCGTCGGCGGCCGCGGCGCCGTTGCGGGTGGTCGCGTCCATCGACGCCTGGCAGCCGCAAAGCGCCGTGCAAAGGAGCACACTCAATAGTCGATTCATCCGCATATCCATCATCGCCGTCGCTGTCTCGTCGGGGCGCAAGCCGCCGCGCCGCGGTGAAGTCTAGCCGACAATGGCGCCATCAACGCAGCGCATCGGCGTTTCGGCCGGCGGCATCGGCTGCGCAACATGCTGCAGCGTGCTCGCGCAGACAGCCAAGCAAGTACAAATAGAGCACCAGGGGCGTCGACCAAGCAGACAGGAATTGCGCCAGTACGCCGGCGGTTAGCGCGACGAAGACGAGCCCGAAGGGCGCGGAGGTGGATTCCTCCCCGGCCGCCAGGAAGAACAGCCAAAAGAGCGCCGCGCTGCCGGCCAGCGCGACGGCGAAGTGGATTGTAAAAACCATCATCGTCGGCGGCGACTCAACCCGCGGTACAACCGCTCCAGCGGCTCGGAAACAGACTCTCGAGCGTGCCCGAGCGGTGCAGCACCGCAACGCCGAGGACAAAGCCGCGGTAGCGCACCAGCACGTGCCCTGGGCGGCAATCGCGCACTTGCGCGGGATTCGGCGTTTGCGGCTGCCGGCGCAGATAGGCGTCGCGCTGATCGGCATCGACATCGATGAAGCGGCGGGTCGCGCTCGCCCCGAGCAGCAGTGCACCGCCGGTCGTGAGCTTCGGCGGACGGATATTGGTGCGGTGGAAGAACAGCCCCGAGCCCTGCGCCTTCGGCACGGCGGGCGGCAGGTGGTCCGCGGCGGCCAAATGCAGCCCCCGGCGCGTCTGGCGATGTACCCGATACTGCGCCCAGAGGCGCTCGGGCAATCCGTAGTGCTCGGCGAGCAGCGCCAAACCGCGGTCATCGTCGACATCGGGCTGCAAGTCCGCGACGGGCACGGCGCCCGCCTGCGACCCCCTTTGCGACCCCCTTTGCGACTCGATGTCCGCCCCGCTCTCCGTGATCCCGTCGCCGGCGCCCTCTTTCTCGAGCACGGCGACAAAGAAACCCCCGGTGTCGTTGACATGGGGCCAGAGCCGCAGGCAGCGGGCCAGGCTCGGATCGAGCGTCCGGCCCTGCCAGCGTGTCACGCCGGGGGAGGTGGTCAGGCCTTCCACGCGGATCGGCAGCAGCCGAAAGCGCCCGCCGGCAGCCTCCAGCGCCTCGGCGACGATGCACTCGTTCTCTTCCGGCGCGAAGGTGCAGGTGGAGTAGACGACGCGCCCGCCGGGGCGGCACAGCTGCAGCGCCTTGCGCAGCAGCGTGCGCTGGCGCCGCAGCATGCGCTCGGAGCGGTCTTCGCCGAGCTTGACGACCAGACTTCGGTTGCGCCGCAGCGTGCCCTCGCTGGAGCAGGGGGCGTCCACCAGGATGCGGTCGAATTGCCCGGCCGCGGCCGGATAGTTGCCGCCATCGCACCAAGTGGTGCTGCAGTTGACGATGCCGAGCCGATCGAGGTTGCCCTGCAGCGCGGCAATGCGCTCCGGGGAGAAATCGTTCGCGAGCAGCGTACCCCGGTTACCGAGCGCCAGTGCGATCTGCGCGGTCTTGCCGCCGGGCGCGGCGCACAGGTCCAGCACCCGCTGCCCCGGGGCCAGGTCCATCAGCGTGACCGGCAGCTGCGAGACCTCTTCCTGCGCATGGGCAAGCCCGGCGCAGTACCACCAATGCTGGCCGGCCTTGAAACCGGGCGGCAGCCGAAAGGCCATTCCGAGCGCCGAATCCGAGCGCCAGCCGATCGGTTGCGGCGCGGCGTGCCCGGGCGGCAGAGACTCGTCCGCGATCAGCGCCGCCAGCCCCTCGCCATCGAGCCGCAACGGGTTGCTCCAGACACAGGTCGGCAGCGGTCGCAGCAGGGCGTCGAGAAAACCGTCCCAATCCGCGGCGATGTCGTCGAAGAGGACGCGATAACGGTCCAACGCCGCCTCGAGATCGGCCCGCCCCGGCGTATAGCGGCCCATCAGCGCAGTCCCGCCCGGCGCCGCTCCAGCCGCGCTACCATGTTTTCGATGATCATCCGGTACAGCATGTCGCCCAACACTTTGTCCTCGATTCCGGCGTCCAGATTGGGATTGTCGTTGACCTCGATGACCACGACCCGCCCATTCGCGGCCTTGACGTCGACGCCGTAGAGCCCGTCGCCGATCAAATTCGCCGCCCGCAGCGCCGCGCGCACCACGTCCGCCGGCGCCTGCTCGACCGCCACCGTGTCGAAGTGGCCCTCCTCGCGGCGGCCGTCGCCGTGATGGCGGACGATTTGCCAATGATCGCGGCTCATGTAGTACTTGCTGGCGTAGATCGGCTTGCGTGCCAGGATGCCGATGCGCCAGTCGAACTCGGTATACAGATACTCCTGCGCCAGAATCAGGTCCGACTCCTGAAACAGCCGCTTGGCGAATGATTTCAGCTCCGTCCGATCCGCCGCCTTGTAGACACCGCGCGAGAACGAGCCTTCCGGGATCTTCAGCACCACCGGGTAGCCGATGAGCGCCTCGGCATCGAGCAGCGTCTCGCGGCGCAGGATCAGCGTGCGCGGGCGGGGAACTCGGTGCGTATCCAGTAATTCGGCCAGAAATACCTTGTTGGTGCAGCGCAGAATCGAGTCCGGGTCGTCGATGACCACCATGCCCTCGCTGTCGGCCTTCTTGGCGAAGCGGAAGGTGTGATGGCCGATGCGGGTGGTCTCGCGGATCAGCAGCGCGTCGTACTCGGCCAAACGCCCGTAGTCCTTGCGCTGGATGAGCTCCACGTTGACGCCGAGGGCTTTGCCGGCCCGGCGGAAGCGCGCGAGGGCTTTCGGGTTGGACGGCGGCAGCTCTTCCTGCGGGTCGTGCAGGATCGCAAGGTCGTAGCGATAGCCCAGTCGCGCCCGCGGCCGTCGCCAGCGTTGGGAAAGGTACCATTCCAGCGCCGCGAAAAACTCGCGCTGCTGCGCCTCGGGCAAATCGTTCAGCGACAGGGCCCCGACGGCCGCGATGCGCCAAGGATCTGCCGGCGAGCGGTCGCCCTGCTTGAGCTCGACGCGCAGGATGGGGCAGCGGAAGGTCTCGAAGATTTGCCGTGCCAGCGGCTGCAGCTCGCGCATCCCGCACTGGCCGAAAAAGATCGTCAGCGCATAGGCGGCGGGCTGCGGGCCGCCCCGACGCTTGCCGAGCAGGCGCTGCACGCGCTCGTTCAGCGCTTCCGTGGCCAGTCCGTACAAGCCCCGGCTGGAGAGCTCCTGAATCGTGCCCACGCTCGGTACGACTTTGTGGCCGCGCGCCTCCGCGAGCAGCGAGCAGTAGTAGCCGATGCTCAGGTACCTGTAGCTTCGGCATAGGTTGATCACCCGCGGCTGGCGCTTGGCCGAGCCCCCGGGGCCTTCCGCGCCACGGCTGCTCAGATAGTCTCTCGCCGTGACCACCGGCATGTCCGGAAAGTCCGGCTTCCAGTCGGCGGCCTGCTCCACAAGCAGTAAATGCTCAGCCATGTCCGTGCGCGTGCTCCTGCAACGAAATCAAGACAACCGCCTGCAGCCCGGCGCGGCCGTAGCGGGCCATGCGCCGGAATTCGGACTGTTGAATCGGCATGTTGATCGAATCGACGGGTCGCTCGCCGTTGTCGTAGTCCACGTAAGGATCGTGCACGTAGACAAAGCCCTGATCGAAGCCGGTGACGACGACCCAATGGGGAAATTTCTCGGCATAGATACGGTAGGAGCTGATCAGCACCAGCGGCACCGCACCGGCGCAGAAACGCTGCTCCAACTCCTCGAGCCCGAGCGTCCCGTAGGTGACCGGAATCCCGAGCCGTTGCGCCTCTGCCACCATCTCCTCGTGCACCAGGCGCATGACCTCTTTTTTGTCGGGACTGCGCACCGAGTCGATCAACGGAACGCCGCGGTCGTTGACGAATACTTCCGCGCGGTAGCCGCGCGCGCGGGCAGCGAGCGCCAAGCCGAACGGCCCGCAGCCGCCGTGGCCGCTGGTCATGAAAATGGTGGTCGCCTCGCGCCAGATGCGAAGCTCCAGCGTGCGGTCCAGCGACAGCTCCGGGGTCAGCGCCTGCATCGCCATCATCAGCGACGAGGCGCCGCAGGTAAAATCCAGCGTCTGCTCGTAGAACGGCACCCGCGCCGGCGTGCGCGTCAGATGCCGTGCCAACGTCTTCTCGTAGCGCAGGGCCTCCATGTGGTCCTCGTAGTAGTCGGACAGCACGCCGAAGCGCCGGTAGCCGAGTCCCTCGAAGAGCCGCTGAGAGGCCGGGTTGTCGCGGCGAATCTCGAGTCTGAGGTAGGCGCGGTCCGCCGCCCAGGTGGCCCGTTCGGCGGCCTCCACCAAGGCCTTTGCGACGCCGCGCCCGCGGGCCTCGGCGGCGACGGCGATGGAGTACAGGCGCGCAACCGATGTCGCCCGGTTGAACAGCACCAGCACGTAGCCGAGCGGCGAACGCGGCGTATGAGCGACGGTACCGGCGTCCTCCGCGACAAGCAGCGTCGCACGGGCGCGGGCGAGCATGTAGCGGAACTGCCGCCGAGTCAGGCGATCGCCGTCGAAGCAGGCATTCTCCAGCGCAACGAGCGCGCTCACGTCGTCCGCCCTGCCGGGG
>JAIPFF010000056.1 GCA_021736785.1 Thiohalocapsa sp. | reverse complement strand
GCTGCGGCGGATGTCCTCGCTGCCGATGACGAAGACCGCGGCGGCGGCGTCGGCGAGGGACTGCGCCTTCTTGCCGACGGAGGTGACCTCGACGTCGAGCAGTTCTTCGAGGCTGAGCTCGGTGAGATCCTGCCCGCGCACGGGCCCCGCCAGAACGGCCAGCATCGGCGTCAGCACCCAGGTGAGTGCCGCGGCGGCCCGGCGGCGTCTGTGCAAAGCTGCGAATGCATTCGGTCCCATATCAGCTCCGTCCGGTCGGGCCGATCTGTCGGTCGTCCCTCCACTTATGGATCCAATCGTCCTCGACTCGGCGCGACGGCTCGCACGAACGATCGCGTTTTGCGGATACACAAGCCCGCCCGCCGCACCCCGAATAACGTCGATGGCTCAAGCGTGTGCGCAGGTGGTCGAGCGGCAGCGCGGGTCAAGTCGGCACTGCTCTGCGGTAATCCTGACAGGGGTCGTGTCGAGAGAAGTAGAGATGGCTCACGAAATGGGGGGATTCGGCGCGCACGAGCAACATAATGTACGGTTTTTTCTTACATTATCCCGTGCGCCCGGCATCTGCCGGTATTGGCGGATATCACTCGGGTGCGTTTCGCGCACGACGGAGTCCGCCCGGGAGCCGCGTCGCGAGGCCGATCCGATTGGCGACGGATGGTCCTCCGTGGGTCCGGGCTTGCACACGGGGGGCTCGGCCGCGGCTATGCCGGCGCCCTCGCGATGACGTAGGGTGGACACCTTGCGGCGGCTTTCGGGTGGGCGCAGCAGGTGGCGCGCGGTGCAGGATCAAGCCGCGTACGAGGCTGGCCGCGATCGGCGCGTCAGCAGGCTGACGGGTCGAGCCAATCCCTCGGCACCAGGTAGCGCTCGTAGAGGATGTGCTCCGGGGTGCCCGGCTCGGGTGCCCAATCGTAACGCCAAGTCACTTCGGGCGGCAGCGACATCAAAATCGACTCCGTGCGTCCGCCCGATTGCAGGCCGAAGAGCGTGCCCCGATCGTAGACTAGGTTGAATTCCACGTAGCGCCCGCGTCGGTAGCGCTGGAAGTCGCGCTCTCTGCTCGTGTAAGGCACTTGCTTGCGCCGGGCGACAATCGGCCGGTAGCCGGGTAGATAGTGCTCCGCCACGCTGCGCATGAACGCGAAGCTGCGCTCGAAGCCCCAGTCGTTGAGATCGTCGAAAAAGAGTCCGCCGACTCCGCGCGGCTCGTCGCGGTGGCGCAGGTAGAAGTATCGGTCGCACCAGTCCTTGCAGCGACGGTACAGGGCATCGTCGCCGTCTTCGAAACCCGCGCAGGCGTCGCGCGCTGTGCGATGCCAGTGGATGACGTCTTCGTCGTTGCCGTAGTAAGGCGTCAAGTCGAAGCCGCCGCCGAACCACCAGACCGGCGCTTCGCCGTCCTTCTCGGCGATGAAAAAGCGCACGTTCATATGCGAGGTGGGCACGTAGGGGTTGCGCGGGTGCATCACCAAAGAGACGCCCATGGCCTGAAATCCGCGTCCGGCCAGTTCCGGGCGGTTGGCGCTGGCGCTGGGGGGCAACGCTTTGCCGTAGACGTGCGAGAAGTTGATGCCGCCTTTCTCGAACACCTCGCCGCCTTCGAGAATTCGGCTGCGCCCGCCGCCGCCTTCGGGACGCTCCCAGGCGTCCTCGCGAAAGCCGGCGCCGCCGTCCTCTGCGGCCAAGGCGTCGCAGATGCGGTCCTGCAGATCGAGCAAATAGGCTCTGACGTCCCCGGAATCGGGTTGATCGGGCGTGGACATGCGTTCTTCCGCTGGTTGTAAATGAGTGACGGCGTCTGTCCGCGTGCCGACGCGGTGCATGGCTTCGCCGAAGTCGGGCCGGACCATTCGGCAAATCGTCGACGCCGCGCACGGCATGATCGCTCGGGCGCGGGCACATCCTACTTGTGTGCTCGGGCTTTGCGCCAGTTCCGAGCCGCTGCCGGTCAAGCTCTGTCTTGATCCCCTACCGAGCCCGGTATACTTTGCTCGTGAGCATGCTCGCGTTGCAGGCATCGGGCAGTGATGCCCGTGCGCAGGGCGATCGTCCGAGTCCGGCGGCCGGCGTTTGCAGCCAAGGTGCATCTTCGCCGGCGCCCCGACTGTGAGCATGCGCGAATGCGGGTACACTTTCGGTGGCGTGCTCCGCCGTCGTCGTCGCGATTCGACGGCGAGTGCCGTCAAGCCTTCCGCTGCCGCGGCGTTCGCAGAGTCGGCGACTTTTACATTCTTGCTTGCGCCTTGGCAGCCCGATAGCCGTTTCCAGCCATGTATTCCCATTCCCCATCCAGTGGATCCGCCCCCGACCCGGAAGACAGCGGCCGCTGGTCGGTATCGGATTTAATCGATTTCGATTACTACATCGACGAGGACGAGCGCCTGATGCGGGAGTCCGCGAGCGAGCGCAAGCGACTCGTCGAGCGTGACCGTCGCCTGTATCGCGACAAGATCGAGCCCGCGCTGCGTCTGCCCGAGCACACCGCCAAGCACCGCAGCCTGGCGCTGCGACGCTGGCTCGCCGCCCGCCGCGGCAACGAGGATCCCGCCTTGCGCCCGCTGCTACCCGGGGCGGCGTTCGCGCGCGGTCAGCGGCTGGTGACCATCGGCCTCGGTGTGCTCGGTTTCGTGACCGGCATCGGTGTGGCGTCGGCGTTGTTGCAGTACGACGGCGTGCATCCGGTCAACGTCTCCTGGTACGTCTTCGTGCTGGTCATCCTGCAACTGGTGCTGGCGGGCGCCACGCTGGCTTTCTGGTATGGCCGGCGCTCATCCGCGGTCAAGACGGCGGCGCAGGATTTCTCGCTGATCGGCAACATCTTCAAGCCTCTGTTCTCTCGCACCGCGCGTTGGGTGCAGCGCCAGCGGCTGGCGCACACCCCGCCCGATATCCGCGAGCGCGCCGAGACTAGGCGCGGGCTGCTCGAAGCCCATTACGCGCTGTACGGCTCCGCGTCCTATTTGCCGGTGCTGATTCCGGCCCAAGTGTTCGGTATCGGCTTCAACATCGGGGCGATCATCATCACCGTCGCGCTGGAGTGGTTTACCGACTTGGCCTTCGGCTGGGGGTCGGCACTGAATGTCCAGCCGCAGACGATCCATTCCATCGCGCATTTCATCGCGCTGCCTTGGACGTGGCTATTGGGCGACGGCGTCGGCGTGCCCACGCTGGAGCAAATCGCGGGCACGCGCATCAATCTGAAGGATCCGCTGTATATTCTCGACGCGGCGCATCTGCGCTCGTGGCGCTGGTTCGTCGTCCTTGCGGTGATCACCTACGGACTGCTGCCGCGGCTGATTCTGCTCGGGCTGTCGGTGCTCAAGCAGCGCCGTGCGCTTGCCGCCCTACCCTTTACGCATCAGCGTGCCCAGGGCCTCTACGCGCGCCTGATCACGCCCAGTTTGCAGACCGGTGAGCTCGGCAGCGGCCAAGGCCCGGAAATGCCCATTCCGGCACCATTGAAGCCGCTGACTGCACCGACCGCGGCACCGCGGCCGGAACCGAGCGGCAAGCCGCCGCCGACCGACACCGTTGCCGGCGAGACGATTCCGGTTCCGCCGCCGAGCGGTGGGCCGCCGGCGCCAGCTGAATCGGCCGGCGCTGCGCGACCGCCGTCCGCGCAGGAGCCTTCGGCCGAGCAAAGCACGCTGCTCAAGCCGGCACGCGTACCGTTGCGCGACGGGCGGCCGAAGGTCGGGCAGGAGGCGAAGGCGCAGCCCGAGGCAACCATCGAGCCGAAGGGCGAGGCGGGGCCGGAGGTGGCGCCCTTGCCGAAGAGCGAGCCCGAGCCGGCGTCTGCTCCGGCATCGAAAGCAAAGCCGAAGCGAAAACCCAAGCCAAAGCCGAAGGGCAAGGCAGAGCCGGGCGCGGATGTGTCGCGGGGAGAACGGGCCGAGCCCGCTCCGAGCCCACCCGAGGAGAAGCCCGCTGCGGAAGAAACCGGGCCGGTGCATAAGCCTGCCGCGGCGCCCGCTGCTGAGCCCGAGCTCGAGCGAGCCGGCGCCGGCGAAAAAGCGCCGGAAACAGCTCGGAGAGCGCCGGCGCAACCGCCGGCCGAGCCCCGGGCAGAGCGGTCCCTCTCTCCCGAGCAGCCGGCGCCACCGGTGCAGACACCGCCGCCCGCTTCGGCGGTCGGCGTCGACATCGCTGCGGGGGCCTGTGTGCTGCTGCTCCACATCGACGTCGCCGACGTGCTGGAAGAATCCGATCATGCACGTCTGCAGCAGATGCTGCGCCAGCACACCGGCTGGCAGGTAGCCGCTTCCGCGACCTACGGCGGCGGCCGCGCGATGGCTGACCAGGCAACGTCGCTGATCGCCGAAGGACGCTGGCGCGCGCCGCCGGCCCGGGTGGCACTGGTGCAAGACGGCTCGCAGCCGCCGATCACGGAGAGCCTGCGCTTTCTGCGCGCGGTGCGTGCCGCCGCCGGCGAGCATGCGCAGGTGGTGCTGGCGCTGGTCGGCGATCCGGACGGCGATGATCCGCTGCCGCCTTTGAGTGAGTTCGATTTCACCGATTGGAAACGCAAAATCGATCAGATGGGCGATCCCTACCTGCGCCTGGAGATGCTGGCCGGGCCCGCCGAGGAGCAGTCATGACGGCGAGAGACGACATCCCGGTGCTGGCGATCATGGGCCACCCGAACGCGGGCAAGTCGTCGGTGGTGGCGACGCTGACCGAGAACGACCGCATCGCCATCGATAAGCGCGCCGGCACCACGACCACGTCGGACGAATATCCGGTCGTGATCGACGGCGAGAACATCATGGTCTTCATCGATACGCCCGGATTCCAGAACCCGAGCGATATTCTGGAATGGTTTCAGGCCCATCCGGACGAGCGCGATTTGGCCGAGGCCTTCGTCGCCAAGCACGGTGACGACCCGCTGTTCAGCCACGACTGTGCCTTGCTGCGGCCTGTTGCCGACGGGGCGGGCATCATCCTCGTGGTCGACGGCTCCAAGCGCATCAAGGAGAAGGATCGCACCGAGATGGAGTTGCTGCGCCTGACAGGGCGCCCGCGCATGGCGATCCTCAATAATCTGACCAATATCGATAAGCACATGCCCGCCTGGCAGGATGCGCTGAATAAGTCGTTCAACTCGGTGCGCGAATTCAATGCCCATCGCGCCACCTATGCCGAGCGGATCGCGCTGCTCAACGCGCTGAAAACCATCGATCAGCGCTGGGAGCCGATGTTGACCGAGACGGTGCGGGCGTTCCAGCGCGATTGGGAGCGGCGTATCGAGCAGTCGGCGCAGACCATCGTCGCACTGATGCACGAGGCACTGGCCTATAAGGTCACGCGCATCGTGAAGGTGGACGACGTCGATTCCGACAACGAGCGAGAGGCGATTCGGGAGAAGCTTGCGGAGGCCTTTCAGAACGGCCTGCGGCGCATGGAGAGCGACGCCCAGAAGAAGATCCGCGCCCACTTTCACCACAACGTCTGGGATCTGCCGTCGGATTCCTTGCTGAGCAAGGATCTGTTCTCGCGGGAAGTGGGTCAGGCCCTCGGGCTCAATCAGCGGCAGATGGCCGTCGCCGGCGCTGCCGCCGGCGCGGCGACCGGTGGTGCCATCGACCTTGTCGTCGGCGGTATTTCGCTCGGCGCCGCGGCCCTGATCGGCGGCACCGCAGGGGGTGTGCTCGGTGTACTGGGCGGTGCGGCGCTGGCGAAAATCGACATTCAGCGCACCCTCGGTGTGGAGCGCTTCACGATGGGGCCGGTGACGAATCCGCGTTTCCCGTTCGTGCTGCTCGACCGGATCATTCTCTACAGCGCGCGGGCCATGAACTGGTCGCACGGCCGCCAAGCGGCGGACGAGGACTCGCTGCACAAGGTGCCCGAGAAGCATCAGGCGAAAAAGCGGGGCTTTACCGAGGCGCTGTCGTCGGAGGATCACAAAACGCTGGCGAAGTTCTTCGCCGCGGCCCGCAAGGGAAAGCAGACGCCCCACGAAGAGCGCAGCCGAGAGATCATCGAGGGCATCCTGCGCGGCGTCTCGCGCAGCGACGTCGACACCCGCGTTAAGCTCTAGCGTAGCCGCTGCGGCCTAGGTCGGACCTCGCGGCACCCGTCGCGGCGGTTGCCGCGGCCCGTGGCAATCAGGCGGATTGCTCTTCCGGAGACCGGACTGCTCGGCTGCCGCCGAGGACAGGCCCCTTTCGGCCTTGTTCGCGCGCTCAGAACAGGACGCCGACCCCACCGCCGCTCCAACCGCTGCCGGCGCCGACGCCGATGCTGATCCGGGGGCGGATGCGCGCGGGCTCGCCGCCGCGCGGCGGCCAGATGGTCGGATTCGCGTCTTCAAGCAATGCAAACCGGTGGTCCGTATCACCGATGCGCCCCTCGCGGATCCCGAGGATGCGCCCACTTGCGGTGATTTCGCGTCCGGGTGCGATGTCGGCCAATTCCAGATAGCCCGGCCGGACCAAGATGAAACGGCCCACGGGCTTCTTCGACAGTTGCGGTCGTCCACAGTTCGTCAGGGGATAGCCGAGTATCTCGAGCTCGGTGGCATCGGGCCGGTTGCGGGCTTCGACCAGTGTGCCGCCCCAGGTCACGGCACGTCCGACGGCGCTGTCGGATCGTGCCGCTTGCTTGGGCGTGAAGCCGCGCTCGCCGATCGGCGCCCGGCAGTCGTCGGGGGTTGTCGCGCACCCCGCCAGCGTCACCAGCGCCAGCCCGCAGGCGGCAAGCGCCGCGAGCGCGCGGCGCGAGCCTGCGACAAGAAATCGATGTAATGCCATAGCGTTGTCCGGGCGCGTTCCTTCCGGTGTTGATTATCCGATGTTACCTGTTCGATGTTGGATATCCGGCGGCCTACCGACCACGCCACGGAACCGCGGCTAAACGGCGAGTATCCGGCGGCGCCGTGCGCCCTTCTGTGTCGTTGCAAACCTCTGCCCGACATCGCCGCCACGGCGTCGGCGCAGTGTGATTGATTCCGCAGTTCGATCGAGACAGGTGTTCGATGATGACAGCAGTCACGGTTCGAGTATGCGCAGCGGCTCGCCGGCGACCTGTGCGGAGACATTACCAGGGGCCGTACCAGGGTCCATACCAGGGTCCATACCAGGGTCCATACCAGGGGCTAAACCAGGGCCGGGGACCGAGCCACGGATGGTACCCGGGGAAATAGGGAGAATCGCTCGGCGCTGCCTGCGCTTGCGGCCAGAGATGCTGCTTGGTCACCGCGAGCACGGGGTAGCGGTAGGGGTACTCGCCGACGGGCCGCGTGACGAGCTCGTCGACGGTGCCGACCACGGTCAGCAAACGGTCACGCGGGTATTCGGCGGGATCGGCGAAGCCGGGGATGCGCGCGATGAAGCGGCCCTGCGCATCGGCATCGGCGCGTGGCTTGCCGGCATCCGTCAAAGGCCGGGACAGGATCTCGATCTCGGTCCGGTCGGCCAGATTGTCGACCTGCAGGATATTGCCGCCCCAGCGCACGCGGGCGCCGCTATGGGCCTGCAGGTCGCGTCTGACATCGGCAATCCCGACCGGGTCGAGCGCGGCGGCATCGATGTCCGCGGGAACCCCGGTCGCGCAGCCGCCGGCGAGCGCGAGCGCGGCCGCCGCCAGCGGCAGCAAACCTGCCGGTGCAAGGCGGGTATTGGAGTGATACCGCCGCCGCGGAGTCCGCCGGCGGTATTCGAGTCTCAGTTCGGGCAGGGGATCGAGATGCAACGGATGTCTCGCGGCACGTTTGACGAGATGAATCGACCGGCGCGAGCGCGCTGCGCGCCCATGCGTCCGAGCGGCGGTGCTCCGGGCGCCAACAGATCGCGATACCTCGACATTTGCGCATGAACGACGCTGCCATTCAACCCGCGGTGCAGCGCCCGGCGATCGCCGGCGCCCTGACTGTCGAGATGCAGTCGCTGGGTCCCTTGGCCGAGCACCTGCCGTTGGTCGTCTACGTCTGTGATGGGGGCGACGAGACCACCCCGCGCTTCGTCAACGACCAGCTACGCCGGCTACTCGGAATCGCCGACGAAGACCTGCGCGCCGCCGATGTGCTTTGGTACGCCCACCTGCATCCGGAGGACCGCGAGCCGGTACTCGCCGACATCGCCGCGAGCCGCGCGGGCGGCGTCCCGTTCTATCGCGAGTATCGGCTACTGCGTGCCGACGGTGTGGAGATATGGGTCAGCGATCACGCCCGCGCGTTGCCCGTCGCCGGCGCCGCCGCGGTTGTCTATGTCGGAGTCATCAAGGACATCACCGAGCGCAAGCAGATGCATTTGGCGCTCTGGCGCAGCTTGGAGCTGAACGATGCCATCCTCGGCACCATTCCCGACCTTGTGGTCTATCTGGACCGAAATCTGATCATCCGGCGCGTCAGCGAGAGCTGCGGCGACGCCTACGGGCTGCACCCCCGACAGATGGAGGGCCGACCGCTGCAGGACATCTGCGACCGGGAGACCGCGCAGCAGATTCGTCCGCTGTTGCAGCGCTGCATCGACGGCGAGCGCGTGCGCGCCGAGCTGTGGATGGAATTGGCCGCGCCCGGTCGGCGCTGCATGGATCTGCTCGCCGCGCCGCACCGCGATGCCGACGGAAATGTCGACGGTATCGTCTACATCGGCCGCGACGTGACCGGTGCGGTCCACGCGCGCAAGGCGCTTGACGAGGGCGAGCAGCGTTTCCGCAATCTGACGAAGAACATCCCCGGCGTGATCCTGCGCTATCTGACGCTCACCAACGGCCGGAGTCGGGTACTGTATGTCAGCGATGCCTGTCGGGACCTATGGGAAGTCGATGCCGCGCTGTTGATGCACGACGTTGCTCTGCTCTGGAGCATGGTTGTGCCGGAGGATGTCGAGGCGCTGCGCGGCTCGTTGGAGCGTTCGGCGCGCGATCTCTGCGATTGGGAGCATGCCTGGCGCATCCGCACGCCGAGCGGGCGGAATAAATGGCTTCAGGGACGCGGTAAACCGCGCGCGGTCGCCAACGGCGGTGTGGTCTGGGACAGCGTCATCATGGACGTGACGGCGCGCAAGTCGGCCGAAGAGGCCCTCGACAACATGGCGCACAAGGACCACCTGACCGGTCTGCCCAACCGGCTGTCGCTACACAAGCGCCTGCGCGAGGCGCTGGAGCGAAACCGTGCCCGCGACGGCATGCTGGCGCTGCTGTTCATCGACCTCGACAACTTCAAGCAGGTCAACGATTCGTTCGGCCACAGCGCGGGTGACCGCCTGCTGTCGGAGCTGACCGCCGCGCTGGGTGCAGTCGTGCCGCCGGCGCAGACGTTCGCGCGCATCAGCGGCGACGAATTCGCCGTCGTTTTCGAATCGCTGCGCGATCGGCAGGAAGCGGAGGCGCTGGCTTCGGCACTACTCGCTGCGGCGCAGGCATCGCGCTTCTTCGCCGACGGGCAAGAGATCAGCCTCACGCTCAGCATCGGCATTGCGCTGGCGCCCGTGGATGCCGACGACACCGAGACCATGCTGCAGATGGCCGACACGGCGATGTACAGGGCCAAAAGCCGGGGCCGCAATCGTCTCGTCTTCTACGACAAGACCTTCACCGACGAAGTCCAGCAACGGATCGCGTTCGAGAGCGGGCTGCGCAAGGCACTCGCCGAGGACGGGCTGGTGCTCCACTACCAGCCGCAGATCGACATCGCCACCGGCGAAGTGCTCGGCGTCGAGGCGCTGCTGCGTTGGCGTCATCCGGAGCGCGGCATTCTGATGCCGGTGGATTTTCTCGAGATCGCCGAGGGCGGGGGCATCATGGGCGCCATCGGCGAATGGGTGCTGGCGGAGGCCTTCGCCACATACCGCGGTTGGTTGAACGCGGGCAAAGCGCCCGCGCGCCTGGCCCTCAACGTGTCGGCGAAGCAGGTTGCGGACCGGCAATTTCCGGGGCAGGTGTCAGCGCTGCTCGATGCATTCGCGCTGTCATCCGAGACGATCGAGCTCGAACTCAACGAAGACCTGTTGGTCGAGGAAGGCGGTGACTCCCGGAGCGTGCTCGAGGAGCTCGCCCGCATGGGCGTTTCGATGGCAATCGACGATTTCGGCACCGGAAGGTCTTCGCTGGCCTACCTGCGCCGACTGCCCCTGCGCCGCATCAAGATCGACAGATCCTTCATCGCCGATCTGCCCGACCCGGATGCCGCGGCCATCGTGCGCGGCATCATCATGCTCGCCCGCAGCCTGCGTCTCGACGTGATCGCCGAGGGCGTCGAAACCTATGCCCAGGCGCGGTTCCTGGTGGCCAACGGCTGTCCTGCCGGACAAGGCTACCTATATGCCGAGCCCCAAAGTGAAGAGCGGATCGCCCTGATCTTGGCCGGGCTTGGCCCCGACCTCGCTCGCACTGCAGTGGGATAGCCTTGCCGGCAGCACCGGCGCCAAACTGCTGAATGCCGCCACGCGACCACGCCCGCGCCGAAGCCGGGCGCCGGGAGTCTGCGGCACGCCGCGGACGGAGCATCGGTGCGGGCGCGGGAAGACGTCCGGGCTGAAGCCCAGACTCCCGCGGGTTGGCGTCGATGATGGTTTCCTGCCACGCTATGCAGCTTGGGCAGCTTGGGCAGCTTGGGCAGCTTGGGCAGCTTGGGCAGCTTAAGTGCGCCTGATCGGTGCCGGCGACAACGGCGCGTCGGCGCTGCCGGCTTCTTACTCGGAGAATCACTTTGGACGTTGCAATCGTCGGCGCCGGCTTTACCGGCGCCGTACTGGCCAACCAACTCGCGCATGCCGGCCATACGGCGACGGTGTTCGAGGCGCGGGACCACATCGCGGGCAACTGCCATACCGCCCGCGACGCCGAGACCGGCGTCATGTGCCACGCCTACGGGCCGCATATTTTCCACACCGACGACGAGCGCACCTGGGCCTTTGTCAACCGTTTCGGGCGCTTCATGCCCTATGTGAACCGCGTCAAGGCCATCACCGGCGGGCGCGTCTTCACGCTGCCGATCAACCTGCTGACCATCAATCAGTTTTTCGGCAAGACCTTCCGCCCGGAAGAGGCAAAGGCCTATATTGCATCTCTCTCGGACACGTCCATCGCCGAGCCAGTCAGCTTCGAGGAGCAGGCCCTGCGCTTCGTCGGCCGCGAGTTGTATGAGGCCTTCTTCCGCGGCTATACGCGCAAGCAATGGGGCATCGACCCGTCCGAGCTGCCGGCCAGTATCCTCAAGCGCCTGCCGGTGCGCTTCAACTACGACGACAACTACTTCAACCACAAATACCAGGGCATGCCCGAAGAGGGCTACACGGCGCTTGTGGAGCGCGTGTTGGCCGTCGACGGCGTCACCGTGCACCTGAGCACGCCCTTCGATCCGTCCCGCAAGGGCGAATTCAACCACGTGTTCTTCAGCGGCCCAATCGACGCCTGGTTCGACTACAGCCTTGGACGACTCGGCTACCGGACCCTAGATTTCGAGCCCTTCCGTCACGACGGCGACTACCAGGGCAACGCCGTCATTAACTATTGCGACGAGGACGTGCCCTACACTCGCATCACCGAGCACAAGCACTTCTCGCCCTGGGAAAGCCACGAGCGCACGCTCTGCTTCCGCGAGTTCAGCCGGCTCTGCGGCGAGGACGACATCCCCTACTATCCGATCCGCCTGGCGCGGGAGAAGACGCAGCTCGAGCGTTATATCGCGCTGGCCGAGCGCGAGACCGGTGTTACCTTCGCCGGCCGGCTCGGTACCTATCGGTACCTGGATATGGATGTCACCATCAAAGAGGCGCTGGAGACTGCCGACCTGTTCCTCGCCTGCGCGCAGCGCGGCGAGCCGATGCCGCCGTTCGTCGTGCGCCCGCTCGGTTGAAACGGTCAGCGACGGCCGTCTTGGCATCGTCCGTGTCGCAATCGAGCACCGCGGCGCGAGCGCGGCCTGCCGTCGCCGCCGCCGATGTTCGCCGGGTTGCGGCCGTGGTCGTCACCTACAACCGGCTGGCAAAGCTGCGGCGCTGCCTTGCGGCCATCGCGGCACAGACCGATGCGCCGGAACGCGTGATCGTGGTCGACAATGCCTCCGATGACGGTACCGGGCATTGGCTGGCCGAGGCCGCCTGCGGTGATCCGCGCCTCGAGGTGCTGCACTTGCCCGAAAACACAGGTGGTGCGGGTGGCTTCCACGCGGGTATCGGCGCAGCCGTCGCCGAGGGTGCCGACGACGTCTGGGTCATGGACGACGACTGCTACCCCGGCCCGGATGCACTGGCGCTGCTGCGGGGGGCGATGCGGGCCCACGAGGCGCAGTTGGGCTGGGTGCCGGCTTTTGCTTGCTCGCGGGTGCTCAGCGCCGACGGCGTGACGCCCTGCCTGATGAATACCCCCGCTGTCGTCCCCCACTGGACCGAGCCCTACACGAAGACTCTACGCGCGGTGGCCGTGCGTAACTGCTCGTTCGTCAGCTGTCTGTTCCGCGCCGAGGACGTGCGCCGCGTCGGGCTGCCGTTGAAGGAGTATTTCATCTGGTTCGACGATATCGAATACACCCGTCGCTTGGCCGGCGAGCGCTATGGCCTCGCGGTGCTGGATTCGGTGGCGGTTCACGACATGCCGCGCAATGCGGGCGTGCACTGGTCCGAGCTGTCGTCGGACAGTTTGTGGAAGTATCGCTTCGGTATGCGCAACGAGGCGGCCTGGCGCCTGCGCAACGAGGGCTTTCGCTCCTATCTCTGGTATCTGCGCATGGCTCGCGCCGAAATGCGCCGCGGCGGGGTGCCCCGCCGGCTGCGCTTCGCCATCTACCGAAGCGCGTTGGCGGCGCTGCGGTTCGACCCGGCTCCCGAATTTCCGGTGGTGAGCGAAAATCCGGGCGCAAACGTTGCGGCTTCGGTCGCCCGGAGTGACGGTAGCGGTATAGAGCGAGGGCCGGGCTGAAGCTGGGGCGCTTGGAGGTGCCGGAGTGGGGGGGACGTCCGGGCTGAAGCCCAGACTCCTAAGAGCGCTGGCTTAAGCCAAACCGTCGCTTGCCGGAGGGTCGCGGTCGCGGCGAAGTGCGGTTTTGAGCGCCGCGGCGTTTATGGCAGCGTCTCGAAGAAGCGCAGCACCTTGTCCAGCTCGGCGGGCCATCGGGCGGCGGCGGCACGCTCGATGCCGGCCCGCGATAGCCGCCGGTGCAGATCGGCGTCGGTGAGCAGCCGAACTAGCCCGTCCGCGAGGTGTTCGGGGGCCGGTGGCGTCAGCAGTGCAATGTCGTCGTTGCCGAGCAGCCATTCCACGTGCGGGCCGCCGTTGGAGACCACCGGCGCGCCGCAGGCCATGGCCTCCAGCGGCATCAGCGAGGCGTTGGTGAGCGAGAGAATCAGGGCCGCATCGCTGTCTCGGAACGCGGCGGCCAGCTGCCGCGGCGGGATCGTGCCGAGGCTGGTGTGCTCGAACGGGACGCGCAGGCCCTTCAGGCTGCCGCCGCCGAACACGACGCGCAGCGCCGGCAGCCGCTGTTTGGCCAGCGCCAGTGCCATGAGCGCGAGCGCGAAGCCGCGACGCTCCGTTGCCGGGCGGGCGTAACAGAAGACGCTCGGCGGCCCCGCGGGGCGCGACTCGGCAGGCGGGCGGTAGAGGTCGTGATCGACGCCGAAGCCGAAGGCCGTCGTCTGCATGCCGTAGTCCCGCTGCAGCAGCTGGGCCAGCCAATCCCCGGCGGTGATGCCATAGAAGCCGAATCGGTAAGTTGCCTCGGCCAAGGCCCCGCGCGTGCCCCGGGGATAGAAGCCCGGCTCGAAGTCCTGAACCAAGTAGCATTTGTGCCGCGTCGCGCGGAAATCGCGGGCCATGTACGCAGAGCTCCAACCCGTCGCCACCGTGGCCCAAGCCGGCTGCATGCCCGCTCGGCCGATGGCCACGTTGGCCCGCAGACCCGGAAAGCTTTTTTCCAGTAGGCGCTTGGCAACGTCGCCATCGGGTAGTCTCGAGGGCTCTTCGAGGATCAGCCGGCAGTCGAAACCGTGCTGCTCCAAGTGCCGGACAATGCGAAAAATGGTGGTGTGGCCGCCGGAGCCGGCAAAAAACTCGGGGATGATCCAGTTGATGCCGCGGTTTCCGTCTGCCGGAATCGGCGCGTCCCCGAACGGGCGGGGCAAGACAAACCCGTAGCGGGCCACTGGATCGTCGGCGCTGCTGCGAAATACGCCTCCGTGGCGCAGCTTTTGGGCAACCCGGCGCAGAGCGGGACCGGGACCGACCTCGCGGATCAGCGCCGAGAGGTATTTCATGCGTTCCAAGTGCGGGGCAATCGCTGTCATCGTCTTCGATCCGGTCGGTTTCCGCCGCACCGCCGCCGGGAGACGGTGTCTTGCGTCGTGAATATACCGCCGGAACGAGCTATGCTTTAGCGCTTGAGCCGCAGGGTCTTGCCGTTCCCGCCGCATTGGCCGCGGCGATACCGTCCCATCGCCGACGCTATTGTGCAGCAGAAGCGTTTGCTTCGCTGCCCGATCGCCGCCGGGCCGGAGACAGACGATGTGACGCCTTCCGGGGCGTGCAATGATCTCCCGTACCAGAGCCAAGCGCCAACCGAACGCGCGCGGAAGCCAGCCGCCGCGCAATCTGCACGCCGACCGCCCATGCCGCCCAAACCAGCCTCCCGCCCTTCGCCGCCGATCGAGCTGCCGGCGGCCGTGCCCGGCGAAGCACAGGCGAGTCGGGTGGTTGCCATCGTGATCACCTACTTTCCGGATCGCAAGCTGCTGGCCGGTCGGCTCGCCGACATCCGCGACCAAGTCGACGCGCTGGTGGTGGTGGATAACGGCTCATCGCCCTGTGTGCGCGAATCGATGCACGCCATGGCGGACATGGACATCCACTGGATCTCGCTGAGCGAGAACCTGGGCGTTGCGAAAGCGCAGAACATCGGTATCGCCTGGGCCCGTTCCCGCGATGCCACGCACGTGATTTTATTCGATCAGGATAGCGATCCGGCGCCGAACATGGTCGCGCGGCTCCTGTCGGTTGCCGGCTCCTTGGCGGCCTCCGGTGTGCCGATAGCCGTGGTCGCGGCCAACTACGTCGACCGCAGCCATACTCGCCAGATGCCGTTCGCGCGCTTTCGCGGCGGCCGAGCGGAATGGTTCGGCTGCGACTGCTCCAGCGACGTCATCGAGATCGATACCGCCATCGCGTCGGGCTCGCTGATTCCGCTGAATGCGTTGGACGCCGTCGGCGATATGCGCGAGGAACTGTTCATCGACTTGGTCGATATCGAATGGTGCCTGCGCGCCATCCACCGGGGCTTTCGTATCTTTGCCGTCTGCGATGCCGTGTTGGGTCATACGCTCGGCGAGCCGCCGCGGATGCTGTTCGGGCGCACCGTGACCATGCACAAGCCCCTGCGCAGCTATTATTTCTATCGCAATGCGATTTGGTTATTCCGCCAGGGATATATCCCGCGCAGCTGGAAGCTGTCGGTGGCCGGGCAGATGCTCAAGCGCTACGTGGTGCTGTCGACGCTCGTGAGTCCGCGGCTGCAGTATCTGCGGATGATGACGCTCGGTTTTTGGCACGGCTTGCGCGGGCGCTACGGGCGGCTCGACTACTCTCACCAGTAAGCGCCGCCGCCGCGTCGGCCCGCAACGGGCTTGCGGCCATCTCTCGCGGCGAGACGCGCATTTAAGCGAGCAAGATCCGTGGACCGATGCGCCGCGCGCAACCGCGCTTTCCCGCCGCCGGCGGACACTCGGCCTGCACCCATCGATCTTTGCCCTTCATGGACCTGCGCCATCCATCGACCCGCAAAGGTGGGCGCAGACATCCATGCAGAGCGCCGAGCCGAAGCCGGCGAGCGCCGGCGGGTTCGGTCACCCGCAACGCGGCGTCGCGCGTCTTCGTGAAAGCGCTGCCTGCGCGCAGCGACTTCATCGCCCCGCCGGTGCGGCCGGGCTGACCGGCTCCCCGTCACTCCACGACACCCCTTGCGCCCGACTCTCCGGCGATTGCCGTGGCGGTCGCCGTGCTCGGCAGGTGTCCTGAGTCGGCCAGCGGGAATCGGCGTCGCGACGGGCGGTCGCTGTCTCAATGGAAGCAATTCCGCTGAAATATACGAAATTATCGATGTTTTAAATTGGCTCCCGGAGAACCAACTCTCTAGCCGGCTCAGGCTGTGTTGCCGACGACACCGCACGCAAAGTCGTTGCCGGCATGCAGCCTGATGTCAGAAAAAACCGATAAATAAAAGCATATTGCTGGAGGAGAGACCTTGTGGTTATCAGACACCTGCTTTTGAGTTTTGCGCTTGCCGCGATTTGCGCGGGCCCGGTCTTGTCAAACGAGCTACGCGCGCCGGAAGAAGTGTTGAGCGATCTAATCGAGAAAAACGAATCTTCTTATCTGACGCAGAGCGAGCAGAACATCATGATGATGCCCGACAACGCCGCGCTTTGGCTGGCGGACGAGGGCAAGGCGCTCTTCTACGAGCAGCGCGGCCCCAACAACGTGTCGCTGGAGACCTGCGACTTGGGCAAGGGCCCCGGTGTCCTCGAGGGCGCCTACGTCGAACTGCCCCGCTATTTCGCCGACACCGGGCGGGTCATGGATCTGGAAAGCCGGCTCGTTTACTGCCTGACGACCATCCAGGGATTCGCCGACGATGACCCGACCGTCAGCACCCGCCACGGGTCGTCGTCGGACATGATGAAGCTGCAGACCTTCATCGCCGCCCAGTCCAGCGGCTATGCCTGGAACCCGCCGATGGAGCACCCGCTGGAGAAGGCCATGCGCGATGCCGGCGAGGTCCTGTTCTATCGCCGTGCCGGCACCTCCGACTTCAGTTGCGGTACCTGCCACGCGGCGACGGGAAAGCGGATTCGCGCATCGGTGCTCCCCGACATCAACCGCCCCGAGGAATGGACCAAGGCCATCTCCTGGCCCGCCTATCGCGTCGGCCAGCAAAACGTGCGCAGCAGCCAGCACCGCGTGCGCGGATGCTACTGGCAGATGCGCCAGCCCGAGAGCATTGCAGGCTCCGATGCGGCCATTGCGCTGATGTCCTACTGGACCGACGCCGCCCGCGGGCAGCCATCCATCCTGCCTGACAAAAAGCGCTGAGCCCAAGGCATCGAGGAGCACACGGGAGAATACGAATGAAAACCAAACCTCATACCCCGGCACTGCTGGCCGCTCTGCTGACGATGGCTGCCGCAGGCAGCGCGAGCGCGGACTCCGCCGACGGCGGCGCCCCCGACTACACGGCCATGAGTCCCCAAGCGCTCGCCGAGTACCTGATCTTCGAGGCCGGCGGCTTCGACCTGGATGCGCCGACGCAGGAAGGCGGCACCGCTCGCGACCGCATGGTTCAGGACGAGATCCAACAAATCTGTACCGAGCTCAAGCTCAGCGGCAAACCGCTGGACCGTGCCACCGCCGCGCGTATCAGTGCGCTGGCCGATGAGTCCATGAAATACCCGGAAAAGGGCATCGCGCTCGGAGACTGGAAGAAAGGCGAGCAGATTGCGCGCTCGGGCTATGGCTTCCGCATCGGTCACCGAAACGACGACCACGCGGCCGAGGAGCCCGGCGGCAACTGCTATGCCTGCCATCAACTCGACCCGAACGAAGTCGCCTATGGCACGGTGGGCCCCAGCCTCGCGGGCTACGGCAGCCTGCGCGGCACCAGCGATGCCATGCTGAAGCACACCTACGACATCCTCTACAACGCGCACCTGTATTTTCCGTGCACGAACATGCCGCGATTCGGCTATCACGGCACGTTGACGGAGCAACAGATCAGCGATGTGATGGCCTACCTGCTCGCCCCCGACTCGCCGGTCAACCAGCAGCCGCCGGCAACCGCGGAGCGCTGAGACACACCGGCCGGGCGCGGCGAGGCAGTGCCGCGCCCGACCGGTGTCGATATCCGAGTACCTCGGGTCGCGGGGATCGTGCGCCGTTGCAACGACGCGCCGGTCCGCGGTGGTTAGTCGGAGGCCGCCAGCCGCGGCTGCGCGTGGCGCATCAGTCCGCGGATCTTCTTCACGTAGTGGCGCGTCTCGCCCGGCGAATGCGCCGCCACCTGATTCCAGGGCAGTGGTTCGCCGTCGCTGCCGCCGGCCTTGCGGAAGGCCTTACTGATGCGCCCGAAGCCGGCGTTGTAGCTGGCGAAGGTGTAGTCCAGGTGCTCTTCGAACTTCCCGACGCGCTTGTGCCAGCGCTCGTACAGATAGCGGTCGTAGTAGATACCGGCGGCGATATTCCAGCGCGGTTCGTGCAGGCTCAGGAAGCTCGGATTCTTGCCGCGGATCTCCCGGAAGGTGCTGGGCAGGATCTGCATGATGCCGGTCGCACCGCTCGGATTGCGCGCGTTGGCCCGCAGATTCGACTCCGCGATCGCTTGGGCCTTGAACCAGCGCCAGTCGAAGCCGGGACCGAAATAGCGCTTGGAGTACTTCTTGAAGTGGGTGTCGTACTGCGTGGTCCACTGCTTATGATCGACGTGCTCCAGCGAAACGGCCGCCGTTGCCAGTGCCGGCGCCAGCAGCAACCACGCCGGGCCCCGCGCCAGGCGCCCTCCCGGAAGTCGGCGCAGCACGCGATGACGCCCCGCTCTATCGCAGGCGCGGTCCGCCCGCGCAGCGTGACGCCAGGGCATCAGTTGAGGCCCATTCCGATCACCAGGCCCATCGCGACGCCGATGCCGACGAAGATCCCCATGACCATCAGGCCGACCGCCTGATTGCCGCGGGCCAGCTCCGCCTGGACGTCGAAGTCGACGATATGGCCGAAGATTTTGCAGCCGAGCCACATGAACAGCAGGGTCAGCATGCCGCCCATAAAGGCGTAGAGAAAATTCAGGATAACCGGGTCGATGACGTCGCTCATGCGGCCTCCTCCTTCGTTGTTGTATGTTCGCGCCGGAGTCTTTGCGCTCCGAAAAGCATGTGTCGGCAGGCAGCGTCCGCGCCGGACGCCGGACACGATTCCAGGATAGCCGTAAACGTCCGAGTCCGGTAACGGATCCCGGCCCACAACCGAACGGAGATCAATCCGACATGCCTAAATCGGGCTCGCGGCGAACGCTGGCCGATGGAGTCATACTCGACCTCGGGAGCATCGACCGGGCCGATCTGGACCTGGCGGCGCTGGCGCTCGTCTGCGAGCACTGGAGCCGCCATCCGGCCACGCCGCCGCCGCTCACCGCGGCGCGCATCGCCCGTGCGGAGGTCGTCGTCAGCAACAAGGTCGTGCTCGACGGGGGGCATTTCGCCGCGGCACCGCGACTGAGGCTGGTCTGCATCGCCGCCACCGGTACCAACAACGTGGATCTCGACGCGGCCCGCGCGCACGGTGTCGCCGTCGCCAACGTCGTCGGCTATGCGACGCCCTCCGTCGTCCAACATGTTGTCGCGCTGATGCTGCGCCGGGCGACGTCGCTCGAGTCGCAGATCGCCTCGGTGCGCGCGGGCCACTGGTCGGCGAGCGAGCACTTTTGCCTGCTGGCACACCCGGTGCACGAACTGGCCGGGCGGCGCCTCGGCATCGTCGGCTACGGCGAGCTCGGACGCGGTGTGGCCGAGGCGGCGCGGGCGCTGGGTATGCAGGTGCTGATCGCCGAGCGTCCGGGCGGGCCGCCCGCACCCGGTCGCTTGCCGCTGCACGCGCTGCTCCCGGAGGTGGACGTGCTCTCGCTGCACTGCCCGCTCGCCGGCAACACCCGCAATCTCATCGGCGCCGAGGAGCTCCGGCTGATGCGCCGCGACGCGCTGCTGATCAACACCGCGCGCGGCGGCATCGTCGACGAGCATGCGCTGGCCGATGCGCTTCGCAGCGGCGTGATCGGCGCCGCCGCGGTCGATACGCTCGGCGTCGAGCCGCCGCCTCCGGATCATCCGCTGCTGGCGCGAGATATCCCGAACCTCATCGTCACGCCCCATGTGGCCTGGGCCAGCCGCGAGGCTCGCCAGCGGCTCATGGACGAGGTGGCGGCCAATATCGCGGCATTCGCGGCAGGGGAGCGGCGGAATCGGGTGGCTTAGAGCGGGTGTCGCTACTTTGCCGGCTTTTGCTCCGAACGGGAGCGAACGGGCTGTCAATTGCCGGCGATGGTTGCCCGAGCGCGCCCGGAAGGCCGGTTGACGGCCGTTCGCCCGTGCAGCGCGGCCCCGCGGTAGCCGAGACGCCGCTCGCGGATGCGCAGCGCAAGCCGCGGTCCGCGGGTACGGCTGCGATAGACGCTGCTGGGTTAACAGGCGGGCGCTACCAAGGGATCGGCTCGCCGTGGCGGAAGAAGCCGCCGCTCGGTCCGTTCTCCGGCAGCGTCGCGGCCCAGACGATGCCTTTCGCGCCGTCCTCGATGGAGAGGGTCGCGTTGGCTCCGCCCATGTCCGTGCGGACCCAGCCCGGACAGACCGAGTTGACCTTGATCCCGGTGCCTTGGAGCTCGTCGGCGAAGATCCGCGTGACGGCGTTCAGGGCCGTCTTCGACAGCCGATAGGCCGGGCAGCAGCCGTTCATGTCGCCGAGCTGGCCCATGCCGGAGGAGACGTTGACCACCCGGCCCGAGCCATCCATCAGCGGTATCAGCCGCTGGCAAAGGCGCAACGCCGCCAGCGTATTGATCTCGAACGCGCGGCGGATGCTGTCGAGATCGGCCTCGAACACGCTGGACTCGGGTGCACCCGGCCCCGGGTCAGGAAAGATGCCGGCGTTGTTCACCAGCACATCCAGGCCGCCGAGCTCGGTCTTCAACAGGTCGACCAGCGCCTGTACCGATGTCTCGTCGCCGACGTCGAGCGGGTGGAAGCGCACGTCCAAGCCGGCGCCGGAAAGTCTGGCGGCCGCGGCCTTGCCCTCCGCCTCGCGGCGGGCGGTCAGCACCACGCGATAGCCTTGCTCGGCGAGCTGCTTGCAGGTTTCGAGACCGAGGCCGCGGTAGGCGCCGGTGACGACGGCAACGGGGGATGTGGGCATCTTTGGGCTCTCCTCGGGTGGGGTCTTTTTCGGTGGTGGTCGGGGCAAAGTACGACGGCGGGGCCATGTGTCGACGCGCGTCGCCGGTGCTTCGAGCTGACCACGGCCGCGCGGCGAAGGGCGCTTGATGGCCGCGCCGGCGTGTGCCGGCGCCGCGGGCGGCCGTGGCGTATTGCGGCAAGGCTTGCGCGCGATGCGGCGCCCGGGCCGCTCGGCGCCTCAGTGATGCGGCCTGCCTGCCGTCTCGTCGTCCTGGGGCTCGCTGCCCCAGTCGTCTGCGAGCCGGCCGTCGGCAGGCTCGGAAATGCGGTGGCTTTCGTCCAGCCAGTCGCCGAGGTCGATCAGCCTGCAGCGCTCGCTGCAGAACGGGCGATAGGTGGAGGCCGGCTCCCAGCGAACCTGCCGGCCGCAGGTGGGGCAGTTGACGGTCTTGCTCATGCGGTCTCGAAAAGCGGTGGGTTGCTCAGAACACGCAGCAGGTCAGCGCAAAGTCGACGTCGTCTCGGTATGGGGCCGGCTTGGCGGTGCCGTTGACCTGCAGAAAGCGGATACTGAACCGATTCTTGTGGCCGCTGATCTCAGGGAACAAGGGCAGCGACGGATCGAGACCCACCCGAACCAGCTGCGCCGGTGCCTGCGGGTCCAAGGCCTCCTGGAAGAAGCCGCCCTCGGCCACGAGGTTGCGCGGATCGGCGCTGGTGCGCGCCAGCGAGAGCACCAGTCGAATGGCCTGACTGACCGGCAACATGCCCTCCAGCCATCCCTGCAGACGCTCCAGGCGCTGTTCCGGCGGCTGGATCAGAAAATGATGGAAGTAGGGCAAATCGAAGCTGCAGGCGCCGCCCGGGATGCTGCTGCGCTGGGCGACACCCTTCAGGAAATCGTCTTCGCGCGCGTCGGCGCCGATGGGGCCGGTCATGCGATGGATGCCGCTTGCGGCATACTCCAATTCGCTGATCACTTGTTGCAGCGTCGAGCGGTCGACGCCCGGCTGGTTGCCCAGGCGCACCAGTGTCGACAGGTTGCGGTCGATCTCCTTCAGCAGCTCCGCCTTTATATCGGACCGCGCGGTGATCGAAAGGATGTCGAGCAGCGCCTCCACGGCCGCGCGCGTCCCCCAGTCCTGCTGCTGGGGCAGAAAGTAATCGAGCTTCTCGAACAGATGCTCCATGCGCAGGAAGGTGCGGATGCGCTCGTTCAGCGGATGCTCGAAGATCTGATGATTGGACACGGGAAGACGTCCTCCGGGCTTACGGCTTGGCTGCGTGCGCTGGGTCGTTTGCGAGGGCGGGCCACCCGGGACCGGGCTGCGGCGTCGGGATCGGGTTGCCCCGGCATCGGCTGTCGATCCGGAGTCGGCGAGGATGACGGCGCGCCGAAAGCCGTGATTCTCCGGTATTCACGGGACAGCGTAAAGAAACGAAATTTCCCCGGCGGACTCGCAATCGCGCCGAATCGGCGCCGGGCGCACGCGTTTGCCTGCTGTTCGCGCCGAGCCGGCGGGCCGCGATGGTAGACTAGCCGTCATGTCGCGGGCCGGAGGCGGCATCTTCTCGATGCCCGAGTGCCGGCTCCGCCCGGGTGCCCTATGGGGCGAACCCCGAAATTCGACCATCAACCGGCGCAGCCGATTGCGGCTGCCGATCAACGCAGCATCCGAGCACGAGGAGTCTCATGGCCGGACATAGTAAATGGGCCAACATCAAGCATCGCAAGGCGGCCCAGGACAAAAAGCGCGGGAAGATCTGGACCAAGCTGATCCGCGAAGTGACCATCTCGGCGCGGGAAGGCGGCGGCGACCCCGGCGCCAACCCGCGTTTGCGCCTGGCGATGGACAAGGCGCTGGCCGCGAACATGCCGAAGGACACCATCGACCGCGCCATCAAGCGCGGCGCGGGGGCCGACGAGGCGGACAATTACGAAGAAATCCGCTACGAGGGCTATGGCCCCGGCGGCGTTGCCGTCATCGTCGACTGCATGACCGACAACCGCAACCGCACCGCCTCCGAGGTGCGCCATGCCTTCACCAAGCACGGCGGCAATCTGGGCACCAGCGGCTCGGTGGCCTACCTGTTCACCAAGCAGGGCATCATCAGCTTCCAGCCCGGCACCGACGAGGATGCCGTGATGGAGGCAGCGCTCGAGGCCGGCGCCGAGGATGTCCTCGTCAACGACGACGGCTCGCTCGATGTCATCACCACGCCGGAAGAATTCTCCGCCGTCTGCGACGCGCTGAGCCAAGCCGGCTTCGATACCAGTATCTCCGAGGTGACCTTCAGTGCTTCCACCGAAGCAGAACTGGACCGCGATACTGCCGAGAAGCTGCTGAAAATGGTCGATATGCTGGAAGACCTGGACGACGTGCAGGAGGTCTACAACAACGCCGATATCTCCGACGAGATCATGGCCGCGTTGGACGCCTGAGCGCGCCTTGCGGATGAGCCGAGCCAATACGCCTATGCAGCCGCCCTTTCATCGTTCCGGCGGGTCATCCGGCATCGCGCAGGCCGGCGGCGCCGAAGCCCGGCTGCGCCACCGCGTGCTCGGCATCGATCCGGGCTCGCGCAACACCGGCTTCGGCGTGATCGACACCGATGGTCAGCGCAGCGTCTGCATTGCCAGCGGCTGCATCCGCGTCGGGCAGCATCCTTGGCCCGACCGCCTGGGGATGATCTTCGATCGGATCGCGGCCGTGGTCGCAGAGCACAAGCCTCACGAGATGGCCGTCGAGCAACTCATCTTTGCCCGCGACCCCACCGCCGCGCTGAAGATCGGCCAGGCCCGCGGTGCCGTGCTTTGCGCGGGCCTCAAGGGCGGGGTCGTCGTGCACGAATACAGCCCCAAGTCCGTCAAGCTGGCGGTGGTCGGCAGCGGCGGCGCGGAGAAGTCCCAGGTGCAGCACATGGTCAAAATCCTGCTCGCGCTGGAGACCGCACCCGGCGAGGACGAGGCCGACGCGTTGGCCATCGCCCTGTGTCATGCTCACTCCATGGGCATCCCCGCGCGCAAGCGCGCGGCGGCCTCGTGGCGGGACTTCCGGCCTTGAATGCCGCCGGCACCAGGGTCACACGGCGATGATCGGCAGGCTCCGGGGCGAGCTCGTCGCCAAGCACCCGCCACAGGTGCTGATCGACGTCGGCGGCGTCGGCTACGAGGTCGAAGTGCCGATGTCCGCTTTCTACGACCTGCCCGGCGTGGGCGAGCGCGTGACGCTGATTACGCACCTCGTGGTGCGTGAAGACGCGCATGTGCTGTACGGCTTTCTGCGCGAGCGCGAGCGCGTGCTGTTCCGTAACTTGCTCAAGGTGACCGGCGTCGGCGCGAAAATGGCGCTGGCCATTCTGTCGGGCATGGATGCGCAGCGCTTCGCGCTCTGTATCGAGCAGGAAGACCTCACCGCTCTGAGCCGCCTGCCCGGTATCGGCAAGAAGACCGCCCAGCGGCTGGTGATGGAGATGAAGGACCGGTTGGCCGACCTCGGCGGCAGCGGCGCGCCGTTGGTCCGCGGTGCGGCGGAGGCTGTCGGGAACGCCGACGAGAGCCCGCTTGCGGATGCCGTCAGCGCATTGATCGCGCTGGGTTACAGGCCGGCCGACGCGAACCGCATGGCGCGTGCTGCGGACGAAGGCGATATGTCCTCGGAGGAGATCATCCGCGCTGCGCTGAAGGCGGTGAATCCGGTTTGAGCGAATGGCCGCGTTGAGCGCAAGGCTCTGCCTCGCCGCTGGCCGAGCAGGCGCTCGGACCCTGTGGTAGGCCGCCCAGAAGGCAGACGCGAAAGCGGCCGCCCGGAGTAGGCAAGGATGGTCCGGGCCGGGGGCGGCTTACCGCGCGGCCCAGATGGGGGACCGGACGGGTGCGCCAGACGGGTGCGACAGCCGGGTTTAGGCCGCCAGCCCCAGCTTCCCCAGGATCTTGCCGATGTGGTCCACCAGTCGCTTCTCGGCGTAGTAGTCCACATAGGCTTTGCGGGCGTTTTCGGCGATGCGCGCGCGCTCGTCCTCGTGCTCCAGGTAGTAGCTGCACTTCTCGAGCATATCGCTCATGTCCCAGCGCAGCGGCACATAGGTCTCGTTCGGGAAGCAGACATCCGGCTCGGTCTTGATGTGCTCCAGCGACGGCTTCAGCAGCAGGGCGCCGAAATACATGGCCTCGTAGTCTTTGGGCGTGTATTCGCACCAGCCCGACGGCGACACGAAGATTCGGCTTTGTGACATCTCGCGGTAGTACTCGGAAAACGACACTTTCGCCGTCGACGAGACGATATTGTATTGATCGGCCAGCTTGTTCAGCTCGGCGATGGTCCATTCGCGGTGCTTCTTGGTCCAGCCCGCGTAGAGGGTCGCGCGGCAATAGGCATCGATGCTTTTCTTGCGGCCGCCGAGCAGATCCATCGCGCTCTTCGCCTTGGCCTTTGCGAAGTTTTGCGGTTTGTCCTTACCCAGCAGCACAATGTCCTTGCGCCCTTCGGCCAGGTAGATCATTCGCTTCCAGAGGCCGAAGTTCCAGCCGAGCATCAGCTTGTCGTCGTGCTCCGGCTGCAATTCCGACTGGAACAGATCCGTCCAAACCTCCGATAGGATGCTGTCCTTCGCCATGCCGATGCTGACCAGATACTCGATGAACTTCGAGCCGCCCAGGAAGCGCTGGCGATAGTCGTTCCAATCCGTATTCAGGTACTGCTTCAGGTATAAATCGATGTACGGCATGATGCCGAAGAACGGCGTCTGATTGCCGTCGGCGTAATCGAAATGGACCAGGCGCTGGTCCGGGCGCTCGCGCCGGAGCTCTCGGTAGAAATCGTGCAGCTTGTGTCGGTCCGTATCCCAGGGCACCGACAGCACGATCAGCTCGCCGTCGAACGCGCAGGCCTGCCGGAACTTCTCTTGGATATCGTCCGAGATCAGTTCTTCCGAGATCAGCCCGAAGCGCGCCTTCAACTCGTCACGGTAATGGATGAACGGATACAGCGACCCGTGCCCGAAACCGGTATTCGATAGGATCAACGCTTTCATCGGGTCCTCCGGGGGCTTTCGGTGCTGCGAGCTGCGAGCTGCGAGCTGCGAGCTGCGAGCTGCGAGCTTCGTATTGCGTGCTGCGTGCCGCGTGCCGCGTGCCGCGAGCGGCGGCGGGTGAACGGCCGCCGGCAGCGCGTGGCACGGACAGCGCAGACAAGCGAGCGCCGGCGCCGCGCGCGATACGTATACAGCATGCTAGCCGCTGCGGCCGGGCGGAAATAAGAACTGAATCACAAGCGCGGTCGACGCGGCCGCCGCCCGCCGCCCGCCGCTGGGCGTCTCCCATATGCACAGAGGTCGAACCGCCGTCGCCGGAGTACGCGGCTTCAGTCGCGTTCCGTGCGATGCTCGCGCAGGCCTGCGCCGGGGCTAAAGCCCCGGACTCCAAGGCGCCGGAGTACGCGGCTTCAGCCGCGTTCCGTGCGCTGCTCGCGCAGGCCCGCGCCGGGGCTAAAGCCCCGGACTCCAAGGCGCCGGAGTACGCGGCTTCAGCCGCGTCCCGTGCGATGGCGGTTCAGACCCGGGCCGGGGCTGAAGCCCGGACTCCCGCGGCATAACGCACTGATGTTATCTTCAGCAGCAACCCACCCAGCCCTGGCCAGCGATGAGCGACGACCCCAACCGCCTGATCAGCCCGGAAGCCGCCGCGGACGACAACGCGCTCGATCGCGCCATCCGCCCGCGCCGGCTCCCCGACTACGTCGGCCAGCCCGCTGTACGCGAACAGATGGAAATCTTCATCGGCGCCGCCCGCGGCCGCGCCGAAGCCCTCGACCACACGCTGATCTTCGGCCCGCCCGGCCTCGGCAAGACGACGCTCGCGCACATCATCGCCCACGAGATGCAGGTCAACCTGCGCCAGACCTCGGGCCCGGTGCTGGAGAAGCCGGGCGACCTCGCCGCGCTGCTGACCAACCTGGAGGCCGGCGACGTCCTCTTCGTCGACGAGATCCACCGCCTGAGCCCGGTGGTGGAAGAGGTCCTCTATCCGGCGCTGGAAGACTTCCAACTTGACATCATGATCGGCGACGGGCCCGCCGCGCGCTCCATCAAGCTCGACCTGCCGCCGTTCACGCTGGTCGGTGCCACGACCCGCGCCGGTCTGCTCACCTCCCCGCTGCGCGACCGCTTCGGCATCGTCCAGCGCCTGGAGTACTACGCCGCCGAGGACCTGACCCGCATCGTCCAGCGCTCCGCGCAGATCCTGGCCATCGGCGCCGAGCCCGACGGCGCCGCCGAGATCGCCCGCCGCGCCCGCGGCACGCCGCGCATCGCCAACCGGCTGCTGCGCCGGGTCCGCGACTATGCCCAAGTCAAGGCCGGCGGGCACATCACCCGCGACATCGCCGACCAGGCGCTGGCGATGCTCAAGGTCGACGGACTGGGCTTCGACCACATGGACCGCCGCCTGCTGCAGGCCGTCATCGAGAAGTTCGACGGCGGCCCGGTCGGCGTCGAGAGCCTGGCCGCCGCTATCGGCGAAGAGCGCGGCACCATCGAAGACGTGCTGGAGCCCTTCCTGATCCAGCAGGGCTACCTGATGCGCACCCCGCGCGGGCGCATGGCCACGCAGACCGCGTATCAGCACTTCGGATTGCGGGCGCCGCGGCGAGACGATGCCGCGCCTGTCGCGGATTTGTTCGAAGATCCGTCCGGCTGAACGAGCAGAGTCGTTTTGGCCGCGACGCGCCCGGCGCCGCGAGGCCTGCGGTGAGCGACGGCGCCCGCGTACGCCATTGTGTTTCGGTTCTCTCGGTCATTCTCGACGGTCGGAATGCAGCTAGCTCCGGGTGTGGTCGGACACGCACGTCGAACGGCCGGGGGGGCCGGTCTACACTCGCGGCCACCTTAATGCCCGATAGGTCTCGAATAATGCTGAAGTCTGCTGTCTGGTTGCTGGCCGCGGTGCTCCTGATCGGCTGTCAATCGAATACGAATCGTCCTGAGACAAGGCCCGTGATCAAGCCCGAGACCAAGCCTGCGGTCAGACCGGCGATCAAGCCGACGCCGACGGCCGGCGTCATCCGCGGCGCGTGCACGGATCAAGCCGAAAAACAACGTCTGAAAGTCATCAGCATCGGCGGCTTCCGCAAGGTAACCGGCAGCGGCGGACGCGAGATCGGCACCGATACCGTCATGCGCGTCTCGCGTGCAGGGCAGACCTACCAGGTGCTTTGCAGCTACAGCTTCGGCGACGGCCGAGCACGCATCACGTCGATGTAGCACGGGCGCGTGCCGACGAGCCGCGCGGCGAGCCGTTGAAGGTTATCCCCATTCCGCGGGGCTCAGCCCGGCTCCGGCAGCCCTTCTCCGCGCAGCCGGTCTTGCGGCCATGCAGCACCGGCCGCGAATTGCAGGTCTCGGCCAGGACCCAGTGCTCGAAGATTCAGTGCTCGAAGATCAGTGCTCGAAGGGCCGATCTCGAACATCCGATGGATTGGATCGGACGCTGGGTCGGTCGTCCCGGCGATGGCGACCATCGGCCCGGCATCGCATCGGAGAGGATGTTTTCCATTGGAAGTTCTCGCCTTAACCTCCAATTCCGCAGAGCGACAAGCCAGGTCAGAACGGAGATAGTCCATGCGAAGTGATAGGGCCCACGCGTGCGCCGCGCTGCTGTGCGCGACCCTGGCTGCCGGAGCGAGCCCGGGCGTTTCCGCGGCCGACGCGCCGGCCGACCGACTCTGGACCGGCACCATCCTGACCATGGACGATGCGCTGCCGCGGGCGGACTTCGTCGCGGTGCGGGACGGGCGGATCATCGACGTCGGTGCCGGCGCGCCGCCGGCGTCGCTGGTCGGGCCCGAGACCGAACGGGTCGAGCTCGGCGAGCGCGCCCTGCTCCCCGGCTTCTTCGACGCCCATGGCCACGTCTACATGATCGGCGTGCAGGCGCTGTCGGCCAACATGCTGCCGGCGCCGGACGGCGAGGTGAACTCGATCGCCGACCTGCAGCGCGTGCTGCGGGACTGGGCGGCGGCCTACCCGAACCGGATCGAGGCGGCCGGCTTCATCCTCGGTTTCGGCTACGACGATGCGCAGCTGGCCGAACAGCGGCATCCGAGCCGCGACGACCTGGACGCGGTCTCGAAAGACCTGCCCGTCCTAGTCATCCACCAGTCCGGCCACATCGGCGTGGCAAACTCCCGCGCCCTCGACATCATGGGCTACAACGCCGACAGCCCCGAGATCACCGGCGGCGTCATCCGCCGGCGTGCCGGCAGCGAGCCCGACGGCGTGCTGGAAGAGGCCGCCTTCTTCTCCGGCCTGCTGCACTTGGTCCGCGACCTCGACCCCAAGGCCGCGCGCAGCATCTTCCTGGCGGGCACCGAGCTCATCGCGAGCTACGGCTACACGACGGCGCAGGAGGGGCGCTCCTCCCCCGGGCAGACCGAGCTCATGCGCAGCGTCGCCGCCGACGAGGGCATCGACATCGACGTCGTCGTCTATCCGGACGTGCTGGTCGATCGCGACTACATCCTGGCCAATGAGTCGCGCGAGTACGTCGATCGCCTGCGGGTGGCCGGCGCCAAGCTGACCATCGACGGCTCGCCTCAGGGCTTCACCGCGCTTCGCGACCGCCCCTACTTCAAGCCGCCGTCGCACCTGCCCGCCGACTACGCGGGCTACAAGGCGGCCTCGCGCGACCAAGTCTTCGACGCCATTGACTGGGCGTTCGAGAACGACGTCCAGATCCTCACCCATTCCAATGGCGAGGGCGCCTCGGACCTGTTGATCGCCGCCATCAAGACCGCCACCGCCGAGCACGGTAGCGGCGATCGCCGGCCGGTGCTGATCCACGGCCAGTTCCTGCGCGAAGACCAGGTGGCCGCCTACGACGAGCTCGACGTCTTCCCGTCGCTGTTCCCGATGCACACCTTCTACTGGGGCGATTGGCATCGCGAGCGCACCGTCGGCCCGGTGGCGGCCGAGAACATCTCGCCGACCGGCTGGGTGCTGGCGCGCGGCATGAAGTTCTCCAGCCACCACGACGCGCCCGTGGCCTTCCCCGACTCCATGCGCATCCTCGACGCCACCGTCACCCGCCGCTCGCGCTCCGGCGACATCCTCGGCCCACAGCACCGGGTCGACGTGATGACGGCGCTGAAGGCCATGACCATCTGGCCCGCGTACCAGCACTTCGAAGAGTCCGCAAAGGGATCGATCGAGACCGGCAAGCTGGCCGACTTGGTGGTCCTCTCCGCCGATCCGACCGCGGTGGGCCCGGAGACCCTGGACCAACTGAAGGTGCTGGAAACCATCAAGAACGGCAGCACCATCTACCGCCGCGACGAGGAAAGCGTGGCGCGCAGCGTCCGCCCGAGCGCCGACGGAACCGATCCGTTCGCCAACCTGCTGCTGTCCATGTCGGGGCACGGCGGTCTGGGCGTGCAACATGCGCAGTGCGGCCTGCATCCGTTTCACGTTGCGCTGTCGCGTATCGGGGAGGGGAGATGAAGCGCGCGTCGTTCTGACAAGGGCGAGCGAGCGGCCGCGGCTTCGGCGCGATCGCAGGTCGTGCCGCTCGGTCGTTATCCGATGAAGCCGAACGGTCAGGCGAAGGCGTCGGCAGAGACGCGCCGGGGCACGTCGCTCCACACCTTTGATAACGCTGAACGGATACACGCCGTCGCCGAATAACGGACAATTGGGCGACCCGTCCCGGCCCTACCTCAGATCGGGGCGCGAACGACACCGATGGTGGATTGCAAGACCTGACCCCGGCTCTCTGAGATCCGGGTGGCACCGTTCGACGCCATCACCATCCGCCTCGGCGACCTCTGCGGCTGATGTAACCGCCGCCGCTTCTCCGGACTCCCTGATTTCGCGGCCGGTTTCCAGCACCGACGATGGATTGTCCGGGGCGCGGGGGCTGCCAGCAGAAACCACACCCACCCCTGTGTTCCCACGTTCTGTGGTGCCGGGGGGGAATTACGTAACCTGTACCCGGAACCCCCATCGCGATCGGAAGACGGCTAGCCTTGTGCCGGCGCGCTTGCATTCAATGCAATCAATGCCTAATCTGCCGACAAATCTGAGGGAGAGTTCATGGCCAGCATCACCATTCGCAACCTCGACGACACGCTGAAGCGTCGCCTGCGCATCCGGGCCGCCGAGCACGGCCGGTCGATGGAGGAGGAAGCGCGTGAAATCCTACGCCAGGCCATCGCAAAACCGGCGGCGCCGCAAAACCTCGGTGAAGCCATCCATCGCCGGTTTGCTGCGCTGGGCGGCGTCGAGCTCGACCTTCCGCCGCGCGAGCCGATGCCCGACCCGCCGCGCTTCGATTGACGCGAGCGCGGCGATGATCCTCATCGACACCAACGTCATCTCTGAGCTGATGCGCCCGACCCCCTCCGCAAATGTCCTCGGTTGGTTCGGCCATCAGGATGCCGCTGAACTTCACCTCAGCGCGGTGAGCGAAGCCGAGCTGCGGCGTGGTGAGGCGATCCTGGCTGCGGGCCGGAGGCGCCAGGAGATCATGGCGGCGATCGAGGCCATGATCGCGGAGGACTTCGCCGGCCGGGTGCTGCCCTTCGACAGCGCCGCCGCCGTCGCATTCGCCGAGATCTTTGCCGGCCGCCGTGCGGCCGGCCGTCCGATCGGGTTTCCCGACTGCCAGATCGCCGCCATCGCGCAGGTGCACGGCGCGGCAGTGGTTACCCGTAACCTGAGCGATTTCGAGGGCTGCGGCCTCACGCTGATCGATCCTTGGCGCTGAGGCGGAGCGGGCGGCTAAAAGTAGCAAAGTGCCGGATGCGCCGCCTTTCCAGCCGGCCCGACATCGGCGCGGCTCGGATGCCTGGCCGACGGCCGCGACGCGAACCTTCCGCCGCCACCCCGCGCCGGTACCGCTGGGAAAATCGGGGCAGACCCTGAGGTATCCCCACAAATCGGCGAGCTCCCGGCTCATTCTGCGAACAGGGCATCGTGATCGGTCGCGACCCATTGTTCGACATCGGTGATGGCGCGGGCGAGTTGCTCGAGTGTCTGGCGGTACTGTGCGAGCACCAGCAGCAGGCGAGCGAGGAACACCTTCGAGGGGGAAAATGGGGACAGACCACCTTTTCCGCGGCCGGAGTCATGAAAACAGAAGCGCTCCCTGCTCCGCATCCGGGCGTGCGGATCGCGGCCGCCCGGGCTCGCCCCGCCACGTCCGCCGGCCCACCATCGTCGCGATCTGCCGCTCGAAGCGCGCGTTGCCCAATACGAAGCCGCCGTTGACGCTGTCGCGAATGCGCGTCAGCAGTTCCTCTTCGACTTCGTCGGCGAACAGCCGCCGGGTACCCCGCCTGCCGCTCGGCGTCCGCGTTGGCAAAGGACGCATACCGCGGATGCGCCACCACAACGGGATCCCGTACGCCCGGCGCATTCGCCTGGTAGCTCGACCAGGGATAGTCGCTCGGCGTTCGCAACAGGCCCGCGCGAACCGGATCCAGCTCGATATAGCGTTGGCAAGCGAGCAGATATCCGTCGGCCTCGATGACGGAGGCGCGACGCGCCCCCCGAACAGCGGACCGCTGCGCGGATACGTGCGATTTACGTACTGCACGTAGGACTGACCCAAGCACTTCATGAAGGGCGCCACGCCCGCGCCCGCGTGCGCCGTCAGCAGCAGGTGCACGTGGTTCGTCATCTGCACGTAGGCATGCACCGCAACCGAGCTCCGCGCGCGCGAGCCCCCGAACGCGCCAAGAAAACCCGGCGATCGTCATCCGCGAAAGAGATCGCCGCACGGTCGATGCCCCGCAGCATCCGAAGCATCGGATACCCGCCGGCGACGATGCGGGCACGTCTGGGCATCGGGTTCTCCTCGCGGTCGAGACGATCAAGGGAGGTTACCAAAAAACGTGGTCTGTCCCCATTTTTTGCCATTTTTTGTCTGGACCTGTCCTGTATTCGCATTCGGAGTCTTCTGCATTATCGTCCCCAGGGAGACAGCCATACTACGCCAACCCTTGGAATGCGACGTTGCCGCATTGCCTGCCTTGGGTGCTCTCCGCGGCGTCAAATGAATCGGGTGACTGTCCCTGAAAACGGAAAGCCACTCCGAATCTCCACAATGGTCATCTGCAAGCTCAGAAACGCGATCCACGCGGACGACGAGGCAGCATCCCGCGCGATGGTAGATCGGCCAAACGCTGCGAACGCTCGTGCGCCATCCGAAGATGATAAACTTTAAAGTTCTGCATGAGTCATGGCGCAAGCAAGAAACAGGTGTCTTATGACAGAGTGTCGTCAGTATCCCCGTCTTTCTCCTATTGCAGGGCAAGGCGTCGCACCAATCACTTTCGTGACCGTTCATTTCTCGGACGAGTATTATCACAATATCCTCGCTTCGGAATGCGTTCGCGACCCTGTTAATCAAATCATTACCGTTGACAATCGCTCCAATCACGCTTTCGAGAGTTTGGGGCAGGCGATTAATGCCGGTCTTGAGGGCGCGTTGCATGAGTTTATCGTCGTTGTTCACGAAGACGTTTTGCTTCCGCGCTTCTGGGAGCAGCATTTATTTCGTTGTGTCGACCAACTTGAGCGGGAGCGGCAGCCGTGGGGGTTGCTGGGAGCGGCCGGCTGGAATACTGCACCTGAGCAACAGGCCGGTGTTCGAATGTTTGGGCATTGGAGTGACCCCCACCGCTATGCGGATACGCTCCAAGCACATGCGTTCCTTGAGGTGGAACGGATCGATGAGCTGATAATGGTGATCCGCAAATCGCACGGCTTGAGGCTCGACCCTAAGCTTCCGAGTATTCACAACATCGGCCGCGATCTTCCTTTGGTCCTGCGCAACAACGGGCTCAAGACGTTCGTCATCAACGCACCTCCGATTCACAAATACCGAGATGTATCAGGTGAGCTGATCCAACAACCGGCCCAGTCATACAAGATCGTTGATCGGCAAAATCCAGCGTATATTGCCGACAAGTCCCTGTCAGACGACTATTTTGCTCGTAAATGGCTGGGCCCGGCAATCACCAGACCGGAAGACTGCAATGGAGGGGCGCCTGATCTTCCGCCACCTGTTTTGTTGATTGCTAAAGGCGGAAGCGGCTCCCGGCTATTGTCTTTGCTCGCCGAGGATCTCGACGTCTGTATCGGTAGGACGAACAACTCGGGTGATACCATGGAAATGGTGCTGCCGGTGTATCGAGGTGTACTGCGAAAGTTCCTAGATATTCTCGGGGACGAGCGATCGTTGATCGGTGAAGAAATTAGAGCCGCAGCCATCGAGATGTGGTCTGCGGCCGGTTCGCCGGCACTGTGGGGCTTTAAGCTTCCCGAGAGTGTTCTACTGCTCGAAGAAATGTTGAACGCTTTTCCTGGTGCGCGCGTTATTCATATGATTCGCGATCCAATGACGACATGCCTGCGCCGTACCCATATGACCGCTCGCTTGGACAATCAAATCGGCCGTGTCACGTTGCCGGCGGCCTATCGCTCGGCCGGGCGTGCGATTGAAGATGTCCTGACGGATGAGCCAGTCATTCATATGGCCTACACGACGCTCCACCAGGTTGGGTATGCGCTCGACACGCTGGATGCGCTTCCGCCGGAACGCTGCCTAGAACTGCGCTTTGAGACGCTGGTCGCGGATCCCGCAAGAGCATCCGCAATGGCTTCGGCTTGGTTGGGTGTCGAACCTTCAGGGAAACGACTTGAGAATGCAGTTGACATCGAACGCGCGGCACCCCGTTACAACACGTGCTCGGCTGAAGTTCGGGAGCGATTAAGCGAGTTGCTCCTGCCTTTGAGATCTCAGCTTGGCTATGCGGGCTAATAAACCTATTACTAATGCCAACCCCCTACTGTCAGGATAAGTGTGTGTGCCGCAGCAATGCGGCTTTGGTCGGCAAGGAGCTGACCGGGCAGCATGAGAAGCTGCCGAAGCGATGGCGGAACCGACCCGCCGGAGTCTGCCTACAGGGGCCGGCTCCAAACCACCCCC
>JAIPFF010000093.1 GCA_021736785.1 Thiohalocapsa sp. | reverse complement strand
CAGAGCAGTCCGAAGCGCAGCTCGGTGATGCGCGCACCGACCCCGACCATGGGTGTCCACCCCCCGGCGGCGAGCAGCACCAGTGTCGCCGCCGTCAGCATGGCCATCTGCCCCGGCGGCAGCACTTGCCGGCGAGACGCCGACAGCGCGAACAGCAGCAGCACGGCCAGCGCGATCCAAAGGCCTTTTCGGGTCGAGCCGCGCTCGAGCTCGGCGGCCTCGGCGCCGAGCAGCCGCAGGCATTGCTCGGCATCGGCGCAGCCGCGATCGGCGAGGACGCGATCGAATTCGGCGGTATTGGTTTTCGAAAAGGTGGCCCCGGCGGCCTCGTCGATGGCGGCCAGCAGCTGCGTCTTGATCTCGGCACGGGTGGCCGGTCGGTTCAGCTCGTCGATGACGGCGTCGGCATAGGCCGGTACCCGGGCGCGCAGCTCGTTGAAATCGAGCAGCAGATCTTGGACGCCTTGGCGCAGTTGGCCCTGGAAGCGCTCCACCCAGTTGTCGCCGGCGGCGTTACGCCGGCGCATGTAGGTTTCCATCTCCACCAGCAACCGATCGAGCACACGCTCGATGCTGCGTTTTACCTGCGGGCGGTTGGCCTCGGTGACCTCGAAGTTGTCGATGCGCCGGGCAAGCACATCGGAGATGCGCTCGACCCAGATCTCGGCGTTGAGGAGGCCATAGCGCACGTCACGCAGCTCCGCGGCGTCGGCCCGGACACGCTGCAGCTCGCGCAGCTCCGTAATCAGCTGAAACGCCAGCACGGCGGCCGCGACGAGCAGGGCGGCGGCGGCGACAGCGGCTGCGATTCGGGCTCGGTCGGCGGTGATTCGGCGTGTTGCGACCAAGACTGCAGTCCCGTGGGCTGGAGGCCGGGGCTGGCGGATGCCGGTGCTCGGCGGGACCGGCGAGCGGCCGCGGCGGGCAGCGCTCGGCGGGCGTGGGCCTCAGCCCTTCATCGAGTCGAAGAACTCGTTGTTGGTTTTCGTCGTCTTCAATTTGTCGACGAGGAATTCCATCGCCGCGAGCTCGTCCATCGGATGCAGGATCTTGCGCAGGATCCACATCTTCTGCAGCTCGGCAGGGCGCATCAGCAGTTCTTCGCGGCGTGTGCCGGATCGGTTGATGTTGATGGCCGGGAAGATGCGCCGCTCGGCAATACGCCGATCAAGGTGGATCTCCATGTTGCCGGTGCCCTTGAACTCCTCGTAGATGACGTCGTCCATGCGCGAGCCGGTGTCGACCAGGGCCGTGGCGATGATGGTCAGGGAGCCGCCTTCCTCGACGTTGCGCGCGGCGCCGAAGAAGCGCTTGGGCCGCTGCAGCGCATTGGCGTCGACACCGCCGGTGAGCACCTTGCCGGAGGACGGCACCACCGTATTGTAGGCGCGGGCCAGGCGGGTGATGCTGTCGAGCAGGATCACGACGTCGCGCTTGTGCTCGACCAGGCGCTTGGCGCGCTCGATAACCATTTCCGCCACTTGCACGTGACGCGTGGCGGGCTCGTCGAAGGTGGAGGAGATGACCTCGCCACGGACCGAGCGGGCCATTTCGGTGACTTCCTCGGGGCGCTCGTCGATCAGCAGCACGATCAGGAACACTTCCGGATGGTTGTGCATGATGGACTGCGCCACGTTTTGCAGAATCATCGTCTTACCGGCTTTCGGCGGCGACACGATCAATCCGCGCTGGCCCTTGCCGATGGGCGCGACCAAGTCGACGGTGCGGGCGGTCAGATCTTCCGTGCTGCCGTTGCCGATCTCGAGCTTCAGGCGCTCCTGGGCGAACAGCGGCGTGAAGTTCTCGAACAGGATCTTGTTCTTCGCGTTTTCCGGCCGGTCGAAGTTGATGTCGCTGACCTTGAGCAGCGCGAAGTAGCGCTCGCCGTCCTTCGGCGGCCGGATCTTGCCGGAGACGGTGTCGCCCGTACGCAGCGCGAAGCGCCGGATCTGGCTCGGCGAGACGTAGATATCGTCGGGGCCCGCCAAGTAGGACGCGTCGGCCGAGCGCAGGAAACCGAAGCCGTCGGAGAGGATCTCCAGAACGCCATCGCCGTAGATGTCTTCGCCGCGTTTGGCCTGGGCCTTGAGAATTGAAAAAATCAGATCCTGTTTACGCGAACGGCCGACGCCGTCGATTTCCATGGACTGTGCCAGTTCCACCAGCGCGGGAACGGGCATCTTCTTGAGTTCTGTAAGATTCATTTCGGTTTTGGTGATGGCGGTCTTTTTGCCGTCGGCTTGGGATGTCTCTGCGGTGCGGGCCGGGGGGGACAGCCGGGAAGCAGCCGGTTAGAGCACGAACGGGCCGGCGGGGGCGGGGGACGAAGGGCGCCCGATCAGGCCGCCCGACAGTGGTTGGTGGTTCTTGGTTGCCCGGCTCAGTTTGCCGAGCGAGCGATTGTTCGGTTGCTCATCATAGGTTGCTGTCGATGAACACCTTCAACTGCGACTTGGACACCGCGCCGACCTTGATGGCCTCCGCTTCCCCGTTCTTGAACAGGATGAGTGTCGGAATGCCGCGGACGTTGAAGCGCTCGGTAACGGCACGGTTCTGATCGATGTCGAGCTTGGCGATCTTGATGCGCCCGGCGTATTCCTCGGCGATTTCCTCGAGGACCGGCGCGATCATCTTGCAGGGCGCGCACCAGTTGGCCCAGTAGTCGACCAGGACCGGTTCTTCGGATTGCAGCACTTCTTGCTCGAAGGTGTCATCCGTCACATGGAGGATGCGTTCGCTCACTTGGATCTTTCTCCGGCTTGTCTGAATGCGGGCCGCGGATGCCTTGCGGTGCGGTCTGCAGGATGGCCGCGGCGGGGCGGGACGGGGCGGATTGGCTTTGTTCTTGCCCCCAGGGTTAAGATGCTATTTGAGCCAAAGATATCAAGTTTTGCAAGCCCCGCGCGTCGAGACCGGCGCCGCCTACCCATCCGCCGACAGATCTCCATGCCCCAGACCCATCTGACCGATACCCGATTCGACAGCTTCGCGCTCGATCCACACATTCTCCAAGGCCTGCAGGACGCGGGTTTCACCTACTGCACGCCCATTCAGGCGGAAGCGCTGCCGCTGGCGCTCGCCGGCCGCGACGTGGCGGGCCAGGCGCAGACCGGCACCGGCAAGACGGCTGCCTTCCTGGTCGCGGCGATGCAGCGCCTGCTGACGCATCCGCGTACCGACGACGCCCCGGCGCGCCAGCCGCGGGTGGTCATTCTGGCGCCGACCCGCGAGCTGGCGGTGCAGATTCACAGGGACGCCGAGCTGATCGGGCGCCACGCGGGCCTGCGCCTGGGCCTGGTATACGGCGGCACCGGCTATCAGCAGCAGCGCGACGAGGTTGCCGCCGGCGTCGATATCCTGATCGGCACACCGGGGCGGCTGATCGACTACTTCAAGCAGCGGGTGTTCGATTTCTCGCAGGTCGAGGTCGTGGTGCTCGACGAGGCGGACCGTATGTTCGACCTCGGCTTCATCAAGGATATCCGCTTCGTGCTGCGGCGGATGCCGCCGGTGACCGAGCGCCTGGGCATGCTGTTCTCGGCGACGCTCTCCTACCGCGTCACCGAGCTTGCCTACGAGCACATGAACGACCCGCAGATGGTCGAGATCGCCGCCGATCAGATCACCGCCGACCGCGTACAGCAGATCTGCTACATGGTCGGCAACGACGAGAAGATCCCCCTCCTGATCGGCCTGCTGCGCAGCTTCGACGAGTCCCGGATCATGGTGTTCGTCAACACCAAGCGCGAGGGCGAGCGGGTCTGGGGCTACCTGGAAGGTAATGGCTTCAAGACGGCCATGCTCTCCGGGGACGTGCCCCAAAAGAAGCGTCTGTCGCTGCTGAAGCAGTTCCAAGCCGGGGAGTTGCCGGTGATGGTGGCCACCGACGTGGCCGCCCGCGGCCTGCACATTCCCGGCGTCACGCACGTGATCAATTACGACCTGCCCGACGACGCCGAGGACTACGTGCACCGCATCGGGCGCACGGCCCGCGCCGGCGAGGCAGGGGATGCCATCAGCTTCGTCTGCGAGACCTACGCCTTCTGCCTGCCGGACATCGAGAAATATATCGGTGCCAAGATCGAAGTCGGAGCCATCGAGCCGGACATGCTGGCCGAGGTCGACTCCAGGAGCCGCGTGCGTATGCCGCGGCGCCCGCGGGACGATCGCGATGGCGGCGGCCGCGGCAGGCGCGGGCCACCTCGCGGCGACAGGCCCGATCGCCGCGGCGAGCAACAGGCGAGCAGCGGCGGCGAGGGCGAAAAAAAACCCCGGCGACGGCGCCGTAAGCCCGCGACGGGCGGTGCGCCTGCCAGCTGAAGACGTCCACCTCGGCCTTCCAGCTGAGACCCCCGGAGCTGAGACTTACAGAGCCGAGACTTCCAGAGCCGAGATCGCCAGCGGAGACTGACGCCGAAGGCGCCGTCCACGGCGGCCTTCGCGCGCGCCGGGTAACGGCACGGCCTCCCGATACAGCGCTCGCGGGTATGCGCCGGGGGGGCGCCTATCGGGTCGGCCCGCGGCGCAGCTGTCCCAGCAACTCGCTGAAGCGCGCGATGGCGGGGAACTCGTCCACGTCGCGCCGCGGCTTGCGCGAGTCCGGCTCGGTGATACAGAGCAGCCAGCGCAGACCGTAGTTGCGTGCCGAGCGCAGCACGTCCAGGTTATCGTCGGCGAACAGGGTGCGCGCGGGATCGAATGGCTCGATCTGCTGAAGCTTGTGCCAGAATTCCGGCGCCTCTTTCGGCAGTGCCAGGTCATGGGCGCAGACGACGCGCTCGAGGTGGCCGCCGAGGCGGGTGCGCTGCATCTTCAGGTCGATGGACTTTTGATGGGCATTGGTCACCAGCACGCGCCGCTTGCCGCGGGCGGCGAGCGCGTCCAGGAAAGCGAGCACGAACGGGTGCACCGCGATCAGGTGCTCCACCTCGGATTTCAGCAGCGCGATGTCCAGGCCGAGCTCGCGGCTCCAATGATCGACGCAGTACCAGTCGAGCGTCCCCTGGATACGCCGGTAGCGCGGCATCAGGTCGTCCTTGGCCGCGTCCAGGCTGATGCCGCTTTTTTCGGCGAAGCGCTTGGGTACGTGCTCCAGCCAGAAATGGTTGTCGAAATAAAGGTCGAGCAGGGTGCCGTCCATGTCGAGGAACACGGTGTCGATCGCATCCCAGTCGAAGATCGGCGCAGTGGCCGGGGTGGCGGTTGACATCGGTCGTTCGTCCTTACGGTGATGATAGGAGCAAGTGCGCCTCAGGCGGCGCACAGCATAACGGAGACAGAGCGATGGCAACAAAGCCGCGGGTGCTGGCGCGCAGAATCGCCGCCGAGTCGCGCATCTTTCGGGTCGAAGAGATCCAACTGACCTTTTCCAACGGCGCCGAGCGTATCTTCGAGCGCATCCTCGGCGGGCCGGACTCCGTCATGATCGTGCCCATGGCGGACGACGAGACGCTGTTGCTGATCCGCGAATACGCTGCCGGCACCGACGACTACCAGCTCGGCTTCCCGAAGGGCGTGGTCGACCCCGGCGAGGACATGCTGGCGGCGGCCGGCCGCGAGCTGCGCGAGGAGGTTGGCTTCGGTGCCCGCGAGCTGCGCGTGATCCACCGCGTGACCATCGTCCCGGGCTACATCCACCACGGCACTCAAATCGTACTGGCCCGCGACCTCTATCCCGACCCGGCCCCCGGCGACGAGCCCGAGCCCATCGAGGTGGTGCCCTGGCCCCGCGCCGACATCGGCGGCCTGCTGGCGCGCGAGGACTTCACCGAGGCCCGGTCCATCGCCGCGCTGTTTTTGCTGGAGCGCTTTCTGGCCGGTGAAGGGGAGGCCGATGAAGGGTAGGCCGAGCCCGACGCAGCGCAGACGCGGAAGCATCCCTTCCCATCAAGACCGCCGCCGATGGCGGATTGAATCGGGGCTGGACGACCGCGCCCAGCTGCGGTCGAATAGCCGATGCGTCGCTGCCCGCCGCCCGGCGGCCTCGGCGCAGGCACAGAATAAGCGCGGCACGGAGCGCCGCTTGCGACCATCGGAGACTGTTTCATGAGCCACTGCCCGTCCCGGCGCCCGGGGTCGGGCGGCCCCGGGCGCCCCGTCCGCCTTTCCCGGCT
>JAIPFF010000092.1 GCA_021736785.1 Thiohalocapsa sp. | reverse complement strand
TCCATGATCTGCATTGTCTTCTCGGCGGTGGTGGCGCGGCTCTTTCGGCGATAGTCGGCGGCAATCCGCCGCCGCCTCGCCAGCGGCTGCAGCAGAAACAGCCATTGAACGACAGGGTTGCGCACCCGACGGCGGAAGCGCTGATAGGGCACGTCGTCGGTGCACAGCAGGTCGCCGTGCATCAACAGCACGGGCTCGCCGTCCAAGTTGATCAGCGCCGGGTCTGGCAGCAGCTCGCAACCGGTTTGCCGGGCGAAGCGCCGGCCGAGCAGGAAGTCGCGGTTGCCGCGCATGATCCGGCAGCGGGTGCCGCCGGCGTTCAGTGCCGCCAGAGCCTGCCGGACCTGTGCGTGGGTGTCGTCGTCGTCGCCGATCCAGGTATCGAACAAGTCGCCGAGAATAAACAGCGCCGCGGCGCCCGGCGCCCGCTCGCGCAGGAACTGCAGCAAGAGGGCGGTCGTCCCCGGGTGATCCGGAGACAGATGCAAATCCGAGATGAACAGCGTCTCGGGCAACTGCGGCGGTGCCGGCGCTTCTGGCTCGCTGCGGGCGCGGCGGTGCTCAGATAATCTCGGCCTTCTCGATGATCACGTCATCGACCGGCACATCCTGGTGGCCTTGGCGGCTGCCCGTCTTCAACTCTTTGATCGCGTTGACCACATCCATGCCGTCGGCGACCTTCCCGAAGACGCAGTAACCCCATCCGTCCTGGCCCGGGTAATCGAGGAAACTGTTGTCGGCGACATTGATGAAGAATTGGGCGGAAGCGGAGTGGGGGTCCATGGTGCGCGCCATCGCGATGGAGCCGTTGACGTTCTTCAGGCCGTTTTTGGCCTCGTTCTCGATGGGGGCGCGGGTCGGCTTCTGCGCAAAATTGTTGTCCATGCCGCCGCCCTGGATCATGAAGCCGTTGATGACGCGGTGGAACAACGTGCCGTCGTAATGGCCGTCGCGCACGTATTGCTCGAAATTGGCGCTGGTGACGGGGGCGTTCTCGTGATCGAGCTCGATCAGGATGTCGCCGTGGTTCGTGGTCAGCTTGATCATCGGTATGCTCCTCGGGGATTGTCGGCGGCCGGCGGGTCGGGTCATTCCGATTTTCAGGCCCGGCACGGGATTGACCGACAATCCTACGGGTTTCGCCGCCTGCGCAAAACCCCTCACTGCCGGGCGACGTTTTGTCGGGCGCAGGCCTTTTGCTAACATCCGCTCGATGCAATGCCGCATTCAGCCTTTCACTTCGATCGCCCCATGCTCCATATTTTCAATAGCTTGACTCGCAGCAAGGTACCCTTTACGCCGATCGAGCCCGGCAAGGCGCGAATGTACGTCTGCGGCATGACGGTTTACGACTTCTGCCATTTGGGGCATGCCAGGGTGCTGGTCGTGTTCGATACCGTTTATCGGCATCTGCGGCGCAGCGGGCTGCAGGTCACCTATGTCCGCAACATTACGGATATCGACGACAAGATCATCAAGCGGGCGGAGGAAAACGGCGAGCCCATGGAGGCGCTGACGGGGCGCTTCATCGCGGCCATGCACGAAGACGCGCAGGCGCTGGGGATCCTGCCTCCGGACGAGGAGCCTCGGGCTACCGCGCACATGGACGAGATTCTGGCCATGATCGGCCGGCTGATCGACAACGGCCATGCCTATGTGGCCGAGAACGGCGATGTCTACTACGCCGTCGCCAGCTTCGAGGGCTACGGCAAGCTCTCCGGCAAGGATCCGCAGGACTTGCGTGCCGGCGCCCGGGTCGACATCGGCGAGGCCAAACGCGACCCATTGGACTTCGCATTGTGGAAGGCGGCGAAACCGGGCGAGCCTGCCTGGGAGTCTCCCTGGGGGGCGGGCCGGCCGGGCTGGCATATCGAATGTTCCGCCATGTCTACCTGCTGCCTCGGCAACCATTTCGATATCCATGGCGGGGGGGCCGATCTGCAGTTCCCGCACCATGAGAACGAGATTGCCCAGTCCGAGGGCGCCACCGGCGAGCCCTTCGTCAATGTCTGGATGCACAACGGCTTCGTGCGCGTGAACGAGGAGAAGATGTCCAAGTCCCTGGGCAATTTCTTCACCGTGCGCGACATCCTGAAGGAGTACCAGGCCGAGGAGATCCGCTACTTCATCCTCACCAGCCATTACCGCAGCCCGCTGAACTACGACGACGAGCATCTGAAAAACGCCCGTGCGGCACTGACCCGTCTCTACACCGCGCTGCGCGGCCTGCCGCAGGCGGACGCGGCCGGCGGCGAGACATTCCGCGCGCGATTCGATGCCGCCATGGACGATGACTTCAACACGCCGGAGGCCCTTGCGGTGCTGTTCGACCTGGCGCGGGAGATCAACCGGGTGCGCGCCGCCGATGAGGCTGCCGCGGCGGCGCTGGCGGCGCAGCTGCGCGACCTCGGCGGCGCGCTGGGCCTGCTCGGCCAGGATCCGGAAGCCTACCTGCGCGCCGGCACCGGCGCCGGCGAGGCCGTCCTTTCCGATGCGGAGATCGAGACGCTGATCGGCGCCCGCAACGCCGCCCGCAAGGCCAAAAACTGGGCCGAGGCGGACCGCATCCGCGACCAACTGCAGGATGCCGGCATCGTGCTCGAAGACGCGGCCGGCGGGACCAGTTGGCGGCGGGGCTGACGGCGCTTTGCGCTGCCGATTGATCATCGACGCGGAGTTGCCGGCGGATGCGCGTTCGTTATGTGTTGCGCGGTGTGCTGCGCAAGCTGCTCTTTCCCCGCTATCTCGTGCGCGACTTGAGCGCCCGGTTGCGGCCCGAGCCCGCGTCGCGCTTCCTGCGGCGGCTGGAATGCGCCCGCGATCCGGAGTGGACCCTGCGCGGCTTCGTCGAACTGCACGCGTCGCCGGACTGCTTCGATCCGACGGCGCGCCCGCATGCAACGCGGATCGCCGCCTCGGCGAACGACGATCGCGTGCTGGCCCTGCTGAATAGCTACTCGCGCCGCTATCGCCAGCAGCGCTTCCATGCACGCATGGACCGCGGCTGGTCCGGCCTGCGCATCGTCTCGGAGGGCGACTCCTGGTTCCAGTTCCCGCTGCTGGTGGAGGACATGATCGACCACTTGTGGCCCCGTCACGCGGTCTACAGTCTGGGGCAGGGAGGCGATACGCTGGAGGCGGTGCTGAGCCAACGCTTCGAGGAGTTGTTCCCGGCGCTGGAGCGCATCCGCCCCGATTGCGTGCTGATCAGCGGCGGCGGCAACGACATGGTCAAAGACGGGGGCCTGGCCCGGCTGGTACATGAATACCGCGACGGGGCATCCCCTACCGAGTATCCGAACGCCGACTTCGACGATTTCGTGGCCGATCTGCTGAGACGGTTCCGCCTGCTGTTCACCGAGATTGCACGCCAGTGGCCTGGGTTGCCGATCATCTTCCACGGCTATGATCGGCCGATCCCACGCGACGATCCCTGGCTGGGGCGGCCGCTTGCGGCCCGCGGCATCGTCGACGCGCCGCTGCAGCGGCGTGTCATCGCGACCATCATGGACCGCTACAACGAGACCCAGGCCGAGCTCGCGCGAACGCTGCGCGAGCAGCACGGCCTGGCGGTCCATCATGTCGACTGCCGGGGCGCAATTCGCGACCGGGAGTGGTACGACGCCATGCATCCGGACGACGCCGGATTCGCCCGCGCCGCTCGCCGCCTGGAACGGCAGATCCGCTCGGTGACGCGCGCTCGGGGTGCGCGCGGCTGAGCGCCGTGCGGAGCAACAAAAGAGGCCGATCCGATGTCCGCCAGTGCGAGCGCGCCGGGCACGGCCTTCGGATGCCGCCGCCGGCGTTGCCGGTATCGGCGACCTGCGGCGGCGCTCGCCCCGTAGTGCTATTGCGCGTGCAGTTCTGCCGCCTGCAATGTGTTCTCGAGCAGGCTCGCGATGGTCATCGGGCCGACGCCGCCCGGCACCGGCGTGATCCAGCCGGCGCGCTCGCGCGCCGCGTCGAAATCGACATCGCCGCAGAGCTTGCCGTCGTTATCGCGGTTCATGCCGACATCGATGACCAGCGCTCCCGGCTTGATCCAATCGCCCGGCACCATGCGGGTGCGCCCGATGGCGACCACCAGCACATCGGCCGCGCGGGCCTTGTCCGCCAAGTCCTTGGTGCGGCTGTGGCAGACCGTGATCGTGCAGCGTGCTGCAAGCAGTTCCAGCGCCATGGGCCGGCCGACGATGTTCGACTGGCCGATCACCACGGCGTCGAGCCCTTCCAGCGACTGCCCGGTGCGATTGAGCATCGTCATCACGCCCTTGGGGGTGCATGGGCGCAGCACCGGCATACGCAGCGACAGCCGCCCGACGTTGTAGGGATGGAAGCCATCCACGTCCTTGGTCGGCAGGATGCGCTCGATCACCGCCTCGGCGTCGATCTGATCCGGCAGCGGCAACTGCACCAGGATACCGTCGATGGCCGGGTCCACATTCAAACGATCGATCAGCGCCAGCAACTGCGCCTGCGACGTGCTCGCCGGCAACTCGTGCAGTTCTGAATGGAAGCCGACCTCGGCGCAGGCCTTGCGCTTGTTGCGCACATAGACCTGCGAGGCCGGGTTCTCGCCGACCAGCACGACGGCCAGTCCCGGTGCGCGCCCGCCGGCCGCAAGTCTGGCATCCACCTGTTCTTTGATCTGCGCGCGGACGTCCGCCGCGATTGCCTTGCCGTCGAGAAGCTGTGCGCTCATGCCGGTACTCCGAAGCTGCTGCGGCGCTAGCGCCGCGAAAGATCGGGAATGGTAAACCGGCCCGGCCCGGTTGCAAGCCGCGGACGACGCCGACCGCCGAACGAGCTCGCGCCGGCGTTGACGCTTGCCCGGCACCGCTGTAGTATTACGCGTCTTCGGTTTGGGGGTTAGGCTTGGCCTGACGCCGAATCGGGGTATAGCGCAGTCTGGTAGCGCGCCTGCTTTGGGAGCAGGATGTCGGGGGTTCGAATCCCTCTACCCCGACCAAAACGCTGCCGCCGATCAGGCCTAGACGCGTGCCCTCCGGTTCGCACCAAGTCGAGAGCGCCCGAACGGGGCAGCCGGACGAGTGGCGCAGCCGGAGTAGAGCAGCCGGTGTAGAGCAAACGGACTGCGCCTGCGGATCGCAGGCTGACGCCCTTTGGCAACGATGCCTAGCGACCAATCGAGCGCCCGTAGCTCAGTTGGATAGAGCAACGGCCTTCTAAGCCGTGGGTCGCAGGTTCGAGTCCTGCCGGGCGTGCCAAGTGCTGCCTCGCGCGGCAAGCGATGCGCAAAACGGATACGGCGCATCCAGCGGAGAGGCGAAACAAGTGCAATGGTGGACGTAGCTCAGTTGGTAGAGCGCAGGTTTGTGGCACCTGTGGTCGTGGGTTCGATCCCCATCGTCCACCCCACCTAACCGATGCGGCAGCCCGAAGCCGCATCGAAACGCCGCGAAAATCAAGGGCCGTTAGCTCAGCTGGTAGAGCAGTGGACTCTTAATCCATTGGTCCTAGGTTCGAATCCTAGACGGCCCACCAGCAAACGAAAGGGGCTGCAGGCGACTGCAGCCCCTTTTTCTTGTTCCCGCCTCCCCGGCGGGAAATGCGCCGGCCACTTTCGGGCGCCGCGTTCGTGCTGTCTGTCTCGCCCCTGAGCACTATTTGTCCGGCTTGTGCCCATTCGACACGGGGTCGGTTCATCTGCCCCGCCCGCACGGTTCTGCTGCTGCTTTCCTCGCGTCGTGGGGCTCCGCATTCAGCGCCGCGATCCCTCAATTAAGGACACTTGCGCCGCGGCCGGAATCCGGGTACGCCCTATTTGGCGCAGGGTTTGCTTATGTCATGCTGTTGACGACAAAGCCGTGGTTGCTTTCCTCAGGATGGCGCACCCGTCGGCGGTCCTCGGGTCCGCCGCGCCTGGGTACATCGTTCATGCCTCGACGGAATTCGGCTCCCGCGCTCCTAACAACGGCGACTAAGCAACTGCACGTATCGCAGGCTTTCTCGGAACGGCGGGTATGGTGCGCGCGCTCTCGGCGAACGGCTGCGCGAAGCGGCCGGGGCGCTACGCCTGCAGTTGCAAGTTCCATAAAAGCGACGCAAATCGATAAAGCGCAAGAAAACCTCGAATTCTCTTTTCCGATCCAAAGGCAGTCCCTATGACGTCTCCCGCTCGATTAATTGTTGGTCTGTGCCTCGGCACGCTTTGCGGCTATGGAGCGGCGCAGGCGCAGATCGGTTTCGAGGATGTGACGTCGACGGCGGGTCCGTTTCACACGGGCGAGTCGTGGGGAGCGTCGTGGGGCGAGTTGAACGGTGATCTGTATCCGGACCTGTACGCGAGCAACCACAAGCAGCGCGACAGTATTTACCGCAACGAGGGTGACGGCACGTTCACGGACGTGACGGCGCAGGTGGACGTCGGTTCGGTGTTGTTGAACGACGCGACGGGAGATA
>JAIPFF010000055.1 GCA_021736785.1 Thiohalocapsa sp. | reverse complement strand
GTGATGCCGGGGGACAACGTGAAGATGACGGTGAGGCTGATCGCGCCGATCGCGATGGAAGAAGGGCTTCGTTTCGCGGTGCGCGAGGGCGGTCGGACCGTCGGCGCCGGCGTCGTTGCGAAGATCATCGAATAACGCGTCGCGAGAACGTTAATGGCCAATCAGAGAATCCGTATCCGACTCAAGGCGTTCGATCATCGTCTGATCGACCAGTCCGCACGCGAGATCGTCGACACCGCAAAGCGCACGGGCGCGCAGGTTCGCGGACCCGTGCCGCTGCCGTCGAAGCACGAGCGCTACACCGTGCTGGTGTCGCCGCACGTCAATAAAGACGCGCGCGACCAGTACGAGCTGCGCACCCACAAGCGTCTGATGGATATCGTCGATCCCACCGACAAGACCGTCGACGCGTTGATGAAGCTCGATCTGGCCGCCGGCGTCGACGTACAGATCAAACTCAGCTGACGGCCCGTCGGGGCCGGAGCTGGTTAGGACCGAGGAAACAACGATGACTATTGGAGTGATCGGGCGAAAAGCCGGTATGACGCGCATCTTCGGCGAAGATGGCGTCAGCGTTCCCGTCACCGTAATCGAGGTGACGCCGAATCGCGTCACGCAGGTGAAGGATGCGGACAGCGACGGTTATCGCGCCGTGCAGGTCACGGCCGGCGAGCGCCGCGCGTCGCGGGTCACCAAGCCGATGTCCGGTCACTTCGCAAAGGCCGGTGTCGAGGCCGGAGACACGCTGCGCGAGTTCCGTCTCGCGGGCGACGAAGGCACCGACCTGGGCGCGGGAGCCACGCTCGACGTATCGATCTTCGAGCCCGGGCAAAAGGTCGATGTGCGCGGCGTAACCAAGGGCCGCGGCTTCGCCGGCGCGATCCGCCGCCACAATTTCCGCAGCCAGGACGCGACCCACGGCAACTCGTTGTCGCATCGCGCTCCCGGCTCCATCGGCCAGTGCCAGACCCCGGGGCGAGTGCTCAAGGGTAAGCGTATGGCCGGGCAAATGGGCAACGTGAACCGCTGCCAGCAGAACCTCGAGGTGGTGCGGGTCGATGTCGACCGCAACCTGCTGCTGATTCGCGGCGGCGTGCCGGGGCCGGCCGGCGGCCGCCTGGTTGTCTTGCCCTCGGTGAAGCAAAAGAACAAGGGTTGATTGGATCATGCAACTGGCAACGCGCAACGGTGCCGGCGGTGAGTTGGACGTGTCCGACAGCGTCTTCGGCGTCGACTACAACGAGGCACTGGTACACCAGGTCGTGACCGCCTATTTGGCGGGCGCCCGTGCCGGTACCAAGGCACAGAAGAATCGGTCTGCCGTCAGCGGCGGCGGCGCCAAGCCGTTCCGGCAGAAAGGCACCGGCCGCGCGCGTGCCGGCACGACCCGCAGCCCGCTGTGGCGGGGCGGCGGAAAGACTTTCGCGGCGCAGCCGCGGGATTACTCGCAGAAGGTCAACCGCAAGATGTACCGGGGCGCCGTGCGCTCGATCTTGTCGGAGCTGGTGCGCCAAGAGCGTCTGCACGTTGTCGCCGAGCTATCGGTAGGCGCTCCGCGGACGAAGGAGTTGCTCGCCAAGCTCGGCGACCTGGGGCTCAGCGACGTGCTGATCCTCGTCGAGGCCCATGACGATGCGCTGATGCTTGCCGCGCGCAATCTCTACCGCGTCGATGTCATGACCGCCGCCGAAGTCGACCCGGTGAGCATGATCGCGTTTTCGCACGTGCTGGCCACCGAAGGCGCGGTTCGTCGCCTCGAGGAGCGTCTCGCATGAATCAAGAGCGTCTGATGAAGGTGCTGCTGGGTCCGATTATTTCTGAGAAGTCCACGCGTGCTGCCGAAGCGAGCCGGCAGATGGTCTTCCGCGTCGTGCCCGATGCAACCAAGCGCGAGATCGGCCGGGCCGTCGAGCTCATGTTCGAGGTCGAGGTGGACGAGGTGCAGGTGCTGAACGTCAAGGGTAAGCGCAAGCGCTTCGGAGCGCGCGCCGGACGCCGTCCGGATTGGCGCAAGGCCTACGTGAGGCTGAAGGAAGGACACGACATCGATTTCGGCGGCGGCGCCTAAGCGTCTGTCGGCGCAGCAATTCGGATAACGAATCATGGCAATCGCAAAAACGAAACCGACGTCGCCCGGGCGGCGCTTCATGGTCAAGGTGACCAACCCGGATCTGCATAAAGGCAGTCCGTTCGAGGCGCTGCTTGCCAAAAAAGGCAAGAGCGGCGGCCGAAACAATCATGGCCGCATCACCGTGCGTCATCGCGGTGGCGGTCACAAGCAGCGCTACCGCATCGTCGACTTCAAGCGCCGCAAGGAAGGCGTGCCGGCGACGGTCGAGCGTCTGGAATACGACCCGAACCGCAGTGCGCACCTGGCGTTGTTGAAATACGCCGACGGCGACTGGGCCTACATCCTGGCGCCCAAGGGGTTGAAGCAGGGCGGCACCGTGGTTTCCGCGGAGACCGCGCCGATCAGCGTGGGCAACTGCCTGCCGCTGCGCAACATCCCTGTCGGTACGGAGGTGCATGCAATCGAGATGCGACCGGGCAAAGGCGCGCAGATCGCACGCGCCGCCGGCGCCTCGGTTCAGCTCGTCGCCCGCGAAGGGCATCACGCCACGCTTCGGTTGCGCTCCGGCGAAATGCGCAAGGTGCATTCGGAGTGCCGCGCCGTGATCGGCACCGTCGGCAACGGCGAGCATAGTCTGCGCAAGCTCGGCAAGGCCGGTGCCCAGCGTTGGCGCGGCGTGCGGCCGACGGTTCGCGGTGTCGTCATGAACCCCGTCGACCATCCGCACGGCGGCGGCGAGGGCCGGACCTCCGGCGGGCGCCATCCGGTCACCCCTTGGGGTGTGCCGACCAAGGGCTACAAGACCCGCAAGAATAAGCGCACCGACGGCATGATCGTGCGGCGCCGCGGTCGCAAGTAAGTTACGCGAGGACTGAGTCAGTGCCACGTTCAATCAGAAAGGGTCCTTTCGTGGACCATCACCTGACCAAGAAGGTCGACGAAGCGGTCGCGCAGAACAGTAAGCGTCCGATCAAGACCTGGTCGCGCCGGTCCATGATCCTGCCCGAGATGGTGGGATTGACGATTGCCGTCCATAACGGGCGCCAGCATGTTCCGGTGCTCATCAACGAGAACATGATCGGCCACAAGCTCGGCGAGTTCGCGCTGACGCGTACGTTCCGCGGCCACGCCGCGGACCGTAAAGCCAAGAAGCGCTAGGAGAGCCGCCATGCAAGCAGAAGCATCGCTGAAATACGCGCGCATCTCGGCCCAGAAAGCACGGCTGGTGGCCGACCAGATCCGCGGACAACATGTCGAGCGCGCGCTGAACGATCTCGCCTTCAGCACCAAGAAGGCCGCGGCCATTATCCGCAAGATTCTCGAATCCGCGGTGGCCAACGCCGAGCATAACGAAGGCGCCGACGTCGACGAGCTGAAAGTCGTTGCCGTGCAGGTGAACGAGGGGCCGACGATGAAGCGTTTGCGCGCCCGGGCCAAGGGCCGCGCGTCGCGCATTCTCAAGCGTACGAGCCACATCAGCGTCACGGTCGCGGAACGCTAAGGCAGGAGTCACGAGATGGGACAGAAAGTACACCCGACCGGTATCCGCCTTGGCATCGTCAAGGACTGGACGTCGACCTGGTACGCGAACTCGAAAAACTACGCGGATCTGCTCAACACGGATCTCGATGTCCGCGAGTTTCTCCGCAAGAAGCTAGCCTCGGCGTCCGTGAGCCGAATTCAGATCAATCGCCCTGCGAAAAATGCCCACATCACTATCCACACGGCAAGGCCGGGTGTGGTCATCGGCAAGAAGGGCGAGGAGATCGACAAGCTGCGCGCGGAAGTCTCCCGGCGTATGGGTATCCCCGTGCACATCAGCATCGAGGAAATCCGCAAGCCCGAGCTCGACGCGCAACTCGTCGCCGAAGGTATTGCCCAGCAGCTCGAGCGCCGCATCATGTTCCGCCGGGCGATGAAGCGGGCGGTTCAGAGCTCGATGCGCGTCGGCGCCGGCGGCATCCGGGTGAACATCGCGGGCCGCCTGAACGGCGCCGAGATCGCGCGCTCCGAATGGTATCGCGAAGGCCGTGTGCCGCTGCATACGCTGCGTGCCGATATCGACTACGGCTTTGCCGAAGCGCGCACGACCTACGGCATCCTCGGCGTGAAGGTGTGGATCTTCCGCGGCGAAATCTTTGAAGACATGCAAGAAGAAGCGCCGCAAGAGAAGCGCGGCGGACGTAAAGGCTAAGTCATGCTGCAACCGAAGAGAACCAAGTTCCGGAAGCAACACAAGGGTCGCAACCGGGGCCTCGCGCAGAGCGGCAACGAAGTGTCGTTCGGCGAATTCGGCCTGAAGGCCGTCGGCCGCGGACGCATTACCGCCCGCCAGATCGAGGCTGCCCGTCGCGCCATCACCCGTAAGGTGCGCCGCGGCGGCAAGCTCTGGATCCGCGTCTTCCCGGACAAGCCCGTGTCCAAGAAACCGCTCGAAGTGCGTATGGGTAAGGGCAAGGGCAACGTCGAGTATTGGGTCGCGCAGGTCCAACCCGGGCGGATGCTTTACGAGATCGAGGGCGTTTCGGAAGAGTTGGCGCGGGACGCATTCCGCCTCGCCGCCGCGAAGCTGCCGATGCAGACGAGATTCGAGAAGAGGACGTTACTCTGATGAAGGCGAGCGAGTTGAGAAGCCGCTCCGTTGAGGAGCTCGAAAAGCAGCTGCACGAATTGCTGAAAGAGCAGTTCACGCTGCGCATGCAGCAAGGCAGCGGACAGTTGAGCCGTCCTTCGCAGTTCAAGGTCGTCCGCCGCGAGATCGCGCGGGTCAAGACCGTCATGGCAGAGCTGAGTGCAGGTAGCCGTTAATGAGCGAGCAGCAGGAAAGCAACCGGACGTTGGCCGGACGTGTCGTCAGCAGCGCGATGGATAAGACCATCACCGTCGTCGTCGAGCGCCTCGTCAAGCACCCTTTGTACGGCAAATTCATGCGCCGTTCGATGAAGCTGCATGCGCACGACGATGCCAACGAGTGCAACGCCGGCGACTGGGTACGCGTCGAGCAGTGCCGGCCGCTGTCGAAGACCAAGTGCTGGCGGCTGGTGGAAATCGTCGAAAAGGCGCGTTGATTCCGCGCTCGCGCCGTGACGGCCGCAGGCGCGCCGTCCGCGCGGATGCCGCACGATACGGCCCGCGAGCATTGCGCCCTCGGTAACAAGATTGATCAGAGGTAGGTCAAGACAATGATTCAAATGCAAACCCGCCTCAGCGTGGCCGACAACAGCGGCGCCCGCTCTGTGCAGTGCATCAAGGTGCTCGGCGGCTCGCATCGGCGTTATGCCGGCATCGGCGACGTCATCAAGGTCACGGTGAAGGATGCCATTCCGCGCGGTAAGGTCAAGAAGGGCGACGTCTTCAATGCCGTTGTCGTTCGTACCCGTAAGGGCGTGCGCCGTCCGGATGGCTCGGTAATCCGCTTCGACGGCAATGCCGCAGTGCTCCTGAACAATCAGTTGCAGCCCATCGGTACCCGCATCTTCGGACCGGTGACCCGTGAGCTGCGCGGCGAGCGCTTTATGAAGATCATCTCGCTCGCGCCCGAGGTGCTTTGACGCAGGCGGCGCGGGACTGGGGCTAGCGAGAGTAACAACGATGCGAAAGATTAAAGTGGGCGACGACGTCATGGTCCGTGCCGGAAAGGACAAGGGCAAGCGCGGTACCGTCCTGCGCGTGTTGGACGGTGATCGGCTGGTCGTCGAGAACGTCAACATGGCCAAGAAGCACCAGAAGCCGAACCCGCAGCGGGGCGTGCCGGGCGGGATCATCGACAAGGAGATGCCCATTCATATCTCCAACGTCGGGCTCTACAACCCCGCGAAGAACGGCGCCGACCGGATCGGCATGAAGTTCCTCGCGGACGGCAAGAAGGTGCGTGTCTTCAAGTCTGACGGCGAAGTCGTCGACGTCTGAAGGAAACCGACATGTCCAGACTACAGACTGTTTATCGCGACGAGATTGTCGGTCGGCTGCAGGAGCAGTTCGGCTACAAGAGCGTCATGCAGGTGCCGAAGATCGAAAAGATCACGCTCAACATGGGCGTGGGCGAGGCGATCAACGACAAGAAGATTATGGAAAGCGCGGTCAAGGATTTGACGCAGATCGCCGGTCAGAAACCAATCGTCACCAATGCGCGCAAGTCCGTTGCGGGCTTCAAAATCCGCGAAGGTTGGCCGATCGGCTGCAAGGTGACGTTGCGCAGCGAGCGCATGTACGAGTTCCTCGATCGCCTGATCAATATCGCGATCCCGCGTATTCGTGACTTCCGGGGCATGAGCCCGAAATCATTCGACGGGCGCGGCAATTATTCGATGGGCGTGCGCGAGCAGATCATCTTTCCCGAGATCGATTACGACAAGATCGATACAGTGCGCGGGCTGGACGTGGTCATTACCACCAGCGCGCGCACGGACGAGGAAGGGCGAGCATTGCTTGACGCATTCAAGTTCCCGTTCCGGACCTAGGTAGGAAGATGGCAAAAAAGAGCATGATCGCGCGCGAAGTCAAGCGGACGCGCGCAGCCCAGAGACACGCGGACAAGCGGGCACGCCTGAAGGCCGTGATCAACGATCGCAACGCGGCGCCCGAGCAGGTCGACGAGGCACTGGCGGCGTTGCAGAAATTGCCGCGCGACGCCAGCCCGACCCGCCAGCAGCGCCGGTGCCGAATCAGCGGCCGTCCGCATGCCGTTTATCGCAAGTTCGGGCTGTGCCGCAACAAGCTGCGCGAAGCGGTGATGCGCGGTGACGTCCCGGGTATGGTCAAGGCCAGCTGGTAATGCACCCCTGAGCGCCGGTGCGAATCACGCGCCGACGCTTCAATTAACTCAAGCGGGTATCGCGTCGAGATTGGCGGTCTGACCCCGGAGAGCATCAATGAGTATGTCAGATCCGATTGCGGATATGCTGACGCGTATCCGTAATGCCCAGACGCGGGGCAAGGTCACGATTGTCATCCCGTCTTCGAAGCAGAAGCTGGCCATCGCCAATTTGCTGAAGGAAGAAGGTTACATCGCCGACGTCTCGCTCGATCCCAACGACGGTAAGCCGCAGCTCGAGATCAAGCTCAAGTATTTCCGCGGCAAGCCCGTTATCGAATATCTGAAGCGCGTGTCCCGTCCGGGGCTGCGCATCTATCGCGGCAAAGGCGAGCTACCCAGTGTCTGGGCCGGGCTCGGGATCGCGATCGTTTCGACGTCGAAGGGCCTGATGACCGACCGTGCCGCGCGACGCGAGGGCTACGGCGGCGAAATTCTGGCCTACGTGGCCTAACGGAGGCACGCATGTCCAGAATCGCAAAAGCCCCGATCTCGGTCCCGTCCGGGGTCGACGTCAAGATCAGCGGCCAGGATGTGACCGTCAAGGGCCCGAAGGGCACGCTTGCTTGGTCAGTTCACCCGAGCGTCAATGTCGCGCTCGAGGACTCGACCTTGCGCATTACCCCCACGGGTGCGGAAGGTCAAGAGGAATGGGCGATGGCCGGCACCACGCGCGCGCTCGTCGCCAATATGGTCACGGGAGTCAGCACCGGCTTCGAGCGTAAGCTGACCCTGGTCGGCGTCGGCTATCGCGCACAGGCCAAGGGCAAGACCCTCAACCTCGCGCTGGGCTTCTCGCATCCGGTCGACTTCCCGGTGCCGGACGGTATCGAAATCGAAACCCCCGTGCCGACGGAGATCCTCGTCAAGGGCATCGACAAGCAGCGCGTCGGCCAGGTTGCAGCCGTCATTCGCGGCTACCGGCCGCCGGAGCCTTACAAGGGCAAGGGCGTGCGCTACGCGGACGAGCAGGTGCTCCGCAAAGAAGCGAAGAAGAAATAAGGTGATGGCAATGGACAAGAAAACCGCACGTCTACGCCGCGCCATGCGCTCCCGCGCCAAGATGCGCGAGCTCGGCGTCTACCGACTCTGTATCTTCCGCTCGCCGCGGCACATGTACGCCCAGGTCATTGCGCCGGACGGCGACCGCGTCGTGGCCAGCGCATCGACCCTCGACAAGGAGTACCGCCAGGGTGCCGGGGGCAACAGCGGCAACGCCGGTGCTGCCGCGGCGGTGGGCAAGATCATCGCCGACCGTGCCCGCGCTGTCGGTATCGAGCGCGTCAGCTTCGACCGCTCGGGCTTCAAGTTCCACGGTCGCGTGAAGGCGCTGGCCGATGCCGCGCGCGAGAACGGGCTTCAGTTCTGAGGATCCATCGATGTCAAATTACAATCCGAAAGCAGAGGGCGACGAGCTCCTCGAGAAACTGATCTCCGTCAACCGCGTTGCGAAGGTCGTCAAGGGCGGCCGCGTGTTCGGCTTCGGCGCACTGACCGTCGTCGGCGACGGAAAGGGCCGCGTCGGCTACGGCACCGGCAAGGCCCGTGAAGTCCCGGTGGCCATCCAGAAGGCGATGGAGTCGGCGCGCAAGAACATGGTCGACGTGCGTCTGAAGGGCAGCACCCTGCAGTATCCGCTGATCGGTCACCACGGCGCCGCGCATGTCTACATGCAGCCCGCGTCCGACGGTACCGGCATCATTGCCGGCGGCGCCATGCGCGCGGTCTTCGAAGTGGTCGGCGTGCAGAACGTGCTGGCCAAGTGCATCGGGACCAATAATCCGATCAACGTCGTTCAGGCCACCATCGATGGCCTGGCGAAGATGGTCGACGCCGAGATGGTCGCCGCCAAACGCGGCAAGACCGTCGAAGAGATCACGAGGTAGATCCGATGGCAGCGACCAAGACGATGAAGGTCAAGCTCGTGCGCAGCGTCCACGGCCGACTCAAGAACCACCGCGACTGCGTTCGCGGACTGGGCTTGCGCAAGATGCACCAAGTCGCGGAAGTCGAGGACACCCCGGCGACCCGCGGCATGCTGAACAAGGTCTCCTATATGGTGACCCTGGTGGAGGAAGGCTGAGATGCGACTCAATGACATCAAGCCGGCCGAGGGCAGCCGGAGCGACCGCAAGCGCGTCGGACGCGGCATCGGCAGCGGTGTCGGCAAGACCGGCGGCCGCGGCCACAAAGGCCAAAAGTCCCGTTCCGGCGGCTTTCACAAGACCGGCTTCGAGGGCGGTCAGATGCCGCTGCAGCGCCGCCTGCCGAAGATGGGCTTCCGCTCGCGCAAGGCGCGCGCCAGCGACGAGATCCGCCTGTCGGAACTGAGCCGCGTCGATGGCGATGTTGTCAGTCTCGACACGCTGCGCAGTGCCGGGCTGATCGATCGCGCCATCAAGACCGTCAAGATCATCAAGTCCGGCTCGGTCGAGCGCGCGGTCACCGTGCGCGGTGTCGGCGTCACTGCCGGCGCTCGTGCCGCGATCGAAGCGGCCGGCGGCAGCGTCGAGGACTGAGTCGACAACGAGCGGCGGACATCCCGGGCAACAACACAGGAGCCGGCGGCAATCCATGGCCAAAAGCAGCGCATCCGTCATGCAGTCCCTGAGCGGTATGGGCAGGCTGACCGAGTTACGGCAGCGTTTGCTGTTCGTGCTCGGCGCGCTGCTGGTTTACCGCATCGGTACGTTCATTCCGGTCCCCGGCGTGAACCCCGAGGCCCTGGCTGCCCTATTCGATCAGAACCAGGGCTCCATCCTGGACATGTTCAACATGTTCTCGGGCGGGGCACTGGAGCGCGCCAGTATTTTGGCGCTCGGCATCATGCCGTACATCTCGGCCAGCATCATCATGCAGCTGATGACTGCGGTGGTGCCGAAGCTCGAGCAACTGAAGAAAGAGGGTGAGTCGGGCCGGCGCAAGATCACCCAGTACACGCGCTACGGCACGCTGTTCCTGGCGACGTTCCAGGCGATCGGCATCTCCATCGCGCTGCAGGGCCAGTCCGCGGGCGGCTCTTCGCTGGTGGTGCATCAGGGCATGGGTTTCGTCTTCACCGCGACGGTGTCGTTGGTGACGGGGACCATGTTCTTGATGTGGCTCGGCGAGCAGATTACCGAGCGCGGAATCGGCAACGGCATTTCGCTGATCATCTTCGCCGGTATCGTCGCCGGCCTGCCGTCTGCGGTCGGCGGCACGCTGGAACTGGTGCGCACCGGCGAGATGAATGCGCTGGCGGTGCTCGCGCTGTTCACCCTGGCACTGGGAGTGACCGCGTTCGTCGTATTCGTGGAGCGCGGGCAGCGGCGGATCACCGTGAATTATGCCCGCCGCCAGCAGGGCAGGCGGATGATGGCCGCGCAAAGCACGCATCTGCCGCTGAAGCTGAACATGGCCGGCGTGATTCCGCCGATCTTCGCCTCCAGCATCATCTTGTTCCCGGGGACGCTCGGGCAGTGGTTCGGCCAGTCCGAAGATCTGCGCTGGCTGGCGGACATCACCAGCAAGTTGTCGCCGGGCGAGCCGATCTACGTGCTGATGTACGCGGCAGCGATCATTTTCTTCTGTTTCTTCTATACCGCGCTGGTGTTCAACGCGAAGGACACGGCGGATAACTTGAAGCGCTCGGGCGCGTTCATTCCGGGGATTCGGCCGGGTGAGCAGACCGCACGCTATATCGACACCGTGATGACTCGCCTGACCGCCGCGGGCGCGCTGTATATCACTGCTGTCTGTCTATTGCCGGAGTTCCTGATCGTCGGCTGGAACGTGCCGTTCTATTTCGGCGGCACCTCGCTGCTGATCGTGGTCGTCGTGGTCATGGACTTCATGGCGCAGGTGCAGGCCCATCTGATGTCGCATCAGTACGAGGGCCTGATGAAGAAGGCAAACCTGAAGTCGCCCGGCGGCGGCTTGATGCGCTAAGACATCGGCGCGCGGAAGCCAACGGCTGCCGCGGCCGCCCACAGTTTCGGAGAGAGCAATGAAAGTTCGTGCATCCGTTAAGAAGATTTGTCGCTATTGCAAGGTGATTAAGCGCAACGGCACCGTGCGCGTGATTTGCAAGGACCCGCGACACAAGCAGCGTCAGGGCTAAGCCCGACACTGTTTGACCGCAACCAGAATATTGTTATACTAGGCGGTTTCCGCTCGGTTACTTCCGCCGCTTCCGCAGGAGCTCAAGCCGCATGGCCCGTATCGCCGGAGTCAACATTCCAGATCGCAAGCACGCGAGCATTGCGCTGACGTCAATTTACGGCATCGGCCGTTCGCTGGCCGAAAAGATCTGCGACGACGCAAACATCCCCGCCACGACCCGCATTCAGGATCTGACCGAGGAAGAGGTCGAGCGTCTGCGCGGCGAGGTCGGCAAGCACACCGTCGAAGGTGATCTGCGCCGGGAAGTTTCCATGAACATCAAACGGCTGATGGACCTCGGCTGTAACCGCGGAATCCGTCATCGTCGCGGCCTCCCGCTGCGCGGCCAGCGCACGCGGACAAACGCGCGTACCCGTAAGGGTCCGCGTCGTCCGATCAAGCGATAGAACAACGGCCCGACTTTCGGAGATTAGACATCAGTGGCTAAGCAAGCGCGGACCAAGAAAAAGGTCAAGAAGCAGGTCGCGGACGGCATCGCCCACGTGCACGCTTCTTTCAACAACACCATCGTTACCATCACCGACCGGCAGGGCAACGCTTTGGCGTGGGCCACGTCCGGCGGTTCCGGCTTCCGCGGATCGCGCAAGAGCACACCGTTCGCAGCGCAGGTCGCGGCGAGCCGTGCAGGGGCCGCCGCGAAGGAATTCGGCATCATGAACCTGGACGTCAACGTCAAGGGCCCCGGCCCCGGGCGCGAGTCCGCAGTACGCGCACTTCACAGCGCGGGGTTCAAGGTCACCAGTATCACCGACGTGACGCCGATCCCGCACAACGGCTGCCGTCCGCCCAAGAAGCGGCGCGTTTAACAGGAGGTCCAGCCGAAATGTCCCGATACATAGGCCCAACCTGCAAGCTGGCCCGGCGCGAAGGTGTCGACCTCGGTCTCAAGAGCCGCGCTCGGTCGCTGGAGTCGAAGTGCAAGCTCGACAAGATGCCCGGTCAGACCCAGGATCGCCGCCGCCGCCTCTCCGACTACGGTGTGCAGTTGCGCGAGAAGCAGAAGGTACGCCGCATCTACGGCGTCATGGAGAAGCAGTTCCGCAACTACTACAAGGAAGCCGCGCGGCTGAAAGGCGCGACCGGCGAGAACCTGCTGCAGCTGCTCGAGCGTCGTCTCGACACCATCGTCTACCGCATGGGCTTCGGCTCTACCCGGGCGGAAGCACGGCAGCTGATCAACCACAAGGGCGTGCTGGTCAACGGCAAAGTTGTCTCCGTGGCGTCCTATCAGGTAGCGCCCGAAGATCAAGTTGAAGTCCGCGAAAAGGCTAAGACCCAAGTGCGTGTGCAGAACGCGCTGGCCCTGGCCGAACAGTACGGCTTCCCGGACTGGGTCGAAGTCGATACGAAAGCACTCAAGGGCGTGCTCAAGCGCCTGCCGGATCGCGCTGACTTGCCTGCGGACATCAACGAGTCGCTGATCGTCGAGCTCTACTCGAAGTAAGCTTTTCAGCAGGGGTATTTTGTATGGGCGATCTCGGTAGTGGATTTCTGAAGCCCCGCATCGTAAAAGTCGAACCGTTGGACGGTGGTGTCGTGCACGCCAAGGTTTCGCTGGAGCCTTTCGAGCGGGGATTCGGACACACGCTGGGCAATGCGCTGCGCCGCATCCTTCTGTCGTCGATGGAAGGCTACGCGGTCACGGAAGTGGAGATCCAGGGCATTCTGCACGAGTACACCACCATCGAGGGTGTGCAGCAGGACGTGCTGGAGATCTTGCTGAACCTGAAGCAGCTGGCGATCAATTTACACGGCCGCGACGAGGCGACCTTTACGCTGAGCAAGGTCGGCCCTGGGCCGGTACTTGCATCGGACATCGCAATCGATCATTCGGCGGAGATCGCGAACCCGGATCTGGTGATCGCGAACCTGACCGCGGATACCGAGCTCAGCATGACGCTGACGGTGCGCCGCGGCCGCGGCTATGAGCCGGCGACTCAGCGCGAGGCGGAAGAGGGCGAGGACCGGCCCATCGGTAAGCTCCCGCTGGATGCCTCGTACAGCCCGGTCAAGCGCGTTGCGATCGAAGTCGAGTCCGCTCGCGTCGAGCAGCGTACCGACCTTGATCGTCTGGTGGTCGATATCGAGACCAACGGCACGATCGATCCGAAGGACGCAATACAGCGCTCGGCGGCGATCCTGCGCGACCAGCTATCGAGCTTCGTCGATCTGGACCAGACCATGGGCAGCGAGAGCCCGACGGACGAAAAGCCGGTGGAGCCGGCATTCGATCCGATGCTGGTGCGCCCGGTGGACGAGCTCGAACTGACCGTCCGTTCGGCGAACTGCCTGAAGGCGGAAAACATCTATCTGATCGGAGATCTGATCCAGCGGACCGAAGTCGAGCTGCTGAAGACTCCGAACCTGGGCAAGAAATCGCTGACCGAAATCAAGGATGTCCTTGCAACTCGCGGGCTGTCGCTGGGCATGCGCCTCGACAACTGGCCGCCCGAGAACATCGACGAATTGATGGTCAAGTAACCAATCGGAAGAAGAACCATGCGTCACCGCAAGGCTGGAAGACAACTCAACCGGAACAGCTCCCATCGCGAAGCGATGTTCCGCAACATGACCAGCTCGCTGATCCAGCAGGAGCTGATCAAGACAACCTTGCCCAAGGCCAAGGAACTGCGCCGCGTTGCCGAGCCGCTGATCACGCTCGCGAAGAGCGATTCGGTGCATCGCCGCCGCTTGGCGTTCTCGCGGCTGCGCGACAAGGATGCGGTCGGCAAGCTGTTTGCCGAAATCGGTCCCCGCTACGCGGCGCGTCCCGGCGGTTACCTGCGCATCCTCAAGTGCGGCTTTCGCCCCGGCGATGCCGCGCCGATGGCCTATGTGGAGCTGGTCGACCGACCGATTGTCGAGTCGAGCGATGCCGATGGCGACGAGGATTGAGCAACGGCCATTCGCCGCTGCGGAAAAGCCGGGCGAAGCCCGGCTTTTTTTTGGACGTTTGCCGGCCGAGTGCGGTTTGCGTCGGATCCCGGCTCGGTGTTGAATCCCCCGATCATCAACACTTGGCTGTCCCGCGATGGAGATTGTACGTCCGCCGCATCGGATTGCGCTGCTGACCGATTTCGGTGAAGGCCCCTACGTGGGGCAGATGCAGCTGGTCATGTCCGCGCTCGCCGGCGCGACGCCAGTCGTGCCGCTGGTTTCCGATCTGCCCCCGTTCCGGCCGGACCTCGCGGCCTATATGCTGCCCGCGCTGATGCGCGATCTGCCGTCGGGCACGCTCTACCTCTGTGTTGTCGATCCGGGTGTCGGCGGCAGCCGCGGCGTCATCGCGGCGCGGGTCGGCGAGGATTGGCTGCTCGCCCCCGACAATGGGCTGCTTATTCCCGCTCTGCGCACTGGTCCGCAGTCGCATGTCTACCTTATCGGTTGGCGGCCGCCGTCCCTTTCCGACAGCTTTCACGGGCGCGATCTGTTTGCGCCACTGGCCGCGCGGATACTCGCAGGCGTGCTGCCGGGCGCAACCGAGACCGCACTGCAGGACTTGGCGGGTGCCGACTGGCCGGTGGACGCCGCCAAGGTCTGCTACGTGGACCGCTACGGCAATGTCATGTCCGGGATCCGTGCCGCCGGCGTGGATCGCGGCACCATCCTGCCTGTCGGCGAGCACCGGATCGGCTATGCACGCACGTTCTGCGAGGTGCCCGCCGGGACGGCCTTCTGGTACGAGAATGCGCTCGGGTTGTTGGAAATAGCCGTTAATCAGGGGAAGGCGGACAGTTTACTGTCACTTTTCCCCGGTGATCCGTTGCCAATCGATCTCTCGCTCCATCAAGGGCTTGAATTGCATAGTCTTGGGTAACATTATTCCCGAGCCCGGCGCGGCTCGACCGATCCAGCGCACCCGATGCTGTGCCGACGAGGGCATTACGTCACGGCTTTTATTCATGATCAGGACCGAGCTCGGCCGCACCGCGGCGAACCGGCAAGCACCCTTCTGAGGACACACATAATGGCGAACTTCGGAAACCTCGTTGGCGCATTCATGCAGAGCGCGATGGCTCCATCGGCCGGCAATCGCATCGGAAGTGCACTCGAGCAATTGCAGCGGGGCGGCTTCGGCAACGCGATGGCGGGCGGCATGCCCGCCGGCGGCGCCGGCGGCGGTTTGCTCGGCGGTATTCTCGGAGCGGTCACGAACGGGCTCGGCAGCGCGGCGCAGAGCCCGGGGCAGGCCGGTGGGCTCGGTGCCTTGGTCGGGTCGCTGATGGGGGGCGGTAAGGGCGCGGTGCAGGGCGGCATGCTGGCCGTGCTTGCCAGCGTTGCGATGAAGGCCATCCAGTCGGCGGGCCAGGAACAGCAGGGTGGGGGAGGCGGTCTGCTGAGCGGCTTCCCCGGTGTCGGTGCCGCGGGCGGCAACACCGGTCCTTGGTCAGGGGGCACTATGCCCCTCGGCATGCGTGAACCCGAAAACAAGGCAGAGGAAGAGGCGTTGGAGAGCACCGCGCAACTGGTGTTGAAGGGCATGATCAATGCCGCCAAGTCCGATGGCCATATCTCCCCGGAAGAGATGCAGCGCATCGTCGGCAAGCTTCAGGAGTCAGGCGCGGATGCAGGCCTCCAGCAGTGGGTCATGCAGGAAATGCAGGCGCCGCTGAATGTCCAGGCCTTTGCCGCCGAGATGCCCAATCAAGAGGTCGCGGCCCAGGTCTACGCGGCATCGCTGCTGTCGGTCGAAGTCGATACCGACGCGGAGAAGGCCTACCTGCAGCAATTTGCCGATGCCGCGGGCCTGCACCCGCTCGTCGTCGGGCAAATCCATCAGACCCTCGGCGTGACCGCTTGATCTTTGCGCTTCCTGTTCCCGACCGTTGTCGGGAACGGGCTTTGCTTATTCTCTTGTTTGCGTGAGCTCGAATTCATTCGCGGACCACTCTTGCCGCTGATTCTCGGTCGGCTCTGCGTTTCTTTCGCGCCGATTCGTCCTCATTCGCGCCCATTTGCGGCTTCCTTCCCGCCGCCGCTCGGGGACAGGCCAAAGTGGTCGCATAGCGCCGCGGCCGTGTGACCGACGCCGCGCGTGGCGACGTCCCCGGGCGGACCCTGCACGACGACGCGACCGCCGGCGGCGCCGCCTTCGGGGCCAAGGTCCAGGATCCAATCGGCCGCGGCGATCAGGTCCAAGTCGTGCTCGACGACCAGCACCGAGTGGCCGGCGTCGACGAGGCGTTGCAGCGCCGCGATCAGCCGCTCGACGTCGGCCATGTGCAGGCCCACGGTCGGCTCGTCCAGGACATAGAGCGTCGGGCGGTTGGTCAGGCCGCCGCCGTCGCCGGGGCGGGCCTTGGCGAGCTCCGAGACCAGCTTGATGCGCTGAGCCTCGCCGCCGGACAGGGTCGGGCTGGGCTGCCCCAGCGTCAGATAGCCGAGCCCCACGGCCTGCAGCAGTTCCAGCGGATGGCGCACGGCCGGGTGGGCCGCGAACACCTCGACCGCCTCGTCCACGCTCATGGCCAGCACCTCGCCGATGCCGTGGCCCTTGTAGCGGATCGCACGCGTCTCGGCGTTGAAGCGGGTGCCGCCGCAGGCCTCGCAGGGCACCTTGACGTCCGGCAGGAAGCTCATTTCCATGCGCTGCACGCCCTGGCCGTCGCAGACCTCGCAGCGCCCGCCGCGGGTATTGAACGAGAAGCGTCCCGCCCCCCAGCCGAGCATCCGCGCCTCGGGTGCTGCAGCGAACAGTCGCCGAATGCGGTCCCAGAAGCCGATGTAGGTCGCCGGGCAGGAGCGGGGTGTCTTGCCGATCGGCGTTTGGTCCACCTCCAGCACACGACTCAGTCCCTGCCAACCCTTTAGTCCGCGACAGCCGGTCAGCGCCGCCGAGGTGGGCTTCTTGCCGCGCGGGCGCTCGGCGGCGAGCCGCGGCTTCAGCGATGCGGCGATCAGGTCGCGGACCAGCGTCGACTTGCCGGAGCCGGAGACGCCGGTCACGCAGACCAGCCGCCCGAGCGGCAGCGCCAGGTCCAGATCCTTCAGGTTGTTCAGGCTGGCACCTTCGATGCGCAGCCAGTCCGCATCGCCACGCGGTTGTCGCTGCACCGCCGAGGGGGACGGGACGCGCGCGAGGAACCGCCCGGTGACCGAGGCCGGGTTCGCCGCCAGATCCGCTGCCGTGCCGCGGGCGACGATCTGGCCCCCGTGAACGCCGGCCCCGGGGCCGAGGTCGATGATCTCGTCGGCACGGCGCATGGTCTCGATATCGTGCTCGACGACGAGGACGCTGTTGCCCTTCGCTCGCAGCGCCGCGAGCGTCTCCAGCAGCATGGCGTTGTCGCGCGCGTGCAGGCCGATGCTCGGCTCGTCGAGGATGTAGCAGACGCCGCGCAGGTTGGAGCCCAGCTGCGCCGCGAGCCGGATGCGCTGGGCCTCGCCCCCGGACAACGTCGGCGCAGCCCGGTCCAGCGTCAAATAACCCAAGCCCACCTGCTGCAGGAATGCGAGTCGGCCGCGGACCTCGGCCAGCAAGTCGCGGCCGATGGCGGCCTCGCGGCCGTCCAGGGCGAGACCCTCGAACAAGGCTGCCGCGTCCCCGACCGTCAATGCGGACAGCTCGGCAATGGAGCGCTCGCGAAAGCGCACCGCCAGTGCCTCCGGGCGCAGCCGCGCGCCGTCGCAGGCGGAGCAGGTTCGGCCCGCATCGGCCTCCAGCCACTGGCCCTCTTCGCCGGTCTGGGCGTCGTCGAAGCCGGCGAGCTCGACCCCGGTGCCGAAGCAGCTCGGGCACCAGCCGTGCTTGGAGTTGTACGAGAACAGCCGCGGGTCCGGCTCGTCGAAGCCGGTGCCGCAGCTCGGGCAGGTGCGGCTGGTGGAGTAGGTTGCCGCGCCCTCGCGGGCGGAAGACTCGGCCGGGGTGACGCGCACCAGACCTTTGCCCAAGTCCAGCGCCTCGTCGAGCAGGCCGCGCAGCGCGTCGGCGTTGCGCGGGGTCACGTCGATCTCGCCGACGGGCAGGTCGATATCGTGCTCCCGGAAGCGGTCGAGTCGCGGCCAGCGCTCGGTGCTCGTCGGCTCGCCGTCGACGAACAGCATGAAATGGCCCTTGCGCAGGGCCCAGGCGGCGAGCTCGTTGTAGAGGCCCTTGCGGGCGACGACCAGCGGCGCAAGCAGCCGGACACGCGCGCCGGCGTGGGTCTCCAGCAGTCGCTCCAGGATGCGGTCGCGGTCCTGCGGCTCGATCGGCACGCCGCAGCCAGGGCAAAACTGGGTGCCGAGCTTCACGTACAGCAGACGCAGGAAATGGTGCACCTCCGTCAGCGTGCCGACGGTGCTCTTGCGCCCGCCGCGGCTGGTGCGCTGCTCGATGGCCACGGTCGGCGGGATGCCGAAGATCGCGTCCACGTCCGCCCGCGCCGCCGGCTGCACGAACTGGCGCGCATAGGCGTTCAGCGACTCCAGATAGCGCCGCTGCCCCTCGGCGAACAGGATGTCGAAGGCCAGCGTGCTCTTGCCGCTGCCGGAGACGCCGGTGATGACGATGAAGCGCTCCCGCGGGATCGATAGGGTGAGGTCTTTCAGATTGTGCTCGCGGGCGTGGCGTATCTCGATGGCGCCGCCGGCCCCGGCGCGCGCGCCCGGTTGGGGTTCGCCTCCCACGTGGGGCTCGGTGCTCGCGCCCGCGGCCTTGACCGCATCGACGTCCGCGTGCCGCGTCGTGTCGGAACCGGCGCGCAGCTCGCTACTCGCGGCTTCGCCGGCTGCCGCCTCGGCGTAACCGGCGCGGACCTCCGCGACCAAGCGCGGGTGCGCCGGCGGCGTCGCCGCGCTCGAGAGCTGCTCGACCGCCATCGCTTCGACCCGCAGCGCCCTGCCGGTATGGCTGTCGCCCCGCTCGGCGAGCTGCGCCGGCGTGCCGCAGGCGACGATCTCGCCGCCGCCGTCGCCGCCCTCGGGCCCCAGGTCGATCAGCCAGTCCGCGGCGCGGATCAGGTCCAGGTTGTGCTCGATGACCAGCAGCGAGTGCCCGGCCGCGATCAGCCGCCGGAACGCGCCGAGCAGCGTGGCGATGTCGGCGAAGTGCAGCCCCGTGGTCGGCTCGTCCAGCAGAAACAGCAGCCCGCCGCCCTTGCGCCGGCGCCCGCTTTTGACCAAGTGACCGGCCAGCTTCAGGCGCTGGGCCTCGCCGCCGGAAAGCGTCGGCACCGGCTGGCCGAGGCGGACATAGTCCAGCCCCACGTCGCACAGCGGCTGCAGCGCGCGCTTGATGTCCGGCTGCTCGACGAAGGCCGCGAGCGCCTCGGAGACCGTCATCTCCAGTACATCCGCGATGCTCGGCCCGTCGCCCGGTCCGTCCGCCAAGGGTAGCCGCGCCTCCAGCGTGCTGGCCTTGTAGCGCCGCCCGTTACAGTCCGGGCAGCGCAGATAGACATCGGACAGGAACTGCATCTCCACGTGCTCGAAGCCGGAGCCGGCGCAGGTCGGGCAGCGGCCGGGACCGCTGTTGAAGCTGAAGTGCCCGGCCTTATAGCCGCGCTCGCGGGCCACGGGCGTCGCCGCGAACAATTTCCGGATCGAGTCCAGCGCGCCGACGAAGCTGGCCGGGTTCGAGCGCGACGTGCGCCCGATCGGCGACTGGTCCAGCATCAGCACGTCGCCGATCAGCTCGGTGCCGTCGATACCGTCGCAGTCCCCCGGCGCGCCTTCGGGGTGGCCCTTGGCCTTGGCCAGGTGATTGAACAGCACCTGCTGCACCAGCGTCGACTTGCCGGAGCCGGAGACCCCGGTGACGACCACGAGCCGGTTCAGCGGGATCGCGGCGTCGGCGCCCTTCAGGTTGTGCTCGCGGGCGCCCCGGATCTGCAGCATCGGCTCCGCGGGGTCCAACGGGCGCGGCGGCTGCGGATCCTCGATGCGCCGGCGGCCGGCCAGATAGTCGCCGGTCAGGGATTCGGTGCAGGCCGCGAGCGCCGCCGGCGTGCCCTGGAAGACCAGCTTGCCGCCGCGCTCGCCGGGGCCGGGGCCGATGTCGAGCACCCGGTCCGCGGCGCGCATCACCTGGGGGTCGTGCTCCACCACCAGCAGCGAATTGCCCTGATCCCGCAGCCGGTGCAGGATGGCGACAATGCGGTCCATGTCCCGCGGGTGCAGGCCGATGCTGGGCTCGTCCAGCACGAACAGCGTGTTGACCAGCGAGGTGCCGAGCGCCGTGGTCAGATTGATGCGCTGCACCTCGCCGCCGGAGAGGGTGCGGGACTGGCGGTCCAGCGTCAGGTAGCCGAGTCCGACCTCCACCAGATAACGCAGCCGGGCGCGGATATTCGAAAGCAGCAGGTCCATGGCCTGATCCATGGCGCCGGGTAAGGCCAGGTCGTCGAAGAAGGCCCGGCAGCGGTCGATGGGCAGGCCCATCAGGTCGTGCACGTTGAGCCCCGGCAGGCCGAGCCAGGCCAGGTCCGGCATCTCCGCGCGGGCATGGCGGAAGCGCGCGGCCCGGTCCAGCGCCGCATCGGCCACGGCGTGGTCGCCGACGCGCCAGTCCAGCGCCTCGTCCTTGAGCCGGGCGCCGTTGCAGGCGGTGCAGGGCTCGTAGCTGCGGTAGCGCGACAGCAGCACCCGCACGTGCATCTTGTAGCTGCGCCCCTCCAGCCAGTCGAAGAAGCGGCGGATGCCGTACCAATGGCGCGGGCGGCCGCGGCCGTCGTCGTCCCAGTCGCCTTCGCCCTCCAGCACCCAGGCGCGGTCGGCGTCGGAGAGGTCGCGCCAGGGCACGTCCGTGGGCACGCCGCGGCGGTGGGCGAAGGCCATCAGGTCCTCCTGGACCTCGGAGTAGCTGTCGGACTGGATCGGCTTCACGGCGCCGTCGAGCAGGGACTTGGTGTCGTCCGGGACCACCAAGTCCCAGTCGATGCCGATAGTCCGCCCGAAGCCGCGGCAGGTCTCGCAGGCGCCCACCGGCGAGTTGAACGAGAACAGGTTCGGCGTCGGCTCCCGGTAGTGAATGTCGCAGTCGGGACAGTGCAGGTCCGCGGAGAAGCGCCAGGGCGCGCCGGCGTTGCGCTCGGCGTCCAGCGGGTAGACCCGCAGGCGGCCGCGGCCGTGGTCCAGGGCCGCCTCCAGCGCCTCGACGGCGCGGCCCTGGTTGTCGGGCGTCAGCGCGAGGCGGTCCTGGATGACCTCGATCCGATCCGCGGCGTGCTCCGGGTCCTGGTCCGGGTCCCGATAACGGATATAGCCCTGCTGGGCCAGCAGTTCCTTGACCTGCTCCGGCGTCATGCCCTCCGGCACCGACACGTCGAAGCAGATCAGCGCGCGGGCCGCCGCGTCGCCGTCGCGTCCTTGGCGGTGCAGCAGGGCACCCCAGATGCTGTCCGGCGTGTCGCGGCGCACCTCGCGCCCGCAGCCGCGGCAGAACAGCCGTGCCGCGCGTGCGAATAAGAGCTTCAGGTGGTCGTTCAGCTCCGTCATCGTGCCGACCGTGGAGCGCGACGTGCGCACCGGGTTGGTCTGGTCGATGGCGATGGCCGGCGGGATGCCGTCGATACGGTCCGCTTGCGGGCGGTCCATGCGGTCCAGGAATTGGCGCGCGTAGGGCGAGAAGGTCTCGACGTAGCGCCGCTGGCCCTCGGCATAGACGGTGTCGAACGCCAGCGACGACTTGCCCGACCCGGACACGCCGGTGACGACGATTAGCTCGCCCAGCGGCAGGTCCAGATCCAGATTCTTCAGGTTGTTCTGCCGCACCCCGCGCAGGCGGATGCAGTCGTCGGAATCGCACATCGGGGGAATCGCCCAAGCACGGCGGGCCGGCACGGCGCAGGTTGGCGCGATGCGGCGGCGGACGCCAAACCGTCCATCATGGCATCGGGGCGGGGTTCGTCAAGGGGCGGGCGGACGCGACCGCGCGGGTCACCGCCGGTCCCTCGGCGGTGTTGACGGATTGCTTGTCGATACGAGGGCGCTACGGGCAGCGCCCGTCCAGGAAGCCGATGTGGGTGGCATAGTCCGACCCCGGCGCCGGCCAGCCGACCGGGCTGCCGAAGGGCGGCATTGTCGTCTGGGCGGCGGGCCGCAGCACGCTGTTGCAATAACCAGAGGCCGTATCGGCGATCTCGTGGCAGGCGTCGCAGGCGCTTTCCCCGGCGGCCGGCGTCGGCATGGCGAGGGGGCCCGGATTGGACCAGTGGGCCTGACCGATCGGTGTATAGCGCACGCTCGGATCCGTGTCGTAGGGGCCGCCCGGGGCGCCGCTGCGGCCGAGATCGAGCGCGGTGCCGGGATGGATCAGGAACGCGTTCTTGCCGCGGTGGCAGTTGGTGCAGGTCTCGGCGAGGTTCGAGCCGTTCTTGATGGTGTCGATATCCAGGTGGACATCGGTGCCCGTGATGCGCTGCCCGTCGGCGTCGATGTTGTCCCAGAAGCAGGCCTTCCCGGTGGTCTCGCTCTGGCAGATGATGCCGAGCAGGCTGACGCTGCCGCCGTCGCTGTAGGAGCCGCCGCCGGTGCGGGGCAGCGCGATGCAGACGCCGGGCACATGCGGGTCCTCGTAGGCGAAGACCTCGGTCGGACTCACCTGGCCGATGAAGCTGAACGCGAGGGTTCCCTGGGAAGTCCAGCGACTGTCGGGGAAGTCCGGCGGGATCGGTACGCCTTGGTCGCGACAGTGTTGGACGTATTGGTTATCGACCGGGAGCGGGAACAACCAATCGTGCGGAATGCGCCAGCGTACGATCAGGTCTCGAATCGTCGGGTTGATCTCGATGTCGTGCCACTTGATCAGGCGCCCGATCTCACGGCGGATCAGCCGGTGGCGCCAGTCGTAGCGGTGGCGCAGCTTCTCGTCGGCCAACTCCAGCAAGGCGCTCACCGCGGCGATTCTGACCGCCAGTGCCGCATGTCTGTCCAGACCCTTCGCGTAGAAGAGCTCCGAGACGTCGCCCCCGTAGACCTCGTAGAGCTTGTCCGGGTCTGCCTGCTCGTAGAGCGTCCGAAAAAGGGACTCCTGCATGGTCATCAGCGTTTCGGTGTCCGGCTCGATGCGATCCAGGTTGGCGTCGTAAAGCTCGCCGTGGAACGCGATCGCTATCCAGTCCGCCGGCCGGGTCTTTTTCCGCAACCCGTCGAGGCGCTGCTGCTTGCGCAGCGCGGCCAGGGCGTCCATGGCTCGCATCTGGTCTTTCAGCGTGAATTCCGGATAGTCGTCGGGCGAGGGTTTGTCCTCGACCCGCTTCTCGCTATCGGCGAGCCACGGGTGCATCGGATCCAGGCTTGCGGCGCTTGCATGACCTGCAGCGAAGCCGGCGGCCAGAACGCTGTAGCCGATGAAATTAGTAAGTTTTAAAGGCATGGCTTGGTCCTCGAATGCCGTCGAGTGCCGCTCCCCCGGAGGCAAAATGCGGAGCGCCCGCGCGACGGCGAGTCAGTCGAATCAATGGTTGCCGAGCCGAGTCCGGGCAGGACTCGGCTGCTTTCCGCCGCGCCCCGCGCACAAACCCGTCGGGGCCGGAAAGTCCTGTATCAGGTTAGAGCAGGGGCCTCGGCGCCGAAGTCGGTCAAGATCCAGTGCCGTGGTAGGAATTGACGGCGCATACGCCTCGGATTCCGCGCACGGGCCGCGCGTGCGGGAGCCTCGCGCCGGCGGCCGGGGCGGGTCGCGTGGGTCAGTCCCGGCGATCGCCGGGGCAAGTCGGGTTTGTTCGGCGTTAGTGGCCGGCTGCCGGCGTCAGCGGCTCCACCCGCAGCACGCGCACGCTGCCGAGCCAATCCCGGCCGATGAAGACACGCGCGCGTCCCGCGTCGGCGAGGGGTTGCGCGAGATACCAGGCGGTTGTCGTCAACGTCTCCCGACCGTCGCCGCGCCAGGAGACCACCTGCACATGGTGGCGGACCGGCTTGGATTGCCCGCTCGGCGTGTACAACGCATGCACCTCGACATCCTCGATGGCCGAGACCGGGGCCGGCGCGGTCGATGCCAAGTGGCTGCCCATGGCGAGCAGCGTAAAGAGCCCGGCCACGTCGGTGGTCATGCGCACCGCCTTTCGGGTGCGCCGGTAAGGCCAATCCGGCAGCGGGGGCGGGCCGACGGCCAAACGCCGGGTCAGCAGCCAAAGCAGCACACCGCAAGCGGCACCGGCCGACGACAGCCAGGGGCGTCTGCCCGGCGCCTGCAGCCAGTCGAACATGGCGTAGCGGGCTTCCTCCTCCAGCACGAAGACCAGCGTCAGGTAGGCGACAAGGGACAGCACCAGCGCCGCGGCGGCCCGCAGTCCGAGGGCGAACCGGTCCGCGGCGCGCGGGGCTCGCGCTGTCTGGCGCTGCGATGCGCTACCGGGGCGGTCGGGCGCTCGGCGGCCCTTCATCGCAACGACTCCCTGTCGATCCGCGCGGCGCACCGCGGGCTTGGACGCGGCACGCGGCATGGCGACCCGCTTGCAGCGAGGGCGGCGGGCAACGCCGGCGGGTCGTCGCCGGGGCGCACGTTGCGGCGCCGCGGGGCCTGCGCCGCGAGGGGTAAACGCCGAGGTTCCCGCGGCCGATGGCTCACGCGAGGTCGTGGCGGATTCCGACAAACGCCACTCGCGGCCGGGCCTAGCCTTGGCGTGTCGTCAGGGAGAACGACAGCACCGGCATGGATGCGCATTGACCGTCGTTTCTGAGGGCTCGCATGGGACATTTATCGGTTGCCGCCTCTTTCGCCGGCCGCCGGAAAGCCTGCCTGCGCAGCATGCTTCGTGCCGGCGCCGTCCTCTCGATCACGGCGCTGCCCGCGCTCGGTCTCGCCGCGGACTATTGCCGCATCCATAGCGGATCGAATCAGAGCGGTGCTTCGCATTCGGTGAACTTGCCGGCCGTGGACGACACCCACAGCACCGTCGGGTGGGGCACGTCCTCGCGCCGGTCGTGATCGCCGAGCTTCGGACCTCTTCGGACCTCTTCGGACCCAAGGGGGGGCGCTTGGCCCCTGGCGAGTGGCGATCGAGATTCGCGCCCGGCGAGTGACCCGGACGCACCGCCGCAACCGGGGCAGCGGGCGGCGCGGATCAATCTCCGTTGCCGCGCGCGTCGGTGCCCGGGGCCGATGCCCGCAGCGCCGCCCGCATCCGGCTGGCGATGGTCGTCAGCGCCAGCGCCGACGCGGGCACCAGCAGCCAGGGCAACCAGCGCACGGCGCTCGGGTCCATGGCGACAATCAAGCCGACGATGCCGAAGACGATGGCGCGGTCGTTCATGGCCATCGGGCCTTCGCGCCGGCGGCCGGCGCCGATCTGCAGGGCGGCGAGTCCGGCGATTTCGGTGCATAGGCCGAGCGCGACGAAGCCGACGATCAGACCGGCCGGCATGCCCGGATAGAGCGCGAGCGGCAGGTAGAGCAGGATGTCGGACAGCGCATCGCCGATCTCGCGCAGCAATAGGCTGTTCGGCGTCTGGCTTGCTTGCTCGGCCGCGAGCATGTCCCGCAGGATGCCGAGCAGCACGCGCGCCGCCAGTGCCGCCGGCAACAGCACCAGCCATGCGTGCGTCCCGGGCAGGATGCCGGGGATCACGACGATCATTGCGCCGACGGCGGTGGATAGGCCGACGGCAGCGTAGGTGAGCTGGACCGGTGCCGCGCCGCGGGCGACGAGTTTATCCTGCAGCGGCCGCAGCATCTCGCGGGCGCGGCGCTTCAGATCCGGCAGCGGCGGCATGGCTTGGCCCTCGGCGATGGAGTTGTCGGAACGATGACGCCGCCGCGGGCGGCGTGCGCTTCGGGCTCGGGGCGACGGCGCATCCGCCGCATCCCGGTGTGCCGCTATTCTAACGCGGCAGCCCGCGATGTTAGTCTCTCGGCGATTGGCCCGCCGGCGCCGTCGCACCGCGCGCCGCGCGCGCCGCCGCGGCCCTTCTAAAACTCGGCCGCGATGCCCGTACGTCGAGCGATCGGATCATTCGGACCCGCGACATGTCTGCCACCCCAAGCACTCCTTCTCTCGCCTTCGGCTTAATCGTGATCGGCGACGAGGTGCTGAACGGCGAGCGCATCGATGCCCACTTGCCCGCCTTTCGCGAGCGTCTTGCGGTGCGCGGTCACGACCTGGCCTGGTACTGGATGCTGCCGGATGACCCGGCAACGCTGATGCGCCAGTTCCGTGTCTCGATGGCCGCCGGCGATCCGGTATTTTGCTGCGGCGGCATCGGCGCGACGCCGGACGATCACACGCGCGCCTGCGCTGCCGCCACCGCCGGTTCGACGCTGGAGCGCCATCCGCAGGCCAAGGGTCTGATCGAGGCGCAGTTCGGCGCCGATGCCTATCCGAACCGTATCCTGATGGCGGATCTGCCCGCGGGCTGCTCGCTGATCCCCAATCCGATCAACAATATTCCGGGCTTCGAGCTCAATGGCCATTGGTTTCTGCCCGGATTCCCGCGGATGGCCGGGCCGATGGCGGACTGGGTGTTGGATACGCAATACGGTCTCGGTGCGCGGCTGCAGGAGTCGGCGCTGGAGGTGGTGGGGGTGCCGGAGAGTCAGCTGATCCCGCTGATGCGTCGGCTCGGTCCGCGCTTTCCCGACCTGAAGCTCTTCAGCTTGCCGCACATGGGGCACGATCCCCACATCCTGCTCGGTTGGCGCGGCCGTCGGCCGTTGGACGCCGCGATGGAGGCGCTGAGCTCGGAGCTCGAAGCCGAGGGGATGGCATATCGGCGCCGTTAGGGAAGCGCCGCAATGCCGGGCGCTTCCCTTGCGGGGCATGATCAGGCGCCGAGGCAAGTTCGGATAGCTCGTGGCGGTGCGGTTTTATCGAGTCCGTGTTGTGCGAGAATCCGGCGACATGCCATCGCGCGAGGCGGGTGCCACGGCGCCGATTTCCATGACCCCGATAGAACGAGAATCGCAGGCCCGGCAAGGCGGCGCGCACCGCGTGCTGGTGCTGCTCGCGCATCCATCGCCGGATCGCTCGGAGGTGAACGGTCCGATGGCGGCGGCCGCACGCCGCATCGACGGCGTCACACTGGTGGATCTCTACGCGGAATACCCGGCCTTCGACATCGACATCGACCGCGAGCAAGCCCGTCTGCAGGCGCACGACATCATCTGCTTTCTGCACCCGCTCTACTGGTACTCGACGCCGGCGATCCTGAAAGAATGGCAGGACTTGGTGCTGGAGTACGGATTCGCCTACGGGGTCGGCGGCAGCGCGCTGCTCGGTAAGCTGTTCTTCAGTGCGCTCAGCGCCGGCGGTCCCGAGGCGGCCTATCGCGCCCGCGGCTACAACCATTTCACGATTCGCGAGCTGCTGCAGCCGCTGGAGCAGACGGCGATGCTCTGCGGCATGACCTATCTGCCCCCGTTCGCCCTATACGGCGCGCGGACGGCGGTGGAGGAGGGCCGTCTCGCGGGTCATGTCGCCGACTGGACACGGCTGCTCGAGGCCCTGCGCAACGGCACCCTGGATATTGAGCGAGCCTTGGGCCTGCCGCGGCTCAACCAAGACCTTGACATGCTGATCAGGCCCACGGCAGCGGCCTCGGCCGCCGGGCGCCGCTGATCCATGGACGGCTTCCTGTTTCACGCCTTCGTGTATCTGTGTGCCGCCGTCGTCGCGGTGCCGATCGCGAAGCGTCTCGGACTCGGCTCGGTGCTGGGCTACCTGATCGCCGGGATCGTCATCGGTCCCGTGCTGCACATCGTCGGCGGTGCCGAGACCGAGGAATTGCAGCACTTCGCCGAGCTTGGCGTCGTGCTGATGCTATTCCTGGTCGGGCTGGAGCTACAGCCGCGGGTGCTTTGGCAGATGCGCGCGCGGCTGCTCGGGTTGGGCGGCCTGCAGGTGCTGGCGACGCTGGCGGCGTTGGGGGCGCTGGCCTGGATCGCCGGGCTGGATTGGCGCACGGCGCTGGCGGTCGGGCTGATCCTCTCGTTGTCGTCGACGGCGATCGTGCTGCAGACCCTGAGCGAGAAGGGCCTGATGCGCACCGAGGGCGGCCGCGCGGGCTTTTCCGTGCTGCTGTTCCAAGACATCGCGGTTATCCCGATGCTGGCGTTGATCCCGCTACTGGCGCTGCCGGTGCTCGCCGCGCCGGATGCCGGCGCCGATGCGATCCAAGCGGTGGCCGGTGCCAGTCAAGCCGATGCCGGCGCATCGCACGGCGCCGAGCAGGCGCACGCGCAGATGAGCCTGGTGGCCGATCTGTCCGGCTGGTCCTATGCGCTGGTCGTGCTCGGCGCGGTGGCCGCGGTTGTGCTCGGAGGACATTTCCTGACCCGCCCGCTGTTCCGCTTAATCGCGGCATCGCGCCTGCGGGAGATCTTCACCGCGGCAGCGCTGCTGCTGGTGCTCGGCATCGCCTTTCTAATGACGCTAGTGGATTTGTCGCCGGCGCTAGGCACCTTTTTGGCCGGCGTGGTGCTCGCCGACAGCGAGTTTCGGCACGAGCTCGAATCCGACATCGAGCCGTTCAAGGGGCTGCTGCTGGGGCTTTTCTTCATCACGGTCGGCGCCGGCATCGACTTCGGCGTGCTGCTTCAGCACATGCTGCTCGTGCTCGTGCTCACTGGCGGGCTGATGGCCGTCAAGGGTGCACTGTTGTTCGGGTTGGCCAGGCTGTTCCGGCTCCCGATTGCCGACACCTGGCTGTTCACGCTGTCGTTGGCGCAGGCCGGCGAATTCGGTTTCGTGCTGCTCAGCTTCTCGCTGCAGAACGGCGTTGTCGCGCCCGAGCTCGCCAAGCTGCTGTCGCTGGTGGTGGCGCTGTCGATGCTGCTGACCCCGATCCTGTTCATCGCCTACGAGCGTTTCGTGCTGCCCAAGCTCAGCGGCGAGGGCGCGGATCGGCCGGCGGACGACATCGACGAGCAGGGTGCCGTTGTCATTGCCGGTATCGGGCGGTTCGGGCAGATCATCAACCGTATGCTGATCGCGGCCGGCGTGCCCACCGTCGTGCTGGACCATGAGGCCGGCGTGGTCGAGCGCATGCGTCGCATCGGCATTCGCAGTTATTTCGGCGACGCCTCCCGGCCGGATCTGCTGCGTGCCGCCGGCATCGACAGCGCCGCCGTTTTCGTCGTCGCCATCGACGACCGCGACCGCGCCGTGCAGATGGTCGAATACGCCCGCCGCGCGCACCCGTCGCTACGCATTGTCGCCCGCGCCTATGACGTCGACCATTACTACCTGCTGCAGAAGGCCGGCGCGGATGTGGTGGTGCGCGAGCTGTTCGACGCGTCGCTGCGCACCGGCGCCGCGGCCTTCGAGGCCTTGGGCATGCATCCCTTCAAGGCAGAGAAATTATTGCGGGCGTTTCGCCGTCACGATGAGGAGACCGTGGCACAGCTGTGCGGGCTGTGGGACGAAAACGTGGAGATGGCGAAGAACCATGCGTTGCTCGAGCGCGTCCGTGCGCGTACCGAGTCGGAGCAGCGAATCATGACCGCCGACCGCAGCCAACTGCACGACCGCACCGAGCGCGGCTGGACGCCGCCGCCCAAGGGCTACGCCGAAAAGCTAGACGATGGCGGAGCCTGAGCGCCGGAGTCCTCGCCCCGGGCTGCCCGTCACGGCATGTTCCGACTGGAAGGTTCTGTCCCGGCATCGGCGGCATGCGCAGGGCGAGCTCCAGCCTGTCGGCCACCGACGTTGCGGCTGCATTTTCCTACAGGCTTGCCGGCGTATCGCGGTATCGCTTTACGCGCCGCTGACTAAACTCGGCCCTATGATGCGGCGAAGCGTAAAGTCGTCGGACCGGGTGGCGCGCCGCGGTGCAGCTCGCTGCATCGTCGCTGCGGCGGTCGGCCGGCAAGCAGGAGACTGCGATGGGCGGACAGCAACTGCCGATCAATGTATCGGGTCTGATCGTCGCCGCCATGCTGGTGGTCGCGGCGCTGCTCGACCAGCAGCCGCTGCAATCGCAGCGTCCCCAGCGTGCGGATATCAACCCCGAGCCGTCCGGTCCCTACGAGCAGATACCCGCCCGCACCTGGGAAGACCCCTTCGAGGCCGTCAAGGACGCGGGCTCGAGCCGGTCCGACAGCGCCCCCGGCGACGCCCCCGATGCCGAGGCCGGATTGCCGCAGACCGGCGTCGACGCTGCCGGCGGCATCGCGGCGCCCGGCCTCGATGCGGACGTGCCATCGATCGAAGCTGATCAGCTGCTCGAGAGCGCCGGTCGAAGCGTCGACGCCGGTTCGCCGCCGGCCGAAGGCGAACCGGGGATGGAGGGCGCGGTGCGCTCGGGCGACACCGCTTCGCCGGCGCCCGATGGCGCGGCCGCGCGCGCAGCCGCACCCGAACCGGCGACCTCGAACGTGCTGCGGGAATACTTGCGTTACCTGGCGGACGACGCCGGCAACGATTCCGGGCGTGAAGGGCCCGCTGCCCGGCTGATGCTGATGCCGGTGATGGTCTCCGGGGCGCCGCACGGGGCCGCGAGGGAGATGCGGCTGCGCCGGCGTGCAGCGGTGCACGCGGCCCTGTTTCAGCGCGGCTTTCGCCCGACGCGCGCGGACCGGATCGGTGTCTGGCGCTGGGAGCCCCTGCCCGACGTATTCGTCGATGTGCCGTTCGAAGCCTTCAAGATGGACGCGAACGGCCGCCGCTATGTGGTCGTTCTCTGGCTGAATGACGAGGCGGTGACGCGCGACTACGGACGCGAATCCTACGGCCGCAGCGATGGCAGCCGACGAAAAGGCCCGTTGGTGCTCATCGACAGCCTGCTCGAGCGGCTGGGCTATCCGTCGCTCGGCGATACCGGCCGCTTGCCCTATCCCGGCTATCGCTCGAGTGTGGTTCGCGTCATCGGGCCCGGCAGCTCAGACAGCCTGCAGGCCGTCTACGCCGAAATACAGGGCTCCGGCGGACCCTGCACACCGGGCGCCTACGCACGCATCGACAACGGCCCCGCGTGCGGCGCCGTCAAGCCGGGCGGCGAGGCAGCAAGTGTTTGGAGCGACGCGTCGGCCAATTTTGCGCTCATCTCCCCGTTCGCCACGGCCCCCGCGTCCGATCTGGTGAGCACGGAGATGAACGACGGACCGTTGTCGATCCGAGCCGGACGAGGCGCCGCAAGCGCGCGATCCTGCGGCCACATCCGGGTCTACCGGACCGTCGTGACGGACGACGCGACCATCGCCGCGCTGGCCGACGAGCTGGCCGTTCGGGGCATCGATCCGTCGCGTCCGGACGGCGGCTTCGCCGCACGCATCTCCGACAGCCTCGCCGGGCGGGGGCCGAGCTCGGGCGCTTCCGCCGAATCCGGCGTCGGCGCAAGGGTGCCGCGGGATCATGTGGTGCTGATATCGGAGTGGGACACCAAGTTCGGCCGCACGCTGCCGGAGCTGTTCTTGAAAGAAATCTCGCGCCGGCGCTGCACCCCGCCGGCCGCGGATACCGGCTTCAAACCTGCGCCCCGCGTCGGCACGAAGGGCGACACGGGGGCGGTCGTTCGGGCCGGGAGGGCCGGCGAGGTGCCGTCCGCCGCCTGCGCGGGGGACGCGGCGCCTTCGGTTCACATGTTCTACTACATGCGCGGACTCGACGGCGACGGCCTGTCGTCCGGGCGGTCCGCCGGCTCGGAAGGCGCCGTGATCCGCAACGGCAAGCTTGACCTGGTCTCGCTCGCGGCGGGGCAGACCGAGTTCCGGGAGCCGGCCAGCGGCACCAACCAATTCGACTATCTTCGCCGGCTGACGTTGCAGGTCGCGGACCTGGACTGGACCCTTCGGCGCCGCAACCAAGGCGCCGTCAGGGCCTTCGGCATCCTCGGCAATGACTACTTCGACAAACTGCTGATCCTGCAGGCACTGAAGGAGCGGTTTCCGTCCCACCTGTATTTCACGACCGACCTCGACGCGGGCTTCCTCGACACACGCGTGTTTCGGCGCACCCGAAATCTGGTCATCGCCGCACCGTTCGGACTCAGTCCCGCCGACATGCCCGGCGCCGGCTCGCGCGAGGAGGGTGCCGGCTCCGGCGATGCAGATCGCGCGCAGCGCCTGTTTCCGCCGTTCCGCCACTCGTTGCAGACGGCACTGTACCTGAGCGTGCTGGCGGTCCTCGACGGTGGCGAGGCGGCGCTGGCGCGGGGCGCGGCCGACGCGCGCCCGCTGTTGTTCGAGGTGGGGCAGGACCGTTTCTTCGCGTTGAAGCCGCCGCCGGCGGCCGACGGCGACACGCCGGAGGTCGACGTCGTCGCCGATGACGGCGCCGGCCTGTTTACTGCGCAACAAACCGGTCCGTGGCGCACCGGTGTATCCGATCTGCTCGAGTTCCGTCTGCGCACCGTGCTGTTGGTGACGGCCGCGGCGCTGACGTTGATGCTGGTGATGGCGCCGCGCTTGCGCCGGCGGCTTTTCGGCTTTTCGGTGCGCCGCGTCGGTATCGGCGCCTGGCTGATCGCGCTGCTGGTGGTCGCGTATCTCTCGATCGGCCTTTGGATGCTGTCACTGATCCACGATAAGACCGAGCCCTTCACGCTCTTCAGCGGCATCAGCGTCTGGCCATCGGAGATCGTGCGGCTGTCGGCCGGGCTGATCGCGTGGCTGTTGCTGCTCTATGGCTGGCGCCGGGTCCGCGACGGCGACCGGAGCATTCGCCGGCGCTTCGAAGTCGACTGCTCCGCTACGGCCGTCGCCGGCGAGGGATATGCGCACTGGTACCCCGCGCCGGCGCAGGACCAGCCCGCGGATACCATGGCATCACTCGCATGCCGGCTGTTTCGGCGGACGCCGGATCATTTCACGCCACCGCCGCGCGATAGGCTCGACGGTGTCGCCGAGTGGTGCCGGTACCGGCGTCATGCCCGGCTGTCGGCTCGGTTGATGCGGGTACTGCCGGCGGTGCTGGTGTTTTGGCTGCTGGCCTTTCTGGTGCTCTATGGCGTTGCGCAGCCGGCCACCCCTCACCGGGGCGAGGCGGCCTATTGGTTCAGCGTCTATAACGGCTGGCTGTTCGCCGGCCTTCCGTTCGCAGTGCTGCTGTTCGGCGCCATCGACGAGGCCTTCCTCTGCAGCGGCCTGCTGACCCGTCTCGAGCAACGGCGCGTCGCTTGGCCGCTGAACACCTACGCCGTCGGTTGTCAAGTCGACCAGCGCTTCCGCAAAGCCATCGATTACTGGATCACCACCGAGCTGATCGCCGAGCGTACTGCACCGGCCGCGCAGGTCATTCATTTGCCCTTCATCGTGATTCTGTTTCTGCTGCTTTCCATCAGCACGCGCTTCGACAACTGGAACACGCCGGGCAGCGTCTTCGTGCTGATCGTGTTGGCCGTGGGCATGGCGCTGCTGGCCAGTCTGCGTCTGCGAGCCACGGCGCAGCGCATTCGCCGCAAGGTGCTCGAGGATCTAAAGGAAGAGGTCACCGGCATCCGTTACGCGGAGGCGCAAACGCAGTCGGAGAAGCTGCGAACGCTGGTCGAGCGCATCGAAAAAATCCACGACGGCGCCTATACCCAGTGGTACAACGAGCCCGTATTCCGCGCGTTGGCCTGGGTGCTCGCCATCTCGATTTTCATCATCACCGAGTATGCGACGGTGGGCGGGTAGTTCCGCCGGGCAGGGGGATCAGCGCATGGATGCGGCTCGCAGCAGGGTGCGCGGATCGATTTCGCCGGCGTAGCTGTAGGGCACCGGCAGGACACCGGCGACCGTGGCCGTGCCGGCGATTTTGTAGCTCCAAGGCCGGTTCTGAAAAGCCAGCGCGGGCAGTTTCTGTATCAGGGAGCCGGCGTTGCCGGTCACCGAGACCTCGACCGATTGCTCGCCGAAGGCCGGGATCTGACGCTCGAGGCGGCCGCCGCCCGCGGCGATCTCGTCGCCTTCGAGCGACAGCCTGTAGGTCATCGCCTTGATCGGCAGCATGCGATCGTTCGGGTTGCGGATGTTCAGACCGACCAGAAAAGTCTGTCGGTCGGCGGCGATCTCCTGCGGCACCACTGACGTCACTCGGACCTCCGGCGACTGCCAGGGATCGGTGAGGCCGGCGCAGCCGCCCGCCGAGAGCATCAGTGCGGATGCCGATAACGCCAGCAAGAAAGCAACCGAAAGACGCCGATGCATGGGCGCAGTTCTCCATCGCCTGAGCCAAGCGCGCAGTCTAGCAGAGCGCCGCCGGTGCGACGCTTGAACGCCCTATCCATAGGCTGCATGTGGTAGGTAAGCACGCCTCCGGAGACGTGCCGGGGCATCTCCACGGCACCCGTACGTCCTGCCGGCATGCCCGCATTCCAAGGCTGGACGTGCCCTTGGCCAGCGACTCGGGCCCGGCGATTCCGGTCGGGCGGTTGTGGCCGCGCGATTCTGGCCCGGCGATTCTGGCCCGGCGTTTATGGGCATCGCACCGGCACGGCCTTCGTGCGTGCTTGGCACGCGGCCATGCTCACTTTCAAACCGGGGTTTTCAAAATGCCGAGCGCGATAAGAGCGAAGTTTCGGCCAGTACTGTCGCCGGTGCTGTCTGCGGTGCCGGCGTCTCTGATCGGCCTTCTGCTGCTCTTCGCAGGAGTCAACGTCATGGCCATCGAGGAACCCGCCTTTGAGGTCATCGAGACCTATCCCGCTTTCGAACTGCGCCGCTATGCGCCTTACCTCGTCGCCGAGACGGAGGTCACGGGGAATTTCGGCAACGCGGGCAACAGGGGTTTCCGCCGACTCGCCGGATACATCTTCGGCGACAACCGCGGCGAGCGGAAAATCGAAATGACGGCGCCCGTCAACCAGCGGCCGGCCGACAAGCAAGGACAGGTCATCGACATGACGGCGCCGGTGACGCAGCGCCCGCGGGCCGACGCCGAGCCAAATGACGCGCCGGACGACGCAGAACGCTTCGTCATCAGTTTCGTGATGCCGGAGCAATTCACGCTCGAGACACTGCCGCGCCCCACTGACCCGACGATTACCTTTCGCGAGGTGCCGGAGCGTCTGATGGCCGTACGCCGCTACTCGGGGACGTGGAGCGAGCGCAACTACCGCGAGAACGAGCGCGCGTTGCTCTCGGCGCTGCCGGCGGCCGGGCTTTCCGCAGTCTCCGAGCCGGTGTACGCGCGCTATAACTCGCCGTTTTCGCTTTGGTTCCTGAGACGCAACGAGGTGATGGTGGAGGTCGAGCGCGACGGCGAGTAACCGTCGCCGGTGCCTAGCCGCAGACTTCATTTTTCCGCCGCGCCCGCCGGTTTGCCGACCGGCGACGCGGATCTCAACCGACGCTCCTGAATTCATGGTCAAAAAAGCCGCAAACGCGAGATCCCGAAGTGGCGCCAAGTCCAAGCCGGGCCCGGAGCCTTCGCAGCTGAAGTCCGTCGAGCGACTGCTCGAGGAGGGGCGCTACGGCGAGGCCGTCGGACGGCTCGAGCGCCTGGTCGCGCGCTTCCCGGACCACGGCGGCCTGCGCCGCTTGCTGGTCGAGGCGCACGAGCAGGCCGGCTCTCCGCAAGCGGCCGCGGTGACGGCGTTTGCATGGGCCCAGCGACGGCCGAATAGCCTGCCGGCGCAGCAGACGCTGCTCGATCTCGCCATCATGGCGGGTCAGCTGCTGCTCGCCGACCGCGTTGCCGAGCGGGTGCGTGCGCTCGGCGAGCCCACGCGCGGCTTTCCGCTGGATGAACAGACCGTCGCCGGCCTGCTGTTGCAGATGGACGGGAGCCGCAGCCCGCGCGCCGACGAGGAGCGCTTCGAGATCGGCAAGCTGCATATCGACGGGTTCGACTTCGAAGCCGCAGCGCACTGGCTCGAAGGATTGCCGCAGACGCCGGCCCGCAATAACCGCGCGCTGGCACTTTTTCACGCGGTTCGTATCGAGGAGGCGCTGGCTGCCTTCGAAGAGGCGTGGCGAAACGACGCGCAAAATCTCTTCGCGCTCGGCTGGTGCGTGCGCCTTCGCCTCTTTGTCGGTGATCGCGAAGGCGCGCGGGCCGGCGGCGAGCAGCTCGGCGCCGGCATTGCCCGCCGCGTCGACGATGCGTTGTCGCAGGTCGATGCGCTGCTGTTGCTGCAGCAAGACCAGACGGCATGGAATGCGTTCGAGCGGGCCCGCGCGGCGGCTTGGTTCGACGCCGATGCGTCCCCTTCGGGCGCGGCATTGCGCCACTTCGGCGCCTGCGCCGCGGCGCGCTTGGGTAAGACGGAAAAGGCGCGATCCGTCTGGGAAAGCGCCGAGGCGCTGCAGCCCGACCTCGAGCAGGCGGTGCGCAATCTCGACCGGCTTGCACCAAGCACAGGCGAGTCTCGCTACCCGGAGATCTTCGACCTGCATCAGTGCCTGCCGCTGCTCTGGCTGGAGCGGCTTAAGGCAGAGCCTGCGATGATGGACGAAAGCCTGACAGCACTCGGCGCATCCGACGATTATCTCTATGCCCTTTATCTCGGCGGTTCGCAGATGTTGCGCATGGCTGCCGGCATGCTGCTGCAGTCGCGCGTCGAAGCCGGAGATTCCGGAGCGGCGGAGCGTCTACGCGACTTGGCGCGAATGCCGGTCGGTTCCGAGGAAGAGCGCTTCGGGCTGTTGCGGTTCTTGGAGGAGCAGTCCCCGTTGAGCGGCGGGCAACCCGGCGAGCTGTGGAATCACGGCTCGGTCCGGCCTGTGCAGATGATCAAGACGGAGATCTACCGTGAGCCGCAGGACAGCGAACTGCCGGAGGACCTGGAGCACCTGTTCGGCGAAGCGAGCGCACTGTTCGGCGAGCAGCGCTACGAGCAGGCGGAGCAACAACTGCGGCTGGTCCTGGAGAGGGCGCCGGATCACCGCGTCGCGCTCGGCAATTTGGCCGCCGTCTGCGACTCCCTCGGGCGGCGCGACGAGGCGCGCTTGTTGCTGCACCGGTTGGTCGACAAGCATCCCGACTATCTGTTCGGACGATGTAATTTGGTCCGTTCCCTGATTCTGGCGGGAGAGCTCGACGAGGCGGCGCGGCTATTGCCGCGGATGGAGGACTACGAGCGCCTGCACGTGGAGGATCTGTTCGCACTGATGGGCAGCGTGGCCATGTTGCAGAGCGCACGCGGCGACGAAGCTGCAGCGCGCGCCGTGCTGGACATGCTGCAAGGCGTGGTCGAGACCGAGGAGGATGCGCGCCGGTACGGGCAGATCTCGCGGCTCGTCGAAGTGGCCCGCACGGCCTAGGGCGGGGATCGACGGCGCAAGCTCGGGTGTGTGCGCCGCTGCCGGCCCGC
>JAIPFF010000009.1 GCA_021736785.1 Thiohalocapsa sp. | reverse complement strand
CACTTCGAGCGCGAGCAGGCGCCGCGGCGCCATCCCGAGCACCTCGGCCAGCATCACGCGGATGACGCCGCCGTGGGTAAGCACCAGCGCATGGGTGGCGTCGCCGGCGGTCAACGCGCTCCACGCAGCCCGGACGCGGGCCTGGAAGTCGGCGAACGACTCGGCACCCGGCGGGTCGTAGGCGCAGGGATCGGCCCAGAAGCGGGCCAGCGCCCGGGCGTCGACCTGGTCGGCGCGCAGCCCCTCCCATTGCCCGAAATGGCGCTCGCGCAGCCCCGCGAGCGTTTCCACCGGCAGGCCGAGGCGTGTGCCGAGCGCAGCGGCGGGCTCTGCGCAGCGCCGCGCCGGCGAGCAGAGAATGCGATCCCAAGCCGGGGCTGCCGACTCCAGGGCATGCATCAGCGCCGCGCGGCCCGCCGCTGTCGTTGCCACGTCCAGGCTGCCGTTGAAGGCAGGTCCGCCTTCCACCGCACCGTGGCGTACAAGATCGACGAAGCGGCCGTTCATCCGGACTTCGGCGCGACGCCGGCCTGATCGAAGGTGGCCATCTCGGCGTGCAGCGCGCAGGCGAGGCGCACCAGCGGCAGCGCCGCCGCGGCACCGGAGCCCTCGCCGAGACGCATGCCCAGATCGAGCAGCGGGGCCTCGGCACCGGCGGCCTCCAATGCGGCGACCACGCATCGATGGCCGGGCTCGGCCGAGACGTGCCCCAGCAGCATCCAATCACCGGCGCCGCGGCAGATCCGAACCGCGGCCAGGGCGGCGACGGAGGTGATGAAGCCGTCGATGAGCATCGGCAGGCGACGCTGGGCACAGGCCACGAAAGCCCCGGCCAGCGCGGCGATCTCGAACCCCCCCATGCAGCGCAGCGCCGCCAGCGGATCGTCGGCGGACACCCGGTGCAACGCCAGCGCCTGGGCCACCACGTCGCGCTTGCGTCCGATGCCCGGGCCGTCCAGGCCGGTGCCCGGTCCCACCAGGTCTTCCGCCGGGCGACCGAGCAGTGCGCAGGCCAGCGCCGAAGCCGACGTGGTGTTGCCGATGCCCATCTCGCCGCCGATGAACAGGTCACGGCGGTCGGCCAGCGCGCGCTCGCAGGCGGCGCGGCCCTCGCCGAGCGCCTGTGCCAGCTGGGCGTCGGTCATCGCCGCGCCGCGGGCGAAGTTGGCCGTGCCCGGGCCGATCACCGCCTCGCGGACCAGCGGATGGGGCGCGATATGCATCACGGTTCCCAGGCTGATCAGCTCGATGGCGGACCCGGTCTCGCGCGCCAGCACGCTGATGGCAGCCCCGCCGCGCGCCATGTTGAGCACCATCTGCGCCGTGACCTCTTGCGGAAACGCCGAGACGCCCTCCTGCACCACGCCGTGGTCGGCGGCAAAGACACAGATCTGCGGGCGCCGCACCACGGGCTTGGAAAGGCGCTGCAGCGACGCCAGCCGGATCGCGACCGCCTCCAGACGGCCCAGCGCCCCGGGCGGCTTGGTCAGTGCGAGTTGATGGACCGCGGCGCCCGCGCGGGCGTCGCCGTCGGGAAGCGCGGCGGGCGCCCGCAGCCAGTCGGGGCGCGGCGTCATCGCCCACTCCCGGCTGTTGCCGCACTCGGCGCGGACACGACGGCGGCGCGCGCGGCGCGCCGGGAAGCGGAATCGATCATCACTGGTTGGTCCTGTCTGTTGTTTGGCTGTGCTTCATGGCGCGTAGCGCAAGGTCACGAGCACACTGCGCCCCGCTTGGTTGTAAAAGGCGGCGGTCTCGTAGTCCTCGTCGAGGACATTGGAAAGCCGGGCTTGGAGGCGCAGCGACCGCGAGAAGGCGTACTCGGCACGCAGGTCGAGCAGCGAGAAGCCGTCGAGGCGCACGTTGTTGGCGAGATCGTCGTAGCGCCGCCCCGACACGAACAGCGTTCCGCCGACGGAGAAACGCCCCAGATCCCGGTCGGCATCGACCCGGAAGGTCTGCTCCGGCTGGCGCGCCAGCAGGTTGCCGTCGTTGGCGCCGCCGCTGCGATCGCGCGGGTCGAGCAGCGTCATGCTCGCGTCGAGCAGCCAATCGGCAATCACCGCGTCCGCCCGCAGCTCGACCCCGCGGATGCGGGCCTCGGCGATATTGGCCGGCATCATGCTGGCGGCGTCGAAGGCGATCAGGTCGTCGATCTCGGTTTGGTAGACGTTCAGCGACCAGCCGCCCAGCGGTTGGACCCCGGACAGCCCGAGCTCGATGCTGCTGGAGCTCTCCGGCGCCAGCCCTGGATTGCCGAACCCGGGAAAGTACAGTTCATTGAAGCTCGGCGCCTTGAAGGCCGTGCCGTAGCTGGCGCTCAGGCTGAGCGTGTCGCCCAAATGATAGCCCCAGGCCAGGTCGCCGGTGGTGTGGCCGCCGAATTGCTGATTGTCGTCGTGGCGCAGGCTTGCCTGCAGGTCGTGGCGGCCGAGTCGGCCCAGGTACTGCCCGAAAACGCCGGTATTGTCGCGCGAGGTCCGCGCATAGACGGGAACGGTGTCGATCTCGTCGCGGTAATAGTCGACGCCGAGCATCAATCGATGCGACGGCGCGAGCTCGAAATCGTTGAGCCAGCCGAGCTGGTCGCGGCGGGAGTCGAACCGGTTCAAAAAGCGATCGTCGAAAAAGAATTCGGATTCGTCGCGGCTGCGCGACGCGCTCAATGTGGTGCGCCAGGCGTCAAGCGGCGAGGCGTCCAGCTTCACGCCCAGCACCTGCACGACGGAACGGCTCTCGTCGCCGGCAAAGCTGCTGCCGTCGTATTCCAGTTGTCCCTCCGAGCGCAGAAAATTGAAATCGACGGCAAGCCGCTCGGAAAAGCGCCAGCCCGCGCGCACGGAGCCGTTGCCGTTGTCGTAACCGTCCTTATCGGGCTGATCGACGAAGCAACCGCCGACGAAGGGCTCGCCTCTGCAGGCGTTGAATCCGTCGGTACGCTCGAAGCCGATACCGGCATCGAACCAGCCCTCGCCGGCCTCGGTCGCGACACCGCCCGAGGCACCGAGCGAGCCCGATACGGTCTGATCGCTGCCGGCGCCGGCGGTAAAGCGCGGACGCAGCGGGCCGCCCTGCCCCTTACGCGTGAAGATCTGAATGACGCCGCCGATGGCCTCGGAGCCGTAGAGGCTCGAGCGCGGCCCGCGCACGACCTCCACGCGCTCGATCTGCTCCACCGGCAGGTCTTGCCAGCGCATGCCGCCGACGGTCGCGGAGTTCGCGCGCACGCCGTCGATCAGCACCAGCACGTGATCGGACGGCGTGCCGCGCAGCGAGACGCCGGTCACCTGACCGGGACCGCCGTTGCTGCTGATGGCGACGCCGGGCAGACCGCGCAGCACATCGGTCATGCTGCGCGACTGCCGGCGCTCGATCTCGGCGCGGCTCACGATGGACACGGACGCCGGGGTTTGAGCGGCGGACACCGCGGTGCGCGCGGCGGTGACGACGACCGGGTCGAGACTGGTGACGTCCTGCACGGCTGCCGACAGCGGACAAGACAACAGCAGCATCGGCGAGAGCGCCGCCGCCGGACGGAAAGGAAGGGTTTTCATGATCCAAGTTCTCTCGTAGCCCCGCACACCCGCTGGGGCCTTTGCTTTCGGGGGAAGCACCGAGAGGACGGAACGGCGATGCCGCGGATGCACGACTGCAAGAGGGACGCCGACCGCAACCGCCCTCCGCGGCACCACGATCATGCGCCGGGCCGGTCTCCGGGCTCACGAGCGGGATCGATACGCACAGGGCGCCGTCCGATCCGGGCCGCGACGCCTTCCCGTGGGCGCAGGTGCGCACACCACAGTGGCCGATTGTCGCGGCTTGACTCGCCTACCGTTGCGGGGGCAGCGCCGGCATCGCGAGCACTGGGGCTCGCTGCACCGGCTTCCCGTTTAACCCCGCGCTTCCCGTTGGACGCGCGGGGCACCTGGCACAAAACGTATTCACCGTACGGATTTTGCGTGGCCGGCGTCAATCGGCACGGCTGACCGGGATCAAGCGTCCGCCTGTTTTCCTTGCTGGCAGCACAGTTTTTCTTGCACCGTATTCCCGAATCCCGCGTGCAAATTCGATAAACTGTGACCACGCAAATCGATTAGGCCTTACGGCACCAGCCAAAGCAGCGACCGGTCGAGCCAAGCCCTGCCGGGGGAAATCCAACCGCCTGCAGGCATAGAGCCGGCTATGGCTTACAATCGCGCGAATGAACCCCCGCGTCTTACGCCATCAGTAAAAAGAAGATCGCGATGCCCGATACCAGCCAGGTCCCCGATCCGCAAACATCGACGAGCCCGAAAGCGGGCTCCCGGTTCTACGTTGTCGCGGTGGGCGCGTCCGCGGGCGGCCTCGATGCGCTGGAGCGATTCTTTCAGGCGCTGCCGCCGCGCTCCGGTGCCGGTTACGTGGTCATTCAGCACCTCTCGCCCGACCACAAGAGCATGATGTCCAACCTGCTTGCGCGGCATACGCGCATGCCTGTGGTCACGGTCGAGGACGGCATGGCCATCGAGCAGGATCGGGTCCATTTGATTCCGCCTGCCAGCATCATGAGCGTTTCGGGCAATCAACTGCGCCTGAGCCCGAAGAACCCGCGCGGCCTGAGCTTGCCGATCGACCTATTCTTTACCGCGCTGGCGCAGGAATTCGGCAAATACGCCATCGGCGTCGTGCTCTCGGGTACCGGGTCCGACGGCACCCGCGGCGCGGTGGCCATCAACGACGCCGGCGGTCTGCTGCTGGCGCAGGAGCCGGAATCGGCCAAGTTCGACGGCATGCCGCGCAGCGTCATCGCCACCGGCCTGGTGGATGCCATCCTGCCGCCCGAGGATCTCGGCCCGCGCGTCATCGATCACATCAGCCAGGCACCGCGCCCGCGCATCCGCCCCCACGGCGAGAGCGCCACCATCGACCGCGAGAGCGCGCTGGAAGAGACGATGCATTTGCTCCAGCACCTGGGCGGCATCAACTTCCGCGAGTACAAGCCCGCCACCGTCATGCGCCGCATCGAGCGCCGCATGCAGGTGCGCCATGTGCCCGACCTGGAAAATTATGCCCGGCTGCTCAACGGCGACCGCACCGAGTTGCATGCACTGCGCCGCGAGCTGCTGATCCCGGTGACCAGCTTCTTCCGCGATCCGGCCGCGTTCGAGATCCTGGCGCAGTCGGCCATCGACGCGATTGTCAAGGAGCGCACCGAGAACCAGCCGATCCGTGTCTGGGTGGCGGGCTCGTCCACCGGCGAAGAGGCCTACTCCATCGCGATCCTGTTTGCCGAGGCTTTCCAGCGCGCGCGCCGCTGGCCGCAGCTCAAGGTCTTCGCCACCGATGTCGAGCAGCACAACGTCGACTTCGGCAGCGCCGGCGTCTTCTCGGAGGCGATCACGACCGAAGTCTCGCCGGAGCGCCTGGAGCACTGGTTCTACAAGCGCGGCAATCACTTCGTCGTCAAGAACGACATCCGTCAGAACATCGTCTTCGCGCGTCACAATCTGCTCGAGGATCCGCCGTTCACGCGCATGGATCTGGTGTCGTGCCGTAATCTGCTGATCTACTTCCGCACCGAGGCCCAGGAACGGGCGCTGCGCCGCCTGCAATACGCACTGGCGCCCGGCGGCTACCTATTCCTCGGCAGCAGCGAGACCCTGGCAGGACTGCAGATCGACTTCAGCTCGGTCAACTCCAAGCACAAGATCTACCGCGTCCTGCGCCACCTGGCCCTGCCCCTCGATACCAGCACCGGCGGGCTGTCGCGTCTGGAGGCGACGCCGGCGCACAAGCGCCTGCGCGCGCGGCGCACACGCTCCATGACGGACGCGGCGGCGATCGATGCCGGCCAATCGCTGCTGCTGCGCAGTTACTCTCCCACCAGCCTGTTGCTGAACGCGAGCCACGAGTTGCTGCATGTGTTCGGCGACGTCGGTCACTATCTGCGCATCGGCGAGGGCGCGGTGACCCTCGATCTGGCCAAGTTGCTGCCTCCGACGCTGGCGCCGGTGGCCCAGGCACTGCTGCACAAGACGGCCCGCGGTCACGACCCGGTGCGCTCCGATGTGATGAGCCTGCAGCTGCCCAACGGCACCAGCGAGCGGCTGCGGCTGGTGGCGCGCACCGTGGAGCTCGAGCTCGGCGAGCCGCACCTGCTGCTGTCCTTCGAGCCGGAGCCGATCGCGGCGGACGCCGTGCTCGGGCACCGCGGCATCGAGACCATGAACATGGACCAGGAGACGACCGAGCGGGTCGAGACCCTGGAGCGCGAACTGGCCGCGACGCGCGAAAGCCTGCAGGCCACAATCGAGGAGCTGGAAACGGCCAACGAAGAACTGCAGGCCACCAACGAGGAGCTGATGGCCTCCAACGAGGAGTTGCAGAGCTCCAACGAAGAGCTGCAGTCCGTCAACGAAGAGCTGTATACGGTCAATGCCGAAAACCAGGAGAAGATCGATATCCTGAACCGGCTCAATGCCGATCTCGACAGCATGGCCAAAGCCGCGGCGATCGCGACCGTCTTCGTCGACCATGACCTTTTGCTGACCCGTTTCACGCCCGAGGCGACCACGCTGTTCAAGATCCGCGACGGCGACCTCGGCCGGCCCATCGACGATTTCACCAATCTGCTCGATTTCCCGGAGTTCGTCTCCGAGCTGCGCCGAACCATCGCCAGCGGGGAAATGCTGCAGCGCGAGATCCATGCCGGCAACGGCCGTATCTATCTCGCCCGCGTGCTGCCCTATGCCGTGCGCGAGCACGATGCCCGCGGCGCGGTTGCCACCTTCGTCGACATCACACTGCTGCGCGACGCGGAGCGGCTGCAGTCGGTGCTGGACTCCCTGCCCGAGCATGTCTCCGTGCTCGACGACAATGGGCACATCACCATGGTCAACAACGCTTGGCGGCAATTCGCGAAAGACAATGCCGACCCGGCGATTACCAAGATCGGGATCGGAAGCGGGATCGGCAGCGATTATCTTGCCGCCTGCGATGTACAGGACGGCCCCGACGCGGTCTACGCCAAGCGTGCTCACGAAGGCATTCGCTCGGTGCTCGCGGGGCTCGAGTCTTCGTTCTCTATGGAGTATCCCTGTCACTCACCGGACGAGAAGCGCTGGTTCCTGATGCACGCCGCGCCCATCATGCATCCGGCCGGCGGGGTCATCGTGACGCACGTGAACATCAGTCGCTGGTTCACGCAAGCGTCCGCTAGCGATTAACACAGCTTGCATTGCGAGACGGCGCCGAGATGGATCGACGGATAAAACGGGAATGAGCCAACAACACGACCAAATACCGGCGGCTGCCGAAATGGCCTACAGAGGGCCGATCCGGACGCGGCCGACGTGAGCGCGACGGACGGTATCGACGATGCGGAGGCGCTGCGCGAGCGCGCGCTCGAGGCTCTGCGGGCCGGGCGCTTCGACCTCGCCGAGCAGGTGCTGGCGCGCGGTGATGTCACCATCGCCGCCGTCATGGAAAACCTGCGCATCTACCAAGCCGAGCTCGAGCTTCAGAACGAGGAGCTGATCCGCAGTCAGCGCGAGGCCGAGCAAGCCCTCGGGCGCTTCAGAACACTCTTTGCCAGCCTGCCCGTCGCCGAGTTGGTGATCGACCACCATGGGCTGATCATCGAGGCAAACCCCGAGGCGCGCAGCCTGCTCGAGCTGCGAGATCCACGCTCCCACCAATATTTCTTGGCACGCCTGATCGCGGACCGCAACCGGGGTCAAGTGATTCGAGCCTGGGACAAGCTCAGCCAGACGCAATCGATACAGCTGCCGGAGATCCCGTTTCACAGCGCCGACGGGCGCAACTTGATCGCCGATCTCCATATCGCAAAGCTGCCGGCAGAGATCGAGCACATGCCCCGGTTCGTGTGCGCCGTCGTCGATCGCACCGACGCCGTGCGCCAGCGCGAGTCCCTGGAGAGCGCCTATGCCCGCATCGAGCTGAGCGAGGAACGGTATCGCGTGCTGGCGGAGTTCAGCCCGGCCTGGGACTACTGGGTCGATCCCGACGGCTGCTACATCCAGGTGTCGCCGGCATGCTACGACATTACCGGCTACAGCGCGGACGAGCTCACCACCGAGCCGGCGCTTATCGAGCGCATTATTCATCCCGACGATTTGTCCTTGTGGCAGGCTCATGCCGATGGCTCGAGCGGCGACCGGCGCAAGAACCACCCGCCGCTGGAGTTTCGAATCCGCACCAAGGACGGAGCCGAGCGCTGGATCGAGCATGAATGCAATCCCGTCGTCACCCACGACGGTCGTTTTTTGGGCAGGCGTGGCGTCAACCGCGACATCACATCGCGCCGGGAGGCGCAGGAAGCACTGCGCCGCAACGAGGCCCTGTTGACGTCGACCGGGCGCTTGGCCCGGGTCGGCGGCTGGGAGCTGGAGCCAGCAACAGGCGCGATGCGCTTGACCACGGTCACCCGCGAGCTCTACGGCTTCGACGACGACGGCGAGCTGGACGTCGCCGCAGCGTTGAGCTTCTATCACCCGGCCGATCGCCCGAAGCTGGAACGGGCATTGACCGAGGCACAGACGCGGGCCAAACCGTTCGAGCTCGAGCTGCGGCTGCATCCGCGCGGCGGCGGCGAGCTGTGGATCAAGACCACCGGAACACCGGTGCACGAGCCCGATGGCCGCCAATTGCTGCGGGGCAGCATCCAGGACATCACCGGCCGCATCCAAGCCCAGCGCGCGTTGCTCGAAACCGAGCGCAAGTACCGGGCTTTATTCGAATCCGCCGAAGAAGGCATGTGGATCATTCAGCACGGGCGCTTCGTCTCGGTGAATCGCGCCGCGCTGCACATGCTCGGCTACAGCGAGCCGGCCGATGTCCTCGGAAAACGGCCCCGCGACATCTCCCCGCCTGTTCAGCCCGACGGGCTGGACACGGTGGCCAAAGAGGAGCAGCTCCTGCGCCAGGCGCTCGATGTGGGCACGCAGCGCTTCCAATGGGAGCACTTGCGCGCCGACGGCGGCACGCTGCCGCTCGAGATCACACTGATCCGCATGGAGCTGCACGGCGAGCCTGCCCTGTTTCTCACTTGGCAGGATCTCACCGACAAGCGCGCCGCCGAGGAACGCGAGATCCGGGCCAGGGTCGTGTTCGAGAATACCTCCGAGGGCATCATCATCACCGATGACCGGCAGCGTATCCTGGCAGTCAACCGGGCGTTCACGGAGATCACCGGCTACTGCGAGGAAGAGGTACTCGGGCAAACCCCGCGCTTGCTGCAGTCGGGGCGTCACGACGAGGCCTTCTACCAGTCCGTGCGGGCGTCGTTGGAAGAGACCGGCCAGTGGCGCGGGCAGATCTGGGACAGGCGCAAGAACGGCGAGATCTACCCGCAGCTCACCACCATCAGCGCCGTCTACGACCAGACCGGCCGACTGACCAATTATGTCGGCGTCTTCGGCGACATCACCCAAATCAAGCGCTCGGAAGAGGCCCTGTACAAGCTCGCCCACAACGATGCCTTGACCGGCCTGCCGAACCGCACGCTATTGCGTGCGCGGCTGGAGCAGTCGCTGCAGCGCGCCGAGCGCTATGGCTCCATGCTGGGCCTGCTGTTCCTCGACCTGGACCTGTTCAAAACGGTGAACGACACCTTGGGCCATTCGGTAGGCGACACGCTGCTGAAGCGCGTCGCCGAGGCCATGCAGACACAGATCCGCGACGCGGACAGCTTGGCCAGGCTCGGCGGCGACGAATTCATCATCCTGATGGAGGATCTGGCGGAGCCGAATACCGCGGCACAGCTGGCACGGCGCCTGCTCGGTGTCTTTACCGAGCCGTTCCAGGCCGAGGGCCGAGAGCTCTATATCACCGCAAGCATCGGCATCAGCATTTATCCCGTCGACGGGCGGGACATGGACACTCTGCTCAGCAACGCGGACGTCGCCATGTACCAGGCAAAGGAGCATGGCCGCAACACCTACCGCTTTTTCGAGCCGAAGATGACCGAAGGCGCGGTCGAGCGGTTGCGCCTGGAGACCGGGCTGCGCGGGGCGATACTGCGCCGGGAGCTGTCGTTGGTGTATCAGCCGCAGGTAAAGCTCGCCGACGGCTCCATGCACGGCGCGGAGGCGCTGCTGCGCTGGACACATCCCGAGCTCGGACCGATCCCGCCTTCGCAGTTCATCCGCATCGCCGAGGATCTCGGCATCATCGGCGAGATCGGCGCCTGGGTGCTGGAGCATGCTTGCCGCCAGCTCGCGCGCTGGGATGCCGCCGGCTTCCTGGTTCCGCGCATCGCGGTCAATTGCTCGGTCCAGCAGCTCGAGCAGCCCGATCTGTTGGAGGACATGCGCAGGATTCTGGAGCGCACGCAAGTGGAGCCCGACCGCCTCGAAATCGAGGTGACCGAGTCCATGCTGATGCGCCAGGCCGATCAGGTCATCGCCAATCTACAGGCCTTGCGCGATATCGGCGTGACCATCGCGGTGGACGACTTCGGCTCCGGCTTCTCGTCGCTCGCTTACCTGAAGCGGCTGCCGATCAACCGGCTCAAGATCGACCGGGCCTTCATCGAGCACTTGACCCTCGACGCCAACGACGATGCCATCGCACGCGCCATCATCGCCCTTGGCCGCGAGCTCGGCCTCGATGTCTTGGCCGAGGGTGTGGAAACCGACGCGCAGCGCGCGTTTCTGGCCCGCGAGGGCTGCCAAGAGGCCCAGGGTTACTTGTTCGGGCGACCCATGTCGCCGCAGCGGCTGATGGAGCGCCGGGAACAATTCAGCGATTGACGTCGACGACGAGCCTACCGCGCACCTTGCCGGCCAGGATGTCCTCGGCAGCGCCGATCGCCTGCTGCAGGCCGATCTCCGTCGTCATCGTCTCCAGCAGAGCCGGTTCCAGATCCGTGGCGAGCCGCTGCCAGGCCTTTCTGCGCAACTCCAGCGGCGCCAACACGCTGTCGATCCCGTAGAGCGTGACGCCGCGCAGGATGAACGGCGCGACGCTGGCCGGGAAATCCATGCCCTGCGCGAGCCCGCAAGCGGCTACGGCACCACGGTAACGGGTGGCGGCACAGGCATTGGCGAGCGTGTGACTGCCGACGCTGTCGACGACGCCGGCCCAGCGCTCTTTCCCAAGCGGCTTGCCCGGCGCAGACAGCTCGGCGCGGTCGATGATGGCCTCGGCGCCGAGGCTTTCCAGATAATCGCTTTCGCCGACGCGGCCGGTGGAGGCCACCACCCGGTAGCCGAGCTTCGCCAGCACGGCCACCGCGACACTGCCCACACCGCCGCTGGCACCGGTGACCAGAATCTCCCCGTCGGCGGGCGCGATGCCGTGGTCTTGCAGTGCCAGGACGCAGAGCATCGCGGTGTAGCCCGCGGTGCCGATGGCCATTGCTTGGCGCGTCGACATATGCTCGGGCAGCGCCACCAGCCAGTCACCGCTCAATCTCGCCGTCTGCGCCAACCCGCCCCAATGCCGCTCGCCGACGCCCCAGCCATTAAGCACCACTTTATTGCCGGGAAGCCAGTCGGGGTGCGAGCTCTCGGTCACGGAGCCGGCGAGGTCGATGCCGGGCACCATCGGAAACCGGCGCACGACCGGCGCACGGCCCGTGATCGCAAGCCCGTCTTTGTAATTGAGGGTGGAGTATTCCACCCGAACGGTGACGTCGCCTTCGGGAAGCGCGTCGTCATCGAGCGCCGTCAGCGAGGCGCGTGTCTTGCCGTCGTCTTCGGTGAGCAGGATCGCGTTGAACATGCGGGATCTCCGTCGTGCGCTGGCCTCGGAAATCCGACAGTGTGCACTGCGATGGCTATCAGAGCCAGCCCCGGCGTCCGGGATCGCGGTAAAGCCACGCCTTGACGCCGCTGCGCTCGAACGGCCGCCAGTCATCTTCGGGCAGCGCCAGGCGATCGGCGATGGCATAGAGGGCCAGCGGATTGACGCCGAGCCCCAAATGGCTTGATTCCACTTCCACGTTTTCGGTCCGCGGCGCCGCCGTCACCACGCTGCAGCGCCAATGCACGATGCCGTCGCTGCGACTGTAGATCGATGTCAGGGGCACCGGCGGCGGCTCCTCGACCGGTCCGAGCGACGCCGGCATCCCCATCTTCGTACCCGTGGCCATCTCGGCCATACGCCACAAATCGCCGGGCTTCGGGAAACCGCCGATGGGCGTGCCCAGCGTGATCACGCACCGCACCTGCCCCGGCGCGGCCTTGGCAAGCGCCCGGGCATAGAGCCCGCCCAAACTCCAGCCCACCAGGCTGACCTTGCGGCCATGCCGGTCGCTCAATGCGCTCAGGCGCTCCAGACAGGACGCGAAGACGCCGTCGCGCGGCCCCAGATTCAGCCCCAGATCCCAAGGCTGCGCGTGGTAGCCCCGGGCGTCGAGAAATGCGCGCAACGGCCCGGTGGACAGGTCGCCGCCGAACATCAGCGGCAGCACCATCACCGGATGACCGTCGCCCTTCGGGGCCATGGCGAGCACGGGCTGCGCAGCCAACAGGGCGCCCATTTCCCAACCCGCGCGCGCTTCGAGGGCTAGTCTTGCCGGCGCGGTCATTTGCTGCAGGACGAAATCCTGCACTGCATTGGATTTCTGCATGCTGGTGTGATGCGTCTCCGCAATGCCGGCGCCGCAAGCGTCGACGGCGGCGCGATCGGCGGCGTCGTCGTCAGCGCGCTGCGACCGGCTCGTTTTTTGTTGATGGATGTCGGCTACGCGAGGCTCGACATGTCGATGTCGAGGCCGACAGGCGCCCGGCGGCCGGGCGCGCGCAGGTCATGTCTTGCGCGTGCCCGGCCTCGGCGGTCTCGGTGCGGGGAGCGCAGCTACTTCTTCAGCGCCGCATGGGCCGCCGCGAGCCTTGCGACAGGAACGCGGGGGCCGGAGCAGCTGACGTAGTCGAGCCCGGCGGCGTCGCAGAACTCGATCGACGCGGGATGACCGCCGTGCTCGCCGCAGATGCCCACGTGAAGATCGGGACGGGCCTTCTTGCCCCACTCCACCGCGAGGTGCATCAGCTTGCCGACGCCTTTGACGTCGAGCACCTCGAAGGGGTTGTCCTGCAGGATATGCGACTGGTTGTACAGCGGCAGGAACTTGTTCTCGGCGTCCTCGCGCGAAAACGAGAAGGCCGCCTGCGTCAGGTCGTTGGTACCGAAGGAGAAGAACTCCGCCTGCTCCGCCAGCGACTCCGCCCGCATGCAGGAGCGCACCACTTCGATCATGGTGCCGAACTTGAACGACACCGGGTGGCCGTAGGCGGCCTTCACCTCTTCGTGGATGCTGTCGACATAGGACTTGACGCGCTTGAGCTCCTCGGCCGTGCAGACCTGGGGCACTTTGATCTGAGGATGCACTTCGATGCCGGCCTTCTCGCACTCCGCGGCGGCCTCGAGAATGGCGCGGATCTGCATCTGGTAGATCTCGGGGAAGGAGATGCCGAGGCGCACGCCGCGATGCCCGAGCATGGGATTGGTCTCATGCAGCGCACGGACCTTCTTCAACATGGTCTCTTTCTTGGCGATGGCCTCCTCGACCATCATCGGATCGACCAGACGGCGCAGATCGTCGATGTCGTGACGGGTCTGATCGGGCGTGTGCAGCAGGCCCATTGCGCCGGCCAGCGCCGCCATACCGCGGGTCGACTGCGCCAGCGCGCGCAGGTCCTTCAGATCCTGCTCCAGCTGATGCTCGTCGGGCAGGAACTCGTGGATCGGCGGGTCGAGCAGGCGAATGGTCACCGGGTGCGGCGACATCACCTCGAACAGGTCGCGGAAATCCTTGCGCTGCAGCGGCAGCAGTTCGTCGAGGGCCTCCTGGCGCTGCTCGGGCGTATCGGCGACGATCATTTCGATGACCACCGGCAGCCGGTCGGTGGCGTTGAACATACGCTCGGTGCGTGCCAGCCCGATGCCCACCGCCCCGTACTTACGTGCGTTGCGGGCGTCCTCCGGCGTGTCGGCGTTGGCCAATACCTTGAGGCGCGCGTACTCATCCGCCCAGCTGAGCAGCGTCGACAGCTCGGGGGTGAAATCCGGCTCGACGGTGGGAATCTCGCCCAGGTAAACCCGTCCTGAGGAGCCGTCGATGGTGATGACGTCACCCTCCTTGAAGCCGGTGCCGCCGAGTATCGCTTCGCGCCGGCTCACATCGACGCTGATGCCCTCCGCACCCGCGACGCAGGGCTTGCCCATGCCGCGGGCGACGACGGCCGCGTGAGAGGTCTTACCGCCGCGCGAGGTCAGGATACCCTCGGCGGCGAAGAAGCCGTGGATATCTTCGGGCTTCGTCTCTTCGCGCACCAGGATCACTTTCTGACCCAGGTCGTTGCCGAGTTGCTCGGCGCGGTCGGCGTCGAACACGGCGATGCCGGAGGCCGCACCCGGCGACGCCGGCAGGCCTTGTGCGACGGCAACCGCCTTCGACCCGGGATCGAGGCGCGGAAACAGCATTTGCTCGAGGCTCATCGGATCGATGCGCAACAGCGCCTGCTCCTTCGTGATCAGGCCCTCGTGCTCCATTTCGACCGACGTGCGCACCATGGCCTGTGCGTTCATCTTGCCGTTTCGGGTCTGCAGGCAGTAGAGCACGCCGCGCTCGATGGTGAACTCGAAGTCCTGCACTTCGCGGTAGTGCGTCTCGAGCTTCTGGCGCAATTCGGCGAGCTCCTCCGCCATCTGCGGCATCTCGACCTTGAGCCGGTCCAGGGGCTTCGGCGTGCGGATGCCGGCGACCACGTCCTCGCCTTGGGCGTTGATCAGGTACTCGCCGAACAGCTTGTTCTCGCCATCGCCCGGGTTGCGGGTGAACCCGACACCGGTGGCGGAATCGTCGCCGCGGTTGCCGAAAACCATCGTCACCACATTCACCGCGGTGCCGTTGGCCATCTCCGGCGTGATGTGGAACTGCCGGCGGTAATCCACGGCACGTTTGCCCATCCAGCTGTTGAAGACCGCTTTGATGGCGATCTCGAGCTGCGTGAACGGGTCGTCGGGGAACGGCTTGCCGGTGTACTCCTCGATGGCTTTCAGGAAGCGCTCGCTGATCTCTTTGAGATCGTTCGCCGAAAGGTCGACGTCCTGCTTCGCATGGGCCGCATGCTTGACCGTCTCGAATTCCTTGTCGAACAACTCGTCCGGAACGCCGAGAGCCACTTTGCCGAACAATTGTACGAACCGCCGATAGGCGTCGTAGCCGAAGCGGGCGTCACCGGTGGCGCGGATTTCGCCCTGCAGCGTCTCGCTGTTGAGACCGAGATTGAGGATCGTGTCCATCATGCCGGGCATCGACATGGCCGAGCCCGAGCGCACCGACACGAGCAGCGGATTTTCCGGATCGCCAAAGCCCTTGCCGGTTTTCTGCTCCAACGCACCCATCTGATCGCGGACCTGATCCATCACGCCGGCGGGCAGCTCGCGATCGGGCGTATCCAGATACGTTAGACATGCCTCGGTGGAAATTACGAAGCCGGGGGGAACGTTCAGGCCGATCTGCGTCATTTCACACAGATTCGCTCCCTTGCCGCCCAGAAGCTTTTTGTCTTTGCCGTTCCCTTCCTCGAAGGCAAACACCCATTTGGTCGTATCGGTCATGATCTCGGGCTCCTCGCTCGTCTAAATTCTCGGGCTATTTCACCCGAGTTACCCGGTGCTTCCAAGTGCGATCGATCAAGTTTTGTCGCGTAAAAATTGGTATTTACCATCAAAAGGGACATGGGCAACCAGAAGTGATCGCACAAAGCCGCGCCAGCAGGCCCTCCGGCGAAATTTTGTACTGACCCTTTTGTTACGCCGATCAAAATCAACCCGAGACTTTACACGTGTAAAGCCGTCGCTCCGACCGTATCCGACACCGAATCCGACGCGTATGGGCGGCCAAGTCCCCGCAACCCGGTACGACACTGCCGCGAAAACGGCCATGGAAATGGATAACGCGGCTGCATCGTGCGGTCGGCGCCGCCCCGTTCGGCGCTCCGGCTTGACCGAACCCTGCCCCGAGGACTAAGCATGAACAACCGTAAGCTCCGCGCATTCACCGAGGAAAGGCCACCATGCCGAGCAACCCGACACGCTCCGCGGGCGTCGTTCCGGTCCGGGAAATCGACGGCGAAGCGCATTTCCTGCTACTTCGCTGCTACGGTTATTGGGACTTCCCGAAGGGCGAGATCGAGAACGGCGAAGATCCCTTGCAGACAGCCGTGCGCGAAGTGCGGGAAGAGACCGACCTGACGGGCCTGGATTTTCGATGGGGTCATATTTACACGGAAACCGAGCCCTACGGCCGAGGCAAGGTGGCACGCTACTACCTTGCCGCCGCACCCGAGGGCGACGTAACCCTATTGATCAATCCGGAGCTCGGCCGCCCCGAGCACCATGAATGCCGTTGGCTGACGGCTGGCGAGGCCGAGCCGCTGCTGAACGACCGCCTGCGACGGGTGCTGAACTGGTCCTTGGCGCAGCTGCGTTAGCCCGCACCGCGGCGCCCGCGCGTCGCCGCCCCTGCTGCCGAGCGCGCAATGCGCCGATTTCGGCCGCTGCGGTCACCTGCACCGTTGCGGTCCGGGACTAACCCCGCGGGGGTCTCTGCAGATGCTCCAGCACCAACTGCGGCGACAGCAGCCCGCGGTATTCGTTGACGTCGAGCCGGTAGGCAAGATGCATATGCTCGCCGAGCTCCCCGCGCAGCTCGGCAAGACCGAAGCCGATGGCCTCGAGCGGCATCCCGCCCGGTGCGCGCACGCGCAGCTTCAAGTGCCGATCGGCAACCACGCGGGCGTTGGACACGGCCAGCACGCCGTCGAACAGCGGCTCGGCGAAGCCCTTGCCCCAGGGACCGGCGAGACGAAGCGCGCGGGCCGTGTCGAGATCGAGCATTCGACCCGGCAGCTCGCCGTCGGAGAGCAGCTCGCGCACCGGCGGCGTCTCCCCGACCACCTCGCGCACCGCGGCATTGAACGCCTCCCGGAAGACAGCCAATGCCTCCGTCGGCAGACTCAGCCCGGCCGCCATGGCGTGACCGCCGAAGCGCGCGATCAGCCCCGGATGACGCTTGTCCACCAAGTCGATCAAGTCGCGGATATGCACGGCCTCGACGGATCGGGCGGAGCCGCGCAGCAACCCGTCGCCGCCGTCGGCGAAGGCGATGACCGGCCGATGCCAGCGCTCACGCACGCGGGCGGCGACGATGCCGATCACGCCCTGATGCCAGTCCGGCGCGTACAGGCAGAGGCCGGCAGAGCCGGTACTGTCGGCGGCCAGCAGGCGCTCGACCATGGCCTGCGCGGTTTCGCGCATCCCGTACTCGATTTCCCTGCGCTCGCCGTTGAGCGCATGCAGACGACGCGCCAGATGCAGTGCCTGGACGGGATCGTCGGTCGTCAGGCATTCGACGCCGATGCGCATGTCCTCCAGCCGGCCGGCCGCGTTCAGGCGCGGTCCGGCCGAGAAACCGAGATCACGGGCGGTGACCTGCTCGATCCCGCAGCCGGCGATCTCCAGCAGCGCCCGCAGTCCCGGCCGGCAGCGCCCGGCGCGGATTCGGCGCAGTCCCTGCTCGACCAGAATCCGGTTGTTGCGGTCCAGCGTGACAACGTCGGCCACGGTGCCGAGCGCCACCAAATCCAATAGCTCCGCCAGATTGGGCTCACGCCGCGTGGGCGTGAACCAGCCGCGCCGGCGCAGCTCGGCACGCGCGGCGGCGAGGAGATAGAACATCACCCCCACACCGGCGATGTGCTTGCTTTCGAAGGTGCAGCCGGGCTGGTTCGGATTGACGATGGCGGCCGCCGGCGGGAGCTCCGCGCCCGGCAGGTGGTGGTCCGTGATCAGCACGGGAATGCCGAGCGCGTCGGCGCGCTCGACGCCGGCCAGGCTCGCGATACCATTATCGACAGTGACGATAAGCCCCGGCTTGTACTCGGCGGCCGCGTCGACCACGGGCGGACTGAGCCCGTAACCATGATGAAAGCGGCTCGGCGTCAAATGATCTACGCGCACGGCGCCCAGCGCGCGCAGGCCGAGCAGGGCGACGGCGCTGCCGGTGGCGCCGTCGGCGTCGTAGTCCCCGACCACCAGGATCGCCCGGCCCCGCTCGACGGTATCCGCCAGCAGCGCGGCGGCCCCGTCGATGCCGCGCAGCGTCGCCGCCGGCAGCAGCTGCGCGAGACCGCCGGGCGTCGATGCGTCCGCACCCCGATGCCGGTGCAGGCGCGCCAGCAGGTCGTCGACGCCCGTGACCGCCCCGCTGTCGGTTCCCAGGCGGCGGATGCGAACGGGCACGCGTTCGGTCGGATCGGCTCCAGCGGGACGGGTCGGCGGCGGCATCGGCGCAGAGTAACATCCCGCCGGCCGCTTGACCCGCGACGCGCGGGGCGTCATCTAGGCGGCATGAGAAGAACGACCACACGGCTGATGCCGGCGCTGCTGCTTGTGCTGGCGGGCTGCTCCGGGCTGCTGCGCGACACCGCGACAGCGCCGGTTACCGATGCCGCCGCGGCGGCGGATCGCGGGACGCTGATGTCGTCCACCGGCTGCACGCTGCACTATCGGCGCTTCGCCGGCAGCGCCGACAACGCATCCGGCGACTTGGTGGTGCTGGCGCACGGGTTCCTGCGCAGCCAGGATCGCATGCAGGCGCTGGCCGCAGCCATCGCCCGCGAAGGCGTCGACGTGGTCACGCTGGACTTCTGCAACACGCGGCCTTGGAACGGCCGCCATGTGCAAAACGCCCGCGACATGCAGGCACTGGCCCGGGCGCTGGAAGCGCGGCGCGTGGTCTACGCCGGGTTCTCCGCCGGCGCGCTGTCGGCCTTGGTCGCCGCCCGCCTCGATCCGAGCGCCATCGGCGTCGTCGCACTCGATCTCGTGGACACCGGCGACATCGGCGTCCGCGCCGCCGATGGCCTGGACAAACCTGTGCTGGCGCTGGCCGGCGAGCCCACCAACTGCAACGCGCGGGACAATGCGCGCGCTGTCTACGCCGCCGCCGGCGGTGCCCGTGTCCTGCGCATCCCCGGCGCCGGGCATTGCGACTTCGAGGGTCCGACGGACGGCCTCTGCGAACTGTTGTGCGAGGCCCCGCGGGCATCGTCCACGCCACCCGCCGACCCGCCGCCGAGCCGGTCCGCGGTGTCATCGGCCCCCGAGCAGAGCACGCCGGCGCGCGCCGCGATTATCGACGCCGCGACCCGGGCGGTGCAGGCCCTGCTCGATGGCGAGTCCGCGCGCTGGCCGCACAATGGCGGCCGAGTCGCCCTCGACGCCGGCGTGAGCCCCGGCGATCCCGGGCACCGATCGCCGCCTGCCACACCGCCGCGGCAGAGCGCGGATCACACAAAAGCCGCGGCGCAGCGCCTCTCGCCGGGTACGGCTTGAACCGAAGCCCCCGGCGGCGTAGCCTTCGGCGCAGTCCGAAACGCGGGCCGCCCGGGCGAATGCCGAGCGGCCCCAACCGATCCGCCGACCCGATACCGATGCCCGACACCCCTGCCGACAGCGCGCGAAACCAACACGGCCCGGCGCCGCAACGCCCCGAATCAAACCACGATGACGCGCTGCCGCCGGACTGGATCGACGGCGAAGGCCCGTCGAAGGGGCTTCGGCAGACGACGCTGCTGAGCAAGGATGCCCGTCTCGCCGGGCGCCCGAAGCTGTGCAGCGACTGCGGCCTCTGCGACAGTCAATTGAAGCCGCTGATGGCGAAGACCTGCGTCTTCGTGCGCAACCGCGGCGATGAGCTCGAGCAGCGCTACCTGGGCCGCAACCGGCGCGACGGCGACGAGTTGCGCTTCGGCGTGTTCACGCAAATGCTCGCCGCGCGTATGCGCCGCCCGGTGGACGGCGCGCAGTGGTCCGGCATGGTGACGACCCTTGCCGCCCGGCTGCTCGAGGGCGGAGAGGTCGAAGCGGTAATCACCGCCGCCACCATGCCCGGCACGCGCTTCGCGCCGCGGCCCGTCCTCGCGCGCACGCCGGAGGAAGTCTTCGCCACCGCCGGCAATAAACCCTGCCTGTCGCCGAACCTGGCACTGCTGGACCAAGTGCGCGAGTCCGGCGTGAAGCGGCTCGCCTTCGTCGGCACCGGCTGTCAGGTGCACATGCTGCGGGCCGCCCAGCAGGAGCTTGGCCTGGAACGCCTCGACGTGATCGGCATCCCCTGCTCCGACAACGTCACCTATCCCGACCTGACCTTCTTCCTCGATCAGGTCTCGCGCTCGCCCGCCACCATCGTCCATTACGAATTCATGCAGGACTACAGCCTGCATATGCGTCACGAGGACGGCAGCGAGGAGCGGCTGAACTTCATCGACTTCCCGATGGACAAGCTCGAGGGCATTTTCCCGTCCGCCTGCCTGTCGTGCTTCGATTACGCCAACACGCTGGCGGATATCACCATCGGCTACATGGGTGCCGAGCTCGGCTGGCAGTGGGTCCTGGTGCGCAACGCGCGCGGGCGCGAGCTGCTGGACCTGATCCGGCCGGAGTTGGAGATCGGCGAGCTCGGCAGCGGCGGCGACCGCGCCCGCGGCATGCCCCGCTACCTGCAGATGCTGCCGAAGCCGCCGGGCAAGCCGCCGAAGCCGATCCGCCGGCTCATCGCCTGGCTGCAGCGAAACCGCGGCCCGCGCGGGCTCGAGTTTGCACGCGCCATCATCGAGATGAAGCTGTTCCGCAATCTGCACTACGTGCGCACGCATTTCGCACGCTACGAGCCGCGCATTGTCCCCGACCACGTTTACCGCACCCTCGCCCCCTATGCGGACGACTACCAGGCCGTGTTCGAGCGCCCGCTCGACCCCACGCGGCGAAGCCGCGACTGAGCCGACGCCGATCCGCAGGCACCGGCACCGAAGCTGCACGATAATCCGGACTCAGTTGCCGAGCCCGATGTCCGGCTCGGACCGGCTATTGGACACGCCGATGAGCCATCGCTTGCACGATCTTTTGCCGCTATCGCGGTCCCCTCGACGGGCCTGGCCCGGGCGATCACGATCGCCGTCGGTGCGGCTGCCCGCGGCGCTGCCCGCGGCAATAGCTGCCGCCGCGGCAGTCGCGGCACTGATCGCTGCACCGGCAGCGGCCGCGCTCGAAGCCGAGCTGTCGGTATCGCGCGTCGCCGCGGGCCAGCCGGTGATGCTGACGCTGCGCGACACCGCGCCACCGGAGACGACGCCCGATCTGTCCCCCCTCGAGACGGATTTCCGCATCATCGAGCGCAGCACGCGCCGCGATGTGCGGATCATCAACGGCCGGCGCAGCGAACAGCGGGAGCTGCACTTGACGCTGCTGCCGCGGCGCGAGGGCATGTTGAGCATCCCGCCGCTCTCGAGCGGCACCGACACGAGCCAGCCGCTGACACTCGAAGTCGCCGCGGCCAGTGACCCCCCCGCGCCCGCCCAATCCGCGGACGGGCAGGCGTCGACGCCTGCGCCCGCCGCCGTCTCGGCGGCGACCAACGTTTCGGTTCGGTCCAAGATACGACCGGCGAGAGTCCGCGTCGGGCAGCAGGCGCTGCTGATCGTGCGGGTCGAGGCCGACGGCGCACCGCCGTCCGGGCTGCTGCACGACCCGCAGCTACCGGCGGCGCGGCTGCTGCCCCTGGGCGACGAGCGCAAGGCGCCGGACAGCGGCGCATCGGATTCGGCACGCTACGTCTTCGAGCGCCGTTACTCGATCTTTCCGTCCAGCCCCGGAATGCTCGAGATTCCGCCCGCCCGCTTCGACGCCTGGCAACCGGCCCGAGGCGAGCGCAAGGTCGTCGAATCCGAGCCGCTGCGCCTGGAGGTGAAGGCGGTGCCGAAGCGCATCGGCGATAGGACCTGGCTGCCGGCCCGCGGCCTCTCGCTCTCGGAAGCGGGTCCGGCAACGGTGCGCATGGCGCCCGGTCAGGCGCTGGAGCGCATGATCACGCTGCGCGCCGACGGCCTGATGGCGGAAGACCTGCCGGAGATCCCGCTGCAGATCCCGTTCCAGCTGCGCGTTCGAGACGACACGCCGCGGCTCTGGAACGAGCGCACCGCCGAGGGCGTGATTGGATACCGCACCGAACGAGTCCTGATCGGCACCGAGGAGCCGGGCGAATTCGTGCTCGCCGGTCCCTCGATCGAGTGGTGGAATACCCGCACCGGCAAGCTCGAGCGGGCATCGCTGCCGGACTGGACGCTGATCGTTGCGCCGCTGGCGTCGGCTCACCGCCGCCCGCCGGCGGTGTGGGAACGCCCGTTCGCCGACGACACCGTCCGGCCGCGCACGCCGGCCGCCGAGGACGGCGACGCACGCGCGCCGGACAGTTTGGCGTTGGCGCTGGCGGGGACGGCCACCGTCGTCGCCTTGCTTGCGGTCGCGCTGTGGCTGAGGTCGCGCGCACACCGAAGACGCCGCGCACGCCGCGGGGGCTCCCCCGGAGAGCCGCCCCCGACGGACACCGCAGGCACCGGGCTGCAGCAGCGGCCGACCGGGGCCGCGGATGGCCGACCAGGGCCGGAATCCGTGCCGGAGGCTCGCCGAGAGGCCGCCATCGCGGCGGTTGAGCAGGCGTATCGCAGCGGCGATGCCCCCGCGGCGCGACAAGCGTTGCTCGACTGGGCGGCGCTGGTCTGGCCCGGCGCGCAACCGACGAGCCTGTCGCGGCTCGCCGCGCGCCTGCCCGGCGACTTGGCCCGAGATGTCCTGCTGCTCGACAAGTCGTTCTTCAGTCCGCAGCCCATCGACTGGTCGCGGCCGGCGCTTTGGACGCGCCTCGGCGACATCAGGCCGATGGCCGGCGAGCCGACCGGCACAGATCGGTAATCGTCTCCGGGGCCGGCTCGCTCGAGCGTGATCCGGACAGCGGCGGCAGGGATATCGACAGGGACAGAATGAGCGCTGCCGCCGAGGCCGGCTACGGCCGCGGCGGCATCATGACCGATGGGCCCGGCGTCAGCAATCCGCCGTGGACCGGACGGCAGCACACGATAGACCGATCGGGTCAGAGGGAATCGGTCCGCGCCGGAGCGAGCGGCCTACCCGTGCGGACAACCGCGGTGGCGTCAGTCTTGCCCGAGCAGTTTCGTCAGCCGCGCGATCTCCTGCTGCGCCTCTACCTGTTCGGTGACGTCGTACTGTACGCCCAGGTAGTAAATGACGTTGCCGTCCGGGTCCAGCAGCGGGCGGATGCTGAGCCGGTTGTAGAACAGCGTGCCGTCTTTGCGGTAATTGCGCAGCGTGACCTCCACAGGGCGGTGCTGTGCCAGCGCCTCTCGGATTTGCGCGATGGCGTCCTGATCGCGATCGTCGTGCTGCAGAAAGCGGCAGTTCTTGCCGATGATCTCGTCGTGGGAATAGCCGGTCATCTGCTCGAACACCGTGTTCGCGTAGATGATGGGATTGTCGGGCTGATCGGGGTCGGACAGCGTGACGCCGTTGACGCAGCTATCGAGAATCTGCGCCAGGACGGCGGGGATCATGCCCGGATCTTTTTCGACCACGAAGCTCATTGTCTTCTCCTGGTGGTGCTGTCCCCGTTGGCGGGGGCGTCTTTCCGGTCGCCGGGTGCCGGCCGCGCGGCACTGCCGTCAGGCGCGGCGCTGCTGCGGCGCGCATTCGCCTTCGATCAGGCGCTTCAAGTTGCGCACGGTACGGTGGGCGCCGTCCTGCACCGCGCTGCGGATCAGTTTTTCGAACGGGCGCATCATGAGATCCAGGCGCCGCAGCTCGAACGTGAACGTCAGCCGGGTTCCCGCGGCATCGCCATCGAAGCGATAATCGACGACGAACGGCAAGCTGGTCCCCTGAAAGGTAAGCCGCCGAGGCGCCTGCATCTGTGTGATCTTGAACACCGACTCGGTCCGCCGCCCCTGGTCGACGCGCACCTGGCGCGCCAGCGTGCCGACGCCGATGGGCCCGTTGGAAATAAGCCGCAGCTCCTTCACTTCCGGCGACCAACGGGGATAATTGCGCTCGAACTCCTCCGCTACGAACCGATAAACCGATTCGGGCTCGCGCTGAATGTCGATACTGGCTTGTGCTTTGACCACAGTCCCCTCCCGAGCTGTAGGCGCGAGCGCCTGCACTGTCGACTCCGAGGATGCGACCCCGGCAAGCCCCGGATGTTCCGAACAGAAGTTATCATGGATAAGACTCTTGCCCCCCTTCCGGACGCCCGCGTGCATCCGCTGGACAGCCTCTACGATCTCGTCACCGGCGACGAGGATGCCCGCGTCTGCAAAGACATACCGCCAGCGTCCTGCAATGATCAACCGCGCAATTTCTTTGCCTACCTCGGCGCCAACCTGCTGACGAAGGTCGCCGACGAAGTTTCCAGCGCCAAGCTGATCTTGCCTTGGCTGTTGTCCGCGCTGGGCGCCCCGGCGGTCTTGATCGGCTTCCTGGTGCCCATTCGCGAGGCCGGCGTGCTGCTGCCCCAGTTGGCGGTGGCCGCCGCCGTTCGCAGCATGCCGGTGCGCAAAGTCGTCTGGATTTGGGGCGCCCTGCTTTCGGCGCTGGCGCTGGCGCTGATGGCGATTGCCGCCGCGACACTGACCGGTGCCGCCGCGGGCTGGGTCGTCGTCGCGCTGTTGGTCGTCTTCAGCCTGGCGCGCGGGCTCTGCTCGGTCTCGGCGAAAGACGTGCTCGGCAAGACCGTCTCCAAGGCGCGGCGCGGTAACTTGATGGGGCTCTCCGCCGGCATCGCCGGCCGCCTGACGCTCGCGCTCGGTCTATATCTGCAGTTCGCCGCCGGCGGCACCGACTCGGGGATCGGGGTCTTCGTGCTGCTGCTCGGCGGCGGCGCACTGCTGTTCGCCGCATCGGCAGCCGTGTTCGGGCTCATCGCCGAGCAGCCCGGCGCCACGGAAGGCGGCGGAAACGCGCTGCAGACCGCGCTCGCCAGTATCGGACTGCTGCGCACAGACCCCCTGTTTCGGCGCTTCGTGCTGGTGCGCATCTCGATGCTGACGGTGGCGCTTGCACCGCCCTTCTACGTGCTGCTGATTCAGCAGCGCGGCGGCGGGCTCGGCGATCTCGGCTTGCTGATCATCGCCAGCGGTCTCGCGAGCAGTCTGAGTGCGCCGATCTGGGGCAGGCTCAGCGACCGCTCGTCACGGCTGGTGATGGTGCTGTCCGCCGCGGCGGCCGGGATCGTCGGCGTCATTACCTGGGCGCTGGCGGCGCCCGATTCGATACTGCTTGATGGCGCCTATACCTTCGCCGTGCTGTTCCTGCTGCTCGGCATTGCCCATGCCGGCGTGCGGCTCGGGCGCAAGGTCTACCTGGTGGATATGGCCACTGCCGGTACCCGCGCGGCGATGGTCGCCGTCAGCAACACGGTCATCGGCGTGGCGATGCTCGCCGGCGGCGCGATCGGCGTGCTGGCGGACGTCTACGATGCTGCGACGGTGGTGTTGGTGCTCGGCGTGGGTGCGCTGGGTAGCGCGCTGTATGCAATGATGCTGAAAGAGGTCTCGGAGCCTGAATAAGCCGCCCGACAATCTCCCTTGTCTGCGGGTGCGCCCCCCGGGCGGCTGCGAATCCGACGAGGCCGCGCCATTATGGAAGCGCGAGCTGGCGGAAGCCTTCACGCGGGCGCCCGCGCTACTGGCCTACTTGGGCCTGGATTCCGCTTCTCTGGCGCGGGACATCGACACCGCGCGGGACTTCCCGATGCTTGTTCCCCGGAGCTTCGCCGACGCCATGCGCCGCGGCGATCCCGCGGACCCGCTGCTGCGCCAAGTCCTGCCGCTCAAGAGCGAGCGCAAACGGGTCGCTGGCTACGCTCGCGACCCGGTCGACGATACCGCCGCCCGGCGCGCACCCGGCCTGCTGCAGAAATACGCCGGCCGAGCGCTGCTGATGCCGACCGGCGCCTGCGCAGTCCACTGCCGCTACTGTTTCCGGCGCCACTACCCCTACGCGGACTCCGGTCCGCGCGGCAAGAGGCTCGACGACGTGTTGCAGACACTGGCCGACGCCGTCGATATCAACGAAGTCATCCTCAGCGGCGGCGATCCGCTGATGCTGGACGACAGCGCCTTGGCCGAGCTCACGTCCCGGCTCGCGCAGATCGCACACCTGCGCCGGCTGCGCCTGCATACGCGCCTGCCGGTGGTGCTGCCGAGCCGTGTAACGGCCTCCCTGTGCCGGACGTTTGCCGAATGCCGCCTTCGCCCGGTCGTCGTGATTCACGCCAACCATCCGGCAGAGCTCGGCCCGGCCACCCGTGCGGCGCTGGCGCGTCTGCGCGCCTGCGGCACGGTCCTGTTCAACCAGAGCGTGCTGCTGCGCGGCGTCAACGACGATGCGGCGGTGTTGGCCGCGCTTGCCGAGGCGTTGTTCGAGGCGGGTGTCGTCAATTACTACCTGCATCAGCTCGATCGCGTGGAGGGCGCCGCCCACTTCGAGGTACCCGATGACCGGGCGCTGACTCTGATGGCAGAGCTTCGGGCGCGGCTGCCCGGCTATCTGGTGCCGCGCCTGGTCCGCGAGGAGCCGGGCGCACCGAGCAAAACGCCGCTCCTCTAAACGCAATCAACACCCCCAACATTGCCGGCGGAGCACGGGAATAGGCCTTCCGACTTGCCGAGCGATGCGCCGCGGGCCGCCGGGTGGCGCTCGCGCGACACCCGGCGCGGATCGGCCGCTATGGCCCGTAGCTCCGGCACAAGCCTCGAAGCAAACCACGTGTCGGCGGGAGAGCGGCGGCGCGGAACAGTCGGCCACGCTTCACACCAAAGCGGTCCGTGGTCGGCGGCGCTCAGTCGGTGTTCGCGACACCGTGCGGAACATGCCCGGTAGCGACCAAAGCACGGGTATCGCGGCAGTGATGCTCTTGATCGTCGAAGAAGATATCGGCGTCGAACGCCTGTAAGAACCGCCCCTTATTGAGTCCGCCGAGGAACAGCGCCTCGTCGATACGGATGTTCCAGGCGCGCAAGGTGCGGATCACACGCTCGTGAGAAGGCGCGCCGCGCGCGGTGATCAGGGCGGTTCGCAACGGTGCGTCACGTGCCGGAAACAGGGCCTGAATCCGCTGCACCGCCATCAGGAAGCCCTTGAACGGTCCGTCCGACAGCGGCTCCGCCGCCGAGGCCACTTCACTGGCGTTGAATGCGTCGAGACCGTCGCGACGAAAGATGCGCTCGGCCTCGTCGGAGAACAACACGGCGTCGCCGTCGAAGGCGATGCGCAGCTGGCGCTCCTCGTCGGTGGTTGCCGCGGCGGCGCCCGGTGCCGGGATCGCGCCGCCCGGGGCCGCCGAGGGAAGAATCGTCGCCGCCGCGCATCCCGCGTCCAGGGCTCGACGCACGTCATTCGGATCAGCCGACAAGAACAGATCCGCGCCGAACGCACCGACGTAGCGGTACGGGCTGGCGCCGCCGGTGAAAGCGGCGCGGGCGATCTGCAGGCCGTGGTGGCGAATGGAGTTGAACACCCGAAGCCCGGTGTCCGTGCTGTTTCGAGACAACAGGATGACGTCGACGCGCCCGCGCTCGCCGAGCTCGGCGTTCAGGGCCAGCAGCTTGCGTGTGAGTCCGAAAGCAATGCCGGGCGCCAACACGTCGTTCTCGTGGGCGACCTGGTAGGCGTGGTAGGCATCGATGCCTTGCTCGACGAAGATATCGTGGGATTCCGACAGATCGAACAGGGCCCGCGAGGAGATCGCCACCACCAGACGGATGTCGCCGTCGGGACGGTTGGCGTTTGGCTCGAGCTCGTGACCGGTGCCGACAGGCGCATCCCTATCGCCCCGAGGGTCCACGTTGCCTCCTTCAGTGCCGTGGAAAGACAGCGCTCGCACCCTGCACCGCACGGATGCGGGGCGTATACGGGGCCTCTGTCACCAGGGCATAAAGGTGTTGATGAAGTGCATCGGCCGGCCGATATTGCGATTCATCACGCCGAGGTCGTTACGCATGCCCGCGGTGGAGAAGCCCATCGACTGCATCGTTTGGTCCATCCCCTCCATCGTCGTCAGCATTGGCTCGAGGGCGCTGACGTCACGGGCCATGGAATCCACGCCGACGGCCATCGTGCGCACGTTGGAGCTCATTTGCCCGACATTGTCGGAGATGGACTGCATGTTGCTGGCGAGCACCGTCATGTTCGAGTCGACGCTGATGGCCAGGTAGTGGACATCTTTTGCCAGACTGAACACCAGATAGAATCCGTATGCCGCGAGGATGATGAACGCGAACAGGGAGGGATAAACGATGAGCTCCCATCGCCTGGCGCTGTTCTCGAACGCTTGCGACAGACGATCCACCGCGTAGGCGTTGGTTTGCGCCTCCGACAAGGCGTCGTCGCGGGTTTGCTGGGCATCCTCGGACCCGATGCCCGGCCCATCGATTTGCTTATCCGACATTCAGGAGCCTGCCCGTTCGTGGTGAAAACCGCTGTAACCGTAACCCTAATATTCGGCTAGTCACTGTCTTGAGACAGCGTTTCCGTCGGGTTGGTTTCGCCCGGTCTTAACAAGGCTTCGTTCTTATCTTGACCGAAAGACTAACACATACCATGCCCGATACCACTGCGCGAGCGCAATCGGCGGGACCGAGCCTGTCGGGGAATGCCGCAACGCGGCCATGGCGGACTCCCGGGCGGCCCGCCGTCAGCTCAGCAGGTGAGGAAACAGGGCCGCGGCCAATGAGTAAAACTCCTTGGCCCCCTTTCCCCGCGCATCCAGTTCGAACACCGCGAGACCCTCGCTGAACGAGCGGCGGAAAACCGTACGCTGCGACAAACGCGGCTTGATGTAGCGGATATCCGGCAGCGAGACCAAGGCCGCCGCGGCCTCGTTGGTCTCGCGCACGGCGTGATGGGTATCGCCGCGGTTGATGAATCCGATAATTTCCGGCGGCGTCTTGCGCTCCACCGACTGCACGAGACGAACGAAGCGCTGCGTCGACCAAATGTCCGCCTGAGACGGCGGCACCGGCACGACCACACGATCGCAAAGCGCAAGTGCCGTGCGCAGCGCGTCCATGTCCGCCGTGCCGACGTCGATCAGTGTCTCCTCGTGCTCCCGCATCGCTTCCGCCGTGAGCGCGCTGCGGTCGCGGACGAGGATCGGCGGCTCGAAACCCTCTTCGGAGCGCACCTCGACAACATCGGACAGCGTCGCCTGCGGATCCGCATCGAGGAGTTGAACGTCGACGTCCGCAAGCGCGAGCCAAACGCCCAGGTTGAACGTCAACGTGCTCTTGCCCGACCCGCCCTTCAGGGTGCCGATGACAGTGATCATTGTGGCGCGTCTCCCGATCCTGAGCTCTCGTTGTAAAAAACGCCTGCAAGAATACCAGCGGGATACGAAGAAGACAGGCCCGCGTTCGGCCTCTCGGCGCAATAAGCGGGCAAGTCGCGGAGATAAAAGCCTTTTGCGGGGAATCGACGCGAGTCGGCAGCACGGGCGGCAGCGCCGAAGCATTCAGGCGGGCGTACCCGCACTCAGGGACCGCTTCGATAGTACCGATCGTAGAAACTGCCCGGGCCGAAGTCCGGCTGATAACCGAAGGCGGCGCCCGGCTCGGATAAGCCACTGTCGCGGCCGTAATAACGCTCGTCGCGCTCGGGAAACCGCGGCGCGGGGTATGCCGGCTGGCCGCGCCGTTGGCGCTCGCGCTCTCGCTCGGTCAGCGGACGGAAGTCGTAGCCGCCCATACCCTCGCCGCGTGTGCCCGACGACAGCGACGGATCGTCGCGGAAGCGATAGCGGGGCCGTTCCGGCAGACCGCTCCAGCGCCGCTGTCCGGCTCCATCGTCGGGTTGCCGCCAGACCGGCGCGTCGGCGTCGCCCGTCCCGAAACCACGACCATAGCTGCCCGAATAGCGGTCTTGGTAAGGATCGGCGTCGTACAGCGGCTCGCCGTAGCCGTAATCCCGCGTTGAAACGCGGCCCCGACCGTCATAGGCACTCCCGTAGCCCGCGTCGTAGTCGTAGGGTTGGCCGTAGCCGTCGTAGGCGCGCGCGCCATCGTCGAGGCGCCGCTGCTCCGGCACGCGCTCGTCATAGCTTCGGGGGGCGGCATAACGATCCTCGCCGTAGCCCTGCTCGGTCGGGCGGAAGTCGCGCTCGGACCAGCGCTCGCCACCGGTCTGGCGCCAGGTATCGTAGCCGTCGCGGGCCGAGTCGTTGCCTCGGCTCCAGCCGCCGCTGTCGTAGCCGGATGCTGTTCCGCCATAGGTCCCGGCGCTGCCATAGGCCCCCGTGCCGCCATGGCCGGACGAGGCGCGCGCCGCGCTCGAGCCTTGGTCGTAACGGCTCGGGTCCGGGCTGCCGTATCCGCCGTCAAAGCCGTATAGGGGAGTGGTGCCGAGCAGGACGGCGGTGAGGCAGACGGTCAGGCTGTGGTGGCGGAATTTCATACCCGTGCGATGCTGGTCGTGCTATCCCGACAAGTGTAGTCGCAAACGGGGCTTCCGCCCGTCGGGCGCCGGTCGATCATCGGGGCTTTCGGCTGCTTAACCATCGTCCTCGTCGGTTTTGAGCCGAATCCCGCGACGCGTTGCCTTCTTCTGCACCTTGGCCGCAGAGGTGCTTCCTTGCGACGGCCGAGGCGATGCCTTCTTAGTCGTCTTCTTGGCCGCGGCCTTCTTTTTCGCGACCTTTTTCTTGGGTGTTGCCGGTGCTTTCGCCGCGGGGGGAGGCTGTGTTGCGGCCGACTCTTCGCCGACCGGCTCGGCAGGCTGCCGAGCGCTCGGCGCCGGAGCCGGCGCCGGGCTATCCGCCGGCACCGTGTCAGCTGCCGGCACCGTGTCAGCTGCCGGCACCGTATCCGCCGGCGCGGCGGCCGGCGAAGTTGCCGATCGGCTCGCACCCGACTGCTCGGCACTGCGCAGCGCGTTGGGCAGTTCACCCTGACCTGCCCCTGCCGGAGCCCCTCCCGGACCGCCACTGCCCGCACCGCCGCTGACGGCACCGGCGCCACCACCACCGGGGCGCTGCGGCGGTGACTTGCGCTTCAAGCGGCCTTTGATCCAGTCGAACAGCAGCAAAAAGATGCCGCGCACGGCGTAGAGCACCAACATCAAGATGTTGCCGATCTTGGCCAGCACCGGCGACGTCGCCTTGCCGGTTCGACCACTCGGCGCACGTGCCGCGATCGCCTCCTCGTCGGCGAGTCCTTCCGCGCAAGGTACGACGGTGCCCGGCGGTGCGCTGGCCACGGCGACCTCGCAAAGGTCGCGGCTTGCGGCGACGCAGCCGAGCGGAATCACGATCAGCGTCAGCAGCGTCGATACCAGCACGCCCGAGGACAACGAGATGGCCATGCCCTGGAAGATCGGATCGGTGAATATGACGCTGGAGCCCGCCACCAGCGCCAGCGCCGTGATGACGATCGGGCGCGTGCGTGTTTTGCAGGAGCGGATGACCGCTTCCGCCACCGGCACGCCCTTCTGCACCTCGTGGATCGAGAAGTCCACCAGCAGGATGGAGTTACGCACGATGATGCCCGCCAGCGCGATCCAGCCGATCATCGACGTGGCGGTGAACTCCCCGCCCAGCCCTAGTTGGAAGGTCAGCCAGTGTGCCGGGATGATGCCGAGCAGGGTCAGCGGAATCGGCGCCATGATCACCAGCGGGATGCGGAAGTTGCCGAACTCCCACACGACGAGGATGTAGATCAGCACCAAGGCGACGCCGAAGGCGGCCCCCATGTCGCGGAAGGTCTCGTAGGTGACCGTCCACTCGCCGGCCCATTCGTAGGACGAAACCCGGTCGCTCGGCGGCGGGCCGAGCCAGTAGGACTCGGGCTTGACGCCGTCCGGCGCCACATAGCCCATCTCCTCGATGCGCTTTTCCACTTGCAGCATGGCGTAGACCGGTGCCGCCAGTGTACCGCCGACATCGGCGACCACATACTCGATCCCGCGCAAGTCCTTGCGATAGACGATATCGTCCTCGGGCACGCGCTCGAAGCGCCCGAGCTCGCGCAGCGGCAGCGTGACACCGGTGTTCGAGCGGATCGGCAGATCACCCAGGCGGTCGATCTGCGAGCGTTCCGCCAGCGGCACCTGAATCACGATCTCGATCGGCTCGTGACCGGCACGCATCTTGACGTCGCCGAGCGTGGCTCCGCCGAGCGCCATGCCCAGGTTCTGATTGATGATGTCGACGGAAATACCGCGGCGCACTGCCTTCTCGGTGTCGACGTCGAACCGCCAGTAATCGAAGTTCTCGCGGATATAGTTGTCGACATCGCGCGTGCTGTCCGCTTGCGCAAAGATGTCGGTCATCTCACGAGCGAAGTCGCGGCGGATCTCCGCAGAAGGACCGTGAATCTCCGCCACTACCGACTGCAGCACCGGCGGTCCCGGCGGCATTTCAACCACTGCAATCTTGGCGCCCACCTCGTCCGCCATCGGCTCCAGCATCTCGCGGGCCTGAACGGCGATCTCGTGGCTGGTTCGCTCGCGGTCGTGCTTGTTGGTCAGCTGCACCTGCAGCTCACCCTGCCACGGCGCCTTGCGGAGATAGTAGTGGCGCACCATGCCATTGAAGTCGAAGGGGCGCGCGGTGCCGGCATAGAGCTGCATCGCCGTGACTTCCGGCATCGTGCGCACCTGCTCGGCCATCTTGTGCGCCAGGTTCGCGGTCACCGGCAGCGCGGTGCCTTCCGGCATGTCGAGTACGACCGAGAACTCCGGCTTGTTGTCGAGCGGGAGCATCTTCACCGGCACCCACTTGAAATAGAAGAACGAGAGGGTAAACAGGAACGAGCCCCAGAGGATCAGCTTGAAGACCGTGCGCTTGCCCTTGCTCTCGATCAGCGGCGTCAGGATGCCGACGTACACGCGCTCGAGCTTCTCGGCTTCCTTGTGCTCGCGCTTCTCCGCCACTTCCAGGTAGCGCATGGATGGACGCAGCCACTTGGAGATCGCCAGATAGGGCGTAAAGACGAAGGCCGCGAACAGGGAGATCAGCATGGCCACCGAGCCCAGCGCCGGTATCGGCTCCATATACGGGCCCATCATGCCGCTGACGAAGCCCATCGGCAGCAGCGCGGCGATAACGGTGAAGGTGGCCAGAATGGTCGGGTTGCCGACCTCGCGCACCGCATCCACCGCGGTAAATTCGTCGGTCCTGCCCTCTTGAAGCCAGCGTCGATAAATGTTTTCGACCACCACGATGGCATCGTCGACCAGGATGCCGATGGAGAAAATCAGCGCGAACAGACTGACGCGATCGATGGTGTAGTTGGTCACCCACGCCATGAAGATGGTCATCAGCAGCACGACCGGAATGACCAGCATGACGACGATGGCCGGCTTCAACGCGCGGAAGGCGATCAGCACCAGCAGGAAGACGAAGAAGGTCGCGATGAATAGCTTGAAGATCAGCTCCGAGACCTTCTCGTCGGCGGTCTCGCCGTAGTTGCGGGTCACGCTGACGGCGACATTGTTCGGGATGCGGTCGCCCTTGAGTTGCTCGACCTTCTCCATGATGGCGCTCGCCACCGTCACGCCGTTGGTCAGTTCCTTCTTCGCGATGGCGACCGTGACCGCCGGCACGCCGTGCGCCTCTTGATCCGTATCGCTGGCGGGGCCGGTGTAGAACGCGACCAGTTGCGAGGCGTCCTCCGGGACTTGGCGCACCTGCGCGACGTCGCGGACGTAAACCGGCACCTCGTTGAAGGTGCCGACGACCAGGCGCCCGATCTCCTCGGCGCTCTCCAGGAACGAGCCGGTGGTGACGGAGAAGTGCGAGCCGCTGGACTCGACGCCGCCTGCGGTGGTCTCCGCATTGGCGGTCTTGATGGTATTGGCGACGTCTCCCAGGCTGATTCGGTAGCCGGACAGGCGCTCGGGGTAGGCATCGACGGTGATCTGCTCGCGGCGTCCGCCGACGATGAACGCGTTGCCGGTGTCCTTGACCTCTTTCAACACCTGCAGCACGTCTTGAGCGAGCAGGCGCAACTGGCCGTCATCCACATCGGGCTTACCGTTGCCGTCGAGATCCTTCGACCACAGCGTCAGCGTGACGATGGGCACGTCGTCGATGCCTTTGCTCTTGACCAGCGGCGGCATGACACCGGGCGGAATTTTGTCCATGTTGGACGCGAGCTTGTCGTTCACCTTGACGACCGACGGGCCCATCTCCTCGCCGACCTCGAACTGCACGGTGACGATGCCCTGACCGCGCTCGGACGCCGAGTAGACGTGCTTGACCCCCGGGATCTCGCTGATCATGCGCTCGAGCGGCTGCATGGCGAGCGCGGCCACTTGATCCGCCGACGCGCCCGGGTACTGCACCATGATGTCGATCATGGGCACGGAGATCTGCGGGTCTTCCTGCCGCGGCGTGGCGATGAGTCCGAGCAGACCCATCATCAGCATCGCCACATAGAACAGCGGCGACAGGGGCGAGCGGATGAAAAAGCGCGCGGTGCGTCCGGCGAGACCGAGGTTTTCTTCGTCGTACTTCGGCGCGTCGTTGGTGGAATGACGGAGACTGTCGTCCTGGCTCATGGGTTAGGCTTGTCCGGCTGCTCGCCCGTGCCGGGCGTAGTTTATTCGATGCGCGGCGGGAGATGCCGCGGGCGGCATCCCCGCGAGAGGATTTCCGGTCCGGCCGCGGGGCCGGTTCAACGGTCGGGATTGCCCTCTCTTGACCAGCCCGTGGCGATCCCGGGGCCGGGATTGGCCAGAATGCGCTCGCCGGCGCGCAGCCCGCTGAGCACGGTCACGCCGCCGCGCGGCGTCGGCTCGCCGACGCGGATCAGGCGAAGCTGCGGGTTGCCGTTGTCGTCGAGCACGTAGACGCCCGGCAGGCTGCCGTTGAAGCGGATCGCCGAGCGCGGAATGACCGGATTGACGCGGGCGGGCGCGTTGTAGTCCGGCACCATCACCTTCGCGTACATCCCCGGCTCGGACACCCCTTGGGGCAGATCGAACTTGACCTTGACCGTGTGGCGCTGCGGATCGGCCATCGGGAAGATCTGTGCCACGCGCACCGGCACGCCGTCGGCATCGCCGGGAGCGCTCGCGCCCATTTGGCTGGGCACGTCGAGCTCGGCGCGCAGCATCATGCCTTCCTGCAGGCCGGGGCGCAGGCGCGCCGGAATGTCGACCTCCACCTGCAGGTACTCGACGTCGGCATAGTTCAACAGGGGCTGGCCGGGCTGGACCGTATCGCCGACCTCGATGAACTTCTTCACGATGACGCCATCGAACGGCGCGATCGCGCGGGCGTCGCGCAGTTTGGAGTCGAGGCCCCGGAGCTCGGCCTGCAGCTGCATGATCGTATTGCGCGCTTGTTGGATCTGCGTGCCGGAGGCGAACAGATCCGCGGACATCTCGGCGTCTTGGTCTCGATCGCCGACGAAATCCTCCATCGGCCGCGTGAAGAATTGGTCGAACATGTTGGGCAAGCCCATGCCGCCGGGGCTCGAGCGTGCCCGCGGCGAGTACAGCTCGCGACTGTACTGCACACCGGCATTGCGCAATTGCGCATCGGCCGTGGCGATCTGGGCGATCAGCGCCTGGCGCTTCGCCAGCAGCTCGCTGTCGTCGATCGACACCAGCACGTCGCCCTCTTCGAACGCGTCGCCTTCGATACCGGCGAGGAACTTCACTCGACCCGGAAGCTGCGCGGCAAGCGTGACCTCTTTATAGGGGATGACGGTTCCGCCCAGGGAGACGGTCGGCAGGCCTTCTGCCTGCTTGACGATATAGACGTCGTCGACAGCCGCGAGCAAAGGCGATGGCAGCATGGCGGAAGCAGAAAGACAGGTCGCGGCGAGGAGCGCGCTTCGGACTTTATTTCCCATGGATGCGGGTACCTGAAAGCAGCAAGGTGGCGTGTTGCGATGTGTGTGGCGATACCCGGGAGGCGCAGTGCGGCGCGACCGGGCAGCATCGGCGCCGGCGAGCGGGACGAAATCTACCCTGCATGCCCCCTGTTCGCGCGTGCCTTCCGTGCGCATGTATTGTTATTCCCGGGAAGCCGGCCCGCGTCGTCCCGACACCGGTTACAAGACGATCAGCCAGACCGACAAGTATCCCGGAATTCAGCTTCATAATCAACCTGAAGCGGCTTTTACGCCATCCAAATCAGCTTGTTAGTCCGCCGCCCCGGACCGGGAAACAGACCGGCGCGCGGGCCGGCGGACCTTGGACTTCAGTGACTTATTTCCAACCCTGTCGGTAGGCCAGCGTTGGTCTTCGCCACCTTTGAAGCGCGCGCCTAGACTACCGCCTCGCGCGGGAAGCGTATAGTATCCGTCGCCGTTCAGGCGTCGGGACCTGGCCCTGGCCGCTCGCCGACGCGCGCCGACTCACCGGCATCGCGACGATGTCACCGTCAACGACAGGAGGATGCCCGATGTCTTCAGCGGCAGGACCGGAAACAGTCCAGCAGCGCCTCAGCGATCTCGAGGCCCATCTTGAGCAGGAAAACCCCATACTGCTCAACACCGTGCAAAGCTTCCGCACGTTGGATCGCGTGGCCTACGACATGTGCCTGCTGCCCGAGAACCAGTCTTTCGCCAGTCAGATTCCCTGGTGGCCATTGATTTCGGTGCTGGGCACGTTCTCCGCCGGCAAATCGACCTTCATCAACGATTTTCTCGGACAAGCCATTCAGCGCACCGGCAACCAAGCCGTGGACGACCGCTTTACCGTCATCGTCTACAGTCCCGAGCCGAAGAGTCACGCGCTGCCGGGCGTGTCGCTGGACTCCGATCCGCGCTTCCCGTTCTATCAGATGTCCAACGAGATCGAGCGCGTCGCCGGAGGCGAAGGCAAGCGCATCGACGCCTACCTGCAACTGAAGACCTGCCGCAGCGAGCGCCTGCGGGGCAAGATCATCATCGACTCCCCGGGCTTCGACGCCGACGCCCAGCGCACGGCGATCCTGAGCATCACGGACCACATGATCGACCTCTCGGACCTGGTGCTGGTGCTGTTCGACGCCCGCCACCCGGAGCCGGGCGCGATGCGCGATACCCTGCAGCATTTGGTGGTCGAGACGATGAACCGCTCGGATTCGAGCAAGTTCCTGTTCATCCTCAACCAACTCGACACCGCCGCCAGCGAGGATAATCCCGAAGACGTCGTCGCGGCCTGGCTGCGGGCGCTCGGCGAGGTGGGCATGACCACCGGGCGTTTCTACACCGTGTTCAGCCGCGGCGCCCCGCGCATCGAAAACGACGCCCGCCGGGAGCGTTTCGAAAACAAGCGCGACAGCGATCTGAACGAGATCTACGAGCGCGTCGACCGCGTCGAGGTGGAGCGCGCCTACCGCATCGTTGCGGCGCTGAAAAAGACCGCCACGGCCTTCAACGACGAGACGGTACCGCTACTGACCACGGCCGTTCGCCGCTGGCGCGCGCGCACGCTGATCGCCGACACCGTGATCATCCTGTCCCTGGCGCTGACGTTTCTGTTCTGGAGCATCACCGCCGGTCACTGGGAAGGTCTCACTTACCGACCCGGCTGGCTGGAATGGATCGAGAACCACGGTATCGAGTACGGCCTCCAGGGTGCCGAACTGATCGTCATCCTATTTCTGATCGCGGCCCACTTCGGTGTGCGCAAGCTGGCCGCGATCACCGTGCGTCCATGGCTGCGCAAGCAGGCCGCGGCCGAGAAGCTGCCCGGCAATGTCCTCGCCGCCTTCGACCACAATACGCGGCGCTGGTCGACGGTGTTGGCCGGCAAGCCGTCCGGCTGGAACGCCTGGGCCGAGGGCCGCGTCGCCAAAGTGCTGCACGATTGCGAGGCCTACGTACAGAGCCTCAACGAGCGCTTCACGAACCCCAAAGGACTGCGCGACTGAGCCGCGCCGGCAGCGCGGGCGGGCCGCGGCGACGACGGTGACGATCACTCGCACGGCACGCATCGGTGTCGACCTCGGCGGTACCAAGATCGAGGCGGCCGCGCTGCATCCGGACGGCCGGCTCCTGCAGCGCCTGCGTCGGCCGACGCCGCGGGGCGATTACGACGCCACGCTGGCTGCCATCGCCGCGCTGGTCGCCGAGCTAGAGCAGAGCGCCGGCCCGGTGCCCTGCGTCGGCGTCGGCACGCCGGGCGCGCTGTCGCCGTTCAGCGGCCGGCTGCGCAACGCGAACTCCGTCTGGCTCAACGACCGCGCCCTGGGCGAGGATCTGCGGCGGGTGTTGAAGCGCCCGGTGCACATCGCCAACGACGCCGATTGCTTCGCGTTGTCCGAGGCCGTGGACGGTGCCGCGGCCGGTGCCGCGACGGTCTTCGGCGTCATCATCGGCACCGGCACCGGCGGCGGCGTTGTCGTCGGCGGGCGGCTGTTGCAGGGTCCCAACGCGATCGCCGGCGAGTGGGGCCACAACCCGTTGCCTTGGCCCGGCCCCGACGAGTTGCCGGGACCGGCCTGCTATTGCGGCAAGCACGGCTGTATCGAGACCTTCGTCTCCGGGCCGGGGCTGTCGGCGGACCTCGCCCGCAGCGACGGACGCCGGCTGGAGGCATCGGCGATCGCCGCCGCCGCGGCCGACGGCGACAGCGCCGCCGAGGCGGCGCTGCGGCGCTACGAAGAACGCTTGGCCCGATCGCTGGCCTCGGTGGTCAATATCATCGATCCGGACGTCATCGTGCTGGGCGGCGGACTGTCGAACCTGCAGCGGCTCTATCGCAGCCTGCCGGTGCTGATTCCGCGCTATCTGTTCTCCGACGGCTTCGCCACCCGTATCGTCGCGCCCCGGTTCGGCGATGCCAGCGGCGTGCGCGGGGCGGCCTGGTTGTGCAACCACGGAGTGCAAGACCTGCCCGGGCGCGCGGCCGCCGGCGCCTGAGCATTGCGCAATCCGGCCGTTGCGGCCCTCGGCGGCGCGTCCGACGACGCCGCCTCGGCCTTGCCGCGGGGACGGATTTGGCACTATGTTGTCGGTCACCGACCCGCGCGGCGGACGATGTCCCGGCGCCGATTTCCCCACGAGTTCGCGGATGCACGAGCCCGACGCTTATACCTACGCCTATCCGCACCCCGCGGTGACCACCGACACGGTGCTGCTGACGCTGCGCGACGACGACCTCCAGGCGCTGTTGATCCGCCGCGGCCGGCCCCCGTTCGCCGGCCAGTGGGCGCTGCCGGGCGGCTTCCTCGACATCGACGAGGATCTGGACCGCTGCGCGGCGCGGGAACTGCAAGAGGAGACAGGCATCGCCGACCCCTACATGGAGCAGTTTCATGCCTTCGGGGACGTCGGCCGCGACCCCCGCGAGCGCGTCGTCAGCGTCGCCTACCTGGCGCTGGCTCCGGCAGCGAGCCTTCGGGCGCAGGCCGGCGACGATGCGGCGGACGCGCAGTGGCACGGGCTCGGGGCCCTGCCCGAGTTGGCCTTCGATCACGCCCGTGTCATCGCCGCGGCGCGCCGCCACCTCACCGACAGGCTGACGCGCTCGACCATTGTCTTTCGACTGCTGCCGCAAACGTTCACCCTCGAGACGCTGCGCCGCGCGCACGAGCTGCTGCTTGATGCGGCCCTCGACGAGCGCAATTTCCGGGAATGGGTGCTGGACAGGCATCCGATCGAGGCGGTCGAAGGTCCGGCACAGCTCGGCGAAGGCGACACGGCCTATCGGCTGACCCGGCACGTCGACCGCTATCGCGTCGATCCGCAGCGCCCGCCCGTCCCGAATTAACACGGCCGGCAGTCCGCGCGACTGCCGCCGCGGAGATCATCATGAGCAGTGCAAGCACAGACGTATTGGCCCGCGACCGCATCCAAGTGCCGGAGCATCCGCTGTGGCCGGCACTCGACGACGCCCGCAAACAGGCGTTGAAGGAGCGTATCAAGGCGCTGCTCGACGCGCAGGATGCGGTGCTCGTGGCCCACTATTACGTCGACGGCGACCTGCAGGCCCTGGCCGAGGAGACCGGCGGTTATGTCGCCGACTCCCTCGAGATGGCCCGCTTCGGCGCAGAGAGCGATGCGAAGACATTGGTTGTCTGCGGCGTGCGCTTCATGGGCGAGACCGCGAAAATCCTCAATCCCGAGAAGCGGGTGCTGATGCCGAGTCTGCAAGCCACTTGCTCCCTCGACGAGGGTTGTCCGGCGGATGCCTTCAGCGCATTCTGCGATGCGCATCCGGAGCGTACCGTCGTCGTTTACGCCAACACCTCGGCGCAGGTGAAGGCCCGCTCGGACTGGGTCGTGACCTCCAGCATCGCTCTGCCCATCGTCGAGCATCTGCACGCCCGCGGCGAGAAAGTCCTGTGGGCGCCGGACAAGCACCTCGGGCGCTACGTCCAGCGCATGACCGGCGCCGATATGCTGCTCTGGGACGGCGCCTGCGTCGTGCACGAGGAGTTCAAGGGCTTCGCCCTCGACCGGCTGCGCCGGCTGCATCCCGACGCGGCGGTGCTGGTTCACCCGGAGTCGCCCGACGAGATCGTCGACCAGGCCGATGTGGTCGGCTCCACCACGCAGCTGATCAGAGCCGTCACCGACATGCCGAACCGCGAGTTCATCATCGCCACCGACGAGGGCATCTTCTGGAAGATGCACCAGCTCGCGCCGGGCAAAAAGCTGATTGCCGCCCCCACCGCCGGAGAAGGCGCCACCTGCGAGAGCTGTGCCCATTGCCCGTGGATGGCGATGAACGCCTTGCAGAACCTCGAGCAGGTGCTGCTGCGCGGCGATCAGGAGATCCTGATCGACGAGGACGTGCGCCGGCGCGCGGTGGCCCCGATCCAGCGCATGCTCGACTTCGCCCGCGAGCACGGCATCGGCGCGCGCCGAAACAGCGACTGAGCGCACGGCGCCAGACGCACCGACTGAGACCCGACAGCATCGATTGAGAAAGGACACCGGGATTGAAGCAACCGCAGCCAACGACCGTTACGGACAACGGAGCGCGGCAGACTGCCTGGAGCATCCTGACCGGGCCTCCGTCCGCGGGAAAGACATCCATCATCGAGCGGCTCGCCGCACGGGGCCATCGGGTCGTCGGCGAGACCGCCCGCAACCATATCGCGGGCCTCGGCAAGTCGCCGGCCCGGATCGCCGCGGACCGCGCTTTGCAATTGCGCATCCAGCAGGAAATCGCCACCCTGCAGCACGCCGTGGAGGCGCGGCTCGAAGCGCTGCAACCCGTCTTCCTGGACCGTGCCCTGCCCGACAGCGTCGCCTACTTCCGACGTCTCGGCCTGTCGGTGGACACACTCCTCGAGCACGGTCGGCGACTGCGTTACCGGCATGTTTTCTTCATCGAAGGCCTGCCGCTTTCGCGCGACGGGCTGCGCTTCGAGGAAGACGCCGAGGCACGCTTGCTCGGGGAGGAGATCCACGCCGCCTATAGCTCCCTCGGCTACGCCCCCATCACCGTGCCGGCGTTCGCCGATCTGCCCCCGGCCGACTCCATCGAACAGCGCGTTTCGTTCATCTTGACCCACATCGATGCGCCGTCGGTCTGAGCGCGGCACCGCGACAACCCGCCCCCGCCCCCGCAGAGCGCTCCGCGCGCGGCGAGCACCGGCGCTGCATGCCCGTGCCGATCGCATGGCGAATGCCGGGTTGCGGGCCGGCGCGTTGATTCCCCGCCCGCGGGCGCAATATCTCCGGGTAATTCAGTAAGAAATCACCCGCGGCTATCCGGCTTCGGGTCATGCCCGGAGAGCGACATGAACAAGCCCTGGTGGACGCTGGCGGCCGGCGGCGTCGCCGCTGTTATGATCGGCGGCGCCCTGCTCTCGTGTGCCGGCCAGCCGCAGGCGCACTCGAGCGCCCCTGCCTCGGCCGAATCCGCGTCTGCGGTTGGCACCCCCACGATAGACTCCGAAAACCCGGCGCAGCTGTCGGCGCTGCTCGATGCGCTGGAGCCGAGCCGCGTCATCATGGTCGGCGAGATCCACGACCGCTACGACCACCATCTGAACCAGCTCGCGATCATTCGCGGACTGCATCGGCGCGGCGTCGACGTCGCGGTGGCCATGGAGGCCTTCCAGCGTCCCTATCAGCGTCATCTCGATGATTACGTCGCAGGGCGCATCGGGGAGCGGGAGATGCTCGAGCGCACCCAGTGGGACGAGCGCTGGCGCTTCGACGTCGCGCTCTACCGCGACATCCTCGATTATGCGCGCGCCAACGGTATCCCGCTGGTCGCGCTGAACGCGCCGTCGGAGATGATTCGCCAGGTCTCGACCTCCGGTATCGACAGCCTCGATCCGCAATCGCGTTCCCTGCTTCCGGCAAGCATCCAGCTTGCCGACGGTCCCTACCGCCGGCATCTCGAAGCGGTGTTTCGCATGCACGGCAACCTGCCGCCGGAGCGGCTGCAGCGGTTCCTGGAAGTGCAATACACCTGGGATCAAACCATGGCACGGACCGCCGCCGATTATCGGGCCGACAATCCGGACCGGACGCTGATCGTACTGGCCGGCTCGGGGCACCTGTTGCAGGACAACGCCATCCCTGCGCGGCTGCGCCGGCTCGATCCGGCGCGACAATCCGTGCTGGTCACCGACACCGGGTTGATGCCGCAGGGGACAAACGTGGACTACGTGCTCGCCGCCCGGGACCTCGCACCCGGCAGCCCGCCGCGCCTGAGCGCCATGTCGACAGGCAGCGGGGACGGATGACTCGCTTCTTGCCGTAGCGCTTTCCGTGGCCGCGGTCCATCCCCGAATACCATGAGTCAACCATGGACATTTTCGAGCTCGCGGCCGGATAACTCCGTATTTGTGACGAGCTTCAAACAACTGTTCTAGACTTTCGCCGGCACTTGCATTAGCATTTGCTTATTCTCTGAAGCACAGGAGCTAAGGCTATGCTCACTTGCAGCTCGATGCGCGCCGCCGTCATCCTGTCAGCCGTTCTGATGACCGTCGGTATTTTGCTTGGTGTGGCCGCGGTGGCGACACCGATCGCGGTGCCGACAAGCTATCTCTCCCTCCTGCTGGTGCTCTCGGGCGCCGCGGTGTTGGCAGCGACTTTCCTCGCCGCACTCGTGCCCGGCGTCGCCCGCCGGCTGGACGAATGCCGGCATTGACGGCTTGACCGGCGCCGCGCGCGCCGGTCGTGGTTCCGGCGCATGCCGGTCTCGCCCGATCCATGGGCGGGATCAACCCGGTTCGAGGGGATCACCGTCGATGCCGTCGACGTAGCGGTCGCGCGCCTCCTTGGCCCGCCCGAAGATCTCGAGCAGATGCTCGCCGTCGCCCCGGCGGATGGTCTGCGCCAAGTCCGTCATCTCCTCGCCGAAGCGGTCCAGCATCTCGCTCAACGCGTCCGCGTTGGCCATGCAGATATCCCGCCACATCACCGGATTCGAGGAAGCGATTCGCGTAAAGTCCCGGAATCCGCCGGCGGCGTAGCGGAACATCTCATCATTGCCCTGCATCCGTGCCAGCGTGTCCACGAGACCGAAGGCGAGCATGTGCGGCAGGTGACTGGTGGCCGCGAGCACCATATCGTGGTGTGCCGCGTCCATCTCGGTCACTTCGGCACCGGCCGCCTCCCACATCGCGCGTACCCGCGCGGTTGCCCGCGGATCCGTCTCCGGCAGCGGCGTCAGAATCACGCGGCGGTTGTGGTAAAGCTCCGGAAACGAGGCCGCGACACCGCTGCGCTCGGTCCCGGCGATCGGGTGGCCGGGCACCAGCCATGGCGGCGCACTGCCGAAAACGGCCGCCGCGTCCGCCACCACGCTGCCCTTGACGCTGCCGCCGTCGGTGACGACGCAATCCGAGGGCAGCGCTTCGGCGATGGCCGCAAGCGTCGGGCGCATCGCGCCGAGGGGTATGGCGAGGAACACCATATCCGCGGCGCGCACCGCTTCGGCCGGGTCGTGCGTGCAGTCATCGATGACGCCGAGCTCGCAGGCGAGCTCCAAATTTTCCGCGGAGCGGCCGCAGCCAATTACCTCGCCGACGGCATCCGCCGACCGCAGCGCCCGGGCCAGCGAGCCGCCGATCAGGCCGACGCCGATGACCGCAAGCCGCCGGATCACGCCGCCAGCACCTGCGCCAGCGCGTCCAGCAGACGCTCGTTCTCGTCGGCGAGGCCGATGGTGATGCGCAGATGGCTCGGCATCCCGTAATTGCCCACCTGCCGGCAGATCACGCCGGCACGCAGCAGCGCCTGATCCACGGCGGCCGCAGGCCGGCCCAGGTCGACGCTGACGAAATTCCCCACCGACGGGATCCAGCGCAGGCCGAGCCGCTCGAGCCCGCGGGTCACGCGTGCCATCTCCTCGCGATTGTGCGCGACCGATCGGGCCACGTGCTCGCGGTCGCCGAGCGCCGCAATCGCGCAGGCCTGGGCAGGCGCGTTGACGTTGAACGGATGACGCACCCGGTTCATCAACTCGGCAACGTCGGGATGACTCAGGCCATAGCCCACGCGCAGGGCGGCGAGACCGTGCACCTTGGCGAAGGTTCGAGTCACGATCAGGTTCGGAAAATCGGCGAGCCAGCGCGAGGCATCCGGATAATCCGGCTCGTCGACATACTCGAAATAGGCCTCGTCGACGACACAAATACAGTGCGCCGGCAGCGCGGCGAGGAAGTCCCGCAGCGCTTGCGCCGCAAGCCAGGTGCCGGTCGGATTGTTCGGGTTCGCGATCCAGACGACCCCCGTATCCGCGCCGATCAGCGACGCCAGTGCCTCGAGGTCGTGCCCGTAGTCCTTCGCGGGCGCGATGCGGGCGGTTGCCCCCACCGCCTGCGTCGCGATCGGATAGACGGCGAAGGCGTACTGGGAGAACACCGATGCCTTACCCGGATGCAAAAAGGTGCGGGCCACCAGGTCCAGTACATCGTTGGAACCGTTGCCGATGGTGACCTGCAGCGCATCGACGCCGTGATGCTCGGCGATGGCGGCCCGCAATGCGAAACCGCCGCCATCCGGATAACGGCCGAGCTCCGCCGCGGCGCCACTGTAGGCCTGCCGTGCCCGTTCACCGCAGCCCAAGGGATTCTCGTTGGAGGCCAGCTTGATGGACTCCGAGATACCGAGCTCGCGCTCGAGCTCCGAGACCGGCTTGCCGGGTACATAGGGGGTCAGTGCAGCGATATGCGGTGCCGCGTGCTGCAGGAAGATATTGTGATTTTCGGTCATTGGTGTTTCTCGGTGGGCCGGACAAGCCGATCGGCGGTGCGGTCTCTCGCGCGCTCGGGCGGGGACCGCAGACCGGGGCCTACGCCGGCGAACGGATGCAACGGGAGAATCGGATCGTCGTGGCGGGCGCATTGCGTAAGATACCGAATCCGCGCAGGCCGGGCGAAGTGCTCCACCTGGGCCGGGCCGGGCCGAGCCGCGGCCCGGAAGCCGGTTTGGCCGTGCCGCCTGTTTAGCCGTGCAGCCGGTTTGGCCGCGCCCAAAGCAGGCTGCGCGCCCGGCGCTAGAGCACGGCCTCGGGATAGGAGCCGAGTACTTTGCATAGATTGGCCGCGTCCTTGAGCTTCGCCAATGCTTCGCCGACGGCCACATCGTCGCGGTGCCCGCAGATATCGACGAAAAAGACATAGTCCCAGACACCTTGCCGCGACGGGCGGGACTCGATGCGGGTCATGCTGATGCCCTGATCGGCGAAGGCCGTCAGCAATCGGTGCAGACCGCCGGCCTCGTTGCGGCAGGACAGCAGCATGCTGGTCTTGTCGCGCCCGCTGACCGGTGCGTCCTTGGGACCGATGACCAGAAACCGCGTGGTGTTCCCGGGCTCGTCTTCGATGCGATCGGCGAGGATGCGCAAGTCATAGAGCTCGGCGGCCGCCTCGCCGGCCACGGCGGCGCTGTCCGGGGACTGCGAGGCCAGCTTGGCCGCCTCGGCGTTGCTGCCGACCGGCACGCGCTCGGCGTTCGGCAGGTGGCGGTCGAGCCAGCCACGGCATTGAGCCAGCGACTGCTGGTGGGAAAAGACGCGCTGCACCGCCCCGAGCTCGGCGGCTTTGGTCATCAGGTGATGGTGGATGCGCAGCGTCACCTCGCCGGCGATACGCAGCGGCGAGCTCATGAACATATCGAGCGTGTGGTTGACGACACCCTCGGTGGAATTTTCCACCGGCACCACGCCGAAGTTGCACGAGCCCGCTTCCACCTCGCGGAAGATGTCACCGATGGTGCCGAACGGCAGCGTGCGTACCGAATGCCCGAAGTGCTTCAGCACCGCCGCCTGGGTGAACGTACCCTCGGGCCCGAGGTAACCCACCGAAAGGGGTTTTTCCAGCGCCAGGCACGCCGACATGATCTCGCGGAACAGCCGCGCGACCTCCTCGTCGTCCAGCGGCCCCGGATTGCGCGCCTTGATGCGGCGCAAGATCTCCGCCTCCCGCTCCGGGCGGTAGTAGTGCGGGCCGGGATCGTTTTCGTCCTTGATCTTCGCGACTTCCTGCGCGCAGGCGGCCCGTTCGGAAATCAGGCGCAGCAGATCGGCGTCGATGGCATCGATACGCCGGCGGATCTGACCGAGGTCGTGTTCTTCGCTCATCGTCGCCGCACCCGCAGGCCGCTCAGCCTTCGCCCTTGCCGCCGAGGCAGCGCACCGACAGCACGCCCTCGATGGCGGCGATCCGCTGCGCGGTATCCTCCGGGCAGGGACGATCGATGTCGATCAAGGTCACGGCGATGTCGCCTCGGGAGCGATTCAGCATGTCGAGGATGTTGAGTCCGGATTGAGCAAGATCGGTGGAGATCTGCCCGACCATATTCGGCACATTGCTGTTGACAACCGCGATACGGTACCCGCCGTTGCGCGGCAGGACGATCTCGGGGAAGTTGACCGAATTGGAAACGTTGCCGTCCTCGAGGTAGGTGCGGAGCTGATCGGCCACCATGACCGCGCAATTCTCCTCGGCTTCGCGCGTGGAGGCGCCCAGGTGCGGCAGTGTAACCACCCGCGGGTGGTCCTTCAGCAGGTTGCTCGGGAAATCGCAGACATAGGCATACAACTTGCCGGCATCGAGTGCCGTGACCGCAGCGTCGTTGTCGATGATGCCGTCGCGGGAGAAGTTCAGCAGCACCGTGCCGTCCTTCATCGTCTGGATGCGCTCGGCGTTGATCATGTTGCGGGTGTGATCGTTCAGCGGCACGTGGAAGGTGATGAAGTCCGCGCGCGAGACCAGATCGTCGACGGACAGCGCCGCCTCCACGTCCGCCTCGAGCTTCCACGCGCTACGCACGGTAATGCTCGGATCATAGCCGATGACGCGCATGCCGAGCGCCCGCGCCGTGTTGGCCACCAGCACGCCGATTGCGCCGAGACCGATGACCCCCAACGTGCGCCCCGGCAGCTCAAAGCCGACGAAGCCTTTCTTGCCGGCCTCGACCGCCTTGTGGATCGTCGTATCGTCGCCCTCGAGCCCGCGCGCGAACTGCCAAGCCTGACCGATATTGCGCGCCGCCAGCAGCATGCCGGCAACGACCAGTTCCTTGACCGCGTTGGCATTGGCGCCCGGCGCATTGAACACGGCGATACCGCGCTCGCTCATCGCCTGCACCGGGATATTGTTGACGCCGGCCCCGGCGCGGCCGATGGCCCGCACCGTGGCCGGAATGTCCATCGTATGCATGTTGGCCGAGCGCACCAGGATAGCGTCGGGGTGCGCCAGTTCGGAGGCGATCTCGTAGTGCGCGCGCGGCAGCCGGTCGAGACCGACGACGGAGATATTGTTCAGCGTCTGAATCTTGTACATCGGCTCGCTCTCCTCAGCCCCTGGCCCGTTCGAACTCTGCCATGTAGGCGATCAGCGCGTCGACCCCCGCCTCGGGCATCGCATTGTAAATGCTGGCGCGCATACCGCCCACCGAGCGATGGCCTTTCAGCGTCAGCAGACCGGCATCCTTCGCGCCGGCCAGGAAGTCGGCATCGAGCGCCGGGTCGGCGAGGGTGAACGGAACATTCATCCACGAGCGTGAGGCCCGGTCGACGGGGTTGGCGTAGAAGGGCGAGCCGTCGATGGCGGCGTACAGCTTCTCGGACTTGCGCCGGTTGATCTCGGCCATGCCGGTCAGGCCGCCGAGGTCCTTCAGCCACTGGAACACCAAGCCGGCCAGGTACCACGCATAGGTAGGCGGCGTGTTGTACATGGAGTCCGAGTCGGCATGGGTCTTGTAATCCAGCATTGCCGGCGTGCCGCTGATGGACTGACCGATCAGATCCTCGCGGACGATGACGATGGTGAGCCCCGCCGGGCCGATGTTCTTCTGCGCGCCGGCGTAGATCACTCCGTAGCGGGCCACATCGATGGGGCGCGAGAGAATCGTCGAGGACATATCCGCGACCAGCGGCGTGTCGCCGCTATCGGGGACATACGGAAATTCGACACCCTCGATGGTCTCGTTGGGCGTGTAGTGGAGGTAGGCGGCGTTCGCGGAGAGCTGCAATTCGTCCTGCGCCGGGGCGCGGGTGAAACGGTCCGGCTCGGTGGTCACGGCCACGTTGACTTCGCAAAACTTGCGCGCCTCGGCGATGGCCTTCTTGGACCAACTGCCGGTATTGACGTAGTCCGCCGATTCGCCGCCGCGCAGCAGATTCATCGGCACCATCGCAAACTGACTGGATGCACCGCCCTGCAGGAACAGCACCTTGTAGTCGTCCGGCACGGCGAGCAGATCGCGCAGGTCGCGCTCGGCCTGCTCGGCAATCGACATGAACTCTTTCCCGCGGTGGCTCATTTCCGCGACGCACATGCCGCTGCCGTGCCAGTCGAGCATTTCCTCTTGGGCGCGGCGCAGCACCGGCTCCGGCAACATGGCGGGGCCGGCGCTGAAATTGTAGGGTCGAGACATGCTGTTGACTCCGTCTGCGGAAATTTGAAGAAAGCGGGCGGCAGCCCGAGCGGGCGCCGGCGGCGGGTCGGGCGGAGACGCCCCCCGGGCGTCCGGTTCGCGCGGACCTGTCGCGTCCGGTTCGGGGCGGACCTGTGCGGTTTCGAAAGAATCGCGCCTGCGCGGGCGGCGACTCAGTCGGCGCGCTCCGGGCCCTGTGCGTCGTCGGTGGCGTCGTTGCCGCCGTCGCCGCCGAAATTGTCGTCGGGCGTGCCGTCGCCGTCGAGGCCGTCTTCCTCACCGTCGCCGTTCAAGGCCACGATGCGCTCGATGCCGGCCAAGCGCTGTCCCTCGCCGAGATTGATCAGGCGCACACCTTGGGTGTTTCGCCCGAGTACCGAAACGCCGTCGACCGCTGTGCGCACCAGCGTGCCCGCCTCGGTGATCAGCATGATCTCGTCGCCCGGACGGACCAGTACCGCGCCCACCTGCTCGCCGTTGCGCTCGTTGATGCGCATGGAGATGACGCCTTTGGTGCCGCGGCCCTTGGTCGGGAAGTCCTCCACCGGCGTGCGCTTGCCGTAGCCGTTCTCGCCCACCGTGAGCACCGAGCCGGGCTCCGCAACCAGCAGCGAGATCACGCGCTGGCCCTCATCGAGCGAAACGCCGCGCACGCCGTGGGCCGTGCGGCCCATGGACCGCACTTCGCTTTCGTTGAAGCGCACGGCCTTGCCGGCGGACGTGAACAACATGATGTCTTGGCGGCCGTCGGTGACGGCGACGCCGATCAGGTATTCATCCTCGTGCAGGTCGATGGCGATGATGCCGCGCGAGAGCGGCCGCGAGAAGTCCGCCAAGGGCGTCTTCTTCACCGTCCCTTTGCTGGTGGCCATGAAGACGAAGGTTCCCTCTTCGTACTCCGGCACCGGCAGCGTGGCATTGATGCGCTCGCCTTGCTCGAGCGGCAGCATATTGACGATAGGCCGCCCGCGCGCGTTGTAGCCGGCTTGCGGCAGTTCGTACACCTTGAGCCAGTACACCTTGCCGTGGCTCGAGAAACACAGCACGGTGTCGTGGGAATTGGCGACGAACAGCCGATCGATGAAGTCCTCGTCCTTGGTGCTGGCCGCGCTGCGTCCCTTGCCGCCGCGGCGCTGGGCCTGATACTCCGACAACGGCTGGGCCTTGACGTAACCGGCATGGGACAGCGTCACGACCACGTCCTCGGGCGCGATCAGGTCGAGCAGGGTCAAGTCCGTATGGTCGATCAGGATCTCGGTGCGGCGGGCGTCGGCGTACTGGTCGCGGATCGCGGTGAGCTCGTCGCGGATCACCTGCATCAGCCGCTCCGGGTTGCGCAGGATCTCGAGCAGGTCGGCGATCTTGTCGAGGATCTCGCCGAACTCCTTCAGGATTTTGTCTTGCTCCAGGCCGGTCAGGCGCTGCAGCTGCAGGTCGAGGATCGCGCGCGCTTGACGCTCGCTGAGCCGGTAGCGGCCCGCGTCCGCGCCGTCGCCGAGCAGGCCGAAGCCGGCCTCGAGGTCGTCCGGGCGCGTCTCGTCGGCGCCGGCGCGCCCGAGCATGCCGGTGACTTGGCCGGGCGCCCAGGTGCGCGTCATCAGCGCCTCGCGGGCATCGGCCGGGCTGGCCGATGCCTTGATCAGCGCGATCACCTCGTCGATATTGGCCAGCGCGACGGTATACCCTTCCAACAGGTGTGCGCGCTCGCGGGCCTTGCGCAATTCGAAGATAGTGCGCCTGGTCACCACGTCGCGCCGATGCCGGAGGAAATACTCCAGCATCTGCTTGAGGTTCAGGATGCGCGGCTGCCCGTCCACCAGCGCGACCATGTTGATGCCGAACACCGTCTGCATCTGCGTGTGCTGGTACAGATTGTTCAGCACCACGTCCGGATAGTGGTCGCGCTTGACCTCGATGACCATGCGCATGCCGTCCTTGTCGGACTCATCGCGCAGCTCGGCGATACCTTCGAGCTTCTTCTCCTTGACCAGATCGGCCATCTTCTCGAGCAGCCGGGCCTTGTTGACCTGATACGGCAGCTCGTCGACGATGATCGCCTCGCGCTTGCTGCGCTTTTCGGTCTCCATGTGCGTGCGCGCGCGCAAATGAATACGTCCGCGGCCGGTACGGTAGGCCTCGCGGATGCCGCGTACACCGTTGATGATGGCGGCCGTCGGGAAGTCGGGCCCCGGGACCAGTTCGATCAGCCGCTCGAAGTCGACCATGGGGTCGTCGATGACGGCGAGGCAGGCGTCGATGATCTCGCCCAGGTTGTGCGGCGGAATGTTGGTCGCCATGCCCACGGCGATACCGGCGGAGCCGTTGACCAGCAGATTCGGGAAACGCGCCGGCAGCACCACCGGCTCGTACTCCGACTCGTCGTAGTTCGGCACGAAGTCGACGGTTTCCTTGTCGAGGTCGTCCAGCAGGCTGTGCGCGATGCGCGCCATGCGCACCTCGGTGTAGCGCATGGCCGCCGGCGAGTCGCCGTCCACCGAGCCGAAGTTGCCCTGACCGTCCACCAGCATGTAGCGCATCGAGAACGGCTGCGCCATGCGCACGATGGTGTCGTAGACCGCCGTATCGCCATGGGGATGGTACTTACCGATGACATCGCCGACGACGCGGGCGGATTTCTTGTAGGGCTTGTTCCAGTCGTTGCCGAGCTCCTTCATCGCGTACAGCACGCGACGATGCACGGGCTTCAAGCCGTCGCGCACGTCCGGCAGCGCCCGGCCGACGATGACGCTCATCGCGTAATCGAGATACGACTGGCGCATCTCGTCTTCCAAATTGACGGACAGGACTTCTTTCGCGAAATCGACCATGGGCTTATCGGACGGACTTCAGTGGCTGCGGGGGGAGGCTCGCTCCCGGCCGCGGCGCAGCAAACCGAGCGGTTGAGCTAAAGCTTACAAAAGACGGGAATTGTACCATGCAGCGGCATCTGAGGCAGCAATCGCGCGGACATCGGGCACGAGCACGCGCGTCTGCACGAGCCCCTCGGTCGCCGATCTCGGCGCACTCGGCGGTGCGGCTTCGGGGGCACCGAGAGGTCGGTCGCGGGTCGGTAGCGGGTCTGTAACAGGCCGATAACAAGTCGGCAAGGGACGAGAGGGCCGGCGCGGCGCCCCGCCGGGACGGCACCCCGTCATGGACGTCGGCGGCCGGAATCCGCTGCCGGGACCGGTGCATCGAACCGGCAGGGAATAGCGCGGGCGGATCATCGCCGGGCGCCGGCAAAGCCCGGCAGCGGCGGCGCGGCCCTCCCCGGCCTAGGCTGCCGGCCGCGGCAGGCGGCGGCGACCGCGGCGCTCGACAGAGTGTTTCAGGCGCCTGCCATCAGGCGTCGTATCTTTTCGGCATCCGGCTGCTCGACAACGCCGCGCTCGGTGACGATGCAATCCACCAGTGCCGCCGGCGTCACGTCGAAGACCGGATTGTGGGCGTCCACGCCATCGGGCCCCATGCGCACGCCCGCGCAGGCCAGGACCTCGTCCGCGGCGCGCTCCTCGATCGGGATGTCCGCACCGCTCGCCACGGACAGGTCGATGGTCGTGGTGGGCGCCGCGACCATGAATCGCACGCCGTGGTGGCGCGCCAGGACCGCCAGCGCGTAGGTCCCGATCTTGTTGCAGACGTCGCCGTTGGCGGCGATGCGGTCGGAGCCGACGATGACCCAGCCGATTTCGCCGCGGGCCATCAGGCTGGCGGCGACGTTGTCCGCTTGCACCGTCACGGGGATGCCGGACTGCTTCAGCTCCCAGGCCGTCAGTCGCGAGCCCTGCAGCCAGGGCCGGGTCTCGTCCGCGTATACGCGACGGATCTTGCCCGCCGCATGTGCGCTGCGCACGACGCCGAGCGCGGTGCCGTAGCCGCCGGTGGCCAGCGCGCCGGCATTGCAATGGGTGATGATGTCGGTCGGACCGTTGTCCATCAGCGCGGCGCCGAGATCACCCATGGCGCGGTTCGCGGCGATATCTTCGACATGGATGCGCTCCGCCTCGCTCAGCAGCGCCGGTACCGGATCCAGTTGATCGAGATCCGCGATCAGCCGGCGCATGCGCTCGAGCGCCCAGAACAGGTTCACGGCCGTGGGTCGCGAAGCGGCCAGCAGGTCCAGATCCTCGGCGAGGCCCCGGCGCCAATCTCCCGCGTCGGCCCGGAAGCGCTCGCGCGCCGCCAGCAAGACACCGTAGGCCGCGGTGACACCGATCGCGGGCGCGCCGCGCACCACCATGTCCTTGATCGCTTTGGCGGTGTCCGCGGCGCTGTTGCACACGACGAAGCGTGTCTCCGACGGCAGCGCGCGCTGATCGAGCAGATACAGTGCGTCGTCGCGCCAGACGATGGCATTGTCCGGATGAATATCGAGCGTCGCGGGCGTTTCCATGGTTCCGACCCCTGTGGCAAAGTGACCGCCAATTCTTGGCCTTTCCGGCCCGGCACTCAAGGGGCCGGATCAATGCCGAACCGATGAGCGGACCGGCCGAGAAAAACAACCAACCCCGGAACCGACCCCAATGCAAGCAGAGCTGCTCATCCACGCCGATTGGATCTTGCCCGTCGACCCCGCCGACAGCACCCTGGAGCGACACGCGATCGCCGTCGATCAGGGCCGCATCGCCGCGATACTGCCGAGGGCCGAGGCACGGGCGCAGATCGACGCCGGACGGGTGCTCGATTTACCGGGGCACGCGCTGATTCCGGGCTTGATCAATGCGCACACCCACTCGCCGATGACGCTGCTGCGCGGGCTCGCGGACGACTTGCCCCTGATGACCTGGCTGCATGAGCACATCTGGCCGGCCGAGGGCCGCTGGGTCGACACGGAGTTCGTCGCGGACGGCACGCGGCTTGCCGTGCTGGAGATGCTGCGCGGCGGTATCACCTGCTTCAACGACATGTACTTCTACCCGGAGGTGACCGCCCGTGTCGTGCACGAGGCGGGCATGCGCGTGCTGGCCGGCATGATCGTCGTCGACTTCCCGACCCGCTACGCCGAGAGCGCCGATGATTATTTGCGCCGCGGCCTGGAGCTCCACGAGCACTACCGCGGCAACGCCCTGGTGCGGACCGCGTTCGCGCCCCACTCCCCCTACGCCGTCTCCGAGGCACCGCTGATGCGGGTGCGCACGCTGGCGGACGAACTGGAAGTGCCGATACATATCCATCTGCACGAGACCCGCGACGAGATCGTTCAATCCCTGCGCGAGCACGGCGAGCGTCCGCTGGCCCGGCTGGAACGGATCGGCATGCTCGGCCCGCAGTTGGTGGCGATCCACATGACGCAGCTCGAAGACGCCGAGATCGAGCGCCTGGCTGTCACCGCCAGCCACGTCGTGCACTGCCCCGAGTCCAATCTCAAGCTCGCGAGCGGATTCTGCCCGGTGGCGAAGCTGCTGGAGGCCGGCGTCAACGTGGCACTGGGTACCGACGGCGCCGCCAGCAACAACGACTTGAACCTACTGGCCGAGATGCGCACGGCGGCGCTGCTGGGCAAAGGTGTCGCCGGCTCCGCCTCTGCCGTGCCCGCGAAAACAGCTCTGCGCATGGCCACGCTGAACGGCGCCAAGGCCCTCGGCATCGATGACGAGACCGGCTCGCTCGAGCCGGGCAAGGCCGCCGACATCGTCGCGCTGGATCTCGGCGATCCCCACACCCAACCGCTCTATCACGCCTGCTCGCAGATGGTCTACGCGGCAAGCAGCCACCAGGTGACGCAGGTCTGGGTCGCGGGAAGACAAGTCATCCGAGACGGCCGGCCGCTGACACTGGACCCCGCCGCGATCCTGGCGGACGCGCGCGGTTGGCGCGAGCGTATCGCAACTGCCGACGCCGCCGTTGTCCCCGCGGCCTGACCCGCCGTGTGTTTCTTGGCCGCTCCGAGCGCCGAAAACCGTGCTCTGCTCGGCGTCCGCCTCCGCCATACTCGATAAATATATATAATTGAGATATTAAATCTACTTGTCATTGAACCAAAACCTTGCACGACTCGACAATGCACGCGCCGAATACGGTGCCGCCTTCCGCCACGTCAAGCCCGGCCGCAGCATTCGACCGCCCACCCTCGCTCCCAGAGTCGACCGCGGCTGCGATCGGCGAGCGGCGATCGAGTGAACGCAGGGCCCCGGCCCGTACTCGGCGCCTCTCCTAAACCACCAAAGCAACGAAAATCTGTTATGGAACAAAGCTCGGTCGACGCCATCAAGGCGCACCCCCGCTATCGGGAACTGGTTCAGTCGCGCAGACGTTTTGCGCTGACGCTGACCGGCATCGTCCTCGTCATCTACTACGGGTTCATCCTCACGATCGCGTTCGCGCCGTCGCTGCTGGGAACGCCCGTCGCGGCGGGCGCCGTGACCACCATCGGCATCCCCATCGGTATTTTGATTATTGTCTCCGCCTTCCTGCTGACGGGCATCTATGTGATTCGTGCCAACGGACGCTTCGATGCCCTGACTAAGGCCCTGCAGGAGGATCTGCAATGATCCGCTTGTCACGTATGGGCATCGGTCTCGCGCTACTGACGCCGGTGGTGCTCATGGCCGCCCCCGCCATCTCCGGCGCCATGGAGCGCCAGGCGACCAACTGGACCGCCATCTGGATGTTCCTGGTCTTCGTGGCGGCAACGCTGGGCATCACCTACTGGGCCGCCCGGCGCACGCACTCCGCGAAGGACTTCTACACCGCCGGCGGCGGCATCACCGGGTTGCAGAACGGCCTCGCCATTTCCGGCGATTTCATGTCCGCGGCCTCGTTCCTCGGCATCTCCGGTCTGGTGTTCGCATCCGGCTACGACGGGCTGATCTACTCCATCGGCTTCCTGGTCGGCTGGCCGGTGATCATGTTCCTGATCGCCGAGCAGATCCGTAACCTGGGCAAGTACACCTTTGCCGATGTCAGTTCCTATCGCTTCGGCCAGACGCAGATCCGCACCATGGCCGCGGTCTCCTCGCTGGTGGTCGTCGCCTTCTACCTGATCGCGCAGATGGTCGGCGCCGGCAAGCTGATCCAGTTGCTGTTCGGGCTGGAGTATTGGATGGCCGTGGTCGCAGTGGGCGTCCTGATGATGGTCTACGTGATCTTCGGCGGTATGACCGCGACCACCTGGGTGCAGATCACCAAGGCCGTGCTGCTGCTCTCGGGCGCGACATTCATGGCCGTCGCCGCGCTGGCCGCGTTCGATTTCTCGCCGGAAGAAATGTTCCGTCAAGCGGTTGAAACGCATCCCAACGGGCTCTCGATCATGGCGCCCGGCTCGCTGGTCACCGACCCGATCAACGCCATTTCGCTCGGGCTCGCGCTGATGTTCGGCACCGCCGGGCTGCCCCATATCCTGATGCGCTTCTTCACCGTGCCGGATGCAAAGGAAGCGCGGAAATCCGTGTTCTACGCCACCGGTTTCATCGGCTACTTCTATGTGCTGACCTTCATCATCGGCTTCTCGGCCATTGTCCTGCTGGCCCAGAACCCGGACTTCTTCAATCCGGCAGCGCTGGCGGCGGACGGCAGCGTCATCAAGGACCAGCTCGTCTCGGGTCTGAACGGCGGTACGAACATGGTCGCGATCCGCCTCGCCGAGGCGGTCGGCGGCAACCTGTTCCTGGGCTTCATCTCGGCGGTGGCATTCGCCACGATTCTCGCGGTCGTGGCCGGGCTGACGCTGGCCGGCGCGTCGGCCATCTCGCACGACCTGTATGCGAGCGTGATCGCCCGTGGCCGCAGCAACGAGGGCACCGAGATCCGCATCTCGCGTATCGCGACCTTCTGTCTCGGCCTGGTCGCCATCGCACTCGGCATCGCCTTCGAGAGCCAGAACGTCGCGTTCATGGTCGGCTTGGCATTCGCCGTCGCGGCCAGCGCCAACTTCCCGGTGCTGGTGGCCTCGATCTTCTGGCAGAAGATGACGACCCGCGGTGCGTTGGCCGGCGGGCTGGCGGGCCTGATCTCCGCGGTGGTGCTGACCATCCTGTCGAAGGCCGTCTGGGGCGATGTGCTTGGGCACACCGCCATCGTCGACGGCCAAGAGGTGGCGGTGGGGCTGATCGGGCTGAACAACCCGGCCATCGTTTCGATGCCGCTGGCGTTCTTCTTTATTTGGATCGTCTCGCTGCTGGATAACTCGGAGCGCGCCAAGCAGGAGCGTTTGGCCTTCGAAGCACAGCACGTGCGCTGCGAGACCGGCATCGGCGCCGAGGGAGCCGTCGAGCACTAAACCGACAGCAAACCGCCGCGGGTCGGGGCGGCTCGGCAATGGATTGCCGGCGCCCGACCGCGGTCTCCGCCAACAGCGGCGCGAAACGACGCTGCCGCATGCCGGCCGCGGGCCGGCATCCTCAGCCGGAAAGCATCTCGCGCTCGACGACACATTCCGGGCCGCCCATCTCGAACTCACGGCAGACCCACGGGCGGCGGTCATAGATCGTGCAGCGCAGCGTTCGGCGGTCCAGCGCGGCGCACCAGCCGTCGTCCAGGCGGGCCATCGTCTCCCCGCCCCAGCGATCGATCGCGATGAAGCGTGCCGGTACCCCGGTATCGGTGATCAATAGCACCTCCAGACGGCAGCAGCATGCCTCGCAGCGCTCGCAGCTGATCTCCGAATCCGCCGGCCTCGCCTCGCCCATCGAGAATCGCTCTGTTGTCCGTTGTCTATCGCGGCACGCGGCGCCGCTCGTCTGCCTGCCTGCCTGCCTGCCTGCTCGTCCGCTCGTCCGCTCGTCCGCTCGTCCGCTCGTCCGCTCGTCCGCTCGTCCGCTCAAGTTTACGCCGGGCGCTTGGCAAACGCCGACATCTTCGAGGTCTCGGCGATCTCGCCGGTGTATGTCCCGGCTCCGTGTCCCGGCTCCGTGTCCCGGCTCCACATCCCGGCGCCTTGCCCAGGCCCTATGTCCAGGCCTCCAATCCCGATGCCACATCCCGGTGCCCTGTCCCGGCTCCCTGTCTAGAGCCAATGTCCCGGCAAAGGCGCCGCGAGGACGAGCGCCGAGCTCGCGGAATGACGGATTGCGCGGCCGCGCGGCCGTTCCGGGCCCAGGGCGGCCAAACCGCAGCACGGAGCCCCGACGTAGGGTTTTGACTGAACACGGCGCCGATCCATTGCCGGAAGCGTGGAGCCCTACACGGTTTGGACGGCCGATTCTTCGTAATCTGCATTCAACACTGACCGCAATCGACCGAGAAGACACGTTTCGGCATGAGCCGCTATACACTGCGACTGACCGGAGATCTCCTGCCCGGCGCCACCCGCGGCGACGCTTTGGCGACGCTGGCGGAGTTGCTGCGGCTGACGCTGGCCGAAGCCGATACGGCACTGAACGGCAAACCGAAGAAGATCGAAGGCGAGTTGTCGCGCGAAGAGGCCGAGGAGACCCGGTTACTGCTGGTCCGCGCGGGCATCGGCTGTCACGTCGAAGAGGGCGCTCCCGAGCCCGCGAGCGCAGCGTCCGCTTTCGACCAACCGCTCGACATGGACATGACCAGCGTCGAGATCCGCTGCCCGAAGTGCGATCAACTGCAACCGCCCGGTGCCGTGTGCGCCCATTGCGGCATCGTCTACGCCAAGTACGAGCAGATCCGCAAGCAGGCGGTGAACTTGCACAGGCCGGCCCCGCGCGCGTCCGCGGACGAATTTCCTTACCACACCGTCAACCGACTGCTGCTGCTGGTGTTCCTCGGCGGCGTAGGGCTCGCGATCTGGAGCCACTGGCAAAAAGACCTCTTCCCGCGGCCGGATTTCTATGACCTGTCGCGGCTGGAAGAGCCGCGCCAGACGCCCACCGACGCACGCCCGTTCCAGGTGGAGGCCAACAGCATCACCTATACCATCGACCCCAAGTTCGACTATGCACTCGACGGCGTCGTCGTCAGCCTGCACGACAGCGACTCCATAGCCGACATCTATCACTTCAAGGACTGGAAAGACTTCATCAACATCCGCGATCTATGCGTCGTCTGGGGTGAGAACGTCGCCACGGGTGCATTCCGCGACATGCACTACAAGAACAGCACCTGGACCTGCTGGATCTCCGCCAGCGACCGCGAGGCGGCGGGCAACTTCGCGTGGAACCAACTCAGCAATAACCACGTGCTGGTGCACGACGAGATACTGCACGACGCCATCAAGTCCGCCGAGATCGGCGATCAGATCCACCTGCGCGGCAAGCTTGCCGGCTACTCCCACGCCGGCGGTTTCCGTCGCGGCACCAGCACGACCCGGGACGACACCGGCAACGGCGCCTGCGAGACCATTTACGTGGAAGACTTCGAGATCGTGCGCAAGTCCAATCCGGGCTGGCGGCTCATCAACCTGTTGAGCACCTGGATCAGCGTGCTCGCCTTCATCGGCCTTGCCATCATCTTCTTCGTCGCGCCCTATCGTCCGCGGCGCTGAGATCGGGCGCCGGGTTCGACAGACCGCCCGACGCAATCCCCGAAAGGCACCGTGCGAGCCGGGTGAATACCAGTCCCGGGGGCTCGAGCACCGCGCCGATCCAGCGCCCGGCACGGAGACTCGCGGCAATGCCCGCGCGATCAGTCAAGCACCGCTCGATGAGGCCGATCCGACGCCGGCCAGACAGCGATCCCAATAAGGAACCCCGTCGAAGCGCTCGGCCAGGAAATCGACGAACGTACGCACCCGCCGCGACAAGTGCCGCGCACCGGGATACACGGCATGGGCGTACAGCAACAGCCATCGGTGGTCCATCAACAATGGGGTCAACCTCCCTTCTTCGATGGCGCGGAAAAGGATAAAGCTGGGCCCGAGGATGATGCCGTGGCCTTCCTCGGCGGCTTGGCGCAGGCAGTCACCGTTGTTCGCCTGCACCCTCGCCGGCACCCGTACCCGCCCGGGCCGGCCCTGTGGATCGACAAAGCCCCAGACGCCGGCGGAAGGCGCATTGCCGTAGACCAGGCAGTCGTGCTCGGCGAGCTCGACGGCCCGCTTCGGCACGCCGCGCCGGGCGAGGTAGTCGGGGCTCGCGCAGACAACGTGGCGCACCGGCGCCAGCCTGCGCGCAATGAGCGTGGAGTCGGCAAGCTCGGCGATCCGCACGGCGACATCGAAGCCTTCGGCCACCAAATCGACTTGGCGATCATTGAGGTCGAGGTCGAAAGACAAATCCGGGTGGGAGCGCAGAAAGGCATCGATGGCCGGCGATAAATGTGCAAGGCCGAAGGAGAGCGGGACGGCAACCCGCAGACGCCCGCTAAGTGCGCCGTGCGTCCGGGAAACGGCCTGCTCCGCTTCGTCGATGTCCGCGAGGATTCGCTTGCACCGCTCGTAGAAGGCTTGGCCCGTGTCGGTCGGATTCATCCGCCGGGTGGAGCGGCGAATGAGTTGAACCGACAAGCGGCCCTCCAAGTCCGCCAGCCGTCGGCTGACCGCGGATTTCGCAATACCGAGCCGGGCGGCGGCCTTGGTGATGCCGCCGGACTCGAGCACGGCAACGAAGACGCGCATTTCGGCGAGTTGGTCCATTGTTCTCGAAAAGCGAACAGCGTTTTCTTCAGGATAACGTTTATTCTCTGTCAGGCAATGCTTAATCTCTATGCCAATGCCGCTCGGGCGACATGCCCGACAAGCAAACGTCAACCGATTGCCGAGATACGCCATGAACGCAACGAACAACCCGCACGCAAACCGCACGCCCCTGCAGATCCTTCGCGTCGACAGCAGCGCCCGCCACGACGGCTCAGTCACCCGTCGGCTGGCCGACAAGCTCGTGGGGCGCTTGGTGGCCGACGGCGGCGAGGCCCGGGTGCAGTCCCGCGACCTCGCGTACGCCGCCCCGCCGCTTGTCGATGCCGCCTGGGTCGATGCCAACTTCACGCCGGCCGAGCAGCGCAGCGAGGCTCAGCGTGCGGCGCTTGCGGAGTCCGATCGCCTGGTGGCGGAGTTGCAGAATGCGGACGTGCTGGTGATCGGCCTCCCGGTCTATAACTTCGGTATCCCCGCGTCACTGAAGGCCTGGGTCGATATGGTTGCGCGCGCCAGGCTGACGTTCCGCTATACGGAGAACGGCCCGGTGGGCCTGCTTCAGGGCAAGCGCGCCTATCTCGTCGTTGCCTCGGGGGGCACCGCGGTCGGCGGCGAGCTCGACTTCGCGACCGGCTACCTGCGCCATGTGCTCGGCTTCCTCGGCATCGACGACGTGGAGATCGTCGCCGCGGACCGCACGGCCCCGCGCGGCGAGTCGGCAGCGCTCGACGGCGCGCTGCAGCGGATCGCGCAACTCTTGCCGACCGAAACGCCCCTTGCAGTCACCGCTTGAGCCGTCATCATCGAGCCATTCCGTTCGGAGAACAGCATGCACACCGACGACAAAGGTCAATTCATCCGATGGGAATCGGGCTTTCGCAACTGGGTCACCGCGGACGGCAGCCCGGGACCGTCCGGCGAGGGCGGGTTTCCGGCGGCGCCGGGGCGCTATCACCTGTACGTGTCCTACGCCTGCCCATGGGCGCACCGTACGCTGATCCTACGTGTGCTGAAGGGCTTGGAGGAGATCATCTCGGTCTCGGTCGTGCACCCCGTGATGCCGGCCGAGAGCTGGGTTTTCGGCGAGTATCCGGGCGCCACGCCGGACCACGTGCATGGCTTCGACAAGCTGCTGCAGCTCTATGAGCAAAGCGCGCCCGGCTTCGACGGCGTGGTCACCGTGCCCGTGCTCTACGACAAAGAGCGCCGGACCATCGTCAACAACGAGTCATCCGAGATCATCCGGATGCTGAACAGCGCCTTCGATCAATGGGGACGGGCGGACCTCGACTTCTACCCGCAGCCGCAGCGGGCCGAGATCGACGCCATCAACGCGGATGTCTACGAGCGGGTCAACAACGGTGTCTACCGCGCCGGCTTCGCCACCGAGCAATCCGCCTATGAAGCGGCCTACGACGGCCTTTTCGACGCGCTCGACAGCCTGGAGACAAGGCTCGCGGGGCGGCGTTATCTGGCCGGTGACCGCATCACGGAAGCCGACTGGCGGCTGTTCACGACGCTGGTGCGCTTCGACGCCGTCTACCACGGTCACTTCAAGTGCAACAAGCGTCGCTTGCTCGACTATCCCAACCTATGGGGCTACACCCTCGAGCTGTACCAAATACCGGGCGTTGCCGAGACCGTGAATATGGATCACATCAAACTGCATTACTACGCCAGCCACCGCGAGATCAATCCGACGGGCATCGTGCCGAAGGGACCGGTGCTGGACTTCGGCGCCCCCCACGGCCGCGGCGTGAGCTCCGGCTAGCGCCCCTTGTCGGGGTGCGTCCCGCGGGAGAGCCAGGCCTTCGCCTTGCCCGCCATGACGCACGGCAGCTGCAGCGGATCGATCGCGCATCGCGTCGCCGGCCGCAGCGTCTCGGTCCTACATGCGACGGGTCGCTTGATTCGGCGCATGGGCAAAAGGGACGCGCCGCAAAGGCGGCCCCGAGTAAGCGCCGACGCGGGCGGCAGCCCATGCTCGCGCCTCGAAGTCGGCTTCGCGCATGATGGGGCACGGCGGGCGGCCGTCACATTCGGCGCGGCTGACGGCCAAAACCATACCGAATGTGAGATAATCGGTCGGATCAGCATTGCCGACCTCAAACATCCCCGCCGACAGATGAACAACCCTTTTGACCTTTCCGCGGACGAGGCCTTTGAGGGTTGGCGCGAACAGAAGCTGGCCGCGTCCCCCACCAGGCTCGACGACATCGTCGTCGAGATCGACGACCCCCGCCGCCTGACGCAGGCCGAGCACGGCGCCATCCTCGACCGCTGCCGGCGCGCCAACATGGCCATCTATGTCGGCAATACGGCCGACGACCCGGACAAGTCGATTCCGACCACGCTCGGCGCCGCTTTCGGCCTGCAGCGGCTCGACCACAACCGCGGCGCGGACGACGACGCGATCACGTCGCTGACAGTGCAGACCGACGCCCGGCACCGGGACTATATTCCCTACTCCAACCGGCCGATCGCCTGGCACACCGACGGCTACTACAACAGCGCCGAGCGCCAAATCCACGGCCTGCTGCTGCACTGTGTTCATCCCGCCGAGCAAGGCGGCGCCAACGACCTGCTGGACCACGAGATCGCCTACATCCTGGTCCGCGACCACTCGCCGGACTACATCCGCGCGCTGATGCATCCCGAGTGCATGACCATCCCCGCGAGCTACGTCGACGGCGAGCAAGTGCGCCCCGAGCGCAGCGGCCCGGTATTCTCCGTACGCGCCGACGGGCGCTTGCATATGCGCTTCACCAACCGAGGCCGCAACATCCACTGGCGCGATGACCCGCTCAGCGTCGAGGCGGTTGCCTATCTGAAGGACGTCCTGCATCGCGACACGCCTTGGCACATGAGCGGGCGTCTGGAAGCCGGCTGGGGGCTGATCAGCAACAACGTGCTGCATACGCGCACGGGCTTCGAAGACGGCAACATCCCGCGGCTGCTGTACCGGGCCCGTTACTACGACCGCATCGAAGACGCCTGATCGCGCCGGGCGGAACGCCTTCGGTCTCTTGGCGGCGATCACCGGCGGCATCCCCGCTTGATTCCGAGCCGCCGACGGATCCCGTCGACCTCCGCTGTCTCCGGCACCGATCGCCCGCCCCGGCGATGGGTGCCGTATCCCCGATACCCCACCTTTTCCCCGGGCTTGTAGTCCGGCGTCCGACTCGCCGATCGGTGTAACATCGAAAGCGCCGGACACGCAGCGGCCGTCGAATCGACAGGGTCACGAACCGCCTTGCGATCCGCCGGCACATGCATCATCCGTCGTCGGCGGCATTTTGCGATCTGCCGCCGCGGCAGCGAACACGCCGGTTACTGCCGCCACACAACATCGCCGGCGATCCCCTGCACCCGATTCCTATCGAGCACCGCCGTCGCGGCGCATCGATCACCCGACACAGGTGTCCCCAATGACGAACCGAGCCTTGAGCCAATCGCCGGTGCAACGCTACCTGGAGCGCCTGCACGCCGAGCTCCGGCAGATCCGCGGCGGCGAGCTCGCGAGCTATATCCCGGAGTTGACGCGCGCCAATCCGGACTGGCTCGGTATCGCGCTGGTGACCGTCGACGGGCACGTCTACCAAGTCGGCGACTCGCGTGAGCCCTTCACCGTGCAGTCCATCTCGAAGGCGATTACTTATGGCCTGGCGCTGGAAGACCGCGGCCTCGACACGGTACTGGGTAAAGTCGGGGTGGAGCCGAGCGGCGAGGCGTTCAACTCCATCAGCCTGGAGCAGGACACCGGCCGCCCGCTGAATCCGATGATCAACGCCGGCGCCATCGCCAGCACGGGCCTGATCGCGGACGATGCCGGCAGCGCGCCGCTGGATCGCATCCTGGAAACCTTCGGCCGCTATACCGGGCACGCCATGAGCGTGGAAGAGCAGGTCTACCGCTCCGAGAGCGAGACCGGCCACCGCAACCGCGCCATCGCCCACCTGCTCTACGGCTACGGCATCCTCGAGCGTGCGCCGGAAGCCGTGCTCGATCTGTATTTTCGCCAATGCTCGATCCTGGTCACGGCGCGAGATTTGGCGTTGATGGGCGCATGCCTTGCCAACTCCGGCGTCAACCCCGTCACCGGCGTCATCGCATTGCAGCAGCGTTACGTCGACAAGGTGCTCAGCGTCATGAGCAGTTGCGGCATGTACGACTATTCCGGTGCCTGGGTGTTCAATGTCGGCATGCCGGCAAAGAGCGGCGTCGGCGGCGGCATCATGGCCGTGCTGCCCGGGCAGTTCGGGCTCGGCGTGTTCTCTCCCCTGCTGGACCCGAAGGGCAACAGCGTACGCGGTATCGAGGCCTGCAAGCGCATCTCCAACGAATTCGGGCTGCATCTGTTCAACGTCGCCCATGCCACGTCATCGTCCGTCGTGCGCCAATGCGCCGATGGCGCGCATCTGCACTCGCGCCGTTATCGCGCCGCCAGCGAGCGCGCCGCCTTGGAGATCGGCGGTGCGCGAATCCGCATCTACGAGTTGCAGGGAGAGTTGCTGTTCGGCAGCACGGAATCGATCACGTTGCGCATGCTCGATGCCCTGGACGAGGCCGACTATTTGATCGTCAGCCTAAAGCGCGTGGTGGGGCTGGATTCGGCGTCCATCGCCCTGCTGGGCGATATGTGCACCGCAGCCGAAACCGGAGGCAAGCATGTCTTCTTTACCGACTGCGGCCACCTCTACGCATTGCGCCGCTACCTGCAGAAGCAACTGCGAAGCCGGCAGAGCCCGCAATGGCTCGAGTTCGCGGAGACCGACCGCGCGCTGGAGTGGTGCGAAGACGCGCTCCTGCCCGATACTGCCGCCGGCGAAGACGCCGGGGACGATCTCGGGCGCCAATACCTCTGCGCCGGCCTGTCGGCGGCGCAGATCGCGCTCATCGGCGAGGCCGGCACGGAGCGGCGTTTTTCGGCCGGCGAGACCATCGTTCGGACCGGCGAGCCCGCCGATTCCCTCTACTTCATCCTCGACGGCCGGGCGGAGTCCTGGCTCGAGCCGGCAGCCGGCAGCGAGCCCGGCGCCGCACGCCGCCTGCGGCTGACGACGCTCGGACCCGGCATGGTCTTCGGCGAAGTCGGCCTGCTCGGCGGCCAGCGCCGAAGCGCCAATGTCAGCGCCGAAAGTGACCTGCGCTGCCTGCAACTCAAGTTCGACGCCGTCGACGGCGACCTGCGCGAGCGCATGCTGGTCAATATGGCGGCACACTTCGCCGAAATGCTTCAGGAGCGCGCGGCGCTGATGCAGCAATTGGCCTGAGAAGCGACGTCGCCGCGGATGCGTCGACGCTGCGGCTCGGCGCCATGACTCCGCGAGGCCCGGTCGTCTTGCGGCACGATCCGATCTTGTTGCAGGTAACCCCCCGCGTACCCCAATCCACCCGCTTGAAAGCCGAATTCCGACAAACCCGGTCGGATTCGGCCGATATCCCGGGAGCTCCCCCGTACCTAAGCTCGTCTTGCCGGCTTCCGCCGACCCGCGCCGGCAAACGCGAGACCGAACGACATTCCAGACGGGAGGAGACCCACTCATGAGCGGATGCCCAGTGATGCACCACGGTATGGCCAAGGCCAGCGGCTGTAAGCACGTTGCAGTATCGAACTTCGGGCGGCTGTTCGACATCGTCGGCAGCGGCAACCTGACGGAGCAGGAGGCAGCGGCGATCGGCGGTCCCGGCGGCTTGATGCACGATTTCGACGGCGCATCGCCGGACAGCCCCATTCCCGCCGGCTACATCTTCTTTGCCCAGTTCATCGATCACGATGTCACATTGGACATCACCTCCAACTTCCGTGACGACCCGAGCACGGTGGAGGTCGAAGACCTGCCCAATATCCGCTCCGCAAGCCTGGATCTGGACTGCGTCTACGGCTTCGGCCCGGAGGCCAGTCCGCACATCTACGACGCACAGCGACCGGGGCGAATCGCAGTGCATCCGAACGGCTTCGACGTCGCCAGGGCGCCGGGCGGACAAGCACTCATCGGCGACCCGCGCAACGACGAGAACATCTTCGTCTCGCAGATGCAGTTGCTGTTTCACCGCTTCCACAACAAGCTCTATGACGAGCGGGTTGAGCAACCATCGGGCAGCAAGCACTTCGACCGATTCGAAGAGGCACAGAAACAGACCCGCTACCATTACCAATGGCTGGTGCTGTTCGATTTTCTGAAGCGCCTGTGCGACCCCTGCGTCTACCGGCATGCGGTGCCGAAGATCCTCGCCTGCGACCCGGCGCAATACCCCTATTTTTATCGGCCCGACGCGCACGGCAAACTGCGCATGCCGGTGGAGTTCTCCGTCGCCGCCTATCGCGTCGGGCACACGATGGTTCGCTCGCGCTATGCGGCCAACGCGGCGAACCTCGACATCGAGTTATTCGACGAGCGTTTCGGCACGCTCGGCTTCAACGGCATCCCCGAGGAGCTGGTCGTGGACTGGCGCTACCTGCTGCCGGTACAGCGCTGCATTCGTCCCAGGATGTCGAAAGGCATCGACCCCAAGCTCGCCGACGAGATCCAAGACATGCCGCTGCCGGTGGTCAACTCGCGTAACCCCAATGACCGAGCGCTCGGCTTCCGCAATTTGATGCGCGGCAACCTCATGCGGCTGCCGAGCGGTCAGCAGGCGGCAGCGTCACTGAAAGCCAAATACGGCGACTGCATCCCCGACGACCTGGACACGGGGCTCGAAGATCTACTCTGCGGCTGCGACATCGACGCCGTGAAGATCGCGGCCGAGACGCCGCTTTTCTATTACATCCTGCGGGAATCCGAGGTCGTTCACGACTGTCGGCGCTTTGGCCCGGTCGGCTCGGCCATTCTGCTGGAGGTCTTCGGCGGCATGCTCGTGCACTGTCAAGACACGACCTTTGTCCACGCGGACGATTGGCACCCGGATCCCTGCGTGTCCAAAGAGCGCTGGGGTTGGTGGAGCGATGAATACCAAAGCCACTTCGACCCGGACGCCTTGATCCACGATCCGGACTATTATCCGTTCGAGCTCGCGGACGTCGTGCGCTTTGTCGAAAACCTCGGCGACCCGCGGGGTGAGTCCGGCAGCTGACCGCGGCCCGGGCCGAGCCGCCGACCGGCCACGGACGGCCGCAACGCACCGTTTGATAAATTCCCCGAACACTGCGAGCCTCAGTACCCCGTTTACCGCCACCGGAGATCGATGATGAGTCCGCTGAAGCCATTTCTACTCGCGCTTGCCATTGGCCCATCTGCTTGGCAACTCGCCAGCGCGCAGGATTACGTCGGATACGTCGAGCAGCTCGCGGCACAAGCGGGCCAACAAGCGCAGATGCACGCACAGAACGCGATCCAGTTATATCGACAGCAAACCGGCGACTGGTCGACACCCGACCAACAGGTGCTCGCCTACCTGGACGCCATGTCCCGGCAACAGAATCCGGGGTTCTATTCCGACTTGCAGCAACGTGAGCAGGCGTTTCAGGCGCAGCAGGGAGCCTACGTCAACAACAGCAACGCCGTGCTCGACGGCATGTACAACAGCTACATGGACCGTTCCGCCATGCAATACCAAGGACAACAAGACTACGTCCGCGAGGGTATTTGGGAACGTTCTCGCTACACCGACGGCAATGCCGTCTACGAGCTTCCTAATTACCAGCCCGGCCAAGTCTACGAAGGCTACGACGGCTCGACCATGATCCAGGACGATTACGGCCAGTATCAGCACTACGATGCCTACGGCTGGCAAACGGAAATGGAAGAATACGACTAGGATCGACGCCCGCGGCCAGCCGGCCGCGGGTACGCGCGCCGTAGGCCCCGATACCTGTCATCCCTCGTCACTTGTCCAACGGCGCCGTTATCATTCACGGTAGCAGCCGGAACACGCGAATGGATCGGTCCATCTTCAGGGCAACGGTGTCCAAGCGCTGATTCGAGTCTATTCGCGGATCGCGTCGATAACCCCGGTGAAGGGCAGCGTCCATAGCGCGACAGGCTGCGGAACCTCGGCCGCTTCACCGCCGCCTTGGCCTTCATCTTCTCCTTCACGACGTGCCACCGACGAGCTCGGCTCCTCCATCAGCGCTCGCCAGCGCTGTGCCTCGTCCTGGTCCAGGATCATCATCACAAGGGTTTCGCCGCGGCCGAGCCGTTCCTGCATGTCGTCGATGCAGGATTCGGGGATACCGAGCCGATGAATGGCCACCGCAAGCTGCTGGCCCGCGCCGGCCCCTGCCATCAGCAAGCCGCCGGCTCCGGCTCCGGCACCGGCTCCGGCAGCAGCACCGGTCAGGGAGCCCACCAGTGGTCCGGCGGCGATCATCGGGCCGATTCCGGGCAACATGAAGAAACCGGCTGCGCCGCCGAGAAGGCCGAAGATGCCGCCCCAGAGGGCGCCGAGTCCGCCCCAGCCGCGCACGCGCTCACCGACACCCGGATAGTAGATCCCGAGCGGGTCATCACCGCTGGTATCGGCACGGCCGAGCACAGAAATGCGGTCCATCGGCGCCTCGTTGGTAATGAGCAGGTCGAGACGCCGGTGCGCGGCGTCCGCATTGGCGTAAAAGGCCACCAACGCGACGCGCGAGGTGTCGGCGCCCGCTGCAGCGTCGGCGCAAGCCCGGTCGCCGCCGGGGGTTGCGCCATGGTCGGTTGATCGGTGGTCGGTCATCGTGGCTCCGATGGCTTTCGGCTCGATTCGAATCGCCCGAGCCATGCCGTTCGCCGCGCAAAGATTGCACCAACATGCGCCCGCCAACGACTGCGCCGGTGCGTGCCCCGCAGGCGGCTTTTGGTCGCCCGGCATCGGCCGGCCGCGGCCTCGGCCAAGGTGGATTTGCCGCGGCCACTGCGCAAATCCACCATCCGAAGCAGCAAGCGGCAAGCAGCAGGACGGCCGCCTGGCCCGTCGTCGGGCGCAGCCTGCCGCCCATGCCGCCCGCAACCGTTCACATGTGTTACCGCGACACCCGCAGACTCGCTGACCCCTGAGATCAAATGCCGCCGAGCACTTCCGCACGCCCCTGCCGATACTCGCTTTCGCTGATCACGCCCTTACGCCGCATGGCCTTGAGCCGCTCAAGCCGGGCTTCGGCCGCGTCCATATCGCCGGCCCCGTGCCTGCCGTCGAGACGCCGCAGCCGAACGCTGACAGGATTGGGCCGCAGATCGTTCATCGCCCCGCTCCCGGCATCCACCGCCGCGCCGACAACGCCGCCGAAAAGCAGATTCCCGGCCATCCCGGCGCCGCCGCCGCCGGAGATCTGAGGCCGCACATTCACCTCCACCGGCTCGTAGTCGGCCTTGCGCAGCTTCACGATAACCGACTCTTTACGCGGCAGTTTGAAGGTCGCCGGCGTCTCGCCCACCATGCCGTTGGAGAGTTTCACTTCCGCCCCCGGAGGGTCCGTTTCGACCACCAATGTGTCGTTGGTGCCGCGCGTAATCGTTGCGCATCCGCTTGTTAGCCCGAGCAACAACACAGCGGCGATCTTGATCAAGATCCGACAATTCGGATGCTCCATAAGACTAGCTCCTTGAAGTTGAGAACACGGCGCCGAAACATCGGCGACGCCCGCCGACCACGACAGCGGCCGGCGACGGAGTCAGTCTGCGCCGAGGGGGTTGTCAGAACGTGACAGGCCGAGCGGCCGCAACGCCACCGGGCAACCGGCACGCTCGCAAGTGCTTCGCAAGCATCGAAGCGACCGCCTGCCACATCCGTGCGAGCACGCGACTACTCATCCAGTGACTGCCTTGCGCCACTGGCGCAGCGGTGGTTTCCGGGGTTGGGCGCCCACCAGCGGCGCGGCGCTTGCGGGATGGGGCATCATCGCGACGATGACGCCCGTGATGGGTTAATCGACGTTGACGGTGTCCTCGTCTGTTCGAGCGGCGCGAGAAGGGTGATGTCGGAGCCGGATCGACGGGGAACGACGCGGGAAGGCGATTGCAGAGAACAGCCGGGGTCGTCCCTTGGATGCCATGGGCATCGGCGCCGTGGGCGTTATCATCAGTGCTCGCCTCAAGACCGGGGAGCTCCGAGTTGACGGCTCCGCAGACAAGCACAGACACCGATCGATCCGACGCCGCAACGGGCACAAACCCTTCGGATGCCCCGGCACCGTCTCGCGTTGCTCGGATCATGCGGGCCCTCGCGAAACACCTGCCGAGCGACCCGAGCGGCGAGAACGCCGTAGCGGTGCGCATGTTTCGGCGGCTCGACGCGGCACGCGATCTGATCACCGCGGGCCCGCTGCGACGGCGACTGCGCAGCCATGGGGACATTCCCGGTTGGCCGGCGGTTGCAGGCGAATACGTCGTCGGAGACGCCAGCGCCAGCGTCGCGGTCTGCACCCTATCCAGCCGCGATCTGATCGAGCCTGTCGCCGCACTGCCCGGCGTCGCCATCGCCGGGCGCCTGATCACCGTCAATCTGGGCATCGAGCGGATGCTGACCAACGTCATCGCCAATCCGAGGATTCGCGCACTGGTCCTCTGCGGCAGGGACTCGCCCGTCTTTCATACCGCGCAAGCGATTCGGGCACTCGTGGAGAACGGGGTCACGCCCGAGCGCCGCATCATCGGCGCGCAGGGTCACTGGCCGGTGCTTGCCAACGTCAGCACGGCGCAGATCGCGCGGTTTCGCGACCAAATCACGCTGATCGATGCGATCGGCACCGGCAAGCTACCCCTGATTCGCGACCATGTTTCATCGGCCGCCACCCGGGTCGCCGCGCTGCCCGCGGTCGCGTTTTCGCAGCCTCCCGTCGAGGCGCAGGCGCAACCCGAGTTCAAGCGCATCGCCGCCGGCGGCCACCGCGAGCCGGTCGGCTACGACCCGAAAGGGTTCTTCATCATCAGCGTGGACGGCGTCGCGGGGGAGATCGTCTGCCAGCATTATTCAGTGGATCATGCCCCGGCCCACGAGATCCGCTCGCACTCGGCGGAGCGCATCCTGTTGGGCCTCTTGCGCGCGGAGCTTGTCTCCAAGCTCAGCCACGCCGGGTACTTGGGTGCCGAGCTGGCCAAGGCCGAATCGGCACTCCGGCTCGGTCTCGTCTACGAGCAAGACAAAGCGCTAGCGGCACCTCGCGGTCTTGGGCGAGTCAGCCGGTATCTCCCCGACAAGACCCTGTAAAGACGAGGTGGGCGGACAACGGCGCTTGGTGTATACCTGGCCCCTGCCCGAGGTGCGACCGCACCCCTCCATCTCGATGTGGAAGCCGCCGCATCGGATCTTCCGCCGCCGCGGCTCCCGGCATCCCGGGCAGACCCACGAGAGCGATGCGCCAGACGCGCGCCAGCCCGAGTCCCTGCCGTTCGCTCGGGCCATCAACCACCAGGAGAGACACAATGAGCAAACGCGATGTAGTCGTACTCGGGGCGGCACGCTCCGCGATCGGGACCTTCGGCGGTTCCCTCGCCGATGTCCAGCCGGCCGACTTGGCCGGTGTCATCATGAAGGCGGCGGTCGAGCGCTCCGGCGTCGATCCGAGCGCGATCAATTATGTCACCGTCGGCAACACGATCCCGACCGAGAGCCGCTTCGCCTACGTGGCCCGTGTTGCGTCCGTGCAGGCCGGACTGCCGATGGAGTCCGTGGCCATGTCGGTGAACCGGCTTTGCTCTTCCGGGCTGCAGGGCATCGTGACGACGGCGCAGAACATCCTGCTCGGCGACTGCGACTACGGCATCGGCGGCGGCGTCGAGGTCATGAGCGGCGGCGGCTATCTGTCCACCGCAATGCGCCGCGGCGCACGCATGGGCGACACGACCATGATCGACACCATGGTCGCGACGCTGACCGATCCCTTCGGCGTCGGCCACATGGGCGTGACGGCGGAGAACCTGGCGGCAAAATGGGGTATCAGCCGCGAGGAGCAGGACGCCGTGGCAGCGGAATCACACCGGCGCGCCGCGGCCGCGATCGCGGAAGGACACTTCAAGTCGCAGATCGTGCCCTTTGTGAAAAAGACCAAGAAGGGCGACATCGTCTTCGACACCGACGAGCACGTGCGACCCGGCACCACCGTCGAGGCACTCGCGAAGATGCGTCCCGTCTTCAAGAAGGACGGCAGCGTCACCGCGGGCAATGCCTCTGGCATCAATGACGGTGCCGCCTTCTGCGTGCTCGCCGACGCGGCCGTCGCCGACACCGCCGGTTACAAGCCGATGGCCCGCCTGGTGTCCTATGCCGTCGCCGGCGTGCCCAACGAGATCATGGGCGAGGGGCCGATCCCGGCGTCGAAGATGGCGCTGCGCAAAGGCGGCCTTACGCTGGACGACATGGACGTGATCGAGAGCAACGAGGCCTTCGCGGCCCAAGCCATCGCGGTCGCGCGCGGGCTTGAGCTCGACATGACGAAGACGAACCCGAACGGCGGCGCCATCGCCCTGGGCCACCCCATCGGCTGCTCCGGCGCATTCCTCGCCGTCAAGGCCATCTACGAACTGCACCGCAGCGGCGGTCGCTACGCGCTGGTGACCATGTGCATCGGCGGCGGTCAGGGCATCGCCGCGGTGTTCGAGCGGCTCTGACGCGTTAGACCCGCATCCGACGCACCGGGCGGCGGATGAGTCCCCGCCCGGTTCCGGCGGAACAGCCGCATGGGCGCCGGGTCGCGCAATGCCGTCGCCGCTTCCGGGACGCCCGGTCGGGGCGGCACATCTCCGCAACCTGGGCGCTGGCGCGACAGGCCACGAAACGCCGGTCGCCGCGGGCAGGTCGGCGGATTGCGGCCGCGATCGGCTCGACGCGACGCAAGCTCCGCTATGCCGCGGCGCCCGCCGCCGGATAGGGCACGAGCAGCTCGTAGTCGACCAAGGCCCAGAGGATCCGTCCGCCCCGCCACATCAGCCGGCCCGGGTCCGGCGCGGGACGCACGATGAGATGCCTGGGCTTGTGATCGAGCACGTCCCAGCCGAGCCCTCGGAGGTCTTGTCGCGCGGCTTCGGACAGATCCCGCAACTCGGGCTCCGTCAGATAGCCCTGCTGATGGGCCGTCTCGGCGTCGATGCCGTCGATCCAGCGATAGAGCAGGATATACATCCGTTCCCATCCATAGGCGATGCGCGCATCCTCGGGTTGATCGGCTTGGTCTTCCGCCAGCACGCGGTCGTACCACCAGCGCCGGTGGCTGCGCCGGCCGAGCTGCCAGTCGAGGTAGCGGGTGGACGGGGAGTAGATGGCGAGCGGCGCCTTTGTCGGGATGCGGGCGCCGGCCCGGGCACGTAGGCGCTCGACGTGGGCGAACTCCTCGAACGGCGACAGGAATTCGCTCGCGGCAATGCGGTCGCGCTCGGCCCAGTCCATGACCGCGTCCGGCGCGATGGACACCAGCGCCTCCTGCGCAAAGCGGCTGAACTTCACCACCAGAGCGAACTTTTCACGGGTGCGGTGGGGTACCGGCACCCGATACACGGCTCCGGTTGCCCCGGCGAGTTGGCGGCCGATCTTGCGCAGGCGCTCGCCGACGAACCACTGGGAGGGCTCGATGGAGTCCAGCACCGGCCAACCGTGGCGGGTGACGTAGAGATCGCCGGACTGCCGCCCGCGCAGTTGCAGGTAATCGACGCCGAAAACCCGCCGGTGCAGTGCCTTCGGCACGGCATCGAAGGCGCGCCGGCGGTGCCCGTGGAGCCTGGCGTCGAACTGCTCCAATGCTGCCCCCTCAGTGGTCGTCCGGCTCGAGGAAGGGCTGGTCGAGCAGCCGCACGTAGTCCTCCAGCGTTCCGCCGGACAGGCAGCACTCGATGATGCGCCGGCCGGTGGGCAGCAGATCCGGCCCGAGGAACTCGGATAGCTCACGATGGAAGTATTCGGTCAGGATCGCGGCACCCTGGTCGTAGGCCTCCCGGCCGACCTCGGGTTGATGGTCCACCTCGAAGAACCAGGACCCGACCGTGCTGCCTTCGACGATGATGCTGCCGGGGGTATAGCCCAGCAGCGAACAGCGGGAGGGTCGCATGCGGTTGGCGGCAAAGCGGGCGCCGCCTCGGCGGGCCAGGTACTCGCGGGTGATCCACTGGGGCATGAAGCCCACGTCCCAGGCGCCGATATGCTGGTTGGGGATCAATACGTAGCGCACCTCGGGGGTCTCGATGATCTGGTTCAGCAGCAGATTGGCGTGATCGACCATGCGCCCGGTCGCGAAGGGCCAATAGGAGCCCACGCCTTCGGAGGTCATGCCCTCCGTTTCGACGATGCTCGGGTTGGCGTGCCCGCGTGGGGCCACCAGGCGCCACAGCCAGGCCAGCGCGGGCGGCAGGAGATGGAACAGGCCGATGATGCCGTAGCTCGGCCGCTCCGCCGTACAGGGCGGCGTGCGCACCCCCATGCTGCGCACATCCACGTCCACCGCCCCGCGCACCACGTCGGGAATACTGTTGCGTGGGATGATCACGCGCGGATTCGGACATGGCTGGCCGGGGCTGTCTTCGATGTGCTCCCACAGCAGCGTGGTCGCGCCCGGGCGGCCGTCGATGTTCAGGAACAGCAGCGGCACCGGCGGGTGGACGGTCAGCGCCTCGATGTGCGGATCGACACCGTAACGGTCGATGTGATTGCAGCGCACGAACCAGGCGTCCTCCGCGTCCATTAGGGACAGCTTGCCCTTGCCCTTCTCCAGGGACGGATGGCAGAGGGCCATATCGTCCGTGACCGGGCGCAGGTCGCAGCCCCGCGGCAGGGTCAGGGTGCGCTCCTCGCCGGTCAACAGGTTGCGGCCGATCAGCAGCGTGCCGTCCGGCTGACGGTGGGCGTACTCCAGCATCTCGCTCTTGCCGCCGCCGCTCGCGCCCTCGTGGGTAATGACCACCTTGTTCTCGTACGGGGTGACGACCTGCACCGTCGCGCAGTGCATGGTGACCCAGCGCTCTTCCTCGCCGATATTCAGCAGCACGCCGTAGACGCCTTTCTTGGCGCTCGGTCCGGGATACAGGTTGTAGCTGAACAGCTCGTGCAGAACGTCCGTGCGGTTATGCACCACCACTTGCTTGCCGTCGAAGTGGGTGTGCCGGAACGGCGGCGCCACGTAGATGATGGCCTTGGGCGCGAAGTCATCCGGCAGCTCATCTTCCGGCACGATGCCCTGCAGCAGCGCGAGACCGAGCGCGAAAAAGCCCGCGTTGTCCGGCGCGATCACCAACGCCTGCGTCCCTTGGCTCGGCAGTCCGGCGTAAAACGCAAAGGCGGCGAGCGGCTGGGTCCGCAGCCAGGCGAAGGTGGCCTCGCGCACCGGATCGAACGACGCGCCGAAGCGTTCCCCGTAGGTCTCCTTGTCCGTCGGGCGGTCGTCGCCGATCACCATGCAGTCCGGGTCGCGCCGGCGCATATAAGGCTCGAGATAGTTCGCGCAAATGCCGTTGCGGGTGCGGCACACTGTCGCCTCGACCACCCGGCCCTTCCCCGGTACGTCGTAGGCGACCTCCTGCACGCCGTCGGGCGCATCGCGCACGGCGAGCGCCATCAACTCCTCGTGCGATCCCGCCACCATCAGGCTCGGGGCGGCGGTGAGCAGATCGATCGTCTCCGGAGGCAAAGGAAGATCAAGCAAGCGGCGCGTCGGAATACTCATGGATACGGCTCCCGTGAGTGGGCGGTCGGCCAGGGTGGGAATTGCGGGACTCGGCACGAAACGAGACCGGCGCGCGCTGGGCTGGTCTCGGGACACTTTCGGTCCCCATCGGATCTCGTGCGGGTGACCCGTGTCCGATGATACCCGCACTCACCCGCGCCCGCCGCGGAGCTTTTATTCGGAAGACCTGCGGATACTGCGAAGTATCCGAACAATAGCGAAGAACCGCACCGAAATCGCGCAATCCAGCGAAACCATGCCCCATCGGAAAGCGTACTTGACTCCGGCCCCGTTGTTCGTACGCAGGTCCCTAGGTCGAAGCACCCCCATGCACCGGCACAAAACTCGGCCGGCAAACGCTCACCGGGTCCGGAACCTCGTCACGCGCCCTCCTCCCCGTCATCGAATCTTCCATCTTCGGGCGCCTATTCAGCCGTCGGCCTGGTGACCAGATAGGTCGCCAGTGCGATAAAGAACAGAGCACTTCCCCCAACCACCAGGACATTGTCCAACTGATGGTACATAACGACCCAACTGGCAATCAGCATGACAACCGCGATGATTTTGCTTCTGCGCGAGATCGCTCTCGACTGCTCCCAATCGACAAGCAACTTGCCGAAATGCGGATGCTCATACAACCATTTATGCAGCCGATCCGAGCCTCTTGCGGCGAACCATGCCGCCAACAGCAGGAACGGAACAGTCGGCAGCCCGGGCAAAAACACACCGGCCATCGCAAGACCCAGAAAAAAGTAGGCGAGAATCAGTGCCATCAAACGCGCCATAAAGACCGCCTACTCTGAGTTCTTATCAACGACGTGAATGACACAAGCGACCTGAACAGCGGATCTACGGCGAAAGGCGGAGAAAGCCCGGGGCAGGAAAACCGCCCCGGCGCCTTTGGTTGCGCCAGCAGCCCTTTCGCGGAAAGCCCACTTGGCGGCATCTCCCGTTGGAGCGCGAAGAAGCGGTCGCGTTCGACGAACTCTGCGCGCTCTCGGGCCTCACATCAAGCGGTTGCGCCCGGGGGAATCCTTTCCGGCTCCTCGAGGCAGCGCGTGACTTGTACACCGACGCGGGACAAGGCCAGATTCATCGAATGCGTGCAACGCACCCGACTCGCAGAGGCACCGATGCAGCAACCCGCCAGCGATCGATCCGGCATGGGCAACCTCGAAAGCGGAGGGATCAGGCGCGTCCAGCCCGCCAAGCCCGCCGCCGCCCGCTCGCCCGCGGCGCTCGGGCAGCGCCCCGCGCATACTCGCACCCGCGGCAGGTTGGCGGCGACGGCGCTGGCGGCCGTTTTACTCGGGGCATGCAGCGCGACTATCGTGCCGCCGTCGTCGCCCGTCGAGCCCGTGGGCGTGGTGGTGCTCGATCACGGGCGCCACTCCAGCCTCGTGCTTCCCGATGCGGCGGACGGCGCGCTGCGCTATTCCTACGGTGATTGGGACTACTACGTGATGCGCCGAACCGACCCGGGAACCGGGGCGCGCGCGTTGCTTCGACCCACGCCGGCGGCGCTCGGACGCGAGGCGCTGCCGGTCGCGCCCGAATCCGAGAGGCTACCCGGGCTACTGAAGGTTCCGGTGGTCGAAAGACTTGCGATCGACGTCGAGCGGGCGCGCGTCACCGCGCTGCGGGAGACACTGGAGCGCCGCTTCGAGGCCGCGATCGACACCAAGGTCTATAGCCCCTGGTTCGGACTGGAGTTCGTCCGCGACCCCAAGCCTTATACGCTCGACCACAACTCCAATCGTATGGTCGCAGACTGGCTCACCGCGCTCGGCTGTACCATTCGCGGGCAACCGACGTTATCGAGCTGGCGGCTCGCCGCGCCCGGCGCGAAATGAGCCGCCTCGCTGCCCGGCCCGCGCCGGCATCCCCGGGCGCCGCGCCGGTATCGCCTGCCTGCTTCGATGACATCGCGAATGGCCATTACGCACACACGACACGGAGGGTTGGCTGGCCCCGGACCCGACCGGAACTTTCGCTCCCCATAGACACACGGCTTTGCTCGGCGCGACAACGATGCGCGCTCGCCGGCACAGTACCGCGCCGAAACGGCCTTGAAATTCCATATGTACCTTCGTTCGCAGCATTGGGACCGCGCCGAGAGAAGTTTGTCTACCATTTGCCCGACAAGCTTGACCCCGGCGCGCGGCCATCCATAGACTCCGGATTCGGTCGCAGGTCTGCTGTCGGGCAACATCGCCTCGTGTCCGCGGCCTTGGTCAGCACAAATACAGGCGAGGTTCGATCAATGTCCCTACACCAAGACACCGAAGCCAATTCCCAAGACGTCACCGAGGCAACCTCGGATGCCGAGGCCCGGTCCCCGGTAATCGTCGAGATTGGCTCCGTCCTCGACATCACCGGCAAGCAGCCCCGTGGCGACAAAGAGGACGGCGGATCGATCAACCGGCTCAAGTACGCGAGCGAAAGCCCTAAAGAGTAGCAAGCGAGCCGATGCGCCTGTCCACGCGCATCCGCTGGTGCCACATCGACGATGTCGTCGTCGTACTCGACATCGCGCGTGGCGCTTATTTCGCGCTCGATCCGGAAACCTCCCGGCAATGGATGCGCGTTGCCGACGAAGACGGCGAAGCGAGCCCCCGGTTGCTGGCGGATTTGCGCGAACGGGGATGGCTCGGCGGCACCGCGACGCCTGCGCCGTCGGAGCGCAACAGCGGGCCCATTTGCCGACTGGCGCGCATCAACCGTTACAGCCTCGCACTATTCGCGCTCTTGGGCGTGCGTTTGCGAATCGCGCGGCACGGATTTGCCTCGGCCTACGACTGGGCCGCGGCCGTATCGCTGCCCGGCCGACCGCCGAGCGCATCCCTAGAGGCCGATTTGCGGCGGTTCATTGCCGTCGAAGCGCTTGTCCCTTCTCGGCGCGCCGATCGCGATTGCCTGCCCCGCTCGCTTGCCCTCTATGTCTACCTGCGCTGCCTGGGCCATGAGGTCCGCCATGTGATCGGTGTCGGGCGTTTTCCGTTCGATGCGCATGCATGGGTCGAGCACCGGGGGACACCGCTGCTGGAACGCGACGCGCGGAATCGACCGCCCGCCGGCGCACGGGCGCCCCGCGGACGGACGCCAATCGCACAGATCGGCTGACCGCGTGGCGACAGCGCTTGCAGGGTCGCCCTTCGCACTGCGCCTGGACAAGCGTGATTTCACGGTCACTGCCTGGCCCGCACCGCGGCGCATCGGCGGGCGCATTGTGGCGGTCTCCGGCTATGTCGCCGACGAGACCAACGCCGAGCATGCCCATCAGGCCGTGGACCGCGCCTACGCGCGCGACGGCGCCGAGCTCAGCCGCGGCTTGCTCGGGCAGTACGCCGCGGTCGTGGTGGACGCTGCGGCGCGGCGCGCCGCGCTGGTGCAGGATTCCCTGGGGCTGCACGACCTTTTCTACGCCGAGCGCGGCGCCTCGCTGGTCGTCGCCTCGGATCTCGAGCTCTTGCTTGCCGTCGAGCCCGACGCCGAGCTGGACGAGCGCTACTTCGCCCTGTACCTAGGCGCCCCTTACGACGACCACAGGCTCACGCCTTTCCGCGGGGTGCAGCGGCTGAGCTACGGCTGGAACCTCACGTTGCAGGACGACCGCCTGCACAGGCACCGGCCTTGGCTGCCGCCTACAACCGCGCACGACCCCGTCGAGGCGCCCGAGCTGCAGTTGCGCCGCCTGTTGGACGAGGCCGTCGCGTCGACCCTACCTGGCCAGGGCAACATCCTCTGCGAGCTGACCGGAGGCCTCGACTCGACCTCCGTCTTTACAACGTTGCGCGCCATACAGCGCCCGGTCGAGGCGCTCACCTACGTCGCACCGCGCGGGGTCGCCGGAGACGACGAACTGTTCGCCGGCGAAGTCATCAAGCAACATCCGGTGCCCTGGCATCGACTGAACATGGACGTCGACGAAGTCATCCTGGAGGACGATGTCGCGTTCGTGCCGGAGCCGCAGGGCCTGCTCTTCGCGCATCAGTTCCGAGCCATCGACGCCTGCCAGCGGGCCGTGGGCGCGGACCTCATGCTCACCGGTGCCGCCGGCGACGTCATCTTCGAATTCGGCGGCATCAGCCCTGCTTTTCTCGCCGACCCGGTTGCGGCGCGTCGACCCTACCGGGCCTGGCGGCTGCTGCGCGATTGGGCGCACGCAAAAGGCGGGCTGCGGCCTTGGACGCACTATCTGACCAACCTCGCACTGCCGATCGCGCGCCAGCATCGGCTCGGTCTGAGCGTACTGGACTGGGAGCGCCCGCAGCCACCCTGCTGGCTCACCGACGTCCTCAAACGGGCGCACGGACTGGATTGCCTCGAGGTGCCGCAACTCGCGCCACGCGTCACCGAGCCCGGCCGCCAGTATCTGTGGGAATCGGTCTACGATCTCGCCGCGCATGAGAACAGCGGCCTCTATCGGCGGCTGCCCGCAGCCGTGCGCCATCCCCTCTATCATCGGCCGCTGGTCGAGCTCATGCTCGGGCTCGACTTCCGTATCCGACGCGGCTGGGACGGCGATCGCGCCTTGCAGCGGCGCGCGCTTGCGGATCGGCTGCCCGAGATCGTCCGCGAGCGCCGCTCCAAGGGCAGCGCGCAGGAACTGCGCGAGCGCCACCTGATGGAAAGCCGGCGCTGGCATCGGGCCATGACCGAAGCGCCCCGCCTCGTTGCGCGCGGATGGGTCGACCCGGCCCCCTGGCGGGAGGAAGTCGACCGCGCCCGCGTCGGCGCGTCGGGGCTCTCGGCCCAATTCACCAACGCCATACAGGCCGAGCTTTGGCTGCAGGCCCTCGAGCGCACCGGCCTGCCCGCGCCGCTGCAACTGACCGCCTGACGCGCGGCTCGGCGTCGCGCACACTGAAGTGTCGATGTCGAAGCCCCGGTTGCCGGGCACGCACGATTGATCGACCATAGGCCAAAGCTGCGTCTACTCGGAGCCCTTCATCCTCCAGGTCATGCCGAAAACCACCGACACCGCAAGCGCACCTGCGTCCGAGGCGGCACCCGGCGCAATCGCCGCGGCAGCCGTGCCCGCATTGGCCGCCCGGTTCGGCTGGCGACTGGTCGTGCTCTTCGGGTCCGTCGCCCTCGGCAAGGACGGGCGCGACATCGACCTGGCGGTCATGCCGGCATCGGCACCCGATCTGCTGACCCTCGGGGCCTGGCAGGCCGAGCTCGAAGCGGCTGCCGCGCCGAAGCCCGTCGACCTCGTGATGATCGGCCCGGATCTGTCGCCGGTCACCCGATTCGAGATCTTCCGCAACGGCCGGTGCCTCTTCGAAACGGAACCGAGTCTGTTCGACCGGGAAAGGGATCGCGCCTTCTTCCTGTTCGCCGACAGCGAATGGTTCAGGCGCCAGCAGCGCGAGGCGCTCTACGGCGATGACGCCTGAAGCCGTCTGGGACCGGAAGCTGGGTTTTCTGCGCCGCTATCTCAGCGACCTCGGGCAGTACGCGGCGCTCGACGACATCGCACGCCGCCGCGAGCATTACGCCATCGAGCGGTTACTGCAGCTCCTCTGCGAATGCGCGTCGGACTTGGGACTGCAGTATCTCAAGCGCGTCGGCGACACCTTGCCTGCCAGCTACCGGGAAATCTTCAAGGCGCTGGAGCAGCACGCTGAGCTGCCGCCCGATCTCGCGGCACAGTTGATCGCCGCCTGCGGCATGCGCAACGTCCTGACCCATCTTTACGACACCATCGATCTGGATCGCGTCGTCGCCGCCGTCGACCCGGCAATCGCGCTCTACGGTGCATACGCGGATTGGTGCGCCGAGCGCCGGCCGGCGCCCTAGCCGAGGATCCCCACCGCGTAGCCGCGCAGTACCGGGACCACCGCCGATTCGATCCGCATTCGCTGGTCTGTCGCCTGCTGCATGCAACAGCGTACACCGCGCCTTGCCCGGCGAATTTGTTGCGCCTCACTGTCGGTTCGGTCGAGCTGAGGCACCAAGTTAATCTCCATTAAGTAAACTGTCCCGATAACCGCCCGGTTGCAGCACCACATAGTCCGCGTCGATCTCCTCGTGAAACGTCTCGGGAATGCGCGCCCAATCGACGATCTGCACCAGGATCGGCAGGTCGCTGTCGGAGAAGGCAGCGGCGACCTCGTCCAGGCCGCGTTGCGGGCGGGTGAGGTCATCGGGTTGGCGCACGACGAGATCAAGATCGCTGGCGTCGTAATGATTGCCTTTGACGCGGCTGCCGTAGGCCCAGACCTCGGCCTGGGGTAGGTACCGGCGCAGGATGCCCTGGACGATCGCCAGATAACGCGCGGGCAGGTGCAACGTCGGGTGGGCGGTGTCGCTGGTCATGTCACATCCTTGCCCAGCTTGGCGTCCAAGCGATCCGCCAGCCGCGAGACATCCGCCAGGAAATCGGGCATCAACGCCAGCGTCTCTCGCGCAAAGGCCTCGCCATAATCGTGGGCGGTGTCGTTGCGATGATCTCGATACCCAAACCACCGCTCGACCTCATCGACCGTCAACAGGTCATGCACGGCGGCGAGGCGCAGAATGTCCTTGATCGGCGTCGATTCGAGCTTCCGGGCACCATGGCCGAACGCCTTGAGAGCCTTCTTCAGCAGCTTGAAGGCGATTTCCTGCGTCAGCTCGTAGCTCTTGACGATGGCGTTGCGAAACACCTCTTGCTCGATGCTGTCGGCCTCTGCCTGTTGGTACAACCGCAACGACTGCTGCAAGGTCTCGATGCAGCGGCGCAGATGGTCGAGATTCAGGTAACGCATGGCATTTGCGCCCGGTCGGATGCGCCTGACGGTGACCACCGCGATCCTGTCAACTTAGGATGAAACAAAGGCCTGATCTGCCTGCGTAGCACTGGGCCATGAACGTTAGCCATTGCTCACCCGTTTTAGCCGCTCTCGCACCACGCCCATCAATCGCTCACCCTCCACGAAGCGGGCCTCCAACTCCGCCAGCAGGCGCGGGTATTTCTCCTCGAAGGGCTCGCTGTCCTCTTCCTGCTCTTCGGCACCAACTTAGCGGCCCGGTGTGAGCACGAAGCCGTGCTTGCCGATGCCTTCGATGGTCTCTGCCTTGCAGAAGCGCTCTTGGCTCATGCCCGCTTTCTCTCGAATCGCTCTGACGTTGAGGGCTTCCGGAGTATGTTCCACCACGCCAGACTCTTCGCCTTTTGCGTGGTTTGCCGCATCCTTGAAGCCTTCCGCAATTTCAGTGAATGCCTTGCCCATTTCTTTGCCTCCAAAATGCCACTAGTTCTTCGACGGCTTTAGCCAATTGCTGCTTTTCACGTGCCGATATATTGGCCTGCTTGTTCTTTCCGAACGCTGCCAACAAGTCAACCCGCATCGATATGCGCCTGCCACCACGCCCGATAGGTCTCGTCCGGCGGTACGACTTTGGCGACCGCGCTGCCGATGCGGACACCTTCGGGGTCGGTGACGCCGACGCTTAGCTCGAAGATGCCGCCGCGGAGGATTTTGGTGATTTCGAGCGTGACGTGCAGTTCGTCGCCGGGACAGACGGGGCGGCGGAAGCGGTCGGGGCTGAAGGTGAGCCCCAGAGAGCCGTCGCCCGGGAATTCGGTGCCGAACAGGCCGGAGACGGTGGTTTGGATGAGGCCGCCTGGGACCACGATATCGCGCACGTCCGGGAAGCGGACGCGGGCGGCTTCGAGGTCGCGGTGGATGGCGTTGTGGTCGCCGACAAGGGCGCAGTACTGGGCGACTTGCTCGCGGCTGAAGCTGAGGCGGGTTTCATAGCGCATGCCGACCTCGAGCATCGAGGCGGTCAGGCATCGGGTCTTCGTCATCTAGGTATTCTCTTCGTCGGGATAGTGCAGGCTCGAGATTGTAAAGGCGCATGATCCCAAAAGGTTCCGCTGTCGTGTAGACGATTGCGCGGGTTTCGCTCCCGGAGCGAGTGTGGTTTGCGGTCGATGTGTCGAGACGGGCCGCTTTTTCCTTGCCCCGACTCGGCGCCGATGGACGAATGAAGCGGATCTCGAGCCGGGTCGGGCGGCGGTGCATCGGCCGGCGGCAAGTAGCGTCCACGGCGGCGCGGCGGTGCGATTTTTCGGGCCGCCGGCTGCGCCGGGTCATCGGCCTCAGCCCGCGGCGAAGGTGCGCTCGGGGTCGAATAGCTCGATCCAGTGGACGACCGGGACTCGGGCCGCGGCCTGCAGGTGGGTCTGGCAGCCGACGTTGGCGGTGGCGATGAGCGCGGGGGCGCCTTGCTGCAGGGCGTCGAGCTTGTCGTCGCGCAGGCGCACGGATAGCTCGGGCTGCAGGATGGCGTAGGTGCCGGCGGAGCCGCAGCAGCTGTGGCTGTCGCGGACCGGGACCAGATCGAAGCCGGTGCCGCGCAGCAGGGTTTCGACGCGGCCCATCAGGCCCTGAGCGTGCTGCAAGCTGCAGGGCGGATGGAAGGCGATGCGGGCCGGGGCGCCGCGATCGATGGGGCTCGGCAGCCGGGCGAGATCGTCGGGGCCGAGCAGTTGGCTCAGGTCGCGCGCCAGTTCGGAAACGCGGGCGGCGCGCTCGGCGTAGGCCGGGTCGTCGCGCAGCAGGTAGCCGTAGTCCTTGACCATGGCGCCGCAGCCGCTGGCGGTGATCAGGATGGCCTCGGCGCCCTGCCCTTCCTCGGACTCGATCTGCGGCCACCAAGCGTCGATGTTGCGGCGCATGAAGGCCTTGGCCTGCTCGGGCGCGGCCAGGTGCTGACTGACGGCACCGCAGCAGCCGCCACCCTCGGGCTGGACGACTTCGATGCCGAGGGCGTCGAGCACGCGCACGGCGGCACCGACGGCGCCCGGCGTCAGCGCCGGCTCGACGCAGTTGGCGAGCATCAGCACACGGCGAGGGTGGCGCCCTTCGCCCGATGTGCCGCCGGCACTCGACACCGCCGGCAACGCGCCGGCGCGCATCGCCGGGGCCGAGCGGGCGCCCGTGCCCGCCGCTCCCCGGCCCGCGGCGCCGACATCGGGACCCGCTGCCGGCAGCTTGGCGCGCAGCCGCGCCGGCAGTAGCGGGCGCAGCACCCCGCCGAGCTTCAGCAGCGGCACGAAACGCGTCGGATAGGGGACGATGTTGCGCAGGCCCCAGCGCATCAGCCGCTCGCCGAGGGGCCGCGTGACGCGCTGCTCGGCGTAACGGCGGCCGATGTCCATCAGCTTGTGATATTCCACGCCGGAGGGGCACGTGGTCTCGCAGTTGAGGCAGGTCAGGCAGCGGTCCAGGTGCTGCTGGGCGCGACGCGTGACGGGCTCGCCTTCGAGCATGTTCTTGATCTGGTAGATGCGCCCGCGCGGGCCGTCCAGCTCGTCGCCGAGTAGTTGGTAAGTGGGGCACGTGGCGGTGCAGAAGCCGCAGTGCACGCAGCTGCGCAGGATGCGGTCGGCCTCGCGGCCCTCCGCGGTGTCGCGCAGGGAGTCGATGAGTTGCGTCTGCATGACCTACAGCTCGGGGTGGAGTCGGCCGGGGTTGAAGATGCCCGCGGGGTCGAAGGCCTGCTTCAGGTTGCGGTGCAGCCGCAGCACGACCGGCTCAAGGGGCGTGAACACGCCGTCCGCCGGGGCCGCCGCGCTGCCGGTGCGAAATAGCGTGGCGTGGCCGCCGGCGTTCTTGGCGATGGCGCGGAGCTCGCCGGCGGGACGCTCGCCGCGCAGCCAGCGCAGTGCTCCGCCCCACTCGATGAGTTGCGCGGCCCCCGGTTGCTCCTCCGCAACCGGCTCCGCGCCTGGCTCCGCGCCTGGCTCCCGGATGGCGGCGGCGGGCGTGGCCGGGGGAACCGAAAGCCGCCACAGCGGCGCGTCGCCGGCGAAGAAGGCGTGGCGCTGCTCGCGCAGGTCGTCCCAGAAGGTGTCGGCGTCGTCGAGGAGATCGCCGCCGACGACCTCGCGGGTCTCGGCCAAGCCCTCGTCGCTGCCGCAGATGCGGGCATTGAGTCGGCCGTCGGCCCAGGCGGTGGCGGTGATCGGCAGCGAGCGCCGCGCCCAGCCGCGCATCAGCGCGAGGGCGTCCTCCAGGGATTGCTCGCGCACCAGCGTCATGCGCCCGACCGGCACCGGCGCGACCTTCAGCGACACCGTCAAGAGCACGCCGAGGACGCCGAGGGACCCCGCCATCAGCCGGGAGACGTCGTAGCCGGCGACGTTCTTCATCACCCGCCCGCCGAAGTCGAGCGCCTGGCCCTGCCCGTTCAGCAGCCGAACGCCGAGCACGGCGTCGCGCACGCTGGCGGCATAGGGACGGCGCGGCCCGGACAGGCCGGCGGCGACCATGCCGCCGATCGTGGCCCCTTTGGTCGTGCCGTCCGCGGCCGCGACGGCGAACCCCGGCGGCTCGAACGGGAACTGCTGGCCGTTCTCGGCGAGCAGGGCCTCGACGTCGGCCAGGGGGGTGCCGGCGCGCACGGTGATCGCGAGCTCCGTCGGCTCATAAGCGACGATGCCCCGATGTCCCGAGCAGTCGAGCATTCGATCCGCCCGCGGGGGGTTGCCGTAGAAGTCCTTGGTGCCGTTGCCGCGGATGATGCGCGGCGAGCCGGAGCCGCGGGCATCATTGACCTGCGCGATCAGGTCTTGCTCGGCGTCGTGTTCTTGGATGGCGGGTGTGGGCATATCGAGATTCGGAATCCTTGGTGTTCGTCTGCGCAGGGCCAAGCGGGTCCGCAAATAAACGCAAATATGTTTTTGGCTTCAGTGCGTTGACGAAGTGCCGCGCAGGCCGAAGAGACCGAGTCTGCGCCAACAGCAACTAGCGTGGGGCAGTCTTCGCGATTGCTCGCCCGACGACCGCGCGATGAACCGGAAAAGCCCAAGACCCAGCGAACGGAGGCAATCTAAGCACAACCCCGAAACCTCCCTTCCCATTCGCGTTCATTGGCGTTCATTTGCGGACAAAAACCCTTCCAAACAAACCGCCCAATGGAACTCACAAACACCCTTCGCGCCCATTTGCTCTCGTACGCGACCATTTGCGGCCTTTCCGGATCAGAACCGCGGCAAGTCCGGAAACTTTAACTGCCCATGATGCACATGCATCGCCCCGAATTCGGCGCACCGGTGCAGCGTCGGCACGGCCTTGCCGGGGTTCAGGATGCCGTCGGGGTCGAAGGCGGCCTTGACTGCGTGCATTTGGGACAGCTCGTCGCTGTTGAACTGTACGCACATCTGGTTCAGCTTTTCGACGCCGACGCCGTGCTCGCCGGTGACGGTGCCGCCGACCCGCACGCAGAGCTCCAGGATTTCGCCGCCCAGGTCTTCGGCCTTGTCGAGCTCGCCGGGGATGTTTGCATCGTACAGGATCAATGGGTGCAGGTTGCCGTCGCCGGCATGGAAGACATTGGCGACGCGCAGGCCGTATTGGTCGGACAGCTCGGCGATGCGGTTGAGCACCGTCGGCAGCTCTTTGCGCGGGATGGTGCCGTCCATGCAGTAGTAGTCCGGCGAGATGCGCCCGACGGCCGGGAACGCGGCCTTGCGTCCCTTCCAGAAGATCAGCCGCTCGGCGTCGTCGCGGGCGGTGCGCACGTCGGTGGCGCCGGCGGCCAGCAGCAGCTCGCGCACGCGCATGACCTCGTAGGAGACCTCGGCGTTGAAGCCGTCGAGCTCGCAGATCAGGATCGCCGCGGCGTCGGTCGGGTAGCCGGCATGCACGAAATCCTCGGCGGCGCGAATGGCCGGGTTGTCCATCATCTCCAGGCCCGCCGGCGTGATGCCGGAGGCGATGATCTGCGCGACGGCGGCGCCGGCCTGCTCGACGTCGTCGAAGGCGGCGAGCAGGGCTTGGGCGCGCTCGGCCTTGGGCAGCAGTTTGACGGTGATTTCGACGATGATCGCGAGCATGCCCTCGGAGCCGGTCATCAGCGCGAGCAGGTCGAGGCCGGGGGAGTCGAGGGCGTCTGCGCCGACTTCGAACAGCTCGCCGTCGACGCCGATGAGCTTGAGCTTGAGGATGTTGTGCACCGTGAGCCCGTACTTCAGGCAGTGCACGCCGCCGGAGTTCTCGGCGACGTTGCCGCCGATGGAGCAGGCGATCTGGGACGAGGGATCGGGCGCGTAGTAGAGGCCGCGGGGCGCGGCGGCTTCGCTGATGGCGAGGTTGCGCACGCCGGGCTGGACGGTGGCGGTGAGGTTGTCCGGGTCGATGGCGAGGATGCGGTTGAATTTGGCCAGCGATAGCAGGACGCCGTCGGCGAGCGGCAGCGCGCCGCCGGAGAGCCCGGTGCCGGCGCCGCGGGCGACGACGGGGACGCCGAGGCGGTGGCACAGGCGCATGATGTCTTGCACTTGCTCAACGGTGGAGGGCAGTGCGACGACCATGGGGCGTTGGACGAAGGCGGTGAGGCCGTCGCATTCGTAGGGGGCGAGCTCGGCGGCGGTGGTGAGGACGCTGTCGGCGGGCAGCAGGCGCTGTAGCTCGTCGATGACTTGGGGCTTGGGGTTCAGCGGGCGTTCGTCTGGGATGCGGGGCATGTGGGATCGCCGTTTGCTGGTGGTGTTTGTTCGGGCTCTGGACGCGGCGGGCGTTCGCGTTTTCCTGCCGGGGCCGGTTTCTTGACTCGCCGGCGGCGGCCGTTGCGTTTTCCGGCCGGGGCCGGGCGGTTAGGCCACGGCCTGTTCGCCGTCGTTGTGCTTTTTGGCGGTGAGTGTCTCGAAGACGTCTGCCAGTGCCTCGTCGCCGCCGACGTTGCCGGGGAAGATGACGACGGGCAGGTCGGGGTAGCGCGGGTGGTCGTCGGGACAGCGCACCACGGAGCAGCCGGCGCGGACTTGCCCCAGCACGCGGGCGGTGCGCAGCGCGAGGCCTTTGCTCAGGGTGTCGTTGGAGGTGATGCCGCCTTTGCTGATGAGGAAGCCGATGTCTTCGGGCAGTGTCCTGACGAGGTCGACCAGCAGGTTGGAGACACGGTCGCCGAAGGCGAGGCGTTCGGCCTTGCTCGCGAAGTGCCGCTCGCCGCGGCTGGTGTAAAGGACCACGCTGCGGCCCTTTGCGATGTGTTGCTGGATACGGGTGCAGATTTGGCGCAGCAGGGCTTGGTCGTCTTGCAGCATGCGGTCGAGGTCGATCTCGATGGGGGTGATGCTGCAGTGCTCGACCAGGTGGTTGAGCTGCCTGGTGGATTTGTCGACGTGGGAGCCGACAAGGACGATGCCGGGCTGGCCGTCGCGGACGAACGCGGCCATGTCTTCGGGGGCGACGGGCTGGGGCGGCAGACGCGCGAAGGCCGTGAGCAGACTCGCGGCGCTGCGGAACAGGAAGCGCTTGCCGCCGCCGGCGGCGGCGAGGACTTGCTCGGCGAAGTTGTCCAGGTCGGCCTGTGTCTCGGCGTCGACGGCGCAGCAGGCATTGCCGCCGAGGGCGCGCAGGCGCGGGCCGATGTCGCCGCGCACGTCGGCGAGGGAGAACCGGTGGACGTCGTCGACCTTGATGCGGCCCGCGGTCTTTTCTTCGACGTAGCGCGGCAGGTAGGCGTGGGAGAAGCCGAAGACGGAGTCGCGGGCGAATTCGGTTTCGTTCACCGGCACGGGCTGGCCGTCGACGATCAGGTAATGGGTGCCGTCGCGGGTGATGCGCCCGCCCTCGAAGAAGGCCGGGACCAGGAAGTGGGCGTCGAAGGGCCCGAGCTCTTCGGCGATGACGTCGGTTTCCACCGGATAGTGGCCGCGCAGGGTGCTGTCGGAGCGGCTGACGATGACGGGGCGGATGTCGTGCCCCTGCTCGGCCATGGTGTCCAGCGCTTCGCGCAGGTTGATGCAGATCTCGCGGGTGATGCGCTCCGCGTCGCCGGCGCTCATGCCGCGGGTGTTGCTCAGCACGAAGAAGAGCGGCGCGTCGTCCTTAAGGGCCATGACGAGGGTGCGCACGTCCCAGCGCGTCAGCAGCAGGCAGCCGTGGACGGTTTGGGAGCCCGTCGGGTCGTCGTCGATGGCGATGATTTTGGTGGTGCTGTCTGGCATGGCGGGGTCTCGCGTGAGCTCGGGTTTTTTGCGCGACGGCGTGTCGGGTCTCCGGGGGATTGTATGACCGATTGCGCCCGGAGTCCGGGCTTTAGCCCGGGAGATGCACCGCCGGCGTCACCGGCACGGACGCGGCTGAAGCCGCGTACTCGGGCGTCGCCGGCCGCGCGTCAGCGCAACAGGCCGGCGGCGCGCTCGGCGAGGGCCTCGCCGGTGATGCCGTTGTAGGCCATGATCTCGGCGGGGCTCGCGGTGGTCTCGCCGCGCTGCCAGCCGATCAGGTCGCGGGCCTTCGCCCGGGAGCGGATCAGCACCGGCTCCAGCGCGACGGTGCCGCCGCCGCTGACGCCGATCAGCGCGTCGCCGTGGAACAGCGCGGCGAAGCGGTCGTCGTCCATGAAGCGGCCGTCAGGCTCGGCGCTGTGGGACCAGGCCACGTCGCCGGCGCGATACAGCCGGCGCGGGTTCACGACGGCGACGATGCGCACCCGATGGCCTTCGGCCTCCAGCCGGTTCTTTGCCTCGAACACCGGCAGCAGCACCATGTCGCCGGTGACGGCGAAGACGATGTCGCCGCCCTGCCCGCCCTCGGACTCGTACAGCGTCACGGCGCCGTCTTCGATGGCCTGCTCGGCCTGCGCCGGCGTGGTGTAGACCGGCAGCGGTGACTTGGACGCGACGATGCTGATGCACTTGTTGGACTGCGCGACGGCCCAGCCATAGGCGGCCTGGATCATGTTGGCGTCCGCCGGATACACGAGATAGACATTGCCGTTGCGCATCTGCCCGCCGATGTAGTTCTCGATCTCGGGGCGCTGATGGGTCCAGCCGTTACGGCCCTGCTCCAGCGCGCCGGCGGTGAACATGGTCACCACGGCCGGGGTCTTGCGGCGCAGCTCCGCCATGGCCTGGCCGACGGTCTGCACGATGGGCCAGCCATTGATGGCGAAGCTCTCGTAGGACAGCCACAGGGAGCGCCCTCCGAACAGGGCCAGTCCCGCGGCGAGGCCGGCGCAGGCGTCCTCGCTCAGCGGCTCGTAGACCTGTCCGCCCGGGGCCTGGTTGTAAAGCGCGTCCTCGGTGGGATGGCGGATCTTCAGCACCTCGTTGATGACCTTCATGGCCGAGGCCTCGTTGCCGTCCGCGTTGGTCACGACGAAGTCCGGATCGCGTTGGCCCAGCGCGGCGACCATTGCCGCCATGGCGCTGGCCGGCACGGCCTTCTCGCCGGGCGCGAAGGGCTGGGTCGGCAGCGTGCCGATGTCGGGCAGCGGGCGCTCGAGCTCGGTGACCACTGTCTCCCCGGCCGGGCCGCCGCCGGCACGCGACATCAGCGTGCGCACCAGCTCCCAGGCCTCCGGCGCCAGCGCCCCCCGCGCCAGCGCGGCGGCGATGGCGGGCTTCTCGGGCTTGTCGCCGGGATACAGGTTGTGGGACTTCGCGCCGTCGGCGTGCACGCCGGCACCCTTGAGCTGCTTGACGATCACCGCCGTCAGCGTGCCGCCCATGGCCGACTCGGCAGCCTGCTGCATGCCCTCGAGCACGGCGCGGGTGAAGGCGTCGCGGGCGGCCTCGCCGAAGCGGGTGCTGTCCACATAGGCGCCGGTCTGATCGGTGTCGTCGAAGTCCTTGGCGTCGATCAGGATCACGCGCTCGAAGTCATGGGCCTGCCAATAGGCCAGCATCTGCGCGTTGTCCATCAAGGACACCATCGAGTGATGCTCCTGGCTGTAGCCGTTCCAGACCAGCACCGGCAGGAAGTTGGTCACGTCCGGATAGGCCGTGTGGAAGTGCTTCATCGCCGACATGATGTAGGGCTCGCCGAGGCCGCCGTCGCCGATGGTGCACGGGAACAGCTTGGCCCGGTTCAGATAGGCGCCGGCCATCGCGAAGTGCTGGCCCTGGCCCAGCGGGCCGGCCGGCGCGAGCAGGCCCGGGATGGCGCCGGACAGGTGCCCGAGCAGCCCGTCGCGCTCGCGGAAGCGCTGCTGCAGCTGGGTCATGTTGTCGATGCCCATGGCCGCGAGCGAGCCGTCCAGGAACATGGCGCTGTAGAAGCCCGGCGCGTGGTGGCCGACCTCGGTGACGATATTGGTGTGGCCGAGCATGATCAGCGCGGCGATGGCGTCCGCGGAGCTGGCGAAGCCGCCCGGGTGGCCGGATTCCTTGGATGCGCAGAGCTGCAGCGTGGTGTAGCGCAGCGCATCGGCGACCAGTCGGGTCTGATACACCGCCGCCCGGTCGAGCGCGCTAATCGCATGGTCACCGGCCGCGATTGCGGGCTGCGCGGCGAGCTCGGCATGCCGCGCGGGCGCCTCCCGGAAGTGCAGCATCCCCTCGCAGAAGGCGGGGATGGCGGCGGCGTGGTCGTTCGCGGCAATGGCAGTGGCGGTCATGGTTCTGGACTCCGGAAATTGTCTGGTCGCGTGGTGAAGTTGGCGGGCCGCGTCGGGTTTCGAGGACGGCCGGCGTTGAAGCGCAAGCTAAGACCGCGGCCGGTTTTTCGCAATCAGCAATGCTTTCCGTATCGTGATAAATCCCTGCCGCCCTGCCGTAAACTGGCTCAAATTTCTGTTTTTATGGGGTTTTTCTGGAGTTCTCCTCGACCCTGTTTAAGTTTTCACAATGCGGGAGAAGCGTGCTAGCCTGCCCGTATATCGAAAACGAGGCCAACAACATGTCCGCCGCTATCGACGCCGGCTCGCGTATCCAAGTCATCGACAGGGCGGCGTCGCTGCTCGACGCCCTCGCCCGCTATCCGGAGCCGGTGAGTCTCAAGGTGCTCGGCGCCGAGACAGGCCTGCACCCGTCGACGGCGCACCGGATCCTGGCATCGCTGATCCAAAACCGCTTCGTCGAGAAGGACGCCGGTGGACGCTACCGGCTCGGCCTGCGGCTATTGCAGCTCGGGGTGAGGCTGCACGGCGATGTCGACATGCGCGCCATCGCCCGCCCCCTCATGGAGGCACTGCGCGACGAGTTGGGCGAATCGGTGAACCTCACCATCCGCGAGGGCGACGAGGTGGTCTACATCGACAAGGCCACGCCGAACCGCATGGTCCACGTGCAGCAGCTGGTCGGCTCCCGGGCGCCGCTGCATGTGACGGCGGTCGGTAAGCTGATGCTGGGCGCCGGCGGCGAGGACGGCATCCGCGCCTATGCGCAGCGCACCAACCTGCCCGCCTATACCCGCAATACCATCACCGCACTGACGGGGCTGATCGATGCCTGCACAGCGGACTTGGCCAACGGCTACGCCCTCGACAACCAAGAGGCCGAGTTGGACGTGGGCTGCATCGGCGTGCTGCTCTACGACAGCACCGGTCGCGTTGCCGGCGGGCTGTCGGTGTCGGCGCCCATCGAGCGCCGCCGGCTGGAGTGGGTGGACAACGTGGTGGCTGCCGGCCGGCAGATCTCGGAGCAGCTCGGCTGGCAGCGGGCGGAGACCGCTACACCGCGGCCCGACTGAGCGCAGCGCCGTCCGCGGCCGCGTGCAAATGGGCGCTGCGGCGCGCCGGGCATTCGGTTAGTCTTCCGCCTCGCGGCCGCCCGTGCCCGCGCCGGCCGCAGCGGCCCGCGTGCACGAGGGCCGAACAACAAAAGGCGCGCCGCGACGATCGGCGCCCGTCCGATACCAAGGAGTCCGGCAGTTTCGATGGCCATCTCGGCTTACGCATTGCCTGTGCTGGCGCTGCTCTCGGCGCTGTGCACGCGCCTTCTGTGGCGCCGCATGGGGCCGAATGTCGCCGGCATCAGCGTCGGCTTCAGCGCGCTGATCCTGCTCTTGGCGGTGGCGATGTTCGCTACCCAGCTCGTCACCGGCGGCGCCCGCACGGCAAGCCTCGGCATGTCGCTGTTCACCCTGCAGATCGACGCGCTGAGCACGCTGATGGCCTTGGCCGTGAGCGGCATCAGTTTGATCGTGCATGTCTTCTCCGTGCGCTACATGCAGGACGATCCCGGCTATCTGCGCTTCTTCCTGCTGCTCGACGGCGTCATCGCGGTGATCCTGCTGATGGTCATGGCCGGCGACCTGCTGACGCTGCTGCTGGCCTGGCATCTGCTCGGGGTGCTGCTTTACTTTCTACTGAACCACGACAGCGCCCGTGCCTCGGCGACGCGTTATGCGTTCTGGACGCTGTTCACGCACCGCGTCGGCGACCTGCCGCTGCTCGCCGCCATCGCCCTGCTCTACCACGCCTACGGCACCCTGAGCATCCCGGAGTTGTTCGCGCGCGTTGCCGAAAGCCCCGGCGTGACGACGGTGTTCGGCCTGCCGGTCACCGAGACGGCGGGGCTGCTGGTGCTGTTTGCCGCCTTCGCCAAATCGGCCCAGTTTCCGCTTCACACCTGGCTGCCCTACACCATGGAGGGCCCGACGCCGGTCTCCGCGCTGATGCACGCCGGAATCGTCAACGCCGGCGGATTTCTGATCAACCGCTTCGCGCCGCTGTTCATCCATACCGATTCGGTCTTGCAAGTGGCGGTGGTCGTCGGGCTGGTGACGACGGTCATGGGCTCGCTGATGATGCTGATGCAGAGCGACATCAAAAAAGCACTCGGCTACTCGACCATGGGCCAGATGGGCTACATGGTCATGGAGTGCGGGCTCGGCGCCTTCTCGCTGGCGATCTACCACCTGATCGCCCACGGCGTATTCAAGGCGACGCTGTTCTTGGGCTCCGGCAGCATCATCGGCAACGCGCGCAGGGATCCGAATATCCCGGAAGGCGAGATCTACAAGTTCATGGTGGAGCGCAAGGCGCCGAAGCCGCCCATGTCCTGGGTCGTCTTCGCCGGCATCACCATCGTCGTCCCGCTGGCCATCGTCTTCGGCGCGCACCAGATTGTCGACCAGGGGTTCCTGCATCACCAGGGCGCCATTATTCTGCTGCTGTTCGGCTGGATCACCGGCGCGCAGACCCTGTTCTTCGTCTACAAGATCGCCCCCGATAATCCCTTCAAAGTGCTGGCCTACGTGGTGCTGTCGTTCGGACTCGTCATCATGACCTACGTGCTGGTAGGCCACGCCTTCGACGCCATGCTGTATCCGGACCCGGCCTTCCGCGAGGCGCTTTATGCGGCGGCTTCCATCAACGTGACCTACTTCGTCGTGCAGATCTTCGTGCTGGTGCTGCTGATCGCCGCCGGCTGGCTTTTGATCTTCCGCTCCGAGGCCGCAAAAGAGCCTCTGACCCGGCGCTACCGCGGTCTGTATCTCGGCATCTATGCGCTGATGTCGCGGGAGTTCTACATCGCCGACCTCTATAGCCGCATCGGCGAGTCGCTGATGGCGGGATCGAAGCGGTTGAACGCGCTGATGCGGTGGTTGTGACATGACGCTCGTCCTGTTCGTGCTGGCGGCGCTGCTGCTGCCGCTCTACCCGTTCAGCATGGCCGCAACCGCGCTGCTGCAGGGCGGTGGCACCGGCGGCGCATCCGTCTCCGCGCTGCACGCGCCGGCCATCAAGGCCGCGCTGATGCTGGCCGCGCCGGTGCTCGGCGCGCTGCTGATCATGCTCGGCATGTCGGTCTCCGAGAGCCGCGGCCATGCCCTGCTGCAGATTTTCGCGATCTGGGGCGGGCTGACGTCGATGCTCTATGCCTTCCGCATGCTCAGCGCCAAGGATGCCCATATCTGGCTGTCGCACCTGTATGCGTCGGCATTGGCGCTGATCTGGGTGGGTGCGGCCCACGGCGTCTCGCCGCTGCTGCCGGCGCTCGGCTTGGCCGCGTCGCTCTTGCCGCTGCTGTTCCTGCTGCAGACCCTGACGCGACAATTCGGCATCGCCAGAAGCGGCCTCTACCCCGGACTCGGCAAGCGCATGCCGATGTTCTCGTTGCTGTTCACCGCCGCGCTGCTGATGGCCGTCGCGGTGCCGGTGTCGCCCGGCTTCTTCGCCGTCGCCGAGCTCGCCTTCGGCGGCGTTTCCGCCAACGAGCTGCCGACGCTGATCCCGATCAGCCTGTCCTGGCTGCTGTGGACCTGGGCCGGCATCAACCTGCTGACCGGCATCGTCTTCGGCCGGCCGCGCGAAGACTTGGTCTACGCCGACATCGAGCAGCGCCGCGCGCTTGCCATCGGCGGCGCCATGCTGGCGTTGGCCGTTCTCGGAATCCTGCTGATGGAGCTTGTCCTGTGAGCACGACCGCCCGCAATCCGTCCGACGATGCCGCGGCCGAGGACGCCCCCGGCCTCGGCAAGCGGCTCAAGATCCGCTCGATGGTCAGCATGGCCGGTGAATTCCTGCCGTTCTTCTGGCCCATGCGCAGCTTCATCCACCACAACCCGCTGCATGGATTGGAGTATCTGCCCTTCGAGCAGGCGGTGGAGCAGGCGACGCGACTGTTTCATGCGCGCGGCTATCTGCCGCGAGCGCAGTACCAGCGTTTTCTGCGCGAGGGCAGCATCGATAGCGCCGTGCTGGAAGCGCTGGTGGACGACTTCGTCGCCGACTGGCGCTCGCGGCAAACGGACGACGTGGACGACGCGGAAACGGCAGAGCTCAGGCAGGTTCTGCTGGTCCTGCTGACGCATATGGACCAGCCGACGCCCGGCAGCCTTTACCCGTCCACGGAAGACATCCTGCGCTGCCTGCTCGCCGACGCCGAGGCGGCAGACAACGGCGTCGGTGGCCGGCGATGACGGTCGTCCCCGAGGAGGTCGGCCGCGAGCTCACGCTCTACGACGTTGTCGACCGCTTGTTCGGCAGCCGCATCGGACTGACGCTCAACGAGCTGCTGATCAAGGGCTGCATGGACTTCTTCGACGAGGGCCAGTCGGTATGGCGCATGCCGGGCCGCAAGCAGGGCCTGTTTCGCGCCTGGAGCCATATCGCCAAGCGCAACCGACGGCTCCGGATGCGCGGCCTCGATGTCGGCGCAATCCTGGCGCGCGCCGATGATCCCGAGTCCATGATCCATCATGTGATGACGCGCCTGCAGATCCCCGAGCGGCTGTGGATGGACTACTTCGCCCTGGAGCTCGCCAAACTGCATGGCTGGGCCGGCTTCGTGCGCTGGCGCTCCCAGGCGCATCACTATTACTGGCAGCAGCGCAATCCGGCGGATCTGGTGGACTTCGTCGCCATCCGTCTGGTGCTGTCCCTGGCGCTGATCGAAGATGCCGCGCGGCGCATCAAGCGCGACTTCCGCTATGCGTCGCTGGTGGCCTTCGTCGAGCGCTTCCCGCACGAGTGCCTGCTGCGCTGCGAGCTGAACGCCGGCACCATCCTGCCGGACTATGCCCATCGCGTCGAAGTCGCGCTCGATAGCGCGAGCCAGCCCCGCATCGAGTCCCTTAGTCTCGAGTACAGGCTGGAGAAGACCAGCCGCGAATCGCGCACCCGCGCCGCGCGCATCCGCGAGCTCTACGAGCGCGCCGGTGTTTCGACGGCGCAGTTGCGCGCGCACCCGCCCGCCCGGCTGCGCCGGCTGATCGACGCGGTGCACGAGTTCAAGGCCGGCGAAGGGATGGTTTGGACGCGCGCCCTGGAGCACACCTATATGCAGCGCCTGCTGGCGCGGATGGCGCAGCGGACCGGCGCATCGCGGGCCGGCCGCGCCCCGTCGCGCCCGGATACACCGGCGGCCCCCGCAACCATGCGCGCAGCCGAGCCCGCCAACAGGCCCGGCAACCCGCCGGATACCGCAGTGCCCGACATCGAAATGCCGGCAGACGCTGTTGCCGGCGTGGGCGGCGGGCCGAGCGCCGGCGACGACGCCGCAAGGGGAGAGCCCAAGGTGCAGACCCTGTTCTGTATCGATGTGCGCTCCGAGCGGCTGCGCCGGCAGATGGAAGCGCTCGGCAACTACGAGACCTTCGGCATCGCCGGCTTCTTCGGCGTGCCGGTCGCCTTCATCGAGCTCGGCAAGGGCCACGAAACCGCACTCTGCCCCGCCATCGTGACGCCGAAAAACGTCGCACTGGAGATGCCGCACAAGCACGAGCAGCACCGCCACTCGCTGTTTCATCTGGCGCACGAGGTGGTGCACGATCTCAAGAGCACCGTGCTCGCGCCCTATGTCACCGTCGAGGCGGTCGGGCTGTTGTTCGGCTTCGATATGGTCGGCAAGACGCTCGCCCCGCGCGCCTACAACACCTGGCGGCGCAAGCTCGACAGCCGCAAGCCGCCGGCAGCCTTGATGATCGACAAAATCACCAAGGACGACGCGTTGGAGCTGGTCGCGAATCTTCAGGAAGAGATGATCGTACGGGCCGTCGAGCAGCACTTCGGCATCAAGCGCGAGGCCATCACCAACGCAATGATCCGCGAGCTGCGCGAGATCGCGCTCGGCGAGCGCCACGGCCGCAGCGAGCTGGCGAAACGCTTCGATGTCGATGCCGCCGCGGAGGCCCTGTTCATCAGCAGCCTGCAGATCGAATACCGCGTCAATCCCGATCAGGCCAAACTCCAATTGGAGCACTTGGCCAAGCTCGGCTTCCGGATCAAGAAGCAGGCCTTTCTGATCGGCACCGCGCTGCGCTCCATCGGTCTGACGGAGGACTTCGGACGCATCGTGCTGGTCGTCGGCCATGGCAGCAGCAGCGAGAACAACCCCTACGAATCGGCGCTCGACTGCGGCGCCTGCGGCGGCGATCACGGACTGGTCAACGCACGCATCTTCGCGGCGATGGCAAACCGGCGCGAGGTGCGGACGCTGCTGGCGGAGCAAGGCATCGCGATCCCGGACGAGACCTGGTTCGTGCCGGCCCTGCACGACACCACCACGGACGAGGTCACGCTTTACGACCTGGAGCAGCTGCCGCCGGGCCCGCTGACGCGCCTCGACCGCATCAGCGAAGACCTGCGCGCTGCCGGGCGCCTATGCGCCCGCGAGCGCTGCCGCGAGCTGGCGGAGCCGGGCATCACGTCCGCCGAGCAGGCGGCCCGGCGCGTGAAGCGCAACGCCCTCGACTGGACGCAGGTCCGCCCGGAATGGGGACTGTCCAAGAACGCCTGCTTCATCATCGGAGGCCGGCGGCTCTCGGAAGACCTGGACCTGGACGGGCGCGCCTTCCTGCATTCCTACGACTACCGGCTCGACGAGAAGGGGTATCTGCTGGAGAACATCCTGTCCGGCCCGCTGGTGGTCGGCCAGTGGATCAACATGGAGCATTATTTCTCCACCGTCGACAACGAGAATTTCGGCAGCGGCAGCAAGGTCTACCACAACATCGTCGGGCGCTTCGGCGTCATGACGGGCAACGTCAGCGACCTGCGCACAGGCCTGCCGGCGCAAACCATGCTGCAGGGCGAGCGCCCCTATCACCAGCCGCTGCGGCTGATCACGTTGATCGAAGCGTCGTTCGATCATGTCATGCATGTGCTCGAGCGCCTCTACAAGGTACGCGAGCTGGTGGAGAACGGCTGGATCCGGCTGCTGATTCTCGACCCCGAGACCGACCGGGTCAGCCTGTACGAGGCCGGCGGCTGGCAAACGCTGCCGTTCGCGCCCGACCCGGCAGCCGGGCAAAAGCCGCCGGACTCAACCCTAGAGCGGAAGGTATCCGTATGAATGAGCTCAACCGGGCGCCGATGAAGAAGCTGGAGATCGTCGTCGAGGGCGAGTACCAGGAATTCGTCGTCGACCTGCTGAACCGCGCCGGCGTCACCGGCTACACGGTGCTGCACAATGTCTCCGGCAAGGGCGCCCACGGCCATCACGAGGCGCACCTGCTGTTCAACGAAGACTCGGTGCTGATCATGATCATCACCGCAGTTCCCGAAAAGCTGGTCGACCCCATCCTCGAGGGCCTGACGCCCTTCTTCAACAAGCACATGGGCGTCGTCTTCGTCTCCGACATCGAAGTCACGCGGCTCGGGAAGTTTCAAGCCTGAGTCGGTGGCCATGGACGGCAAGCGCGGTGTTTCAGGCGCCGTCCGCGGCTCGGCGCGGCGGCGCGACGTCCTTCAGGGCCTCGTCGGGCACCATATAAGACGTCGCGATCAAGGCGTCGTCGGGCTCCAGGATCTCGGGGAATCGCAACCCGCGCAGGACGCCGACGGCGAAGATCTCCTGCACCGCGTCTTCGAAACGCAGAAACGCGACGATCTGCCCGGAGCGGATCTCCACCACCCAGACCCCGCAGTTGCGCTGGTCTTTGGTCTCGGTAATCGGGATGCCGCTGAATACCGCGGACTCGCGCACCTGCGATAACCCGACAAAGGCATAAGGGCCGAGGAAATCCAGCCCGCGGGTGAAGCCGGGGAGCGTGGCCACGGTCGTTACTTTGCCGGTAGCGGGGTCGACGGTGGCCAGGCTGCCCCGCCCCGATTCCAGCACCCAGAGCCGGTCGTCGTACCAACGCGGCGAATGGGGCATCGACAACGCCGAGGCGATCGTCTCGCCGCTGTCCACATCGATCAGCACCCCGCCCTTCGCCTTGTTCTCCCGCCAGCCCTGCGGCGTATCCGCCGATCCCAACGCGGTGACGTAGCTTGGCGTGCCGTTGCGCATGCCGAGACCGTTGAGGTGACAACGGTCTTCCGGCGACAGCGCCGAGATAAACCGCGGACGCCAGCGCGGGACAAAGCTGCTGCCGGCATCCAGGGTGCTGAGGCAAGAGAAGCGGGTGTTCACGCACCAGAGCTCGCCGTCCTTGTCCCAATCCATCTCGTGGATATCGATATCGCCGGTTATATGCGTAGCGCGGGGCAGGAAGCAGGCGTCGTGCTTGTCGGGCGGCTGCAATTTTGCGCTCACCGCGGGCATGTTGACGTAGCGATGGACCTCGCGTGCGCAGCCGATCGAGAACCCGCTCGCGTTCGCGGCCAAACCCATCGGCTTGGCGAACAAACGAAAGTGGGTGTTCACTACACCGTCGTTATCGCGAACCGTGATCAGCTTTCCGGCCTGATAAGTCGTCACCAGCAGCGAGCAGCGCGCCTGCCCGAGCAATTGGGCGAAGCTCTTCGTGTGCACGCTGCGCAGAGGCGCCTTCTCGTCATTCTGCGTGTCCGCTGCTTCCCCCATTCCCGGTCTCCCGAAGCTGTTATCTGCCGGAAGCGTAAGGCGGCACACGAGTGCATGCAACGGGTTGCGAAGTCATGTCGCGTAGCGCCGCCGCCGTCCTAGACGCCATAACGTGTCCAGCGCTCGAGTGTATTTCCCGCATCGCTCCACTGCGTGCTCCGGCTGTCAGCGTCCACGGCGCGGTCGGGGCTGCCTTTGTTACCTGAACTTCCGCGGATCTTAATACGCCTGTCACCGTCCGCGTCGATCCTAAGCGGCGGTCGCGTCGATTCACGGCAGCGGGCACGACCTTATGCACGCCGCAGACGCCGGCTCGGCCGCGTCTTTGCGGCACATCGACCCTCGCACAATAACGGGAGTGATCATGGACTACAGCAGACACTTGCGACGGCTCACGCCGGCAGCTTTCCTCTTCTCGGCGGCGCTCGCCTTCGGCGCGATACCGAATGCGGCCTCCGGCGCCATGGATGCGAAGCCCGTCGTCTCGCTCGGCGTACCCGCGCGGGTGATGGAGGGCGCAGGGCAGATAACCGTCACCGCGACGCTGAACCGACCGGCGTCCGAGCCGGTTCAGGTCGCGATCCTGTTGGGGCTATCGACGGCGTCGAGCCCCCGGTCACTGGATACGCTGTCCATCGATGAAGTGGTTCTTCGGTCCAAGCCATTCCCTCGCTTGATTTATGCGGTCATCCCGGCCGGCGAAACCGCTGTCGAGCTCGGCATCCCGCTGCTCGATGACGATATCCCCGAACGCAACGAGCGGGCCCATTTCTATCTGCTCAATGCCAAGGATGCCCGGCTCGGAACGCGGCTGGTCAGCGTCGTGATCCAAGACGACGAGCCCCGGTTCGAGCTCAACATCCTGCACATCAACGATCACCACTCCCACGTCGAGCCGAACACCGGCGCGTCGCTGGAATTCGACGGCGTCGAAACGGATGTGGAGACCGGCGGGTTCCCGCGCGTCGTCGCCAAGATCGACGAGCTCGAGGCGGGCCTCGACAACGTGCTGAAGCTGCACGCCGGCGACGCGATCACCGGCACGATCTACTATTCGCTCTTCTTCGGCGAGGCCGACGCCCGGCTCATGAACCAAGTCTGCTTCGACGCCTTGGCGGTCGGCAATCACGAGTTCGACGACGGCGACGCCGGGCTCGCGCGCTTCATCGGTTTTCTGAATGGCAACCCGGAGCTGTGCCGCACGGCGATCTTGGCCGCCAATGTCGAGCCCGCACCGGCAACCCCGCTACGCCCGGATGGACGCTCCGGCCTGCTCCGACCCTATGTGATCAAAGAGGTCGGCGGCGAGCAGATCGGTATCATCGGTATCAACATCTCGGGCAAGACGCGCAACTCGTCGAGCCCGCTTGCATCCACGCGCTTTCTCGACGAGGCGCAGACGGCGCAGCACTTCATCGACGAGTTGACCGGCCGCGGCGTGGACAAGATCGTGCTGTTGACCCACTTCCAGTACGAAAACGATCTGGAGCTGGCGTCGAAGCTGCGCGGCGTCGACGTCATTGTCGGCGGCGACTCGCATAGCTTGCTCGGAGACGGCTTTGCCGCGTTCGGTCTCAATCCCCGGGGCCCCTATCCCACCGTCGCCGAAGATGCCGAAGGCCGGCAGGTCTGCGTGGTACAGGCTTGGCAGTTCGCCGAGGTCGTCGGCGAGCTGAACGCGGCGTTCAACGATGCCGGCGAGATCGTCGGCTGCGGCGGCACGCCGCACCTGCTGCTCGGCGACACGTTCGCGCGCGAAGATGCCGAGCTCGTCGGCGACGAGCGCCAAGCCGTGCTGGATCTCATCGCCGCGACACCGGAGCTGTCCATTGTCGCGCCGGATTCGGTCAGCCAGTCGATGCTCGACGTCTTTGCCGAAGAAGTGGACGTACTCAAGACGACAGTGATCGGCGTCGTCGGCGAGGACCTCTGTCTGGAGCGTATTCCCGGTCAAGGCCGCAGCGCCATCTGTGACCCCAAGGCCACGCAGGCCAACGGCGGCGATATCCAGCAACTCGTGACGCAGGCGTTTCTTGCACGCAGCTTCGAGGCCGATATCGCGCTGCAGAACGCCGGCGGCGTGCGCGTCGATATTCCCGCCGGCGACATCACGATTAATGACGCCTTTACGCTGCTGCCCTTCGCCAACACGCTGGTCAACCTCGAGCTGACAGGCGCCGAGATCAAACAGGTGCTCGAGGAGTCCGTCTCGAACTTCCTCGACACCGACGACGGCTCCACCGGCTCCTATCCCTACGCCGCCAACCTGCGCTGGCACGTGGATCTCGGGCAGCCGGCCGGCGAGCGCTTCTCGAACATCGAGATCCGCCGCCGCGGCAGCGATGCCTGGCTGCCCCTCGCCGACGACGACGTCGTCAAAACCGTGACCAACAGCTTTCTCGCCGGAGGCCGCGATGGCTGGTTCACGTTCGGCGACGTCAGCGATGCCGGGCGGGTGACCGATACCTTTATCGACTATGCACAGGCCTTCATCGACTATGTCGAGCAAGATCTGCAAGGGATCGTCGAACCGCCGGCCTGCGAGAACTACAGCACGCAGCTGTTCACGGATATCGACGGCACGACCTTGCTTCCGGACGCCGCCTTCCCCCGCGCCTGCGAGTAGCGCCCGGCGGCTCGGCATAGGCCGCAGCAGCAAAGCAAAGGGCAGCGTGGAAGTTGTGATGCGTTGGAAGAGCGTCGGCTGCGCACCCGGCCAAGGATGGCCGCCACGCCTTTGGCTCTCGTGTACCTGCTACAAACGGCCGCGGCCAAATGCCGGCGGCCGAAAGCCCCGCAAGAATCCGGCCTGCAAGAGTGCGTCAACGGCCCGATTGCCCGGGAATTCCGAGCGCACCGGCGGCCTGCGCCGGTGCCCGGTGGATTGCGATGGCGACGGGTGATCGCGATCGTACGGCACCGCGCCGCCCGGCAATCGAATCGGGTCAGTCCTTCGGCACGCGGATCGGGTAGAACATCTGGCCGTCACCCCGGCGCACCAGCACCGCGATGGACTGCCCGCCCTCGACCTCGTCGAGCAGCGATCGGAAGGTCTTGAGATCCGCCACAGGCTTGCCGTCGAACTGCACGATGATGTCGCCGGCACGCAATCCGCTGGTCTGCGCCGGCCCCTCTTCGACGCTCTCCACCAGCACGCCGGCGGCGACGCCGAACTGCTCGCGCTGCTCCGCGGTCAAGTCCTGCAAGACCAAGCCCAACCGGTTGGCCGCGGGCGCGTCCATCGTCTCGGGCGAGATGATCATGCCTTCTTCGTCCGGCAACTCGGCGAGCATCACGTCCAGGTCCACCACCTCGCCGTTGCGCAGGATTTGGACTTTGGCCTCGGAGCCCACCTTCGCGACACCGACCAGCGGCGGCAGATTGCTCGACGTGGCGACCTCTTTGCCGTTGAAGCGCAGGATGATGTCGCCGGGGCTAATACCTGCCTCCTCGGCGGGGCTGCCGGGCAGCACTTGGGCGACCAAGGCACCGCGCGGATGGGCCATGTCGAAAGTCTCCGCCAGTTCCCGCGTCACGTCCTGGATCAGCACCCCGAGCCAGCCACGGCTGACGCGGCCCTTGTCCTTCAGCTGGTCGACGACGTCCATCGCAACGTCGATCGGAATGGCGAAGGAGACGCCCATGAAGCCGCCGGTGCGGCTGTAGATCTGGGAATTGACGCCGATGACCTCGCCTTTCAGATTGAACAGCGGCCCGCCCGAGTTGCCGGGATTGATCGCGACATCGGTCTGGATAAAGGGCACGTAGTTCTCGGTGGGCAGATTGCGCCCCTTCGCGCTGACGATGCCGGCAGTCGCGGAATGCTCGAAACCGAACGGCGAGCCGATCGCAAGCACCCATTCGCCCACTTTCAGATCGGCGGCCGAGCCAACGCGCACGGATGGCAGACCCGTCCCGTCGATCTTCAGCAAGGCGATGTCGCTGCGCTCGTCGGCGCCGATGACATTGGCGACGAATTCGCGGCGGTCGCTGGTGCGCACGATGATCTCGTCGGCGGCCTCGACGACGTGGGCGTTGGTCAGCACATAGCCGTCGTTCGAGACCAGAAAGCCGGAGCCGAGCGAGCGCCCGGGATCCCGATCTTCAGGCAGAGGTCCGTCCTCTCCGAAGAAGCGGCGAAAGAAATCGTAGAGCGGGCTGTCTTCCGGCAGCCCTTCCTCGCCGCTGAAATCCTGCGGACCGAAGGCCGCGCTCTGTTTAGTGCTGATATTGACCACGGAGGGCCCGTAGCGCTCCACCAGTGCGGTGAAGTCGGGCAGACCTTGAACGACGAGAGCGTCGCCGTCGGCGGCCTCATCTTCACCGGGCTGCGCCGGGAGCTGCGGGGCCGCGAACAGCAGAGTGATGGCGAGCGGCAAGACGATCGGGAGATACATGGATGATTAGGCAGCGATATCGCGGTAATTCTGTTGAGCTAGGGTACGGGCACGAAGCCGGTAGCGCAGCCGACCACTCCACCATAGCAGAGCCGGCCGCGTCCGTGCCGAACGATCGATCGCAGACGCCGGCGGAGTCGCCGGGACAAACAGCCGATCGGCTGTAGTCGGGCAGCGGGAAGGGCCGGCTCGGCGCTCGGGACAACAAAGACAGTCGACTTGCGGGTCAAGCCCGGCAGGCATGGACCGCGAGCGCGGCAACGCGTCGGGCGGCGGTCGCTATTTCAATTCGACGCTCACCGGGATTGCCGTCTCGCGGCGCAGCAGGACCGCACGGTACTGCGGATCCTCCGCCAACTTGTGCGAATGACCTCGGACCCACTGCAAGGCCGCGGCGAATCCGCCAATACCGCCGAGCAAGCTGGCGGCGGCCGCGGCCCCTTCGCCGCCGAGCAGCATACCGACCTCCTGGCCGGCGATCGCGCCGGCGATCAAGCCGAGCAGAGGCACCAGATAGGCCGCGACCGCGGCGCGCAGCAGCGCGGCCTCGGGCACACCGATGATCACGCGGTCGCCGACGCGCGCACCGATCCCGTTGGGCACGCTCAGCCGCAGCGGCCTGCGCCCGAGCACCCGATCGAGCAGCGACGTACCGCAGGCACCGTTCACGCTGCAGGCGCCGCAGCTGCTCGCACGCACGGCCTCGACGTCGGCGACGTCGTTGCGACATGCGATCACGATCGCCTGTTGCTCGATCAATGCAGCATCCTCGTTCTGCTATGCGGACTTTACCCGTGATGCCTACGACACCGCCGCATCAGTCCGCCGACGGCTGCAGGCCGTCGAGGATCATCAGCGCCGTGGATTCCGGAACCTCGCCGACCACCGTGACTTGACGACCGGCGATCTTGCGGCCCACCGCGGTAGTGGCGCCCATACGCGTGGCGCCGTTCAGCCCATCCTGCCCCGCCGGCTCGATATAGACCGACAGCGAAGCGAGCCCGTCGCTGACGACGATGTGGCGTGTCCCGCCGTCAGCCGACGGGTCGGGCCCGGCGCCGTGCATGACGACACGGAACCCCGGCGGCAAAGCCGTCAGACGCCAATCCCCGTGTGCCGACGAATCACTCGCCGTGCCGGCGGATTGGGTCGCCCGCGGTGCATGCGCACCGGCCGCCGGCGAGTGGATCGGCACTTGCTCGACGTTGTCCCGTTCGATGGAGACGTCGGTGAACATGACTTGCTCGATGGGATCGGACGCATTGTCCATGAGATCGATCTTCAGCGCCAAGCCCGTAGATTGGTCGATGAAAAAACGATAGCCGTAGCGGTAGTTGTCCAGCGGCACGATTCCGACGACATCGGTGTCGCGGCCGGCAACTCTCGACTGTCCGAGCGAGCGCAGCAAGTAATGACTGCGAATGCGATCGAAGTCGAACGGCCCCGAAGGCAGCAGTGTGCTGCCGCCGTCGGCGCTCGGCAGGGAGATCGTGCGGGAGTCCGGCAGCATGCAAGTCACGCCGCGGTCGCTGCGCGCCACGGCGCGCACGGGGCCGGTGAGCGCCAGCAGACTTTCGCGCCACTGTCCATCGTCGATGCGGTGGGCAATGCGCAGCGTCGACAGCTGACGACCGTGCAGATAGACCAGCGTTCCCTCGTACTCCAGCTGACTCTGCGCCTGCGTCATCCGCGACAACAAGCGCTCCGGCGAGGATTCCCGAGAGGCTTCGGACCGGGCGGGAGCCGCCGCGGACCATGTGCCGGCCAGCGCCAAAAAGACGGCGGCTCCGGCCGCCAGCGCAGCATGCATGTTAGCGGCGCGCTTCATGGCCAACGACGGATGCGTACGAGACGTAGCCCGGCATCCGCGGCGCGGGCACCCGCTCGTGATGACTGACGAGCATGTGGTCGAGCTTTGCCCGTAACACCGGATCGGTGTTCTGCCAGCGTGACTCGCCCGGCGTATCGGCGACCAGGGCGGGGGCCGGTATCGCCATCGGCCCGGCGCGCTCGGCTAGCTGCCGATCTTCGTCGGCCGGGTCGAGCGGGAGGACGAAGACCGCAAGCAGCGCCAGCGAGGCGGCCAACGCCGTTGCCACCGGCGGCAGCAAGCGCGCGTGGGGAACACGGCTAAGCCGCGCGCGGGCGCCGCGGCCGGGCAGCGCTCGGACGTTCGCAGGCGGCGGCGAAGCACCGGCTTCGGCGAGCCGGGCTTGCAGCCCGTCGGCGATCGCGCGTGCGCCGCCGCGAAGCGGCTCGCCGCGAATGGCCTGCCCGATCAAATGATAACTTTCCCAGCGGGCCCGCAGCTCGGCGTGCTCGAGCAAGTCGGGCAAGGCGTCGCGGATTTGCGGCGGCGTGCACTCACCGTCCATCAGGGTGGACAGCGTTTCTCGCGGATCCTTATTCATGGGCCTGTCTCGAATCGAGTCTAGGGGTTGAGCAAGGGACGCAGGCGTTTGTCGATGGCCTCGCGGGCGCGGAAGATACGCGAGCGCACGGTGCCGATGGGGCATTCCATCGCAGATGCGATCTCGTCATAGCTCATGCCCTCGAATTCGCGCAGAACGATGGCCGTCCGCAAATCCTGCGGAAGATCGTCGAGCGCCGCCTGCACCGTATCCGCAATCTCGTCGCTGAGCAGTTCGCGCTCGGGCGTCGACGTCTCGCGCAAGCGCCCTCCCGCATCCATCTGCTCCGCCACCTCCGCCTCGACGTCGTCGCCCGGCGGCCTGCGGCCCTGCGCGACCAGGTGGTTCTTTACGGTATTGATGGCGATGCGATAGATCCAGGTGTAGAACGCGCTCTCTCCGCGAAATCCCGGAAGGGCGCGGTAGGCCTTCAGAAAGGCATCCTGGGTAACGTCGAGCACCTCCGAACTGTCGCGGATATAACGGGACACGAGATTGGCGACCTTCTGCTGATATTTCAGCACCAGCAGGTCGAACGCCCGTCGATCCCCGCTTTGAGCACGCTCGACGAGGGCCTGGTCGATTTCTCGCTCAGACACGCCCATCACCCGCGACGGGTCGCCGTTCGTGCTTCGTTGTCATTGACAGTTGCCGGATAGAGAAAGTTCGTGGTGAGCGACCAGCGCTTGACCCGGGACAACAACCCGCGCCGGTACAGCATCGCGCGGGCACGCCGCCCGGCGCGCCCGCCGCAGGCTTACGCGCATGCGCGCTGGCGGACAGCCTGCCGCCGGATCTTCGCCCGACGCCAACACAAGCCGATCGCCGGCGCGCAAATGCATCAGATCGGAAGAGGAGATTGACCATGCCCCATGATATGCGGACGAAGCGCTCGATCAAAACATGCGCTTGAATGAACGAACATTAACTGAACGGATTTTTTTCGGCTCTGACGATATTTTGAAAGGCTCTAACGTTAGACGAAAATATAACGAACACCCCTGCGCCGACTTCTTAGGGTAACTCCAAGTCGCAGCCGTCGGCTCGGACGCACCGCGGCATGGCAGGCCGAAGCCGGTCCCGACCGCGCCTCGGCTCGCTACGTCGCGCCGCAAGCCTCGTGCGCACGCGCGCGACGCTCGGCCGTCGCGCAGCGCCGTTGCCCCGCGTGCAGATCGCCATGCGCGGGGCAGTTACGGCATACTCGACGCATCGCCTCCGCAACCCGACCGTGTGCGGAGCCCGCGCGTCGACTCCAGTTATCCCGCAGCCATGCCATGAGCAACATCCATCGACACGACGTACTGATCATCGGCAGCGGAGCAGCCGGCCTGAGTCTCGCTCTTCGGCTCGGCACCGGTATTCGTATCGCGGTCATCGCAAAACGCGAGCTGAGCGAAGGCAATACCCTGTACGCGCAGGGCGGCATCTCCGCGGTGCTCGACGCGGGCGACTCCATCGAGTCGCATGTCCAGGACACATTATCCGCGGGCGCGGGCCTCTGCGACGCCGACATGGTCCGATTGGTGGTGGAGCGCGGTCCGCGGAACATCGCATGGCTGAAGCAAGAAGGCGTAAAGTTCACACTCGACGCCTCCGCATCCCGGTCCAACGGCTATCACTTGACCCGCGAAGGTGGTCATACCCATCGGCGCGTCGTTCACGCCGCGGATGCTACCGGACGTGCCGTCGAGGACACCCTCGAAGGCCGGGTGCGGGCCAGCCCCCACATCGAGCTCTTCGAGCACCATACAGCGATCGACCTGATCGACGCCGGCCGCTTCGGCGGCGGCGACAATCGCTGCATCGGCGCCTACATCCTCGATGCCGCGAGCGGCGAGGTGGCGACGTTTCTGGCGCGCTTCGTCGTCTTGGCGACCGGCGGCGCAAACAAAGTCTATCTCTATACCAGCAACCCGGATGTCGCCACCGGCGACGGCATCGCGATGGCTTGGCGCGCCGGCTGCCGTGTCGCGAACATGGAATTCATCCAGTTCCACCCGACCTGCCTGTATCACCCGAAGGCAAAATCGTTTCTCGTGACCGAGGCGCTGCGCGGCGAAGGTGCCCGGCTGCTGCTCCCGAACGGCGACCGCTTCATGCCGAGGTTCGACCGACGTGCCGAGCTGGCGCCCCGCGACATTGTCGCCCGGGCGATCGACCACGAGATGAAGCGTGTCGGCAGCAAATATGTACTGCTCGATATTTCTCACCGCCCCGCGGAGCAGATCCGGTCCCACTTCCCCACCGTGCACGCGCGCTGTCTGGAGCTCGGCATGGATATCACGCGCGAGCCGATTCCCGTCGTGCCTGCCGCCCATTATACGTGCGGCGGCGTGCTCACCGACACCAACGCCCGCGCCGATATTCCGGGTCTGTACGTGATCGGCGAAGCCGCCTACACCGGTCTGCACGGCGCCAACCGGATGGCCAGCAACTCGCTGCTGGAATGCCTCGTGTTCGGCGAGTTGGCAGCGCACGACATCGCCGCCCGCCTGGAAGCCTGGCCCATGCCCGCCACGGTGGCGCCCTGGGACGCCAGCCGCGTCACCGAGCCCGACGAAGAGGTCGTGATCTCCCACAACTGGGAAGAGCTGCGCCGCTTCATGTGGGACTACGTCGGCATTGTCAGAACCAATAAACGTTTGCAGCGGGCAAAACGCCGCATCGATTTGCTGCGGCAGGAAATCATCGAAAACTACAGTAATTTCCGCGTGGAGAACGACCTCCTGGAGCTGCGCAATCTGGTGGAGGTCGCGGATCTGATCGTACAATCGGCGCAGCGGCGGCGGGAGAGTCGCGGACTGCACTATACGCTGGACTTTCCGCAGCAGGACCCGAGCCAGCTCGCGCCCACCATTCTTATTCCCGACCGTTATCGTCCGCGCCCGTCGAATTGGATTCGATAACCGCAACCGCGGATCACGGGATCTCGCCGGCGCGCGGCCCCGTCGGCGCCAAAAGATTCATGTATCGATTGCGGTCGGCACCCCGACTTTTTCGCATCGGATGCGCTGCGGCAAACAACCTCCGTTGAGTTAAACGCCACAGCGTAGTAACCTCAAGGTGACTTGGGCGGCGAAGGAGCTTGCGGCATCTCTATTCGAGTCGCCGGCCATCCGATTCTTTCAATCCAAGGGCTTGTCTCGGTCCCGGAGCGGGCCCCGGAGCTCTCGACCTGAGTACACGATTCTGTGCATCAGCCCGCGTTGCATAGACGCTCGTCGGCATTATTGCGACTGTTGCGATGGAAGCAGCTGCGCCGGCGGTTGAGGCACCGATCTGCGCCTTCCTCATCCGGGCCGCTGCTCGGAATTGCGGCGACGTTCACATGTTTGCTCATCCCGCAAGCGCTTGTCGGCCAGGAACTGATTGCCAACAAGGATCTGGCCGATAAAGTCCTATCCCGTAACGAGGCAAGACTCTTCTTCACGCTGCGTCTGCAGCGCTGGGGCGACGACCAGACAGTGAAGGTCTTTGTCTTGCCGGACGATCATCCCGTCCATCGGGAGTTCTCCAAGACCGTTCTGGGTCTGTTCCCCTATCAGCTGCGGCGCGTATGGGACAGGCAGCTCTTCTCGGGTACGGGGCAGGCGCCGATCATTGTTTCTTCAGAGCAAGAGATGCTGCAGCGGGTAGCTTCCACGCCGAACGCAATCGGCTATGTGGAAGGCGTCCCGGGCGACAGCCGCGTCCGCGTGCTGGAGGTGCGTTGAGATGTCGGTGCGCGCAATTCCGATCGTCGCCCTGCTGCTCGGGTGGCTCGGCTCAGCGGACGCCGCGGAGTCTTACTGGGAACGCATCCAGATTCACGGCTTCGCCAGTCAGGCATTGGTGTATACCAGCGATAATCGCTGGTTCGGCGACAGTCCCGACACGTCATTCGATTTCACCGAAATCGGCCTGAATGCTTCGCTGCGCCTGCATCCGCGCCTGCTTTTCTCCGGACAGGCACTGTTCCGGCGCGCCGGCGAAATGTCCGACGGCGATATTGCGCTGGATTACGGCCTGGCCGATATCAGCCTTCACTCCAGCGCCGAAGGCCGTCTCGGAGTGCGCCTCGGGCGGATCAAGAATCCGCTCGGGCTCTACAACGAAACACGCGACGTACCATTTACGCATCCGGGTATTTTTTTACCGCAAGTCGTGTATTTCGACCGCGTACGCAATTTGGTACTGTCCATGGACGGCGCCATGCTGTACTCGGAGCTGTACCGCCCATTCGGAAACCTTTCGTTGACCCTGGGGGCCGGTAAGCCGGTTCTCGACAAGAACGTCGAATGGGCCTATCTCAACGGAGACTTCCCCGGCAAGATGAAGCCCGACGGCAACAGTTGGCTCGCGAGTCTCTGGTACACCACGGCCAGCGAGCGACTCAAGCTCGGCTTGAGCGGCGCCACACTGTCGATAGAATTCGACCCGGATCGGCGAGCACCGCTCACGCTCGATGCGGGCGGGCTCGAGTTCGTCTACTGGATCGCCTCGGCGCAATACAACACCGAGCAATGGACATTGACGGCCGAATACGCGCGCGAGCCTATTCAGTGGCGCGGCTTCGGTTATCCGATTCCGGACCGCGACGCAACCGGCGAAGGGTATTATCTGCAAGGCACCTACCGCCTGCGCCCGGATCTGGAGCTCATGCTGCGCTACGAGGAAGGTTATGCCGATGTCGACGATCGCGACGGGCGTGGGCTCGAGCGCGAGACGGGCGGCCTGCTCCCGGCCAACGCCGGCTTCTCGAAAATCCTCACGGCGGGACTGCGCTGGGACATCAACGCGCATTGGATGCTGCGCGCGGAGTACGCCTACAACAACGGTACCTTTATCCTTTCTACGCGCGAGAACCCTCCACCCGACGACCGCGCTAGATACTGGCACTTGCTATCGGTGCAGGCCGCGTTCCGTTTCTGAGGCAGGCCGTGTCAACGTCCTCTCTGCACGGCCGATCCGGATACCAGCTCAGCCTCAGGTGGAAGGCCCTGATCGGACTGAGCCTGGTGCTCGTCTTGGTCAACGCGGCGCTGGCGTGGTTCGTCTATTCCCAACTGTTCGATCAGTTCGAGCTGCAACAGCAGCTGGTGCGCGAGCGCCAGTCAAGGCAGTTGATGGCCCTGCTCGACAACCGCTACCAGCAGATGTCGCGGCTGGCGAATGTCGTCCCGCTGCTGGTCCCGGAAACCGCCGACGAGACGCTCGAAGAGCATCTGCATCGCGCCCTGCAGACCAATGGCGTCATGCTCGATTTGGAGTGGGACATCCGCTCCGCGCACTGGGTGCGACTGGACGGGCGAACGCAATTGCTGTGGCCGCCCCAGGCAGCGCCGCTACCGTCGGCGCTGGTGGGACGCATCCGCGCGGCCCCGGACGATACGGCGCGGATGCTGACCTGCCGGCGCGATTGCCGACAGTACCTGGCGGCACCGCTGCTGTGGCGCGGCGAGTCCTCCGGCGCACTGGTCCTGGGCAGTTCCGTGGCCGATGCGCTGCTGGCCTTCAACGCCCTCTCGGGGGCCGAAGCCGCCATCGTGCCTGATGCCGGCAAGGAAGCGAAGGCCGACGACCCCGACACGCCCTACGAAACGTTTCGTGCCATTACGCACCCGGAGCGCAGCAAGACACTGTTCGAGTCGGCCACCGAGCGGATGCGCGAGAGCGAATCCGCGACCGTCGACGTGGACGTGGATGGTCGCACCGTCGCGCTGATCCCGCGCGGCGGCGACTGGTTCGAGGTCTTCCGCATCGCCGACATCGCACCCAACGCAGACGCGCTGGTGATGAACAACGTGACGGCGCAGCGCATAGCGATCGGCAACGCCATCCGCAACAGCATCCTGATCGGCCTCGTCGGACTCGCGCTCTCGGAAGGTTTGCTGCTGCTGATCATGCGCACGCCCCTGTCGCGACTGCGCAGATTGGCGCGGCTGCTGCCGCTGCTTGCGGAACAACGCTTCGCGGAGCTGCGCGAGCGGCTGCCGACGACGAACCGGCCATTGGCGATCCGCGACGAAATGGACCTGATCGTCGAAGCCGTCGATGCGGTATCGGTGCGCATGGAGGCCACCGAAAAGGATCGCGAAGAAGCCCGCACCGAGTTGCTTTGGCTGGCCGATCACGACCCGCTGACGACGCTGCTGAACCGCCGCAGGTTCAATCAGGAACTGGTCGTGCTGCTCGACCAATCCGCACGCGACGGCAGCCACGGCGCACTGTTGTTCGTCGACCTCGATCAGTTCAAAGACGTCAACGACATCAGCGGCCACCCGATCGGAGACAGCCTGTTGCAGCGCATCGCAGAGCAACTGACCAGCAGCACCAAAGGCAACGGCGTGCTCGGACGGCTGGGCGGCGACGAGTTCGCGGTTATCCTGCCCGGCGCCGATGCGGCGCAGGCGACTGCGCTGGCAAGCAAGCTCCAGGACCGTATTCAAGAGGTTGTCGTGCGCGCACGCACCTGGCGCCATCAGGTATCGGCCAGCGTCGGCATCGTCCTCTACCCTCAGCACGGACGCGACGCGCAGCAGCTTATGGCCGACGCGGACCTGGCGATGTATCAAGCCAAAGCCAAGGGTCGGGGACGCTGGCATGTCTTCTCTTTGGACGACAAGGGCCGCGAGCGCGCCAATGCCCGCGTGATCTGGGCCGACCGTATCGCCGCGGCACTGAGCGAGAACCGCTACGAACTGCATTTCCAACCCATCGCCGAGCTCGCCACCGGCAATGTCCGCCGCGCGGAGGCCTTGCTTCGCATGCGCGACCCGAACGGCGAGATCGTGCTGCCGTTCAGCTTTATCCCGATTGCCGAGGAGACCGGCCAGATCGAGGCAATCGACCACTGGGTGCTGTCCAACGCCATCGAGCTGATGGCCTCTCACCGCGGTCTGGGGCTGTCCATCAATCTGTCCGCCAACGCGCTCCAGGATCCTGCCCTGCTGCCCTCGGTTGAGGAGTTGCTGCAGCGCCACCAGGTCAACCCGTCGGACTTGACCTTCGAAGTGACCGAGACGGTAGCGATCAACAGCCTCGCCAATGCGACGCGCCTGATGCGAAGCATTCAAGAGATCGGCTGCCGCTTCGCGCTGGACGACTTCGGCAGCGGCTTCGCGTCTTACGCCTACCTGCGACAATTGCCCGTGAACGACGTCAAGATCGACGGTGCCTTTATCCGCGACATCGCCTACAGCCGCGAGGATCGGATCTTCGTGCGCGCCGTCACCGATATGGCCCACGGCATGGGCAAGCGGGTGATCGCGGAGTTCGTCGAGAACGAAGAGATCGTCGATACCCTGCGCGAGATCGGCGTCGACTATGCACAGGGCTACTACATCGGGCGCCCCGCCAAACCGCGCAAGAATCCCGCAGGAGCGGCGCGGCCCCCGGCGGCCCTGCGCCCGGTGCGAAACAGCCGCTAACGACGCGGTCCATGCGCATCCGTGTGCCGCGATCACGGCGCCGCGCCACGCCATGATCGATCGGGCGATCGATCGGGCGATCGATCGGGCTTCAGGCTTCAGGCTTGAGGCGTCCCGCCCCCCTGCATCGCGGCGGCGACGACGGCCTGCCCGAGCGCAAGACCGCCGTCGTTCATGGGCACCAGACGATGCGACAAAACACGCAGCCCGCGCCCTCTCAGCCCGCTACAGACGCGCTCGAACAGCGTCCTGTTCTGGAAAACGCCGCCGGACAGGGCGACGCTGCCGATACCTCGGTCCGCCGCGATCAAGCATGACAGCTCGGTGACGGCGTCGGCGACACCGGCGTGAAAGCGCGCCGCGATCGTCGCCGGCGCTACGCCCTTGGACAGATCGGCGAACAACGCCGACCACATCGGACCGGAATCGAGGATGCGCGCCCCGTCCTCCTCGACGATGGCCAACCGATAGCCGGGCTCGACCGTCGTGCACCGGCGGCAGAGGGCCTCGAGCTCGATGGCGGCCTGCCCTTCGTAGACAATGCCGTCGGCGCAGATACCGAGGGCCGCTGCCACCGCGTCGAACAGCCTGCCGCAGGAGGACGTCCGCGGCGTGTTCAGGCCGCGCTCGATCATGGCGTTCAGCACGTCGGGGCGGCGCTCCGAGAGGCGCTTGGCGATGCCAAGATCGCCGAAGCGGCCCAGGAATGCATCCCAGCCGAAGTGCTCGACGATGTGGGCGAACAGGGTGCGCCAAGGCTCCAGTATCGCGCGTGTGCCGCCGGGCAGCGCGGTGCGGCGCAGGTGCCCCACACGCCGCAGCGAGCGATAGTCGCCGACCAGCCATTCCCCGCCCCAGATGCTGCCGTCGTCGCCGTAGCCGGAGCCGTCCAAGGCGACGCCGACCACCGGGCCGCCGTCGAGGGGCCAGCCATTGTCGGCCAACACCGAGGCCACGTGCGCCCGGTGGTGCTGGATCGCGATCACCGGCACGCCTTCGGCATCGGCGATGGCGCGCCCGGTGACGGAAGCGCGATAATTCGGATGCAGATCGATGGCCACGACACTCGGCGAGTGGTTAAACACCTGCCGATACAGATCGACGGTGCGCGCATACTCCGCCGCCGTCCTCGCGTCCTCGAGGTCTCCCAGATGCTGCGAAAGCACCGCCTGTCCGTCCCGCAGCAGGCAAATGGTGCTCTTCAACTCTCCGCCCATGGCCAGCACCGGCGGCGCCTCTTCGAAACCGGGCGGAAGCGGCAGGGGCGCGGGCGCGTAGCCGCGGGCCCGCCGCAGCATGCGCAGGCTGCCGTCCATAATCCGCGTCACCGAGTCGTCGACGCGGTTGACGATGGCGCGATCGTGGAGCAGGAAGGCATCGGCAAGGGCACCGAGCCGGTCGCCGCAGTCATCGTTGTCGGTGCACTGGGGCTCATCGCTGATATTGCCGCTGGTCATGACCAATGGCCGATCCCATCGGGCCAGCAGTAACCGATGCAGCGGACTGTAAGGCAGCATGAAGCCCAGCGAGTCCTGTCCCGGCGAAATCCCCGGCGCGAGCCCGTCGGCGCAGGCGATGTCGAGCAGCACGATCGGCGCGGCAGGGCTTTTCAGAGCGACCGCCTCGTCTTCCGACACGCGGCAGTAACGCCCGATCACGTCGAGATCGCGCGCCATCAGCGCAAACGGCTTCGCCCAGCGGCGCTTGCGCCGTCGAAGCTCGGCCACCGTGTCGGCGTCGGCTGCATCGCAGGCGAGATGAAAGCCGCCGACACCCTTGATCGCGATGATCCGGCCCTTGGCCAGCAGCCGGCTCGCACCGTCCACCGCATCGAGCCAAGCCTCGCCGGCGACGCGCGGCTCGCTGCCGTCGGCCGCGACCAGCCAGGCACGCGGGCCGCACACCGGACAGGCGTTGGGCTGGGCGTGGAAGCGGCGGTCGGCGGGATTACCGTATTCCGCGCCGCAAGCGGGGCACATCGGGAATACCGACATGCTGGTGTTGGCGCGATCGTAGGGAATCGCCCGGACGATGCTGAGCCGCGGGCCGCAGTGGGTGCAATTGGTGAAGGGGTAGCGATAACGGCGGTTGGACGGATCGGCGACCTCGGCGGCGCAAGCCTCGCAGGTGGCTGCATCCGGCACGATCCCGGTGTGCACCTCGGTGGCCGCGCTGGCGACGATCACGAACTCGTCGTCATCCGGCGGGTCCGTGAGCGGCACTCGCTCGATGGAATCCACGCGGGCAAGCGGCGGGCAGGCCGAGCGCAGACGCTCGGCGAAAAGCCCCAGCGAATCAGTGTCGCCCCAGGCGCGGATGAGAACGCCATCGCCGTCGTTGCGTACTGTTCCGCGCAGCCCGAGCGCACGCGCCAGCGTCCAGACCGTCGGCCGGAAGCCGACCCCCTGCACCAAGCCGCGCACGCGGATGCGCTCACCCCGCGGGGCGCACGCGCCGGGATCCGGCTTGGGCTCGGCCTCGGGGTCGGGAGGGGGTCCGCACCCTGTGAGGGGATCAGTCATCGCCGCGCACCGCCCGGTGCCGACGGGATCGCCGGTCTAGATGCATCTCCATGCACACTGCGACCGCGCCGCGAGGGGAAGAATCCCGGAGCCGAAGCAGCCGGTTCCTAAACGAGAAAACGCGGCGATGGTCGAGCCGTCGCCGCGTTCTATTTTGGTCCGGGCGGCAGGATTCGAACCTGCGACCCCCACAACCCCATTGTGGTGCGCTACCAGACTGCGCTACGCCCGGAAAGCAAGCCAGGATAGGCATCGGACGCCGTCCTGTCAATATCAGTGGGCCTTGCGCTTCAGGTCGTGAAGCAAATCCTCGAGCTCCGAGCGCAACTGCTTGATAATCTGATGGCTCTGCGAGCTATCGTGCTTCGCGGATTCGCCGGAAAGCTGCTGCCGAGCGCCGCCGATGGTAAAGCCCTGCTCGTACAGCAGGCTGCGGATCTGGCGAACCGTCAGCACATCATGGCGCTGATAGTAGCGCCGGTTCCCGCGGCGCTTGACGGGCTTCAATTGCGGAAACTCTTGTTCCCAGTAGCGAAGCACATGCGGTTTGACGTCGCACAGCTCGCTGACTTCGCCGATGGTGAAATAGCGTTTTCCCGGTATCGGCGGTAGCTCGTCGACGCTATTGCTCGGGTCCGCCATAGGCTTCCACCCGCGACTTCAGTTTTTGGCCCGGGCGAAAAGTGACTACTCGGCGGGCGGTTATAGGTATCTCTTCACCCGTTTTCGGGTTTCTGCCGGGTCGCTGTTTTTTCTCGCGAAGATCGAAGTTGCCGAACCCGGATAGCTTGACCTGCTCGCCGCGCTCGAGCGCGGAGCGAATCTCCTCGAAAAAAGACTCGACGACGTCTTTCGCTTCGCGCTTGTTGAGACCGAGCTCTTCGAACAAGTGCTCGGCCATGTCTGCCTTGGTCAGTGCCATATCGTCTCTCTTCACCGGCCGGCGGCGGAAACGCTCGCCGGCCATTGTGTCCCGCGGCGGGGGCTTGGTCGGGTGGATCTGCTCAGCTGCGAAGCTGCGCTCCGCAGTCTGCCTCGAGACGCCGGAGCACGCCGCCGACGACCGACTCAACCTCCTGATCCGTAAGTGTCTGAGAAGGTGCCTGCAAAATCAATCCCAAAGCCATGCTTTTTCGCCCGGAGTCTATCTTGTCGCCGACGTAGACGTCGAACAACACCAGGTCGCGAAGCCATTCGCCGGCGGCGGCCTCGATGCTGCCGCGAACGGCCGCATAGGCGACGCCGATATCGACCACGATGGCGATGTCGCGGCGGATCGACGGGTACTTCGACAGCTGCACGAAGGCCGGCTTCGGCGCCGAGCCGAGGTCGCTCGTCATCAGCTCGAACAGCTGCACCTGCTCCGGCAGGTCGAGCTTCGACGCCAACGCCGGATGAATCGTCCCGGCCCAGCCCACGGTGCGCTCGCCGCGCAGAATCCGCGCGCTCTTGCCGGGATGCAACGCCGCATGGCTTGCCGGCTCGAAGCGGCACTCGGCCGCCGACGCACTGGCCCCGAGCAGGGCTTGCAGATCGGCCTTCAGATCGAAGAAATCGGCAGCGCGGCCGGGCTCGGCCCACTGCTCGGGCTGCACCGGACCGACCGCCAGACCGGCCAGCATCGGCTCCTGGTGCAGATCGCCGCCGTCACGGCGAAAGCGCAGCCCGCTCTCGAACAGGCGTACCCGCATCTGCTGGCGCGCCAGGTTCTGCCTCGCGGCCTGCAGCAGGCCGACCCACAGCGTCGTGCGCATGGCGGACATCTCGGCCGACAGCGGGTTCGCCAAGCACAGCGGCGACGAATCGGGGTCCACCAGCGACTGCAGCTCGGGGGCGACGAAGCTATAGGTCACGGCCTCGTGATAGCCGCGGTCGACCAGCAGCTGACGGCAACGGTCGAGGTCGAAGCTCATCTCCAACGGTGCGCGCGTGACGGCAGCCGAGCGCGCATGGGTCACGGGGATACGGTCGTATCCGTAGATGCGTCCGATCTCGGCGATCAGGTCGACCTCCAGCAGGATGTCGAAACGGCTGGTCGGCGGCGTCACCCGCCAGCCGTCGTCGACGGCTTCGAGGGACATGCCGAGCCGCCCCAGAATATCGGTCACATCCTCATCGCCGATTTCGATACCCAAAACTTGGGAGATGCGCGCGCGCTTGAGCGCAAGCGCCGGCGCCTGCGGCAGGTGCGCTTGCGACGCAGCGGAGACGATCGGTCCCGCCTGCCCGCCGACGATGTCCAGCAACAGCGCCGTCGCGCGCTCGATGGCGGCCTCCTGCAATGCCGGATCGACGCCGCGCTCGAAGCGGTGCGAGGACTCGGTGTGCAGTCCGTAACTGCGGGCCTTGCCGGTGATTGCGGTGGGCGCGAAGAAGGCGCTCTCCAAAAGAATATTGACGCTATCTTCGCCCACCGCGGTCGCCGAGCCGCCCATGATGCCGGCCAGCGCCACCGGCCTGGCCGCGTCCGCGATAACCAACGTGTCGTCCCGCAGCGCGATCTCTTCGCCGTTCAGCAGCGCCAGCGGCTCGCCGGCGCGGGCCATGCGCACCTCGATCCCGCCCTGCAGCAGGTCGCGGTCGAACGCGTGCAACGGCTGCCCGAGCTCCAGCAGAACGTAATTGGTGACGTCGACGACCGCGCTGATCGGACGCTCGCCGCCCCGGCGCAGGCGCTCCTGCATCCAAAGCGGGGTCCTGGCGCCGGGATCGATACCGCTGATGACACGGCACAGGTAGCGCGGACAGGCGGACTCGGCGCGCACCTCGACGGCGTGGCGCGCGTCGCTCGCCGGCGCGACCGCGGCGGCGCTCGAGCGGCGCACGTTGACCCGATTCAAGACGCCGACCTCGCGCGCCACGCCGGCGACGCTGAGGCAGTCTCCGCGGTCGGGCGTCAGGTCGAGCTCGATGCATTGATCATCGAGCGCCATGAACGCGCGCAAGTCCTCGCCCAGCGGCGATTCGGGGGGCAGCACCATGATGCCGTCCGAGCTCTCGGCCAGTCCGAGCTCCGAGGCCGAGCAGATCATGCCGAGCGACTCGACGCCGCGCAGCTTCGCCCGCTTGATTTTGAAATCGCCGGGGAGTCGCGCGCCGACCATGGCCACCGGAACCTTCATGCCGGCGGCCACATTCGCCGCACCGCAGACGATCTGCAGCGGCGCTTGCTCGCCGACATCGACGCGGCAGACGCGCAGCTTCTCGGCATCGGGATGGGCGTCGAGCGCCTCCACATAGCCCACCACCACGCCGCTGAAGGCGGCCGCGGCAGGCTCGACGGCATCCACCTCGAGTCCGGACATGCTGAGCTGGCTGACCAGTTGCTGCGTGTCGATGGGCGGATCGACCCACTCGCGCAGCCAAGCCTCGCTAAAGCGCATCGGATCTCTCCGGCGCTATTCGGCAACCGAGCCAATCTGAGAATTTCTTCATTTTTTTAAGAGAATTGCGCCAGGAACCTAAGATCATTCTCGAAGTAGAGGCGCAGGTCATCGACGCCGTAGCGCAGCATGGCCAGGCGCTCGACGCCCATGCCGAAGGCATAGCCCAGGTAGCGCTCGGAGTCGATTCCCACGTGTCGGAACACCTCCGGATGGATCATCCCGCAGCCGAGGACCTCCAGCCAGCCGGTCTGCTTGCAGACGCGGCATCCGTCGCCGCCGCACATCACGCACTGCACATCGACCTCGGCCGAGGGCTCGGTGAACGGAAAATACGACGGGCGGAAGCGCAGTTTCAGGTCGTCCTGCTCGAAGAAGTTGCGCAGAAAGTCATAGAGCACGCCTTTCAGGTCGGCGAACGTGGCCTGCTCGTCCACCAAAAAGCCTTCCACTTGGTGAAACATGGGCGTATGCGTCAGATCCGAGTCGCAGCGATAGACACGTCCCGGCGCAATGATGCGCAGCGGCGGCTCGCGGCTCTCCATGACGCGGATCTGTACCGGAGAGGTGTGCGTGCGCAGCAGGCGGCCGTCGTCGAAATAGAAGGTGTCGTGCATGGCCCGGGCCGGATGATGCGCCGGGATGTTGAGGGCCTCGAAGTTGTGATAGTCGTCTTCGACCTCGGGGCCTTCCTCGATACTGAAGCCGGCGTTCTGAAACAGCCGCTCGATGCGCTGCAGCGTGCGCGTCACCGGGTGCAGACCGCCCGAGCGCTGACCGCGCCCCGGCAGCGTGACATCGATGCGATCGTCCGCGAGCTTTTGCTCGAGCGCGGCCTGCTCCAAGCCGGCCTTGCGCGCGTCGATACCCTGCTGCACTGCCGCCTTGGCTCGGTTGATGGCCTGCCCGGCCGCCGGACGCTGGTCGGCGGGCAGCGCACCGAGAGATTTCAGCTGCGCGGTCAACAGGCCGCTTTTGCCGAGGTACTGCACACGCACGCGGTCCAACGCCGCAAGGTCGGCGGCGCCCTGCAGGGCATCGAGCGCCGCGTCCCGCAGTTCATCGATGCCGGACACTGCGTTGTCGTTCATGGCTCACGCCTCCGAAGCCCCGCGGACGGCAGGGCCGAGCAATGGCGATGGGAAAGGGAGAAGCGCGGCCTCGCCGACGAAGGCGACGAGGCCGTGGAAGACCGGCGGCAAGACGCGCCCGGACACGTGCCGGGCACGTCGCCGATCACGCCTGCGCGAGCGCGGACTTAGCCTGCTCCGCCAATGCCGCGAATGCGGCCTCGTCGTGATAGGCCAGATCCGCCAGCATCTTGCGGTCCATCTCGACACCGGCCATTTTCAGACCGGCCATCAGACGGCTGTAAGACAGGTCGTTCAGGCGCGCGGCCGCGTTGATACGGGCGATCCACAGCGCGCGGAACTGACGCTTGCGCTGACGGCGATCGCGATAGGCATATTGGCCGGCCTTGATGACGGCCTGCTTGGCAACCCGGAAGACCTTGCTGCGGGCGCCGTAATAGCCCTTCGCTTCGTCCAGGATCTTCTTGTGACGGGCGTGTGCGGTAACGCCGCGTTTAACTCTTGGCATGACTCGTTACTCCGGATTCGTTACGTGTTAGCAGTAGGGCATCATGCGACGCGCGGCCCGCTCGTCTGCCTTATGCAGCAGATGCGACGCACGAAGCTGGCGCTTACGCTTGGTCGATTTCTTCGTCAGGATGTGACGACGGTGCGACGCATTGCGCTTGAACGATCCGGACGCGGTAGCGGCAAATCGCTTTGCCGCGCCGCGGTTGGTTTTGATTTTGGGCATTTCTTGTCTCCATGGACTGTTTATTCGATGCGGCACTCGCTCGGGAGCCCTCCCCCGGCGGCCGCTGTCTTTCCGGCGCCGACAAAACGGCGCGTTCCGTATGCGCACATCGCGCCGACGGCGCGAGGCGCGGTGCAGCTCGGAAACCAAGTCCGAGCCGCCAAATCGATGCCGCGACCGGGACTCCGGACTCCGGTTGCGGCTACGAGCCTGCCCTGCGGGCCGATATCCCTACTTTTTCTTCGGCCCGAGCACCATGATCATCTGCCGCCCTTCCATTTGTGGCTGCTGCTCGACCACGCTGATCTCGGCGAGATCGTTCTCGACCCGACGAAGCAGATCCAGCCCGAGCTCCCGGTGCGCGTGCTCGCGGCCGCGAAAACGCATGGTTACCTTGGCCTTATCCCCCTCCTGGAGAAATCTCGTCAGATTGCGCAGCTTGACCTGGTAGTCGCCGATGTCGGTCCCGGGGCGGAACTTGACTTCCTTGACTTGAACCTGCTTCTGCTTCTTGCGCGCCTCGGATTTTTTCTTCTTCTGGTCGAACAAGAATCGACCGAAATCCATCAGCCGACAGACCGGCGGCTCCGCGTTCGGGACGATCTCGACGAGATCCATACCCGCGGCGCTTGCTTTCTCCATCGCCGAATCGATGTCGACGATACCGATCTGGTCCCCTTCCGCGCCGATCAGCCGGACCTCTCGGACCGTGATCTCCTCATTGACGCGGTTGCGTTTTGGTGCAGCGATAGCAGACTCCTCCAATCAGAAAAAGAAAACGGCCCCGCGAGCGCACCGACCGATCGGCGGCACCCGGCGCGAGTACGTCATTGCAAGCGGTTTGCGACCTGCCCGGACAGCATCTCGATCAACGCGTCGAGGCTCGGCGTACCGAGGTCGGTGCCTTTGCGGTCGCGCAGCGCCACGGTGTCCTGCTCCACCTCGCGGTCGCCGACCACAAGCAGGAAAGGCACCTTGTGCAGCGTGTGCTCGCGGATTTTAAAGCCGATCTTTTCGTTTCTCAAGTCCGGCTCAACGCGGAATCCCTTGCTGCGCAGTAGTTTAGTGACCCGCTCGACATACTCTGCCTGGCGATCGGTGATATTCAGCACGACAGCCTGAACCGGTGCGAGCCAGACCGGCAATGCACCGGCATAGTGCTCGATCAGGATGCCGATAAAGCGCTCCATCGAGCCCAGAATGGCGCGATGAATCATCACCGGCACCTGCTTGCTGTTGTCTTCGGCGATATAGTGCGCACCGAGCCGCCCGGGCATCGAGAAATCCACCTGAATGGTGCCGCACTGCCAGGTACGCCCGATGCTGTCGCGCAGCGTGAACTCGATCTTCGGCCCGTAGAAGGCGCCTTCGCCGGGCTGCACTCGGAACTCGAGCCCCTTGTCGCGCAGCGACCGGTCCAGTGCCGCCTCCCCTTTGTCCCACAGCGCGTCGCTGCCGACGCGCTTCTCGGGGCGCAGCGACAGGGCCAAGTCGATCTGCTCGAAGCCGAAATCGCGGTAGGTCTCGAAGACCATGTCGATCAGCGTCGCCACTTCGCTCTGAAGCTGATCCTCGGTACAGAAGACGTGGGCGTCGTCTTGCGTGAAACGGCGCGCACGCATCAGCCCGTGCAGGGTGCCCGACGGCTCGTTGCGGTGCACGACGCCGAACTCGGCGATCCGCAAGGGCAGATCCCGGTAGCTCTTCAGTCCCTGGTTGTAGAGCTGAATGTGGCCCGGGCAGTTCATGGGCTTGATCGCGAAGTCGTGATCGTCCAGCTGCGTCGTGAACATGTCGTCCGCGAACTTCTCCCAGTGCCCGGAGCGCTCCCACAGGCTGCGGTCGAGCACCTGCGGCGTCTCGACCTCTTGGTAGCCGTACTCGTCCAGCTTCTCGCGCATGTAGCGCTCGATCTGGCGATAGACCACGCGCCCGTTGTGGTGCCAGAAAGCCATGCCCGGCGCCTCGTCCTGAAAATGGAACAGGTCGAGCTGCTTGCCGAGCTTGCGGTGATCCCGCTTCTCGGCCTCTTCGAGTCGGTGCAGGTAGTCCTTGAGCTCTTTTTTGTCGCGCCAGGCGGTACCGTAGATGCGCTGAAGCATCGGGTTGCGGGAGTCGCCGCGCCAGTAAGCGCCGGCCACCTTGGTCAGCTTGAACCCGTTGCCGAGCTTGCCGGTGCTCGGCAGGTGCGGGCCGCGGCACACATCGAACCACTCGCCCTGGCGATAGACCGAGACTTCCTCGCCCTCGGGAATGATGTCGTCGATGATCTCGACCTTGTAGGTCTCGCCCAGACCGCCGAAGGCCTGCTTGGCTTGCTCGCGCTCCCAGACCTCGCGCTCGATAGGCAGGTCGCGCTTGACGATCTCGTGCATGCGCGCCTCGATGGCGGCGAGATCGTCGGGCGTAAATGGCTCGTCGCGGGCGAAATCGTAGTAGAAGCCGTTTTCGATGGCGGGGCCGATGGTCACCTGCGTACCGGGATAAAGCTCTTGCACCGCCTGGGCCATGACATGGGCCGCATCGTGACGTAGCAGTTCCAGCGCGTCCTCGTCTTTACGGGTCACGATGGCGAGCTCGGCGTCGCGAGCGATGACGAAGGAGGTATCCACCAGGCTGCCGTCGACGCGCCCCGCGAGTGCGGCCTTGGCAAGACCGGGGCCGATATCGGCGGCAACATCGTGCACCGAGAGCGGGGCGTCGTACTGGCGTCTGGATCCGTCCGGGAGGGTGATTTGCGGCATCTCGAAACCTGTGCTGTCAGTGGTGATCCATACGAGAGATCACATGAGAGGGCCGTCCGGTCATGACCGCGTGTCGGCGCCGGGAGCGAAAACCACCGGCCTTCGCCAGCGCGGGGGCACCCGACGAAACGAAATCTGCCGCGGCCGCCGCGCCGTCGGCGCCTCATGACCATGTCCCCTGGCGAGGGCGGTGTGCGCGGCACGTCGACGGGTCGACGGCGCGCTTTCGGCGGCAGACACACTTGCAGACACAACGCCACGGCACGCCGATGGGGTTGTGCGCCGTCTCCGGCCACAGCCGGAGCAATTCGGAACCGGAACCGGAACCGGAACCGCAACCGGGCCGGAAAAACAAAAGCCGCCAGCCTCGTTGCTGCTGCCCGCCGCGCGGGAGAGCGCATCTTCGAAGGCTGACGGCTGGCATCTGGTAGGCACGAGTGGACTCGAACCACCGACCCCCACCATGTCAAGGTGGTGCTCTAACCAACTGAGCTACGCGCCTGTTGCAAGCCGGAAAGAATACATGCCCGCGACATGGATGGCAACCCCCGCTAGCACGAGCGCGTTGCGCACCGATCCGGTTCCGGGACCGCGGGTGGCCCGCGCCGCCGACGGGCGCTCGCCACCATCGCCCCCCCGCCCGGCCGCTATACTGGTTCGATCGGCGCCGGGACGATCCGTATCGGCACGATCGACGCCGGCCTGCTCAACTGCAATCCCCGCTCGGACAATATCGATGACCACCATTCGCCAACAAGACCTGATCGAGAGCGTCGCCGACGCCCTTCAGTACATTTCCTACTTCCATCCGCGAGACTACATCAAGGCGCTGTCTGCGGCCTACGAACAGGAAGAATCCCCGGCAGCCAAGGACGCCATGGCGCAGATCCTGATCAACTCGCGCATGTGCGCGGAGGGTCACCGCCCGATCTGCCAGGACACGGGTATGGTCGTCGTCTACGTCAAGGTCGGCATGGAGGTGCGCTGGGACGCGCAGATGGGCCTGCAGCAGATGATCGACGAGGGCGTGCGCCGCGCCTATCTGCGCCCCGACAACGTGCTGCGCGCATCGATGGTATCGCCGCCCATCGGCGCGCGCGCGAACACCGGCGACAACACCCCCGCCATCGTTCATACCGAGCTGGTTCCCGGCGACCGGGTCGAGGTGCGCCTGGCGGCCAAGGGCGGCGGCTCCGAGAACAAATCGCGCTTCGCGATCCTGAACCCGAGCGACAGCGTGGTGGACTGGGTCCTGAAAACCGTCCCCACCCTGGGCGCCGGCTGGTGCCCGCCGGGCATGCTCGGCATCGGAATCGGCGGCTCCGCCGAGAAGGCGATGCTAATGGCGAAGGAGGCGCTGCTCGAGGACATCGACATCCACGAGCTCAAGCAGCGCGGCCCGGCCGACGCCATCGAAGCGATGCGCCTGGAGCTCTACGAGAAGGTCAACGCACTCGGCATCGGTGCCCAGGGCCTGGGCGGCCTGACGACGGTCCTGGACGTGAAAATTCATACCTACCCGACCCATGCCGCATCGCTGCCGGTCGCGATTATTCCGAACTGCGCCGCGACCAGGCACATCCATTTCTCCCTCGACGGCAGCGGCCCCGCGCGTCTCGAGCCGCCGAGCCTGGACGACTGGCCGGAGCTTGCATGGGACCCCGCCGAGGGCGCCCGCCGCGTCGATCTCGATCGCGTCACCCGAGCCGACGTCGCAAGCTGGCAACCGGGCGAGCGGCTGCTGCTGTCGGGCAAGCTGCTGACCGGCCGCGACGCGGCGCACAAGCGCATCGTGGACCTATTGAACGCCGGCGAGCCTCTACCCGAGGGAGTTGACTTGTCCGGGCGCTTCATCTACTACGTCGGCCCGGTGGACCCGGTGCGCGACGAGGTGGTCGGCCCGGCCGGACCGACAACGGCCACGCGCATGGATAAGTTCACCGAGCAGATGCTGGCCGAGACCGGCCTGATCGGCATGATCGGCAAGGCCGAGCGCGGTCCGGTCGCCATCGACGCCATCAAGCGCCACGGCGCGGTGTATCTGATGGCCGTCGGCGGCGCGGCCTATCTGGTCGCCAAGGCAATCAAAAGCGCCAGACTGGTTGCCTTCGAAGACCTGGGCATGGAAGCCATCCGCGAATTCGAGGTCGAAGACATGCCGGTCACCGTTGCCGTCGACAGCCGCGGCGAGTCCATTCATCGCAGCGGGCCGCGCGAATGGCAATCGCGCATCGGCAAAATCCCGGTGACCGTCGAGGCCTAAGCCCGAGCCGGCACCGGAGCCGGAGCCGCAGTCGGAGCCCAAGCCGACCAGCGCACCATCCCCTTCAGCAGCCGAGACCGAAGACAACATGCCCATCGAGAACCTCCAACGCCGCTGGCTCAAGAAGCAGGCACATCACCTCAAGCCCGTTGTCCGCCTGGGCCAAGCCGGGCTCAGCGAGGCGGTGATCAACGAGATCGAAATCGCGCTGGACCACCACGAGTTGATCAAGGTGAAGGTCGCCGGCGGCGACCACGACGAGCGCGACGCCCAAGTCAGCGCCATCGCCGAGCGCACCGGAGCAGATTTGATCCAGCGCATCGGCAACACCGCGAGCTACTTCCGCGCCAACCCGAAACGGACCGATCGCATCGTTCTGCCGCGCGCCTGAAGCGCACGGCAGCGCGGCTCTAGCCACGAGCTCCCGACGCGCCCGGAGCTCCGGCGCATAGTCCCGGCGCGGACCGGTGCCGGCGTGGCACGGAACGCGGCCGACGCCACGACCGCGTCGTGGGGCAAGGGGTCCGGGGTTTACGCCCGAACAACGACTGGCTCCCTCCTACTCCAACACCAGCTTGCGCCCGAACGGATGCGGCATGGCGGCGTGCTCGGCGGGTACGGCCCAAAGCACCGGAAACGATGGGCGATAGTCGGCGGGACCGTCGAGGTCGGTCAGGAAGACGGCGATGTCCGGTGCATGGCGCTCGGCTTCCTTCAACAGCGGCGAGAAATCCGTCCCGCCTCCGCCGCGAAAGCGCACATCGCGCAGGTTCGAGCGTCCCGGCTCGAAGACC